>NZ_BFBX01000017.1:19312-28409 GCF_003851045.1 Paenibacillus sp. 598K | reverse complement strand
GAGAATCGTGGGTTTTTTGTTGTGCGTACCTCCTGCCTTATGACATAATACGGTTATCTAAGGCGTGATCACAAAGTCGGAACTGCCGTTTTTGGATCGCGACTAATGAAAGCAGGTGGTTTATCTGGAGCTGCGTTCGTTAAAACCAAGCGAGGCCGAGGCAAGTCTAGATTTGTCATTTTATGCGTTTCAGATTCAACTGAGCGAGCAAGAATATGAAAAAGCCATAGCCCGATTCAAGCCGGATCGGGTCATCGGCGCATTTGACGATGGCGAGTTGGTAGCGCAGCTATCCTTGCTGCCGCTTGCGACATATGTAGGTGGCAAGTCATTTGCGATGGGCGGCATCGCCAACGTCTCATCCTGGCCGGAGCGGCGCCGCAAGGGAGCAGTGACGCAACTATTTAAGCATACATTGAAACGGATGAAAGACAACGGGCAGATGCTTTCCTTTTTGGCCCCCTTCGACTTCCCCTTCTACCGTCGATACGGGTGGGAGCTGTATGTGGAATATAAAGCCTATACAATCGAGAAAGCGTTGCTGCCACAAAGGCAAGCCGTCGAGGGTACGGTGAAGCGGATCAGCGTGCTGGATGAGGCATTGGTCCAGCAAATTTCCCCCCTCTATGATGCGTATGCCCGCCGTTATAGCGGCACATTGTCACGCTCGACGGATTGGTGGTTCGATGAGCTCTTCCGTCGCCGTCAAGGGCAAGTAGCCATCTATACAACAGTGAATGGCGACATGACGGGATATTTGTTTTATCAAGTAAGCCAGCGCGAGATGACCGTTCATGAATTCGTCTATCATGACGAGGAGGCTCGTCTAGGCTTGTGGAATTATATTTCCAATCATGACTCGATGATCGATCGTGCCCATATGAAGGCGCCCGTTGACGATGCTTTGGCTTACATGATTCCGAACCCGCGTTTTGAGCAAAAAATCATCCCTTATTTTATGGGACGCATTGTCGATGTGGAGCATTTCTTGGCCGCGTATCCATTTGAGACGTCGACCGAGCAGATAGCACTTACGATCGCTGTAAACGATGAGTACGCGCCTTGGAACGAAGCGATATATGAACTGAAGGTAAATGAAAAAGGCGTGCTTGTGACAAAATATAAGGAGCTTAAAACAGGTCAGGCTGCGCTGGCTTGCTCCATTCAGACGTTAACGGCGATGTTGCTCGGCTTCAAACGACCGACTGCGTTATGGCAGCTGCAACAGCTGCAAGGCGACCAGGCAGGGGTTAAGCAATTGGAGGCCTGTCTACCTCAGCAAACGACCTATTTGCTGGACTATTTCTAACTTATAGCGTGCCGTCGACACGGAGCGAATGTTTATCATCTTCCAGGCGGCATGCTCATAATTTTGTATTCGAGACTTGACGTTTTTAGAAAATTGCGTATAATAAAATTAAAGTCAAAGAAAGTCAAAGTCAATTAAGAAACGAATGACCATTGCAACAACTCGGGGAGGTTGGTGATATGCGTAACATTTCCGATACGCTGGAGCATTATCTGAAGCAGTTGCTGCAGGAGAGCGCAGAAGGCGCCGTCGAGATCCAGCGCAATGACCTTGCCGACCGGTTTTCCTGCGTTCCGTCGCAGATTAATTATGTGATCAGCACACGCTTTACGTTGGAGAAAGGGTACTTGGTCGAGAGTAAGCGCGGCGGCGGCGGTTATATTCGTATTCAAAGAGTGGAGCTGCCGTTGCTTAAGGCGATCCAGGGCTATATTAACAGCACGATCGGCGACCGAGTCGAACAGAGCGCTGCGGAAGGTCTGATTTACCAGCTTCGCGAAGCCGATATGATCTCTTCTCGCGAAGCCAATTTGCTCAAAGCGGCCGTATCCCGGGATGCGATTACGCTCGTATTGCCACTGCGTGACGAGATACGGGCCAAAATACTCAAGTCGATGCTTATATCCTTGCTTGTGAAATAAACTGCAGGCGCGAGAGGAGGACATGCGATCCATGTTATGCCAGGAATGCGGAGCCAAGCAAGCTACGCTTCATTTTACCAAGATCGTGAACGGTGAAAAGACGGAATTCCATATTTGTGAGTCATGCGCTCGCGAAAAGGGGGAAGGCATCCCAGGCACAGCAAATGGCTTTTCGATTCACAGTCTCCTGTCTGGTCTCCTGGAATTCGAGCCGTCGGCGGGATTGGGGCCTAAGCCACAAACGATTCGCTGCGATGAATGCGGATTAACCTATTCCCAATTTCGCAAGATCGGGCGCTTTGGATGCAACTCCTGCTACAAGCATTTTTCGGACCGGTTGGACCCGCTCTTCAAGCGGGTGCACGGCAGCACGAGCCATGTCGGCAAGATTCCGAAGCGTACGGGTGGACAGATCGAGTGCAGGCGCAAGCTCGATTCGCTCAAAAAAGAGCTGCATCATCATATCGAGCAGGAAGAATTCGAGCAGGCCGCCAACATTCGCGACCAGATCCGCGAGCTTGAGAGCAAAATCACGGATGTATAGCATTACGCATAGTATACGAAGCTTAGGCCATGTTCATCGGCCAGGCGACTGCTTGGAGGAGGGTTAGAGATGGAAAAGCGACGGTTCGCTCAGGATGCGCTGAGCGAATGGATGAAAGAGGATGGCCCCGATTCCGAGATTGTCATTAGTAGCCGGATTCGCATAGCCCGCAATCTGCGTCATCATCCGTTCCCGATGCTGGCGACCAATCAACAGTCCCGTGAAGTGATGGAGCAGCTGACGGAAGTATCGCGAGCCGGACAACTGGATGATCTAGGCACCTTCGAGACGTTTGACTTGAGCGAGCTTAGCGAGCTGGAGAAGCGCGTACTGGTCGAGAAGCATCTGATCAGTCCTAATCTGGCCAATGAGTCTCGAGGCGGCGCCCTGGTGCTGAGCGGCAGTGAGTCGGTTAGTATTATGATTAATGAAGAAGATCATCTTCGCATCCAGTGTCTGTACCCCGGATTCCAGATTCGGGAGGCATGGCAGTTGGCCAGCGAGATTGACGATAGATATGAGGAGCAGGTCGATTATGCGTTCAGCGAGCGGCGTGGATATCTGACGAGCTGTCCGACCAACGTCGGCACCGGCATCCGCGCATCGATTATGATGCATCTGCCGGCGCTTGTCCTGACGCAGCAGATCAACCGCATCCTCTCTGCCATTACGCAGGTTGGGCTTGCCGTTAGAGGATTATACGGCGAGGGTAGCGAAGCTATAGGCAACCTGTTTCAGATCTCGAACCAGATTACGCTGGGACAGTCCGAAGAGGAGATTATCGACAACCTCTACAGCGTAGCACGTCAGATCATCGAGCATGAGAAGGCTGCCCGTGAGCGGCTAGTGGCAGAATCGAAAATTCGCATCGAGGATCGGGTGCAGCGTTCCTACGGCATCCTGCTCCATGCAATGATCATGGATTCCAAAGAGGCTGCGCAGCGGCTGTCCGATGTCAGACTGGGAATCGACCTGAACCTGATTCAAAGCTTGTCCCCGCAGGTAATGAATGAATTAATGGTACTCACGCAGCCCGGCTTCCTGCAGCAAGTGTTCGGCGAGAAGCTGAATACGGAGGAACGGGATGTCAGGCGAGCCGAATTGATCCGTCGTTACTTGTCCCCCAAAACTTAAGCACGGAGGTGTATGAACATGATGTTCGGAAGATTCACGGAACGCGCGCAAAAGGTACTGGCACTGGCTCAGGAAGAAGCTGTCCGGCTCGGACATAACAATATCGGCACAGAGCATATCCTGCTCGGACTGATCCGCGAGGGAGAAGGCATCGCAGCCAAGGCACTGATCGGTCTCGGTCTGGGTCTGGAGAAAATCCAGGACGAGGTCGAGTCGCTCATCGGTCGCGGACAGGAGCAGCCGACGAATATCGCCTACACGCCAAGAGCCAAAAAAGTCATCGAGCTGTCGATGGATGAGGCGCGCAAGCTTGGTCATACTTACGTCGGCACGGAGCATATCCTGCTCGGATTGATACGCGAGGGCGAGGGAGTAGCGGCTCGTGTCCTCAACAATCTCGGGATCAGCCTGAACAAAGCGCGTCAGCAAGTGCTGCAGCTGCTCGGCAGCAGCGAGGCCGTCTCCAGCAGCCACGGCACCCCGACCAATGTCAGCACGCCTACGCTCGACGGCCTGGCACGCGACCTGACGGCCATCGCACGCGACGGCAACCTTGATCCGGTCATCGGCCGCAGCAAGGAGATCGAACGGGTCATCCAGGTGCTGAGCCGCCGGACCAAAAACAACCCGGTCCTGATCGGGGAGCCAGGGGTCGGCAAAACGGCGATCGCCGAGGGCTTGGCTCAGAAGATCATCGCCAACGAGATCCCCGAGACACTGCGGGATAAGCGCGTTATGACGCTGGATATGGGCTCGGTCGTCGCAGGCACCAAATATCGCGGCGAGTTCGAAGATCGTCTCAAAAAAATTATGGACGAAATCCGTCAAGCCAATAACATCATCCTCTTCATCGATGAGCTGCATACGCTGATCGGCGCTGGCGGCGCGGAAGGCGCAATCGATGCCTCCAACATCCTGAAGCCTTCGCTCGCTCGCGGCGAGCTGCAGTGCATCGGCGCTACGACGCTGGATGAGTATCGCAAATATATCGAGAAGGATGCCGCGCTCGAGCGCCGGTTCCAGCCGATCACGGTCGACCAGCCGTCGCCAGAGGAAGCGATTCAGATCCTGCATGGACTTCGCGACCGCTATGAGGCGCATCATCGGGTCAAAATTACCGACGAAGCGATCGAGCAAGCGGTTAAACTGTCGGATCGCTACATCACGGATCGCTTCCTGCCGGACAAAGCGATCGACTTGATCGACGAGGCGAGCTCGAAGGTGAGGCTGCACTCCTACACCGTACCGCCAAACCTCAAGCAGCTGGAAAACCGGCTCGAGGATATCCGCAAGGAGAAGGACTCCGCTGTACAAAGCCAGGAGTTCGAAAAAGCCGCTGCGTTGCGCGATACCGAGCAAAAGATTCGCGAGGAGCTCGACATCACCAAAAACCAGTGGAAGGAAAAGCAGGGCCGCACCGATTCGGAGGTGACTCCGGAGGATATCGCTCAGGTCGTCGCCAGCTGGACCGGGATCCCGGTCAGCAAGCTCGCGGAGGAAGAGTCCGAGCGGCTGCTGAAGATGGAGGAGATCCTTCATAGCCGGGTAATCGGCCAGCACGAGGCCGTCAAGGCCGTCTCGCGGGCTGTACGCCGCTCGCGGGCGGGTCTGAAGGATCCTAAGCGTCCGATGGGCTCCTTTATCTTCCTGGGCCCTACAGGGGTCGGTAAAACCGAGCTGGCGCGAGCGCTTGCGGAAGCGATGTTCGGCGAGGAAAATGCGGTCATCCGCATCGATATGTCGGAGTATATGGAGAAGCATTCGACCTCTCGTCTGGTCGGCGCGCCTCCAGGCTATGTAGGCTACGAAGAGGGCGGTCAGCTGACTGAGAAGGTCCGTCGTAAGCCGTACTCCGTCGTCCTGCTCGACGAGATCGAGAAGGCGCATCCCGAGGTGTTCAACATCCTGTTGCAGGTGCTTGAGGATGGCCGTCTGACAGACTCCAAAGGACGGGTCGTCGACTTCCGCAATACGTTGATCATCATGACCTCCAACGTCGGCGCGGATCAGATCAAACGCAACTCGACGCTCGGCTTCACGGCTGTGCATGATGCGGGCCATGAGTTCAACCAGATGAAGGACAAAGTGCTGAACGAGCTGAAGAAAAGCTTCCGTCCGGAGTTCCTGAACCGGATCGACGATACGATCGTCTTCCACTCGCTGGAGCAGGAGCATATTAACGAGATCGTCTCGCTCATGTCCGAGGAGCTGCGCAAGCGGCTGCTGGAGCAAGAAGTGGCCTTTACGCTCACCGATACCGCCAAGGCGTTCCTGGCCAAGGAGGGCTTCGATCCGCAATACGGCGCGCGTCCGCTGCGCAGAGCGATCCAGAAGCATATCGAGGATCGTCTGTCCGAGGAATTGCTGATGGGCAACATCTCCAAAGGCGATTCGCTGACGATCGACGAAAAGGACGGCCACCTCGTCGTCCTCAAAGAAAATGTCGAGCTGCAGCCGAGAACCTAAGGCTTGACGCTACTCCCCTATTTAGTACGTAAAGGATGAAAGGAACTCTATCCCTAGCCGGGATGGGGTTCTTTTTTTGCGAGACCTTGCCTTTTCGACCAAATGAGGCTGAGGCTGAGCGTTAGAATCTATTCTAAATCTCGTCGCGTAAGGTAATAGGCGTACTCCATCGGTTTGCTGTAAAGATGATGATAGTTCTTGAGCTGCTGCCTCAAATCGGTGTAAATCGATTTTTGCGGCTTTCCGTTTATTTCGATCATCCATAGCTTCTCTTCTTCATCCATTACATAATCCACGCTTATTTCCCCCAATCCATCGTATAGCTGTTCAGCCTCCCGGGCAAAAGCCAAGCTAAGTTCACGCAGTTCGTTTAAGGCCTGCTCCGTTCGGGCTGCAGTTATTACCTTTGGGAGAAATGTGGATGCTTCAAAAACCTGCTTGCACATACTCGTATTAAAATATTGCTTGAATGCCATTCTGCAAATGATAGTTGTAACTGACCACGTTCCATTCAAGCCCTTCTGAACCAAAGCGCGGATATCAAAATAATGATGATTAAACTGCTTGACCGGGATGCCTTGCTGAACCAAGTAGGAGGATCCTGTAAGCAGACGATCCAGCTTCTGACGGAGATCTTCGTACGTCCTGCAGATCATCATAGGGGACAAGCTGTGCTCTGAAATATAAACTTCCCCGGTGTCCTTCATTTCCACCTGATAGACCTGATTGCCTTTAGAGCCAAAGAGCGGCTTAATATAGAGCAATTTATGTTTTTCTAATCGTGCAGCAATATTGGCCTCCTCATATAAACCGGTATAGGGGAGATGTGCTTGAAGAGGGGAATGAGCCAAATGCTCGGCCAGCTCCCATTTATTGAAATGATTGATCGAGTTGAAGCATCTGCCCTTGCCAATCATCTGTTCCAGACGTTGAACTGTGGGGGAATCCTTGCTGTAACAGCGATTGTAGACGGCGCGAGGGAATGGAAACTCCTGTTGCTTCCAACGTCCCTTTTTGAGCTGGAGGCCGATAATTCGCTTTTTATCCCATAGGATATCTTCCGATGAAAAAGCATATACGTTCAGCTTTAAATTAACATAGCGCTGATAGAGTTTTACGTTTCTACGCCTGTATCCTCGTTTTTGTACTAGAATACCGATAAATGGGTAGTTGTCCATTCTGAGTTCACCCTTGCTTATCGTTTTCTATTAATGAATGCGCGTGAGGTGGTGAAAGATTGGACAAATACAGCCTATTTTATTTTGACGGTCAAGCTATGTTGAGGGAATATCTGCTTCAACTCCTAATAGGATAATGAAGAGTCTCAGCGCAAGAAATGTCGTTTTTTGAAGAAGAATTCGACAGCCAGATTCTAGACTGCAAAAATGGGAGTGTTCTTATGGGAAGAAATGACTTTACTCCAGGACCGCCAGGTCCGCAAGGCCCTCAAGGACCCGCAGGTCCGCAGGGCCCTCAAGGGCCAGCAGGTCCGCAGGGCCCTCAAGGGCCAGCAGGTCCACAAGGCCCTCAGGGACCCGCAGGTGCCAACGGAAATCCCGGGGATCCGGGGGCGCCAGGCGCCACCGGTCCAACGGGACCTAATAATGGCATCACGGGAGTGACAGGGGCGACCGGAGCGACAGGCGTGGCCGGGGCGACCGGCCCTACGGGCGGAGGCATCACGGGAGTGACGGGGCCTACCGGAGCGACAGGCGTGGCCGGAGCGACCGGGGCGACCGGACCTACGGGCGGCGGCATCACGGGAGTGACTGGCGCCACTGGGGCTACCGGGGCAACAGGAGTCACTGGAGCGACCGGAGTGACAGGACCGACAGGACCGACAGCTACATTCTTCTTCGCAGATTTTTATGCCCTGATGCCGACCGATAATCCAGCGCCGATCGCTGTCGGTGACGATGTCGCCTTCCCGAATGATGGGCCAGCAAGCGGGGCCGTAATTACCCGTACCGATGATACTACGTTTAATTTGTCTATCCCCGGCACGTACCAGGTATATTTTCAAGTGGGCGTCACGGAATCGGGACAACTGGTCTTAACTCTTAATGACGCTGAACTGCTTTATACCGTAGCAGGGCGCATTGCAACTACATCTCAAATTATCGGTACGGCTCTCGTCCAAACGTCAGCAGCCGATCAACCTCTGACGGTGCGGAATCCTGCTGGAAATCCTGATGCTCTTACCATCACAAATGCTCCAGGGGGAACACAGCCTGTATCAGCACATTTGATTATTACACTGCTTACATAGTCATCTATAATTGAAGGGCGGTGCCAGGATTACCCTGGTACCGCCCTTTTGAGTGGACGCCCAGCATGGGCGTCATCTAAGTCAAAATTAGGAATGGTGGCTGGCAAGAAGCCCGATAAGTCTCGTTCTCGGTCGCCTTTTATTTAAGAATATGAACTGCGACTTTGGAGTGCTTGACGATATAGCTGCTTACGCTGCCGAGGAACATTTCCCGCAGACCGCTTAATCCGCGACTGCCAATGATAATCAGGTCGGTACCCTTCTCCTCGGCTGTCTCGATGATGCGGCGACCCGGGTCGCCCTGCAGCACCGTGACCTCTGCTTGCAAACTGGCAGCACTCAGGATGGACTGCGCCTCGGCGGCCAGATTGTCCGCTTCTTGCGCGATGGCGACCGAATTTTCCACGGGAGGGGGAATCATGGCTTCGCCGACGATCAGCATCGGGATATCAAAGACATGCACAACCTCCAGCGTGGCGTTCCAGCTCCTAGCCATCTCAATACCTGTTTTCAGGGCGCGTATCGATTGCTCCGAACCGTCATATGCGACCAGAAGATTGGTATAGGCCATCTTCATCAACCCCCATTAGTGTTGGATTCTTCTCATTATCCTTATTACCCGTTGCCGCGCATTACGAATCCGTAGAAAGATAAGATATAACCTCCTAGGGCGTGTCTGCATACTCAGAGGGTAGCAGATTGGGCTGAAATTTCGTTCCATGCAAGGAACTTTT
>NZ_BFBX01000017.1:0-19208 GCF_003851045.1 Paenibacillus sp. 598K | reverse complement strand
TTTCGTTCCATGCAAGGAACTTTTGTGAAGGCGTACCGGGTGTACGGCAAGCAAAAGTGACGCCGCAGGGGGCGGAAAGGCGGTCTAAGATGCCCCCGAGCGGGTGTGCAGACACGCCCTAGAGCAACAACAAAAAAGACCATCCGCAAAGGATGATCCTGTATGTATGGTTTGCTTGCAATTGCATGATCAGTTATCGACTGAAAGCAATGAATGGTGCCGTCGAGAGGACTTGAACCCCCAACCTACTGATTACAAGTCAGTTGCTCTACCAGTTGAGCTACAACGGCGAAGTATCTTGCAAACCCTAAGAAAGATAATAGCATGGACTTGCGGAAACTGTCAACAGATTTTTCGAAAAAAAATATGCACGTACTTCAAGGCGCTGGATAGGGCCGCTGATGCTCACCGCCTGGCCTGCTGTCTCATAGACTAGGATGAATGATCTTCGCAAAGAAGGGAGCAAAACTTAATGCCGGCAATTCCGAATTTCCCGCCGGAGCTGATGGCGGAGCACCGCAATTGGCACCGCGCCAGGCACCAAGTGGATACGAACAACCCGCCGCCCGGTTATGGCCGGGACTTCCTGCAATTCCATCGGCAGTATATTGCCAAGGCGAGACAATGGTATCTGCAGCAAGGCTATGACCCATCCTACATTCAGCCCTGGGTGCTGCCTCCCGAGCCGATTCGCCGATCACCGTGCTACAACCTGGCGGCCGAACAGCGGATCACGATGAATCCGAGGTCTTTTGCCAGTGCGGACGAACTGGGATGGTTTATCGAATCCTCGGGCTTGCATAACTGCATCCATCAACAATCGGCGCTCTATTACAACGAGCCCGCTCTGAACAACCTCGATATTGCGCCGGGCAGCACTGTATTCTATCAAATCCATGGCATGATCGATCGATGGTACAGCGAATGGGAGGCAGCGACCGGCCTGTCGACAACGCCAGCCCAGCGCGCCGTTCGCCGACCGAGTCGCAGAGGAGGAGCGCGCAATTCCCGGGCAGGCTTGCGCAGCGCCAGTACGAAGCGTAGTCGTCCGCCCGGCAAGCATATCCGCAGCAGGTTCTCAGCTCTAGGGGGCAAGACTGCACAGGTGAAGGGCAGGCCTGGAGCCCAGGCCCGCCGCCGCCATGGTGCGCGCCAGTAATCAGTGCCCCGCGCCATGCATCAGCGCCGCCAGCGCGCCTAGCTGTTTCCTATACGAAGCTCTAGGCGCCGTCTAGCGGCAGGCCAGTACCCCATGCAACGCCTCAGCGCCTAGCTGACCGCCTCCGGGACTGCTAGGTTGCCGGGCTGCTCTTGGCTTCCAGATGAGAGGTGCAATGCGCGCAACGCGTCGCTTCCAGCGGAATCGTCGACAGGCAATAGCCGCATTTTTTGTCCGTCGGCGCCGCTGGCGGCTCCTCTGGAGTCTCTTGCTTGCGGCGCAGCGTGTTCGCGACCTTGACGATCAGGAATACACACAGCGCGACGATCAGGAAGTCAATGACCGTGCTGATGAACTGGCCATAAGCGATGACCGCGTGGCCAGCCTGTTGAGCTTCCGCAAGCGAGGTGACGGGCTGTCCGTTCAGCAGCTTCTCGTTGTCGAGATTATAGTACAGATCGGAGAAGTTCATGCCTCCTAGTACCTTGCCGATCGGCGGCATGATAAGATCGTTCACGGCGGAAGTAACGATTTTGCCGAAGGCGGCGCCGATGATGATGCCCACTGCGAGATCGATAACATTGCCTTTCACTGCAAATTCCTTAAACTCCTGAAAAATTTTTTTCAAATTCTCTTCTCCTTCCTTGGGCGATTTACACTAAGTATACCTGATTTCTGCAAAAATATCAGGAGGGTCGAAGGAAGCAGCGTTGTCGAGTTTTGCCGTAAAAAACGTTACTTGAAAAAGGATTTTATGGTAAAATGTCGAATTTTAACAATGATAGAGAATTAGCAAGCGAATGAGGGACATCATGGGCGCGTATTTTGAGACCAGCGAGCTGTTTTTGCTGGCATTGGCATTATCCATTGGCGTTTTATCCGCATATTTATTTTTGTATCGTATAGGCGATCGTCAGGAACGGACGGAGTCGCAGTGGTATTCGATCATATGGCCGGCGTTGTTCGTCCTGGGTATCGCTGTTATGCAGCTGCTGATCCAGCTGGTGTCGGACTCCCCGGTCGAACTGAATATCGGCCTGCTGGCATCGTATCTAATCGCAGTCCTGCTCGTCAAGGCAGGGCTGCTGCTGACGCGCGGTCAACCGTCGTCTCTACTGAGCTGGCTGATCCTCAGTCTGGTGCTGACGTTGGCCCAGCTGGTGCTGCAATACTGGCCGCTGCTGTCGTCCCTGAACAGGGGATTCACCTTGCATGCGGGACTGACCGCAGGCGCACTGGCGATCCAATGGGGCGGCAGTATGCTGGCCTTCTACTTGCATGAGCGCTCCAAGGATGACAGTCCGCTGCCTGGAGCGCTGCTACTCGGGGTCTCGGCCATGGCCATGCATCTGATCAGCATCGAGGCACTCACGATTGAATACGGGCAAGTTATGACAGCCGATCTGCTCAGCGATCAACTGAAGGTATTGGCTGGCGGTATCGGCGTCGCCACGATGCTGATCCTCAGCGTATGTCTGCTCGTCTACCTGACGCGTCGACAGCTCGGGCAAGTCGATGAGCAATATCGGCTGCTGGTCGAAAGCTCGCTCGATATGATCGCTATCGTCCAGAAGGGCAGATGGGTGTACATCAATCGCTCGGGGTTGAAGCTGCTGGAGGCGGAGCAGGCGAGCGAGCTGCTCGGAGCAGAGGTGTGGCCAAGCCTGCACAGCAGACATCATCACGAGCTGAGCGAACAGCTGGGCAAAGGATGGCCGAAGCCGTCCGCCGTGCCGTTCGAGCAGGAGTGGATCAGTCTGAAGGGCAAGGTGCTGCATACCGAGGTCGTCATCAATCCGATCCGGACGGGAGGCCAGTCGGCGACCCAACTGATCGTCCGCGATATTACCGAACGCAAAAAAAACGAGGAGCTGCTAATCAGCTCCGAGAAGCTCTACGTAGCAGGCCAACTGGCCGCCGGGATCGCTCACGAGATACGGAATCCGCTCACCTCGCTAAAGGGCTTTATGCAGTTGATCTCCACAGGGAGAGGGGACCCGAGACGGTATCAGGACATTATGCATAACGAACTGACCCGCATCGAGTCGATCGTCACCGAGCTGCTCATGTTATCCAAGCCGCAGCTGGCGGAGTTGAGCTACTGCGATGCCAGGCAGGTGCTCCAGGATACGTTGGCGCTGCTGGCTCCTCAGGCCAATCTGTATCAGATCAGAATGGAGGTCGATTATGGCGAGGCACCGCTCTGGCTGCGGGGTGTAGAGAATCAAATCAAGCAAGTATTCATCAATGTCCTCAAAAATGCGATCGAAGCGATGCCCGCCGGGGGCAGTATTCGCATCCGCAGTCTCAAGACGCCTACCCATGTACATATCCGTATCCAGGATGAGGGCCCGGGGCTGACAGAGGAGCAGCTCGCCAGGCTCGGTCAGCCGTTTTACACGACCAAGGATCGCGGGACGGGACTGGGGCTGATGGTAAGCTTCAAAATCATCGATAACCATAAAGGAAGCATTGCGCTTTCGAGCAAGCCCGGCCAAGGCACGACCTGCGATATTGGCCTGCCCTATGCAGTGGAGGGGGAGGAGGGCAGCTCACGATTCAAGCCGGACAAGGATTAATCGCCGACGCTGTGCTTTTTGCTGCGGCATCAGCTATAATAAGCGCAGGAGGAGATCCAGATGGCCGAAGCGCTTAAAAATGTATACGATGTACCCTTTATAAATGGATTGGCAACGCAGCTCTGCGAAGCTTGGGACGGCTTCGAGGAAGCGCGTTTTTTGGGTCTGATCTGGACCGACGACTGGGAAGACAGCCCATTGAAGACGAGGATGCGCATCATTACGAGAGCGCTGGGACGTTGTCTGCCCGAGCGCTATAGCGATGCGCTTGAGATATTGTACCGTTTCGATCAGACCTGCAAAGGGCTGCCGTACTTGATCTTCCCCGACTTTGTGGAGCAGTTCGGACAAGCGCCGGAGGATTGGGACGTCTCGATGAGGGCATTGGCGCGCTTTACCCGCGGTTCGTCGTCCGAGTTTGCCGTGCGGCCCTTCCTGATTCGCGATCCCGAGCGGATGATGCAGCAGATGAGGCGCTGGGCGGAGGATGACGATGAGCATCTGCGTCGGCTGGCCAGCGAGGGCTGTCGACCGCGATTGCCTTGGGGGCAGGCGCTCGTCATGTTCAAGCAGGACCCATCGCCGATCATCCCGGTGCTGGAGCTGCTGAGGGAGGACGATTCGCTCTACGTGCGCAAAAGCGTAGCCAACAATCTCAACGATATCGTCAAGGACCATCCGGAGCTCGTCAAGGAACTGGCTGCTCGCTGGTTCGGCGTCCATCCGCATACAGACTGGATTATCCGGCACGGCTGCCGCACCTTGATCCGTCGGGACGACCCGCAGACGCTGGCCTTGTTCGGCTATAGCGCCGAGCAGGAAGGACTGGCGGCAGCGGCCGCCTTGACGCTGTCTCATAACGAGGCGGCGATCGGCGATCAGATCGAACTGGCGTATGAGCTGCGAGTGCGAGAGGGCGAGGCTGTCCGGGTCCGGGTCGAGTATGCGATCAGCTTCGTTAAGTCAAGCGGTCGCAGCACGGACAAGCGCTTCCTGCTCTCCGACCGTACCGTGGAGGGCGGCGCCCGTCTGAGCGGCAAGCGCAAGCATAGCTGGGCCGATCTGTCGACTCGCAAGCATTATCCGGGATCGCATCGCATACGTCTCCTCGTCAACGGCACGCCCGTCGCCGAGGCACAGCTTAACCTGCTGCCGCAGGCAGAGGTGCGGGGGGAGCAGGCATGACCGTAGGTGCGCGGGTACTGAAGACCGGATTGGCGGTTGCTCTTGCGATCTTCCTCAGCGAGCTGCTGCAGTTTCCGTCGCCGATCATCGCCGCTGTGGCGGCGATCTTCACGATTCAGCCGTCCATCTATCGCTCGTGGAAGCAGATGCTCGACCAGGTGCAGGCCAATCTGATCGGCGCGGCGATCGCGTTGGCGGCCGTTCAGCTGTTCGGGAGTACGCCGATCGCTGTCGGTCTCGTCTGCATCGTCGTCATCCTGATCAACATCAAGCTGCGGATGGAGAGCACGATCGGTCTGACGCTGGTGACAGTCGTCGCGGTCATGGAGGCACACGCTACCGGCTGGTGGTTCGCCGTAGATCGGCTGTCGATGGTACTGACCGGGATGGGGGCGGCCTTCACGGTCAATATCGCGTTGTTCCCGCCGCGTCCGCGCCATCAGTTCAACGTCCAGGTGACGCAGGCCAGCCAGCAGCTGTCGCTGCTGTTGCGGACTGCGATCTCCAACGAGATGAAGGAGCAGGTGTACAAAAAAGAGCGCGATCAACTGCACGGCTTGCTGCGCAAGCTCGATGAGCAATACAGCTTGTTCGACGAGGAGCGGGCGCTGACCGCTAGCAGCAAGCAGAGCCGAGCCAGACAACTCGTCTTGTCCAAGCAGATGATCAAGGCGCTGCACAAAGGCGAGGATTTGCTCGATGCGGTGGAGGAGCATTACTTCGCCGCGCCGGAGTCAGTCACCTGGGCGCAGGCATTCGATCGGCAGATCGAGGATCTGACCAAGTACCATGAGCATATCCTGCTCAAGGCCGAGGGCAAAATCAAGCCGCGTGCCGACATCGGGCCGGACGGACAACAGGGCAGCCGGTTGGTCGAGCAGCTCTCCGACTATTTGAGCATCGATCCCAAGGAGCGGCAGCGTCTCGTGTTCGTCGGGGCAGCGATGTTCGAGTATGCTTATCACTTGCGGCGTCTGGAAAAGCTGGTCGAGCAGGTGGAGCTGCGACAGACGGAGAGCGAGGAAGGCGAAGCGCCAACGTCAAATTGAAGGGTTGCCAAGCGGCAGCTTTTCTTTTATAATAAAAATAAACCAAACGGTCGGTTTTTTGTCCGTGGCGGAAGGAGGAAGGAAAATGGCTGTTGGCGTCAAAGGGGAGCGCAAGCGCGAGCAAATCCTGGAGAAAGCCAAGGAACTGTTCATCAGCCAGGGTTATGCGGCGACGACGATGGAGGACCTGGTCCGCTACAGCGGCTTTAGCAAGGGCAGCATCTACTATCATTTCGACAGCAAGGAGGAGCTGTTCCTGCAGCTGTTGAATAAGCACAATATCGAGTGGAGCGAGGCCTGGAGGGCGCGCGAAGCTCGCTACAGCAGCTTTTCCGAGCGTATCTACGGTGTCGTGGAGTTCTATATTGAGGACTTCTATAATCCGTTGGTCAAGGTAGCCGAAGAGTTCGGCATGGCCCAAAAAAATCAGGATATATTGGATCGGCTGCTCGTCAATATTAAGTCGCCGAGGGCGATCTATGCCGAGATACTGCAAGAAGGCGTGGAGGCGGGCCTGCTGCGCGATCTGCCAGCCGACGAGTTGGCTGTACTGTTCGCCGCGCAGCTCGACGGTCTGAGCATTATCCACTACGAATATGACAAAGCCGAGACCGAGCGGATGTACCGGCTAGTTGTCGATTGCTTTTTGCATGGGGTGCTCAAGCCAAGCTAGCGTCTGTAGACGATAGGGGGGTACCGGTGCCAAGAGGCAGGGAGGGACAGGAGTGTTCTGTGTCTCCTTGCGATTAAAATTAAACCGACCAGTCGGAATTCTATCAAAGGGGAAATCCACTCATGAAAACGCTGCTTGGCAACCGTGTATTCGTACTCGTCATGGCGTCCGACTTGCTCCAGCAGATCGGCATCTGGATTCGCAATATGGCGTTGCTCTACTTTGTCGTCGCGCAGACGAATGGCGATCCAATCGCCGTGTCTTTGCTTACAGTGGCCGAGTATGCGCCAATCTTTATCTTCTCGATCATCGGGGGCGTTCTCGCCGATCGTTGGCGCCCCAAACGGACAATGATCATCGGAGACCTGTTGAGCTTGCTCTCGATCGCGCCGATCCTGTGGGCCGTTCAGGCCGGGTATTGGCAGGCGGTCTTCGTCGCTGCCGGCGTTTCCGCCATCGTGTCGCAATTTTCTCAGCCCTCATCGATGAAGATGTTCAAGCGTTATGTGCCGGACAGTCAGGTCGGATCGGCAATCGCCTTCTCGCAGACGATGTCCTCCTTGTTCATCATTGGCGGGCCGGTGCTCGGCACGTTCATCTACACGCGCTATGGCATCAGCTTCTCGCTCTCCAGCCTGCTCGTGCTGTTCGCGCTCTCGGCGCTTTGTCTGTCGCTGCTGCCCAAGTCGGAGCCAGTGGATCGCACAGAGCGCACCAGCGTCTATGCGGAGTGGAAGAGCGGTCTTGGCTACGTCAAGGGCAAACGCCAACTGCTCGTGCTGTTTGGTCTGTTCGCGTTGATCGCCTTGTCCGCGGGTCTGATCCAGCCGCTCGAGATCTTCCTGATCACCGAACGGCTGCAGCTCCCGGAGGCCAGTCTGCAGTGGTTCACGGCGGTGAGCGGAATGGGGATGCTGCTGGGCGGCATACTGGCAGGAGTCCTGTCGGCAGGGGGACATCTGCTCGGCAAGGAGAGACGGATCCTGCTGCTGGGGACGCTCGTCTTCGGAGCTGCGACCATCGTCGAGGGCTTATCCCTCTGGCCGTTCCTGACGGGCTCCATGCGGCTGATGACGGGCGTGCTGCTGGCCTTCATGCAGACGGTGATGGCGACGATTATGCTGACCTCGGTGGAGGAGCGATACGTCGGCCGGATCAATGGGTTGTTCACGCCGCTCTTTACCGGCTTCCTGCTGCTCGGCACCGCTTGTGCAGGCGTATACATGCATGCGACCTCGCTCACCTTCGTCTTCATCACCTCTGGCCTGATCCTTGGCGCGGCATCGTTCGTTACGCTCGGACTAAGATCAGGACCCGCGCTTGCACCCGGCGAGTCAGTGGCGGTCGTACCCCGCGCGCCAGGACTAGAGGCAGAGTAAGGAGGTCCAGGTCAAATAAGCAAAGCCTCCCGTCCCTGTAGTCAGGGAGAGGGAGGCTTTGCTATGCTTTGACCGGCTATTCGCAGGAGCGATTGTACGGCCGTCGTGCGCCCGGAATTTCGCGGCTGTCTATTCCTGATCCTTCGGATGGCGACGCGGATGCTGCAGATGCGCCTCCAGATTACTCACCTTTTTCTCCGGGATCAGCCGCGGGTCGGTACGTCCTTCATGGTGGTTGTCGAAGTCCATCTCTACCAGCTCCCATTCGGTCGTGCCGAGCTGAGGGTCGGCAGGGAAGACGTCGCCTCGCTTGAGCGGGGTCTCGCCGCCCCACTCGTTGCGATAGATGCCGTCGGTCTCGACAGGCTCGCCGGAGACGGGCAGCATCTCATGATAGTCGTTGGGATGATCGCTCATCGGATGCATCGCTCCTTGTCAGATCGGATCAAGTCTCCTCCATAGCATCTCACAACAAGCGACGGATTATGAGCGAGCGAGGCTCGCAGTCAAAACGAATAACGGCGCTCCAGCCGTCGGCCTCCATACCACATCAGCAGCATTACGCCTACCGCCAGCAGAATCCGCCATGGCTCGTCCCACAGATCGGTAATGTTGAAGCTTAGCAGCGAGACGCAAATAATCATGACGCCTTTGCCCATAGTAACTGCGAGCAGGAAGGTGCGGAACGGCACCGTGCTCAGCCCTGACGCGATGTTGATCAGCGACGACGGGGAGAAGGGGAGACAGGCAAGCAGGAAGATGGGCGTGAAGCCCTTGCGTTCGATCCAGTGAAAAAACCGCGCCGTCGCCGGATACCGTCGTTGCAGCCAGGCGCCGAAGCGGCCGCCTAGCTTGCGAGCGATCCAGAACAGCAGGATGCAGCCTAGCGAGACGCCAAGCCAGGAGTAAATAATACCAGGCCCCAGGCCGTAGATGTTGGCATTGGCAGCGATAATCAGCAGCAGCGGGAGGAAAGGCAGGAGCGCCTCGAGCAGCGGGGCTGCGATGCCGGGAAGCGGCCCGTAGGCGGAGTAGCTCTCCAGCGCTTGCTGGATCGTCTCAGGGTTCATCGTGGATAGCTCCCGTATCCATTCCTTTATCATACTCATGCGGGTAGACTCCATTTCATAGCTAGATCAACAGATTATACAGCAGCGGGTCCTTGTTGAGCTCCAGGTACTGGAAGCCCTTGCGATCGAGTCGCTCGATGAGCGGCTCATAGTCGCTGCGCTGCTTCAGCTCGATGCCGACGAGTGCCGGGCCGTTGTCCTTGTTGTGTTTTTTGGTATATTCGAATCGGGTGATGTCGTCGGTCGGACCAAGCACATCGTCGAGGAACTCGCGGAGCGCGCCAGCGCGCTGCGGGAAGTTGAGCATAAAGTAATGCTTTAGCCCCTCATGAATCAGCGAGCGTTCCTTAATCTCTTGCATTCGGTCGATATCATTATTCCCACCGCTGACGATGCATACTACCGTCTTGCCGGCGATGGCTTCGCGGTACTGCTCTAGCGCTGCGATCGGCAGCGCTCCGGCAGGCTCGGCGACGATCGCGCTCTCGTTGTACAGCTCCAGCAGCGTCGTGCATACCCGTCCCTCGGAGACGATGGCGATCCCGTCTAGATAATCGCGACACATCGCATAGGTCAGGTCGCCGACGCGCTTGACGGCGGCGCCGTCGACGAACTTGTCGATCTCCTCAAGCGGCGTAACACGACCGGCTGTCAGCGAGGCTTGCATCGAGGGCGCGCCTTCGGGCTCGACGCCGATCAGCCGGATATCCGGCGCAGCCGACTTGAGATAGGCCCCGACGCCGGCAGCCAGCCCGCCGCCGCCGACGGTCATGAACACATAGTCGGGCGTCTCGCTGGCCGCCTCCATGATTTCCAGACCGATCGTGCCGTTGCCGGCGATGATGCCGGGGTCGTCGAACGGATGGATGAAGGCCATGCTGTCCCGCTCGCTGACAGCGACTGCCTCCGCATAAGCGTCGTCGAACGTATCGCCGATGAGGACGATCTCGACGAGCGGACCGCCGAAAAAGGACACCTGGTGAACTTTTTGGCGGGGTGTTGTCGAAGGCATGAAGATGCGGCCGCGAACCCCCAGCACCTGACAGGAATAAGCGACGCCTTGGGCATGGTTGCCGGCGCTGGCGCAGACGACGCCGCGCGCAAGTTGCTCGGCCGGCAAGGACTTCATCGCATGATAGGCGCCGCGCAGCTTGAAGGAGCGTACGACCTGCAGATCCTCGCGCTTGAGCAGCACCTTGCAGCCGTAACGCTCCGAGAGGACGCGGCTGTACTGGAGCGGCGTACGGCTTGCGACGTCCTTGAGCAGATGCTGCGCAAATACGATATCTGTCAGCGTTACTGCCGCCTGCGTTTCTCCTGATTGTGGTTTCATCCGGATCATTCTCCTCTACTGTTCGGAATACAAAAAAATCCCGTCCCGAAGGGACGAGATCAACTCGCGTTACCACCCTTGCTTCCGCCCGCTCCGCCGGATCATCCGGCCGCGAGAAGACGGCGCTCTGCCACGTACGATCATACGCGCTCCTGTTAACGGTGGATGCCGTCCCGGCTTACTGACGCCTGCTGGCGGTTCGGCCCGGATTCTCGGGGAGGATATGCCATCGGAGCGGTCCATCGACTTCGCAGCAAGCAGTCGACTCTCTGAGGTACCGTTTATCCGTCGTCACGTGTTCCCGTCAACGAAACAAGTATATTACTTCTTTTATACGCTCCTTGCTGCCAAAAGTCAACCGACGAAAAATGATGCGTTTTGGGTTAAATTTCCTTTCAAAAAAGCGAATATCGTGCCGATATATATACTATATTGTCGAAAAAACAATGTGAGTTATTCAAAAGGCGGATATATGTTAGGTTCATGTAGGTCTATAGGTCTATTAAATGAGTGAAAACTAGTTCTTTAGATGTTGACTTTCGTAGAGTGGTTTGATTTAATAGAAATAACTTCCAACCAAAGTCCCGTATCCTCTTTTTTGCGGGCGCTCCGATCCAACATTTCACATTCCAGATCCAACACCGTACCTACTCATGAATGACTCGCAAAGGGTGATAAGGATATGGCGACGACCCGCAAACGAATCGGCGACTTGCTCGTCGATGCCGGCGTAATCACGCCGCAGCAGCTACAGCAGGCGCTGCAACAGCAGACAGAGATGAAGAAGCGGCTCGGCGATGTGCTCATCTCCGAAGGCTACATCTCTCAGCAGCAGTTCATCGAAGTGCTGGAGTTTCAGCTCGGTATCCCTCATGTCCAGTTGTTCCGACACAAGATCGACCCGAAGATCATCAGCCTGATCCCGCAGAAGCTGGCCACGCTCCATAACGTGCTCCCGCTGCGCGTCGACGGCGGCAAGCTGATCCTGGCGATGGCCGACCCGCTCGACTATTATGCGATCGATGAAGTCCGGATCGCCACCGGCATGCGCGTCGATCCCGTTATCGCCTCGCGAGACGAGCTGCTCCGCGCGATCAGCCGTTATTATGGCCTGCAGGAGACGATCGACCAGATCAGCCAGACGCTGCAATCCAGAGAGGTCGAATACGAGCTGCCGCGTCAGGATGACGACTCGCCCGTCGTCAAGACAGTCAACCAGATGATCACCCAAGCTGTCCTGCAAGGCGCTAGCGACATCCATCTGGACCCGCAGGAGGACAGCTTCCGGATCCGCTACCGGGTAGACGGCGTCATGCGAACCGAGCGGACGCTCCCGCCCAACATGCACGGCGTCATCACCGCCCGCATCAAGATTATGGCCAATATGAACGTCGCCGAGCGGCGGCTGCCTCAGGATGGCCGGGTCGAGCAGGAGGTCGATTATCGCAAGATCGACCTGCGGATCTCGACGCTGCCGACGATTCATGGCGAGAAGGTGGTGATGCGGATCCTCGATCTGGGCAGCACTCTTACCGAGGTGGACAAGCTGGCGTTCTCCAAGCGCAATGAAGAGGCCTTCCTCCGCAGCATCGAAGCCGCGCACGGCGTCGTCCTGATCACCGGACCGACTGGCAGCGGCAAGACGACGACGCTCTATTCCGCGCTGTCCCATCTCAATCGCGAGGATGTCAACATCGTCACGATCGAGGACCCGGTGGAATACCAGCTCGAAGGCATCAATCAAGTGCAGGTCAATCCGGTGACTGACCTGAGCTTCGCCCGCGGCCTGCGCGCGATCCTCCGCCAGGACCCGAACATTATCATGGTCGGCGAGATCCGCGATCAGGAGACGGCCGAGATCGCCATCCGGGCTGCGATGACCGGTCATCTCGTGATGAGCACGCTGCATACCAATCATGCGGTCAATGCCGTGAGCCGGCTGATCGACATGGGCATCGAGCCGTTCCTGATCGCTTCGGCCGTCAATGCCGTAATCGCCCAGCGGCTGGCGCGGATGAACTGCCCGGCCTGCACCGCGCCCTACGAGCCTGGCGAGGACGAGCGAGCGATCCTGCGCCAGCATGCGATCGATGCGTCCGTCCTGTATCGGGGCCAGGGATGCAGCGAATGCGGACGCACCGGATACCGGGGGCGGCTGGCGGTGCAGGAGGTACTCGTGCTCGATGACGAGCTGCGGTCGATGGTGCTCGCCAAGCGCTCCGATCGCGAGTACTATCGCTACGCGCTCGCCCAGGGGCTGGTGCCGATGCTCGTCGATGGGCTGCGCAAGGCTGCCGAGGGCAAGACGACGATCAGCGAGATCTATCGCGTCGTCGGCGAAGAGGCGTGAGCAAGCGATTGGAAGATCGGGCGCTCCGGCATCATCGAGAGAAAGAAGGGGAAGACCATGCCATCGGCAGAGAACTTGTTGCACCATGCTTGCTCCGCAGGCGCATCCGACATCCATCTCACCGTAGATTCGCCGGTCATGCTGCGGGTGGACGGCAAGCTGAGCGCGCTGGGAGACGCTGCGCTCACCGCGGCCGACACTGCCGACTGCGCCCGTCAGCTGCTCACCGGCGAGCAATACCAGACGCTGCTGACGCGCGGCGAGATCGATCTGTCCTATAGTCTGGAGGGCGTCTCCCGATTCCGGGTCAATGCGTACAAGCGCAAGGGCTGCGTCAGTCTGGCGATCCGTCTCATCCCGAGCCGCATCCCGGTGCTTGAAGAGCTCGGACTGCCGGCGGTCGCAGAGCAATTCGCTACGCGGCGGCAAGGGCTCGTGCTCGTCACCGGCCCGACAGGGAGCGGCAAGTCGACGACGCTGGCCGCGATCATCGACTATATTAACCGCCACCGCAGCGACCACATCATCACGCTGGAGGACCCGATCGAGTTCGAGCATCGGCACAAGCGCTGCATCGTCAACCAGCGCGAGGTCGGCGCCGATACGGAGAGCTTCGCCAGCGGGCTGAGAGCAGCGCTCCGTCAGGACCCCGAGGTGATCCTGGTCGGCGAGATGCGCGATCTGGAGACGATCAGCACGGCGATCACGGCGGCGGAGACCGGCCATCTCGTCTTCGGCACGCTGCATACGGCGGATGCGCCGCAGACGATCGACCGGATCATCGATGTGTTCCCGCCGCAATCCCAACAGCAGGTGCGGATCCAGCTCGCAGCGGTGCTGCTGGGCGTCATGGCGCAGCGGCTGCTGCCCGCCGCAGACGGCCGAGGACGCGTCGCCGCTATCGAGTCGCTGGTCAACACGCCGGCCGTGGCCAATCTGATCCGCTCGGAGAAGGTGCATCAGATCCGCTCGGTCATGCAGACCGGACGCGCCCAAGGCATGACGACGATGGACAATGCACTGCGCGAGCTGCTGCAGCAGGGCCGGATCACGCCGGCGGAGGCCAAGCAAGCGATGTTCGGCTTTGGCGATCAGCTTGCTTAACTGAGATTGCGTAGCGTGAGCCTGCACAGCATCGGGTATGCAGCGAGATAGCCATAGGAGGGAGACAGCAGCGTATGGCCAAGTACCGATATCGAGCCGTCGACGGCGCAGGCAAGCGGCGACGCGGCGTCGTCGAGGCTTCGACCGAGCAGCAGGCGCTCGAGCAGCTGAGCGACCAGCAGCTCTGGGTGTCGCAGCTGACGGACTTGAGCCGCAGCCTCTTGTACCGGGAGATCGAGTTAGGCGGTCCGAAGGTCAAGACGGAGCACTTCACCGTGTTTTGCCGCCAGCTGGCGACGATGTATCGCTCAGGCATCAGTCTCGTCGAGTCGGTGCGGGTGCTCAGCGAGCAGTCGCCGGGCAAGCCGTTCCGCAAGATCCTCGCTGACATCACGGCGGAGATGCAGGGCGGGGCTGCGTTCTCGATCGCTGTGGCGGCGCATCCGAAGGTATTCACCCCGGTATTCGTCAATATGGTGCGGGCCGGCGAAGCGGGCGGCAATCTGGACGAGATGCTGGAGCGGCTGGCCGTCTTCTTCGAGAAGGAGCGGGCGACGCGGGAGAAGGTCAAGTCGGCGATGGTGTACCCGATCATCATGCTGATCATCATGACGCTGGTCGTCGTCTTCATGATGCTGTTCGTCATCCCGCGTTATGTCGAGAGCTTCGCGATGATGGATATCGAGCTGCCGCTGCCGACCGTGATCGTCATGCGAGCGAGCGAATGGATGCAGAGCTACTGGTACGTGCTGCTCGCCCTGCTGGCCTTGCCGGCGCCGCTACTGCGGCTGCTCCGGCGCAGCGAGCGGGCGAGCCGCCAGCTCGATTACTGGAAGCTGAGGCTGCCGGTGTTCGGCAAGCTCTGGCACAAGCAGGCGATCGCTCGCTTCAGCCGCACCTTCAGCTCGCTCTACGTCGCCGCCATCCCGATCCTGCAGAGCCTGGCGATCGTCTCGCATGTCGTCGGCAATGCGGCGATCGGCAAGGTGATCGCGGATATCCGGGATGAGGTGCGCAGCGGCAACTCGATCGCCGATCCGCTGGAGCGGACCTGGCTGTTCCCGCCGATGGTCGTCCAGATGATCTCCGTCGGCGAGCGCTCTGGCTCGCTCGACACGATGCTGGAGAAGGTGGCGGACTTTTACGAAGCCGATGTCGACGCGCTCGCCGATCGACTCAAAGTGCTGCTCGAGCCGCTCATGATCGTCGCCCTCACCGGCGTGGTCGGCCTGATCGTGCTCGCCGTGCTCATGCCGTCGTTCAAGCTGATGCAGAATATGTAACTGTAGTTGTGCGGGTGGGCGTTGAGGGGCCTGCGGAGACGCAGATGCAGATGCAGATGCAGATGGCGTCCAGTTGCATGTGGGGCGGTGGGACATGCGTGTGGCGTCGGGCACGGTTGCGTGGGGCGTCCCGTGAGTGGAATAGCTCTAGAAAGTAGAGTTAGCGTGGTGCGTCTGGCGTTCCGTGGGGGAATAGCTCTAGAAACTAGAGTTAGCGTGGCGCGTCTGGCGTCCCGTGAGTGGAATAGCTCTAGAAAGTAGAGTTAGCGTGGCGCGTCTGGCGTTCCGTGGGGGAATAGCTCTAGAAACTAGAGTTAGCGAGGTGCGTTGGGCGTTCCGTGAGCGAAATAGCTCTAGAAACAAGAGTTAGCGGTGTGTGTCTGGCGTTCCGTGAGTCGAATAACTCTAGAAATTATAGTTATGGTCTGCTGTGACAGCCGGGATGCTAGTCCCCACCTTTATTTTTTACCAGTGAAGGACAAGCGTGCCACGGGGCTCAAGCGCGGGCAGCGGTTCGGGTATTCCAGCGAGCGTTCCAAGGAAGGGACGCCTCTGCTGATCAACATAAAGAAATGAAACCAAGGATTTGGAGAGGAGTTTTATACGATGGTAAAAACATTGCGCAACCAAAAAGGGATCACGCTCATTGAACTGCTGGCTGTCATCGTCATCATCGGCATCGTCGCCGCGATTGCGGTTCCGGCGATTGGGAAGACAATTGATAATGCACAGACCAAAGCAGATCAGGCAAGTAAGATTCTGGTTGAAGAAACGGCTGTTCGTTATGCGCTTGATGGTAATGGTACATTTACTAACGAGCAGATGACAGTAACAATTGGAACTTTAGTTAGTCAGGGGTACTTGAATTCTTCCCCAAGTTTTGAAAAATTTGGGTATACGGATTCAACAAATATTACAGTCACGAAAGAGCCTAATATTGGAAGCTTTAAGGCGGAATTACCCACTCCTAGTTCCTAACTTATTGTTGTAAATAATCCGGTGCAAGTAGCTGATAAGCATAGAAAGGGGCAGCTGCGATGTGGTGGTTAACGGGAGCAGCTACCTTGTGCGGCTTGCTATTGGGCGTGGTGCTGAACGGGATCGCGATGCGTTGGGATAGCCGATTAACAACCTTATCTACACAGGAACGCAGTCACAACCCGGCGATGGCCATCCCAGCAGCGCAGATGACCATACGGGTCTCTGTGCGGCCGCCATCCACTGATACGACCCATCGCCCTAATGGCATGGTCGAGTGGCTGGCGCCACACCCGCACATCGCCGACACAGCATCGACTCGCCTCTGGCAATACCCGCTCGGCGCGGCAGCCGCTGCGGTTGTGTACGCTGTGTCGGTGGCGACGGTAGGCATGCGCTGGGAGCTGCTGCTGTTGCTGTGGTGCGTCTCTATCCTGTACGTCATCGTCCAGACCGATCTGGCCGAGCGGATCATCCCTGATCGGGTCGTGCTGGCGGGCGCGGCGGGGCTGCTCGCGATGCGGCTATGGATCCGTCCGTTGCCGCTATGGGACTATCTTGTTGCTTCACTAATTGGCAGCGGCGCGTTGCTGTTGATCGGCATGGTCGGGCAGCGGCTGCTCGGCAGGGAGACGATGGGCGGCGGCGACATCAAGCTGTATGTTTTTATCGGTCTGATGCTGGGGTGGAAGCTGACGCTGCTCAGTCTGTTCGCCGCCAGTCTGATCGGGCTACTGGTGACGATGCTGCTGCGACTGGCTGGTCGAGGGGCATATGGCGAGCTGGTGCCTTTCGGTCCCTATATTGCGGTCGGGGCATGGGCGGTGTATTTGTGGGGCGAGGGCTGGCTGGGCGCGTATTTGACATGGGTGCAAGGCTTGGTTGCGACAGGCTAGCGTCAGCTAGCTTATTCGCGTCTATACCTCTTTTATTTGCCTGTATCATTAGTGATCCCGTTAACAGTCTGCGCGCTATATCATATAGGCCATTGATGATTAACGCTGCAGATCATTGCCGTCGTTTATAATCGATGGCATTAACCATGATGACCCTTATTAGTATCTCGCTTCCAGGCGATGGAACCCAAGCAATGACACTACGACACTATTGGGTCAGAGCCCATCGGTCGTATAGACGACGGTCGAGGTGGTGTGCTGCTGATTGCCCGGAAGGGCCATGACAAGCGTAATCTCGATGCGGCTGCCGTTGGGGCTGCCGGGGTCCGGGGCGGTGACGACGATGCTGGTATCCGCTACCTGGCTGGAGAACAGATGTCGGCTCGGCGATCCGAGCACGCCCTGGTCGTCGAGGAGCTGCTGCTCAACGGTGAAATCGCCGGTCGTACGATCCCAGGCATAGTGCACATAGTCTCCGTGCTCGCCATGCAGCCACAGCTCGGACGGCGCGTTCTGCGAGGCGTTCATGCCGTTGCGGGCGGAGCTGACGAGATGCTGGACGATGTCGCGCGATTGCTGGAGCGCAGACTCGCGGGATTGCAGCTGGGCGGCGCTCGAGTGCGTCTGATTGACGAGATACAATAGCGTACCCAGGACGAGCACAGTGAGCGACAAGGCGGCGAGCACCTCGATTAGCGTCACGCCGCGCGAGTTGCCTCTTATCATGACAGACACCTCCTCAGGATGCGTGGATGCATGGCCTAGTCAATACTCCAATACTCCAGATAAGCTTCAAGCGTATAGGGGCGCTGCTTGCCCTGTGCCTCGCTGGTGATCGTAATCAGTTTGAAGCTACTGTCGAGATCGAGGGTATCGTCGCCGGCACTGATGCTCGGCAAGTGTCCGTCTGCCGAGACGATCGAGAGCGTCAGCTCTGCCTCCGTTGTCCCGGGATAGTAGAGGAGAAGCGGGGCCGTGGTGTTGATCCGCAGCAGGTCCAGATCTATCGTCTGGCCGTAGAGCTCTAAGGTGCGACTGGTCGGCTCGCCGAGATGTCCGCGCAGCTCCTCCATGATGGTGCGGGTCACCTGGACCGAGCGATCGATCCCGTCGTTGTCTCTGGAGAAGACGCTCGTCTGCTGGAGCGCGTAGGTGATGGTGAGGACGGCTACCGCCAGCAAGGCGACGGAGCCGAGCACTTCGATGAGCGTGACGCCGCGTTGATTGGCCATAGGTAGGACACCTCGCTAGAGCGTTGGCATAGGATTCTTAGTTATTACATTAAGGGACAAGGAGAGAATTGGCAATGCATAATTCGATGCGATCCGACAACGGAAATACGCTCGTCGCCGTCTTTGCGTTGATCGTCATGCTCTCCTTGCTCGTGACGCCGCTGCTCGCCTACGTCAACACGGGGATGCTCCAATCGATCACGGGCGGCCATGCGGAGCAGGCCTATGCCAGGTCGAGCTCGGCAGCGGCGATGTTCAGCCGCGTCTACCGCGAGCTGTACTACGTCCGCGACGGCGTGCTGTCGGAGGCGGAGGTGGTCGACATAGCCGAGCAGGTGGCCGAGATCGCCGAGCTGAAGGTGGCGTACGAGCTCGTCCGCGATACGAGTCAGGTGTTGACGGCAGTAGCCTTCACCGGTCAAGGCGGCGAGGGCAGACTGATGCGCGAGAGCGAGGTTCGCGTCAAGCTGGAGCCGTTCAAGGAAGCGCCAGGCGGGACTGATCCCGGTACGGACCCTGGGACAGATCCCGGCACCAATCCCGGCGGTCCAGGCAATCCTGATCCTGGCACCGACCCTGGCACGAACCCGGGCGGCCCGTCCGATCCGGGTAGCGGCACGCCGGGCTCGGGCGCGACCGGGCGCGAGTTTTTTTTCACCCGTGCTGTCGTGAACGACAATCCGCTCCATAATCCGAACTTCTCTCGCTGCGACAGCGGACTGCCGCCGACCGTCACCTTCATGGACAACAACTATGACCGGGAGCGCTATCGCGAGGAGTTCGAGCTGTATGCCGACTATTATGTCGAGCGACTGTACGGCGAGGCGTACGATGCGCAGAGCGGAACGCCCCGGCCGCTGACGCCGTTGCAGGCGCCGCCGGTCGATGTCCAGGTGGCGCATGAGGTCACGGAGTCCGCGACGCGAGTCGCCCGCGAG
>NZ_BFBX01000016.1:223460-289330 GCF_003851045.1 Paenibacillus sp. 598K | reverse complement strand
GGCAGCCTCCTACCCGATTTTCCCCCCTCGATTCAGGACCCCTCTCATGATGTGCAAAAGTGCGATGACAGGATTTTGACAGGCTTTATTAGACTAAAGCGTTTGTTTGTTCCCCTTCATCGCTTCCTCGAATCGGTCGGCCGCCGCCTGCTGCATGTCTGGCAGGACATGAGTGTAGATATCGCTCGTCGTCGATGTCCGGCTGTGACCGAGGCGCTCAGACACGACCTTGATATTCTCCCCAAGCTTCAGCAGTAAAGTGTAAGTGTATGCCGCAGTTCGTGAAATCTGGTCTTGTCCAGCAGAATAAGTGGCAGCTTAGCTGTAATATCCTGCTCAAGCGACGTTTCGACGTATGTCGACAATCAGGACTCGTATCATGTAACTTTTTGGTAGGTTTGTCCCATACCCACTAATGGAACGATGTGGTAACATTGGATTTAGATAGCTGGCCGGCATCTAAATTTTTTTGCTGGAGGGGCTTAAGTGAAAATTAAAAAACTAATCTTTATCGCGCTTACTCTTGTATGCATGATGTCCTTTTCGCACGCCGCTTTTGCAGCTGATGTAACTCCGCAGGTTATCGGTATTGGAGATACAAGAGACACGGCGATTCCATTAACCCCTTGCAACCTTCTTCCTGGGGGCTGCTATCCTTCATGGTTGCCACTTGCAAGCTCAAGCGATGTTGACTGGTTTTCCTGGATCAACACTACAGGAACAGATCGTTTCGTGGATATTGGGCTAGTCTCTCCGGCAAGTTACAACTATGCTCTTGCTTATCAAATTAGATATCCAAGTGGCGCGCTTTCTTCAAAAGTTTACGCGCCGGATGCAGGCGTTGGAGGAGTCAATAATATTGAATCCCTGTATGTTCCTAATGGGGCGACGCTTTACATGGAAGTTAGCCCAAGAGCATCTGCATCCACAAACGCACTTTACGGCATCTTTTTGTTACTTCGTTAAGTTTTAAATAGCTCTGAATAGTTGCAAGGCTTCAAAAGCTCCGCGTAAGCGGAGCTTTTATATTGAGGAGCTAAACATTCATCGAGAGCTTCGTCCCCGAGCTGGTCAGCCAGGGCGTGACCGCTGAGATCCTAACACAGCTGTCCGCTTGATTCGCCCGTCACATACGTCTTAGCGGAATGATTACAGATATCGTTTACCTAACGGCACTTTGTTCCTATCGTTGCGTATCCCTCTGACCTGCATGCAGGCTACCAGTACCACCCAAAACCTTCCCAACAACAATAATTTTAACCCCACTGTTTCAACTCCCCCCCCAAGCTGGGTAATGGAGTGTTGTTTCATGACATCATGGGAGTGCTGAGGGGGAAGCGAGTTTGTGAGAGCAGTGAGGTCAGTCAGAACAGAGCATACATATAGATGGCTAGGGGGCGTTATTGTGTTGCTCCTGATCGTCGGGTGTGGCGATGCGGGGATGGAGGAGCTGCAGGCGGATGCGATGTCGGCGCGTGAGGGCTGTCTGGTGCAGCAGGGCGATGCTGGCGCGAGGATCTGCTACGGCATGAGTGTGGAGGAGATCGAAGCGGTCGCAGGAGCCGGGACTTCAGATGAACCGCGTATGCGCTCATATGCTGGCGGGCTTAAGGTCGGATATCGCGGGGACAAGGCCGTGTTCCTCTCGATCCAGGGCCCGGAGTCGGCTTATGCGACGGTGCGGGGGATTGCGCCAGGGACACGCAAGGACGAGATGAAGAGCCGCTACGGCAGTCAGTACGCGATCGACGAGACGCCGGGCAATCTCGATTATTTCTATGACTTGTCGACGAAGACGCCGCTAGCGCGCGAGACGTTGTTGCGCCAACGCGGGCCCGAGGCGATGGAGGAGACGCTGGTCGTGTCGGCTATGTTTGATGGCGAAGGCCGGGCGAGCCGGGTGATGATCCTCGACCGCCGCATGGCCGTCTACTTTAATTAGCACGAAACTAGAAACAGCGAAGAGGGCTGTCCGAGCGGACAACCCTCTTCGTGCATCATAGCGTTATTCGCGCGGCAGACTGACAAGCCAGTCGGCAAGCTCCTTGGTCTGCTCCTTGACAGCCAGCGGATCGTAGTACCATGAGCGCTCCTCCGGCCATACATAGAGCCGCTTGTTTTTGACCGCCGGGAGCGCCGCCCATAGCGGATCGTTCTCGAAGTCCGCCACCGTGCGGTTGTTGGCCGTGACGATGAGATAATCGCCGGCATACTCATCCAGCATCTCGGCGGAGATCTCCTCCCATTGCGCTTCCATGATGTGATTGGCGATTGCCGCAGGAGGCTTGCGCCCCAACACCTGGTAGATCGGCTGACCGCCTCGTCCGAAGTTGTCGCCATAGACCCAGATGGATTTGTCGCTGTACTCAAGGATCGAGAATGTTGCATCAGCCGGGATGACGCTATCCACCCGGGACTTCTGCTCGCCCGTGACTGCAGCATAGTCCGCCAGCCAGGCTGCGGCTTCCGTTTCCTTGCCCAGTGCTTCGCCGAAGAAGGTTAGCTCCTCGCGAGCATTTTTTAATTGACCGTAAGGAACGACGAGGGTCGGCGCAATCTTATTCAATATCTCGTAGGTATCATTGTTGCCGGTTATGATGAGGTCGGGATTCAGCGTCATGATCAGCTCGGGAGAGGGCTTGCCATAGTCGCCCGAGCTCTGGATGCCGCTCAGCGCATCCTTGTAATAGTAGTTCTGGATCGACAGTCCGGGAGCGGCCACGGGGATAACGTCGAGCGCGATCAAGGTGCCGAGATATTCCTCCGCTACGATCCGTTGCGGAGCCGACGGGATCTCGATGTCGCCATTGATCGTCGAGATGGTCTTCGTCTCCGGCGAAGTTGTCTCTTCCGTAAGCGGCTCCTCCACAGACGCGCTGTTGTTGCTAGGGGAGGCGGACGATGTCGGCTCGGGAGCAGCGTCGCTCCCGCATGCGCTGAGCAGAGCGGCTAGCAGCAGGATGACGAGCGATAGCCATAACGGATGGCTGCGCGATGTAATGCGGTTTGCAGAAGGCAAGGTGTTTCTCTCCTTTATCATCGATAATCATTATCACTAACCAATGTACAGCGCATGACAACCGAAGTCCATGCCTTGGCGTGATCTGTCGCTATGCACTATTGTAACTCGGCGCCTGTAAGATGCCGCATCATCTCGGTCAGCTGCGCTTGCGAGGAGAGCGGGTCAAAGCCATAGAACATATCGGAGCGTTCCACACGGTAGACTCGGCCAGCCTTCACAGCCTCTAAGCTGCTCCAAGACTCGGAACGCAACAAATTTTCCCACATGGTCGACTTGCCAAGAATGAAGATATGCTCGGCAGCATAATCCGCTATGCGACCAATCTCCGTCTCGATGTAACCCTTGTCCTCGATACCTTCCCTCAGCATACGCTCGGGCGGCCGGAAGCCAAATTCGGAGTAAAGCAGCTGACACCCTCTTCCGAAGCTGCTGCTGATGCCGTAGGCTTTGTCATCGCCAAGCTCCCACACTGCAACGGTGGCCCGTCTACCCCAGTCCCGGTAGAGCCGCGCCTGCATCAGTTGCAGTCGCTCATCGAATTGCTCGAGCCATTGCTCGGCCAGCGCGCTGCGGTTGGCGATGTCGGCGATATAGCGGAACTGCTCGCGCCAGTTCATCGTCTTGAACGGAATCTCCAGCACCGGGGCAAGAGGCAGCAAACGATCGTTCTCCGGGGCGTCGCTGTAATGGACGATGACATCGGGCTGCACGGAGGCGATTTGACGATACCAGGCCTCTCTATTAGGGCCGATAGGAGCGAAGCGCAGCTGTTGAACCGGACCATGGCGACGCTGCATACCTTCGAGCCACGGGGAGTAGTCTCCGAGCACGGGCTGTAGGCCCAGCGCGATGAGGCTTGCAGTATGGTTGAAATTCAGCGCCGCAAACCTTTGCGTTTGGTTGCGATATCGAGCTGGAGAGATGCCTACCGTCGCCTTGAATCGTCGACTTAGGTACAGCCCTTCCTTGTAGCCTACTTGCGAAGCCACAGTGTCCAGATTGTCCGAGCTGCCGAGCAGTTGGAGCTGGGCATGTCTAATCCGCAACAGCGTCAGGTAGTCGGTCCAGGCAAATCCTGTACGTTTGCGGAACGCACGGGAGAAATGTTGCGGACTAACCTGGGCCTGACGGGCCAACTGCTCGCGTGTCAGGTCACTGTTGTACTGTTCCTGCATGATCTTGAGCGTGCGCGACAGCCAGTCAGACTCGGGAAGCAGGGCAGCCTGACGCGCCTTTTCCAGCTCGGCTAACATGGTAGCGAACGTCTGCTGCAGCCGGAAGGGCGCCTCGGAGTCGGGGCACTTCCACAAATCGGCGAGCTCGTCGGCGAGCCGCAGCAGCTGTGTCGAGCCTGAAGCAAGCGGCTGCGGATGGGACAGACCAAGTAGCGCTTCCCCGCCATCAGGGGCCAGACATCGGTATCCAATCAGCACTCCCTGCAGCGTTTGTACCTGCTCGAGCTCAAGCGGGGACTCAGGTGGCACCAACCAGATGCAACCACGGCCCGCAGGCCGCTCGGCGATGACCCCTATTCCCTTCGTCACGATAAGGATGCGCCAACAGGAAGCGGACCGCAGCCATAGTCCTTCCAGCGATGCGCCTTCCCACTCTGCGATGCAAGCTGGGACATACCATGTATGCTGCCGGGCAAGCGCAGCTTCTTCATGCGACCGTGACATCATCTTACGCGCCTCCTCATCCTTCGATACGGAATAATCTATACCTCACAGTATACATGCCGGTGCGCCAGCCGCGCCACTTAAGCAGAAATTGGATGTCCTCGCCCGGACAAGCGCCGCGAAGCTTGTCGAATCCGTCGCATACACTACTTGTATGAGAGGAGGGACTGGCAATGGTGACGTTGGATCAAGTCAGAGCCAGGTCAACGCAAGCAATCTCCGGTCTCATCCCGGTCGTGCAGGAGGCGGCCAGACGACTGGTCGACCGCAGTTACGGCAGGGGCGTGCCGATTGTCATTACGCAGGGATTGCGGACGATCGCAGAGCAGGATGCGCTCTACGCGCAAGGGCGGACGCGGCCTGGGGCGATCGTGACCAATGCCCGCGGCGGCTTCAGCAACCATAACTACGGTGTCGCGCTCGACTTTGCCTTGCTACTGCCTGACGGTCGCAGCGTCTCATGGGATATGACGCGAGACGGCAACGGCAATGGTCAGGCAGACTGGATGGAAGTAGTGGAGGAGGCCAAGCGACTCGGCTTCAGCTGGGGCGGCGATTGGGTCAGCTTCAAGGATTATCCCCATCTGGAGATGACCTTCGGCCTGACGACAGCGCAGTATCGGAGCGGTCGAAGGCCGACGCAAGCCCAGCTTGATGCAGCGATGGAAGTGATCCGGAAAGGAGAGGATGCGCCGATGACCGAAGCGGAGAAGCAAGCGTTTGCGGCGTTGCAGAAGCAAGTGGAGGAGCAGGCTCAGCTCATACAGAGTCTGCTGGTGCAGAAGGAAGCGCCCGCCTGGGCAAAGCCGACAATCGACAAGCTGGTGCGGCTTGGCTATCTAAGCGATCCGATCGGCAACCACAGCTTCATGCGGATGGCGGTCGTACTCGATCGCGCTGGACTTTTCGGCAAATAGTCCGTACTCGCATTAGTTGTGATCCTGCTGTCATGAGATTGTAATGAACGGCGCCACCGTTAGACAAGCTTCGCCTATCGCTCGTGGTATACTGATCTGGCAATGAAAAATAGTGTTGGAGGGATCGGTATGAGCGAGGCGGAGCAGCTCCCGGTAGAAGAGCGTCAAGACGCAGGCGGCATCGAAATCGTCATGGAAGAGCAAGCAGCGGCAAGCGAAGATGCGGATGAGTTGGCAGACGAAGACGAGGAGTTCGCAGAGGAAGAGGCTGACGACGAAGACGAGGCCGATGATGAGGACGAAACGGACGAGGAAGATCTGGACGACTAGCCGATCCCTTCATTGCAGCGTATATAGGCGGTTATAACGTCAAAACCTTCTATCCCCCCAAAACGGGCGAGGTGGAAGGTTTTTTGTCTGCATACGTCGGAACACCTATGCGAGCGGGAATGCGTGCCAGCCGTCAGCTTACCGTGTGTTGCGGTACGTGCGCGGCGACGCCTTCGTGATCTTCTTGAACGTCTTGCCGAAGTGGGAGAAGTTGTCGTAGCCAACGCTGGCGGCGATTTCGGTCACCGGCAGCTCAGTGTCTTTGAGCAATTGCTCGGCGGCGCGTACGCGCACCAGATTCAGATATTCGTTCATCGTCAGTCCGATCGCCTTGCGGAAGGAGCGGCTTAGGTAGTAGGGGCTCAGGTAGAAGTGCTCCGCCAGTCCGCCGAGGTGGATCGGTTCGCTATAATGTTCGTTGATGTATCGGGCCACCTCGGACATCTTCTGATGCAGCGGCGAATCGAACGGCTCGGCAGATGAGCCCTCGGACGAGTCGACTTGCCGCGAGGCGAGCAGCATCAGGTCGGCGACCGTCTGCCGGATCGCCAGGTCGCGCCCAGCCGCCGCATCCGTCATCTCGCGCATGAGGCGCTGGATCAACTGCTCGGCCAGCATCTGCTCCTTGACGGTGAATCGGATGACCGGTTGGCGTTGCAGGAAGGGGGCTAGCAGCAGCTCCCGGTGCTCGCCGTAATGCTTCTGTAGCCATTCGAGATAAAAGTAGATCACGAGCCGTTCATGGCCGGGGCTGCCAACGCCGGTCGTTTTGTGCAGCTCGCGCGTGTTGATGAAGACAAGATCGCCTTTGCGGACATGATAAGAGCTGTCGCGGATAAAGTACGACCGTTCGCCTGACATCAGGTAGTAGATCTCATAGCATGCATGATAATGATCCGCATCCATCGAGAAATCGTCGGTTCGTTTCACATATTCGAGCATCAGCGACGGTTCGCTGGATTCATAGGACAGACGTGTTGCCATCGGTCTCCCTCCTTAGCGCAAATTATGCGGGGTATGCTGTATAAAGTCAATTATTGCGGAGATTTAATTCATTCTTTGCTGTACGCTTGAACCATACACAGGAATGGAGGCGCTTTATTTATGAGTGGCAAAAAAAGATATGTATTGGTAGGCTCGGCCGGGCGCGCCGAATTTTTCTATGGTGCGATTGCGACAGAGTACAAAGAAACGTCGGAGCTGACGGCGTTTTGCGATACGAATCAGACGCGGATGGATTACTCCAACCGTCAGCTGACAGAGAAATACGGCTATCACGCGGTCAATACGTACAAGGCGCATGAGTTTGAACGGATGATCGCCGAGGAGAAGCCGGATGCGGTCATCGTTACCAGCGTCGACCGGACGCATCATACGTACATCATCCGGGCGATGGAGCTTGGCTGCGACGTTATCACCGAGAAGCCGATGACTGTGGATGAGGAGAAGTGCCAGGAGATCCTTGACGCAGTCGAGCGTACCGGCAAAAATGTTCGCGTGACGTTCAACTACCGCTATGCGCCGCACCATACGAAAGCTCGCGAGCTGATCCGCGACGGCGCGATCGGCGACGTGACGTCGGTCCATTTCGAATGGTTGCTCAACACGCGCCACGGGGCAGACTACTTCCGCAGATGGCATCGCGACAAGCGCAACAGCGGCGGTCTGCTCGTCCACAAGTCGACACATCACTTCGATCTGGTCAACTTCTGGATTGGCTCGCAGCCGGACACGGTATTCGCCTTTGGCGATCTGCTGTTCTACGGCAAGGAGAATGCCGAGAAGCGCGGCGTGACCAACTTCTATACGCGCTCGACCGGCGCCCCGGCAGCCAAGGATGACCCGTTCGCGCTGCATATGGACGAGTCGCCATCGTTGAAGGGACTGTATCTCGACGCAGAGCATGAGGACGGCTACATCCGCGACCAGAGCGTATTCGGCGACGGCATCAGCATTGAGGATACGATGGGCGTCATGGTGCGTTACAAAAACAAAGCGATCCTCACCTACTCGCTGAACGCATACTTGCCGTGGGAAGGCTACCGCATCGCCTTCAACGGTACGAAGGGCCGGATCGAGATGAATATCGTCGAGCAGTCGTATGTCAACTCCGGCGGCGACAAGGCGCTCGAGGGCGCGCTCAAAAACAAATCAATCATCGTCTACCCGATGTTCGACGCGCCGTACGAGGTGGAGGTCGAGGAGAAGGCTGGCGGTCACGGCGGCGGCGATCCGGTGCTGCTCAACGATATTTTCGGCACGCCGACAGACGATGAGTTCAACCGCGCAGCCGACCATGTCGACGGCGCGCGCTCGATCCTGACCGGCATCGCGGCGAACCGTTCGATTCGTACTGGCCAGTCGGTCCGCATCGACGATCTGGTGAAGTTCTACAACTAGTAGTTCGCTCTACTAGAGCAAGAGGGCTAAGAAGAGAAGCTCGCGCAGAACGGGAAAACCCGGGCGCGAGCTTCTTTGTTGTGTGCGGGGACGAATGGGGCAGGCCTTTCATGGCTGTTTGCTCGGGGAGAGAGTACAGGTTGTTATGACTGTAACGCTCGCCACGGCGTCGACACTTACGCGTCGGCAGGCGGGACTGCCGACTTGGCCTGCTTGCGGTAGACGAGGGGCGTCATGCCGGTGTGTCGCCGGAACAACCGGTGGAAGTACGGCATGCTGTCCATCCCGCATTGCTCGGCGATGGTCTGGACGGCAAGGTCGCTATGGAGCAGCAGCTCGGTTGCCCGTTGCATCCGTTTGGCTGCGACATACGCTGATAAGGTCATGCCCGTCCATTGCTTGAAGACGCGGCTGTAATGCGCGGTGGACACTGCAGCCAGACGTGCGAGCCTCGTCAGTCCCAGATCGTCTGCCGGCTGTGCGTCGATGTGCAGCAGACTGGCGCGCATCCAGTCGGGCCCGGCGACTGCAGGCAACGGCGCAGCATCGGCGCGCAGCCGCCGCTGGGCGCGGTATATCGCGAGCAACAGCTGCATGCAGGCGAGCCGGATCGCCTGACGATAGCCCGTCTCGCGCAGCCCCAGCTCGTCATGGATCGTCTTCAGCAAGGCGGCGACGGCTGCTTGCTCCGGCTGTGCCAGCGGCAGCCGGTACTGCTTGTGTTGTCTGGCGTATGCATAGCAGGCCATCGGCAGCGCTTCCGTCTCGCCTACCGTTGTCGGCAGCAGCGAAGCTTGCAAAAATAGTGCTGTAGAGGTTACAGGCTGCTGTGCGTCGGGACGGGCGTGGTGGATCGTATCACCGGGGATGAGGAACAGATCGCCACGGCTCATTGTATATAAACTTTGATCGATCAGGAAGGCGCCTTCGCCACTGTAGACGTAGACGAGCTCGTACCAGTCATGCTGGTGGTTGGGCAGCTCGGATTGCGGACTTTTGGTGTCCCGATAGACGAGGGTGAGCGGAAACCCCGGCTCGTGCGGCAGCGGTCTGCGGATAGGCGGCATCATTACGCTCCTCCTTAATATCAAAATAGAGTACATTTATGCAATTCTAAGCTCTTACATTATACAAAACGGATGCTAAAATAAACAATAGAATACCATGAAGGCCTCTGACTGAGACTTCATGCAAGGAGGAGAAAACAATGAAGTACAGACCGCTTGGCAATACCGGCCTCTCGGTGCCGGTCCTGAGCTTTGGCGCGTCGTCGCTTGGCTCGGTGTTTCGCGAAGTCGATCCCAAGGAAGGCGTCCGTACTGTACATACGGCTGTCGAGCTGGGGATGAATCTGATCGATGTCTCGCCTTATTACGGCCTGACCAAGGCGGAGACCGTGCTTGGTCAGGCAATCCGCGAGCTGCCGCGCGATTCGTTCCTGCTCTCCACCAAGGCAGGGCGTTATGGCGAGAGCAGCTTTGACTATTCCTATGACCGCATCCTCCGCAGCGTCGACGAGAGTCTGCAGCGGCTGCAGACCGATTATCTGGACATCCTGCTGCTGCATGATTTCGAGTTCGTGCCATGGCGTCAAGTCGAGGAGGAGGCGCTGCCTGCGCTGGCCGAGCTGAAGCGTCAGGGCAAGACGCGCTTCACGGGCGTCTCGGCGCTGCCGCTGTCGGCGTTCCGGCAGGCGCTCGCTGAGCCGCGCGAGGAGATCGACGTCATCCTCTCCTACTGCCACTATTCGCTTAACGACAGCTCGCTGCTGGAGCTGGTGCCGCTGCTCGAAGAACGGCAGGTCGGCCTGATCAGCGCTTCTCCGCTCTCGATGGGGCTGCTCAGCGAGCGCGGCACAGCGGCCTGGCATCCGGCAGATGACGAGCTGAAGCGGGTATGTCTCGAGGCGGCCAACCATTGCGCAGCCAAGGGGACCGACATCGCCAAGCTGGCGGTGCAGTATGCGACAGCGGATGCGCGCATCCCGACGACGCTGGTCAGCTCGGCGAGTCCGGACAATATCCGGCGCAACGCAGCATGGATCGAGGAGCCGATCGACCGCGAGCTGCTGGACGAGGTGCTGGCCATCCTTGCGCCGGTCGAGGGACGGACGTGGCCTAGCGGGCTTGCGGAGTACGAGGAAGGAGGAGATGCGAAGTGAGACAGATCGTCTGCGAAGCGCCGGACCGTATGGTGCTGACTGAGGGGGAGCTGCCGCCTTGCGGCCCTGGAGATGCTGTCGTGCGGGTGCGCCGCATCGGTATTTGCGGCACCGACCTGCATGCGTACAAAGGCAATCAGCCGTTTTTCACCTATCCGCGCATCCTCGGGCATGAGCTGTCCGGCGAGATTGAGTCGCTCGGCTCCGAGGTATCCGGACTTGCCGTCGGCGAACGGGTCAGCGTCATCCCGTATCTCGCTTGCGGAGCCTGCATCGCCTGTCGCAAGGGCAAGACGAACTGCTGTACCTCGATGCGGGTGCTCGGCGTCCATATCGATGGCGGTATGCGCGAGCGCATCGTCGTCCCGGCGGCCCAGCTGCTGTCAGCGACAGACTTGACGCTGGATCAGGCGGCGATGCTCGAGCCGCTCGCGATCGGCGCGCATGCGGTCAGACGCTCGGGACTAGTCGCCGGCGAGACGGCGCTCGTCATCGGCGCCGGGCCGATCGGTCTCGGCGCGATGGCGATGGCCAAGGCGCGCGGCGCGCGCGTGATCGCCATGGATCTGCAGGAGGAGCGGCTGCGCTTCTGTCAGTCGTGGGCCGGAGCAGATGCAGTAGTCGTCGCCGGACCGCAGGCGGCAGCAGACCTGGCCGAGCTGACGGATGGCGCTTATCCCGACACGGTATTCGACGCGACGGGGCATGCCGGCTCGATGACCCAGGCGTTTGGATATACGTCGCACGGCGGCACCTTGGTCTATGTCGGGCTCGTCAAGTCGGACATCAGCTTCCACGATCCGGAGTTTCACAAGCGCGAGCTGACCTTGATGGGCAGTCGCAATGCGACGCGCGAGGATTTCGACGAGGTGCGGCGGGCAATCGCGGACGGCCGCGTCAACATCGAGCGCTACATCACCCATCGCGCCGGCTTCGAGGAGATGATCGATCGCTTCGAGGGGTGGCTCAAGCCCGAGAGCGGCGTCATCAAGGCGATGGTCGAGCTGTAGGTCAATGGATAACTCTTGGGCCGCATATCACGGGCAATAGCCCTATTCATGTCTCTGGTAGGGGCATGAATAGGGCTTGTTTGATTTGGTTGAGACCGCGTGTTACGAGACGGTTTGTCCTGGCGAGAGTTCATCTAGTATAATGAAATGGTGAGCGTATCTTTTTCGTTAATGGCGTGCAGGGTAGCCTCGCTGCCGACAATTTCAACGCTGATCAGGGAACGTAGACAATGCTTGAGCGCATTTTTGCCGGTGGTCCATTTGCGGTTGAGGGTATCGGCCAACTTGTCCAGCGCTTTTTTGTTTGTTTCGGTAAGATAGACAGGGACGGCTTTGTTCTGGAACAGAATCATGGTTCTCACGGGCAGTCACTCCAATCCTTTTTGTTCTAGTGTGTAAACAGTATACATTACGATTGTTAAAAGATTCTTAAAAAGGGTTTACAAAATTGTGATCTTTCAGACTTTTTTGCAAACCATATGTGGTAGCAGACCGATGCGGGGCAAGGCCTTACGCACTATTAAACCGCTGTGCCCCGATTGAAAAGCAAAATTGAATCAAAGATAGTATTTGCGTGCAAAATGTTTTATAATTGCTGATGGCGAAGAATAGCGAATGATGTCGAACGAGGTGAAGGGGCTAACCGTCCGCATTCGGACAAGCAGCTGGCTTCATTCCGTATAAAAAAACAAATCGACATATTCCGATCGTTCTGCTGGGATATAAAAAAGAGCTTATCAAAGGAGCGGGAGAGAAACTTATGAAAAAACAATTACTAGTCATCGTGTCCCTGTTGCTCGTAGCTGTTATGGTAGCTGCTTGCGGCGGCAACTCGGGCGGCAACACGCCGAGCAACGGCGGGAACACGCCAAACAATAGCGGCGCAGCCGAGGGCAACAACAACGGCGACGACAGCAAACCGAAGCAGCGGGCCGTATTGGTCTTGCCTGAAGAGATCGGCGTTAATCCGTTCTTTCAATTGATGGATGAAGGCTTCAAGCGCGGCGGCGAGGAGTTCGGCCTCGAGGTGAAAACGATCGAATCGTCCGACCCTGCAGCATTCGAGCAAAATCTGCGCGCGGCTGTAGCCGAGAACTACGATCTGATCGTAACGGCTACCTTCCAGGCGGAGGACGCGCTGAACAAAGTATCTCAGGAGAACCCGGACAAAACCTTCGCGATTATCGATACTGTAGCTGTCAAACAGCCGAATGTTCGCAGTGTTGGCTTCCGGGAATATGAAGCTGCCTATCTGATGGGCGCTGCTGCCGGACTGTCGACGAAGACGAATACGGTCGGCGCGGTTGTTGCGATGGACACGCCGCTGTTGAAGAAATACACTGGCGGCTTCGAGCAAGGCTTGAAGGCAACGAATCCGGACGCGAAGTTCCTGGTAAACTATGTCGGCGGCTTCACCGATCCGGCGCAAGCGAAGGAGCTGGCGCTGCAGCAGCACTCGCAGGGCGCGGACTTCATCGCAGGCATGGCTGCGGTAGGCGACGAAGGGGTGTTCGAGGCAGCGAAGGAGCAAGGCTTCTATACGGCTGGACAAGATACCGACCGGACTGTTAAAGATCCCGAGCATATCGTGCTGGCTCAGCTCAAAGGCACGGATGCGGTAGCTTACGAGACACTCAAGTCGTTTGCCGAAGGCAACTTTAGCTTCGACACTGTTGAGTACGGCTTGGCAGAAGGCGGCGTAGGCCTGACGTTCGTGACCCATGATACGGAATCTCCGCTGAGCGACTTCATCGGTCAAGCGACTATCGACCAACTGAAGGAGATGGCCGAGAAGATCAAGTCGGGCGAGCTGGTTGTCGAAAACCCGTCGGCGCAATAATATATCCTGACCTTACCGGCTGCGGATTATCGGCAGCCGGTTTCGTGTTGCTAACCATGAAAGGAGAGAGGCCGGCCGATGTTGCTGCAAATGAAGGGCATCACCAAAGCATACGGAAGCGTCATCGCCAACAAGCAGGTCGATTTCTCGCTGCGCAAGGGCGAGGTTCACGCGCTGGTGGGCGAGAACGGCGCGGGCAAGACGACGCTCATGCGCATCCTGTACGGAATGGAGAGTCCGACGGATGGGACGATCGAGCTGGACGGCCAGGCCAGACATTTCGCATCGCCGGCCGATGCGATCGCAAGCGGGATCGGTATGGTGCATCAGCATTTCATGCTCTATCCGTCCTTCTCTGTCGCTGAGAATATCGTCATCGGCAGGGAGCCGCAGCATCTGGGCTTCATCAACCGCCGCCGGGCGCAAGCCGAGGTCGCTAATCTCTCCCGCCGCTACGGGATGCCGGTCGAGCCGGATGCGATCATCGGCGACTGCTCGCTCGGCATCCAGCAGCGGGTGGAGATCCTCAAGGTGCTGCATCAGGGAGCCGAGATCATCATCCTGGACGAGCCGACGGGCGTGCTGACGCCGCTGGAGGTCAAGGAGCTGCTCGAGTCGGTCAAGCGGCTGGCGCGCAGCGGCAAAAGCTTCATCATCATCACGCACAAGCTACAGGAGGTGATGGATGTGGCCGATCGGATCACGGTGCTGCGCGACGGGGCGGTCACCGGAGCGGTCGACGCATCGGCGACCAGCGTGGACGAGCTGTCGCGCCTGATGGTCGGCCGCGAGCTGGTACAGCTGAAGCGAAGCGAGCAGGCGCCGGGCGCGCCAGTGCTCGAGCTATCGGGCATAACGCTGGGCGGCAAGCGGACCAAGCCGCTGCTCGCCGACATCTCGATGCAGGTGCGCAGCGGCGAGATCGTCGGCATCGCCGGCATCTCGGGCAATGGCCAGTCCGAGCTGCTCCAGGTCATCTCCGGGCTGATGAAGCCGGATGCCGGTCAGATCCGTCTCGGAGGCGAGTCGGTCGTCGGCGCATCGGTCGCCCGTATCCGCGAGCAGGGGCTGGCGCATATTCCCGAGGACCGCTACCAGTGGGGGGCGGCCAAGGACGCGACCGTGGCCGAGAATGGTCTGATGGGCCATACCGGCCGCTATCGCAAGTATGGTCTGGTCCGCAATCGCCAAGTGCGCGAGACGGTGCAGCGCTGGGTCGAGCGCTTCTCGATCAAGACGGGCTCGCTCGATACGAAGGCGCAGTATCTGTCCGGGGGCAATCTGCAAAAGCTGATCGTCGCTCGCGAGCTGCATCACAACTCGTCGTTCCTGATCGCGGCGGAGCCGACGCGCGGCGTCGATGTCGGCGCGATGGAGGTCATCCATGGCGAGCTGCTGCGGCGGCGCGACGAGGGCGGGGCCGTCCTGCTCGTCTCCTCGGAGCTGACGGAGATTATGAAGCTGTCCGACCGGATCCTCGTCATGTTCGAGGGGCGGATCGTCGGAGAGGTATCGGCAGAGGAAGCGACCGAGGAGAAGATCAGTCTGTGGATGGCGGGAGGGAAGAGAGATGCCTAAGTTAAGCCAGACGCTGCAGTCGCTGCTGCAGCCGCTGCTCGCTATCGTGGTCGGGCTGGCTGTCGGCGCGATCGCGATCCTGATCGTCGGCGGCTCGGTCATGGACACCTACGCCGAGATGTGGAACGGCGCATTTGGCAGCTTTTATTTCTTCACCAACACGCTCGCCCGGGCGACGCCGATTATCCTGATCGGACTAGGCGTAGCGCTGGCGTTCCGAGCCGGATTCTTCAACCTCGGCGCAGAGGGTCAGCTCATCCTCGGGGGCTTGAGCGCAGCGATGACGGCGCTCTATGTGCCGGGGCCCGGCTGGTTGAAGCTGCTGCTGGCTGTAATCGCCGGTATCGTCGCAGGCGGCATCTGGTCGGCGTTCGCAGGCTGGCTGGACACCCGCTTCCGGATGAACCTGCTCATTACGACGCTGCTGCTGAATTATATCGCTGTCTTCTTTGCAAGCTACATGGTATCGCATCCGTTCATGGATCGGACGGGCTCGGCCGCGATGGCCCAGACGCTGATGATCGACAATGCAGCCTGGCTGCCCAAGCTGTTCCAGGGGATGAGCGTACATGCCGGCTTCCTGTTCGCCGCGATCTCGACGATCCTGTTATTCCTCTATATGCGCTATACCGTCTCTGGCTACGAGGTGCGAATGCTCGGCGGCAATCCGCTGTTCGCCGCCTATGGCGGCGTCAATCGCGGACGGCTCATGCTGATCAGCATGTTCGTCAGCGGCGGCTTGGCCGGTCTGGCCGGAGCCGGAGAGGTGCTAGGCACCCAATACCGCTTTATCGACGGCTCGCTGGCGGCTCCGGGCTATGCCTGGTCCGGCATAATGGCGACGCTGCTCGCCAGCTCGCATCCGATCGGCACGCTGCTGGCTGCGCTGCTGCTGGCCGCGCTGCAGACCGGGGGGATGGGCGTCGAGCGCAATACGGACGTGCCGCTGGAGATCTCCAGTCTCATCCAGGCGGTGCTGATCCTGTTCGTATCGGCACGGATCAGCTACAGCTTCATCAAAAACCGGAAGAAAGCGAGGGCTGCAGATGGATCTTCTTCTTGACCCGACACTCTACAGCTCGATGCTCCGGGCGGTTACGCCGATCCTGCTGGCGGCGCTGGGCGGCGCGCTGTGCGCTCGCGTAGGTCTGTTCAACGTTGGTCTGGAGGGTCTGATCCTGATCGGCGCCTTTTCCGGCATCGTGGGCAATCATCTGACCGGCAACATCTGGCTGGCGCTGCTGTTCGCGATGCTCTGCGTCATGCTCTTCTCCTTGATGTTCGCCTACATTACGATTCACCTGAAGGCCAACGTGATCGTCGTCGGCGTCGCCATCAACTTCCTGGCGATGGGGCTGACGACCTTCAGCCTGCGGGCGATCTTTAACGTCAAAGGCTCGTATCGGGATACGAATATGGTCGGCTTGCCGCGCTGGGACATCCCGCTCGTGCAGGATATTCCGTGGCTCGGCAAGATCGTCTCCGGCCATTCGCCGCTCGTCTATCTCGGGCTGGCGATGGTCGGCGTCCTCTATGTATATATGTTCCGTACGGTGTCGGGCTTCAGGCTGCGGGCCGCAGGAGAAAATCCGATCGCTTCGCGTTCGCTTGGCATCCGGGTGACACGTTATCAGTATGGCGCGATGCTGGCTTGCGGCGCGCTCTGCGGCCTGGCCGGAGCGCAGCTCTCGCTGGGACAGCTGACGATGTTCTCCGAGGGGATGTCGAGCGGGCGCGGCTTCATCGCGCTCGTCGCGACGATGCTCGGTCAGGCCAATCCGCTTGGCGTCGGCGCCTCCAGCCTGCTGTTCGGCTTTACGAGCAGCCTTGGCTCGCGGCTGCAAGGGATGGCGCTGCCGACCCAGTTTACGTCGATGCTGCCGTTTGTCGTGACGCTGCTGGCGATGTTTTTCTTCCGCAACAAAAATCAAATGGCCGATGCTCGTCGTTCCAACGAAAGCTCTCGCTAAATCGGAGGTGTACCAAGGATGAAACAACCAAACAAGGCCGAACGACTGAAAAAAGCCAAGCCTTCGCCCGCCGTCAACGTCGATCCGCAGCTAGCGCACCGGCTGCCGCCCGGACAGATGCTGACCGAGCGGTTCCCGATCTTGCATGAGGGCGAGGTGCCCGTATACGATCTGGCGTCCTGGTCGCTGCGCGTATTCGGCGAGGTGGAGCAGGAGCGCGTGTTCAGCTGGGACGACTTGATGAAGCTGCCTCGCTCCCGTCAGGTCAACGATATCCACTGCGTTACCCGCTGGTCCAAGTTCGACACGGCCTGGGAGGGCGTCCGCTTCCGCGACCTGCTGCCGCTGCTCGGCGTCAAGCCGGAGGCGGCGCATGTGATGATCCATGCCGATCAGGACTATGAGACGAACCTGCCGCTGGCCGATCTGCTGCGCGACGATGTGCTGCTGGCGACCCACTACGACGGCGAGCCGCTTAGTCCCAAGCATGGCTGGCCGATGCGCCTGGTCGTGCCGCATCTTTATTTCTGGAAGAGCGCCAAGTGGATCAGAGGGATCGAGTTTATGCGCGAGGATCGTCCCGGCTTCTGGGAGCGCAACGGCTTCCACAACGTAGCCGATCCGTTCCTGGAGCAGCGATTCTCCGGCGAGGATCTGCCGATCCCCGAGGATGAGTGGGTACGAAAGGAGTATGATTAACGCAATGCTGATGCCAATCTTGCAAGTGAACAGTGAGGATATGCCTCCCTACGCGATCGTCTGCGGCGACCCTGCCCGGGCGCAGCGGATTGCCGAGAAGCTGGAGGAGGCGCGGGAGCTGGCATTTAGCCGGGAGTACCGGACCTTCGTAGGCAAGTATAAAGGGACGGAGCTGGCCGTCGTCAGCCACGGCGTCGGTTCGCCGGGCGCAGCGGTATGCTTCGAGGAGCTGATCCGGGCAGGCGTGCAGACGCTGATCCGCGTCGGCACGGCGGGCTCGTACTCGAGCGACCATCCAGCCGGCTCGCTGATCGTCAGCACCGCCGCAGTGCGGGCCGAGGGCCTGACCCATCAGCTGGTGCCGCCGGGCTATCCGGCCGTCGCCGATCATGAGGTCGTGCAGGCGCTGTACGAGGAAGCAGTCGCCGGAGGCGGTACGGTCAAGAAGGGGATTACAGTAACGATGGATGTGTTCTTCGCAGGCGTCGAGGAGATCCCGCATGCGCGGTACAAGCAAGCGGGCGTGCTGGCGGTGGAGATGGAGATCGCCGCGCTGTACGTCATCGCGTCGCTACGAGGCGCGCGGGCGGGGGCGATCGTCGCCCTCGACGGATACGCCGACGCCGACCTGGCGGCGGAGTACGATCCGCATACCGATGTCGTCTCGCTCGCTGTCGAGCGGGAGATCGAAGCCGCCTTGCGGGCGGTGCACAAGCTAGCCGGAGCGGCGGTCTGACGACCGCCCCCCGGCTTTTTTTGCGACTACAGACGCCGAACCTCGATCTCTGTGCTCGTCGATGCCCGCTCGCCCGGCGCGAGCGTCCGGAAGCCGGTCAGCTCGTCTGGCAGCGCGACATTGGGCGCATTGGTCACCCAGGTGTACGGCTCGGGGCACAGGAAGCCCGATTGTCCGTCGGCATTGTAGATGACCCAGTGGCCGAACTGCTCGTCGGCGCGATAGACGATCGCGAGGCTCGCGTCCGCGTCGGTGAGCACCGCTTCGTTTGCCCCGTCTGCCGCGATCGAGAACACATCGTCGAGCAGGACATCTCCAAGCGTCATGCCGCTATTAAGCTGCGCCTGATTGGCGATCGGCGTAATCTCGCCGGTCGGCAGATTGCGCGCATCAAGCGACCAGCGCCGGTCGGCCTGAAGCTGGAACGTGCAGCGCGACAGGTCGCCCTGCGGCGCCAGCGGGAAGCGGAAGGTCGTGTGATAGCCGAGCCCCCAAGGCAGCGGCTGCTCATCGCGGTTGTCGACGGCGAAGCGGATCTCGACCTTCGGACCCTCGAAGATGAAGCTCATCGTCACCGTGAAGCGGTGGGGCAGACAGTCATAGATCGCCGGCGTCTCTTCGGAGACGATCGTGGTCTCGACGATCGCGCGCGCGCCGTCGATCTCGGTGCGCGTCAGCTGCCAGGCGGCACGCATGAGGACGCCGTGGATATGGTTGCCGCGCGCCTCTTCATTGATCGGGAACGTATAAGTGCGGTTATTGTAAGTGAACTTGCCATCCTCGATTCGGTTGGGCGGGAACAGAACCGGCGTCCCATAGAGCGGCGGCTTGGCATGATACGCTTCGGCGCTCTCCGGCGAGCGCAGCAGCGCCAGCTCGCTCTCGCGCCAGGCGAGCTCGATCAGATTGCTGCCCCAGCCGGGCACGATGATGCCGGACAGCTCCGGCGTATGTACGCGTACGGCAGGCTCCCCTAGATAGTCAATAGATTCAATAACGGGTGAGGTCATTGCGTGCATCTCCTTCAAGACGGTATTGGACCGGCTTGCGATCCAGTCTCATTATATAATGAAGCCGCCTCCCTTGTCTTGCCGAGTGGAACGACAGTCTGCTATACTCCAAGTGAAACCGTCATCACGGGCGGTACGCACAAGCGGGGAGGAGAATAAATGATGGCCTTTACATTGACGATCGGAGATCAAGCATCAGCCTTCGAGCTGCCAGCGACTGACGGCAACACCTATTCGCTGGACAGCTTTGCGGATGCCAAGTTTTTAGTCGTGTTCTTCACCTGTAATCATTGTCCTTACGTTGTCGGCTCCGATGAAGTGACGCGGGCGACTGCGCTAAAGTATCAGGACCAAGGAGTTGCCTTTGTCGGCATCAACGCCAATAGCGTCAACACACACCCCGACGATTCCTTCGAGCATATGGTGAAGCGGATGGAGGAGCAGCAGTTCCCCTGGGTGTACTTGCGCGATGAAAGCCAGGAGACGGCCCGCGCCTACGGGGCGCTGCGGACACCGCATTTTTTTGTTTTTGACCAGCAGCGCACGCTCGTCTATACGGGACGTGGCGTCGACAATCCACGCGATACCTCGAAGATGACCGTGAATGATCTGGATCGCGCGCTCGGCGAGCTCGTCACGGACCATCAGATCAGCGTACCCCTGACGAATCCCATCGGCTGCAATGTGAAATGGGACGGACAGGACGCGCATTGGATGCCTGCAGAAGCCTGCGATCTCGTGTAGCCCGTTCCATCGGCCCATTTTGCTCCCTGGTAGCAAAATGGGCTTTTTGTCATCCGCCCCCCGGGCGGCAGCTGATACTCCAAGGGAGGAGGGAGTTTATGGTTGTCCAGAGCGCGTGTATGCTGGATTTGTCCCGCCTCTCGGAATCGCCTCTGGTAGCGCTATCGTTGTTCTTGTCCCTGGTCTCGGCCGCAGCGGTCTGTCTGATCGGCTGGCGAGCCGAGTCCGTGGCGGACAGGCTGTCGTGGCGGCGCATGCTTCGCGTTCGACTGTTGCTGGCCATCAGCGGCACGGGAACGTTGTTGTCGGTCTGCTTTACGTCACTTGAGGTCCGGGAGAGCGTGCATGCCTGGCTGCTGCCGCTGAGCTTGCTGTTGCTCGTCCTCTGCTCGGGCGCGCTCACCGCGGCTGCGTCGTATGCCGGATTGCTCGAGCCGCGAGCGGACGAGCAGGAGCTGCTCGATGACGAATATCCGCCCTTCCACTCCGGCATGCCGGAGCAGTATTCGGATCTGAACCTCTTTACTTCCCCTGATGACCGGATCCGTGTGGTCCATTCCCATGCGCCATGTCTGCTCGGCTACACTCGGCAAGATCTGTTGGAGCGCCCGATGGCGGCATTGGTCGCTCCCAATTGCCGGGAGGCGTACGAATCCTGTCGCGAGCTGCTGAGGTCCGGCATCCCGCAACAGCTCCATATGCAGTTGTTGTCCAAGGATGGCGAGACGATCCGCTTCTATACAACGTTGCTGCCGCGGATTCGCCGTGGCCGGTTCCAGGGCGTGCATTCGCTAGGGATGAGCATGTCGGCCGAGCAGCAGGAGCGGGAGCTGCGTATGGAGGCGGACAAGCTGGCTGCGCTCGCCCGCATGGCGGCAGGGATCGCTCACGAGATCCGCAACCCTCTGACAGTAGTCAAGGGCTTGGTCCAGTACAACCGTCATCGCGTAGGCATGCAAATCCACTATGACCTGTTGATTGGCGAGATCTTGCAGATCGAAGCGATCATCGAGGACTTCATGATGCTCTCCTCATCGGAGCCTGGCGTTCGGGAGCGTCTGAATTTCGGCGAGCTCGTCTGCGCAGCGGTGCCGGAGAGAGGAGGCGGCAGGGGATGGCGCTTCCTCAATCGGTGTGTGGATGCAGTCGCCTGGGTGTATGCGGACGGCGTCCGGCTGCAGCGGGCGCTTGGCCGACTCATGCAAGAGCTGCAGGAGCACGTCGCCTCGGAGGTTGAGCCCCTCCTGCTGCTGTGGCGCCAGGACAACGATGTATGTCTAAGACTGTCGTGCCCAGGCCATATGTGGAATGTGGCCGCGAGTCCGGCCTTTCGGGCGGGCGAGCTTTATTACGATACGACCTCCTCCGGCACCGGTCTCGCCTACATGATTGCTTATCACATCCTGACCGATCATGGCGGCAGTATGCAGCTCTGCAGCTCGGACGAGGACGGCGAAGCGATCGAGATCCGGCTGCGAGCGGAATGGACATCCCGAAGTGTGGCACTCTAAAAATGAGTCGTAACTGGCGCAAGCGTTACAAGTTAGAAATAAGTTCGATGCAAGGCAGATACAACGCTCCACTATACTGAATGAAATCGGCAAAGGAAGGCGGCCTCATGGAAAAACGGATTTTGGTGGTAGATGACGAAGCGAGCATCGCCAGCGCGGTAAGCTATGCGCTGCGCCGCGAGGGTTATACGGTAGCCGTGGCCGGAGATGGGGAAGAGGCGCTGCGACTGACAGCGGAGTTCAAGCCGAGGGTGCTGATCCTCGATGTGATGATGCCCAAGCTGACTGGCTACGAGGTGTGCCGCAAGCTGGAGGACCGTCACGGCATCGGCATCATTCTTCTGACTGTCAAAAATGACATCGTAGATAAAATTCTCGGCCTGGAGCTTGGCGCGGACGACTATATGACCAAGCCGTTCGATCTGCGGGAGCTGCTGGCCCGTACGAAGGCGCTGTTCCGACGGATGGAGCGGGCCGCGGCGGAAGAGAAGCCTGCCGAGATCGTCTTCGAGGGGCTGACTGTGCAAATCCCGCAGCGGACGGTGAAGATCGAGGGTAGCCCGGTGGAGCTGACGCCCAAGGAGTTCGATCTGCTGGCGCTGCTGCTGTCGCACCCGGAGCGGGTGTACACGCGCGATGAGCTGCTCGAGCTCGTATGGAGCATCGACTATGCCGAAGGGACGCGGACTGTAGATATCCATATGCAGCGTCTGCGCAAAAAGCTGGGCGACCCGTATCAGCAGCTCTTGCAGACCGTATATGGGGTCGGCTACCGATCTGCGGCATTGCGATGAGTCGCCGACGCGTCAGTCTGAAGGTGCAGCTTGGTCTCGGGCTGGCGATCTTGCTCGCGCTCTCCACCTGGCTGCTAAGCGCCCTCGTCATGCGAGGCATCGAGCGCCAGCAGCTTCACGAGCTTGAGCGAGACCTGCTCCAGCATAGCGAGATCGCCAATCTCCGCGTCCGACAGACGTATCTGCTCGGCGAACGGATCAACGACCAGCGATTCCTGCGGCTGCATGGCCAGGAGCTGGCGAGCAATATCGGTCTGCTGACCGGTCTGCCAGTGATCATCTATGATATGAATGGCGACGCGGTTGGCAATGCGCTGCTGTCCACGACGGATATCGACGTCCGAGAGACGATCGCTTACGCGCTGGACGGCAAGATCGCCTATCAGTCCTCCCGCGATACGATGGATTATTTGGCGCCGTTGCAAGGCGCAGCCGGTCAGATGGGGGTCGTCCAGTTCCATTATTCGCTAGCGGATCAGCAGGCGTTTCAACAGCGGATCGAACGGTTGTTTTGGGTGACGGGGCTGGGCGTGCTGCTGGGCGGACTGCTCTGCGGCACCTTGCTCTCCAATCGGCTCGCGGCGAGGATCTACCGGCTGCGCGATGCGGCAGGCGAGATCCGCAAGCAACGGTTCCTGCAGCGAGCCCCGCTCCCGGGCAGGGACGAGCTGAGCGAGTTGGGCGAGAGTCTCTACTATATGAGCCGCGAGCTGGAGCGCAATATGGCGGCGATGGAGGAGGAGCAACGCAAGCTGCGGCTCGCGGTCGGCAAGCTGCAGGCGCTGGAGCGGCAGCAAAAGCAATTTATCGGCAACATCAGTCATGAGTTCAAGACGCCGCTCACCTCAATCAAGGCGTATGTCGATCTGCTCGGGATGTACAGCGACGATCCGGCGCTGATCAGCGAGGCGCAGTCGCATATCGGGCAGGAGGCGGAGCGCTTGCAGGAGATGGTGGAGAAGGTGCTGTATCTGTCCTCGCTGGAGAAATACGAGTTCGAGCAGGAGGCCGAGGCGCTGGATGTGAGCGAGCTGCTCGCCGAGCTTTGCGGCCGCATGAGCGGCAAGGCCTCCCGGCACGGGCTGACGATCGAGACGTCGCTGGCTCCCGCAGTCATCTGGGCCGATCGCGAGAGCTTGATCCAGATCTTCATCAATCTGCTGGACAATGCGATCAAATACAACGAGCCCGGCGGCACCGTCGCTGTTTCCTGCGCGAGCGAAGGGGGCAATGCTGTCATCCGAATCGCCGACACGGGCATCGGCATCCCGCCTGAGGCGCGGGAGCGCATCTTTGAGCCGTTTTTCACAGTGAATAAGGATCGCTCGCGACAATCGGGCGGCAGCGGACTTGGCCTGGCGCTCGTCCGCCGACTCGTCGCCTCCCTGCAAGGTGAGATGACGCTGGCGGATGGAGAGGGCCCGGCAGAGCGACCAGGGACAGTATTTTCGATCCAGCTGCCCTTGCAAGCGGCGCGGGAGTTGCTCGCAAAGGAGGAGAACCATGATGCAACATAAGCGCTGGAAGCAAATCATCCTGACCGCTGTGGCAACGACCTTGCTCGGCTCGACGGCAGCATGCGGCGGCGAACGGACGGATGATCGGCAGGTCATCGACAGTAACGGCAAACAGATCACGGTTATGGAGGGCAAGGCACCAGCCGGTCTAGACGTCATCGTCGAGAGCATCCAGGAACTGCGAGGGCTGCAGGGGATGGACTGGGTGAACGGAGAGACGATCCTGGCCGTCCGCCCCAATCTGTCCCGGCAAGCGCAAGTTATCGAAGGCAAGGAGCGTTATCCAATCAATCTGTTGACTCGTTCGCTGAAGGACGGGACAGAGGATGTGCTGCTGCCTGCCGATGAGGATCAGTACGCAGGGATGCTCTCGCCGGACAAAAAGGTGCTGTTCTACAAACGTCTGGAGGAGTCGGTGGGCTATGGCTACATGCTCGATATGGATACCCGCGAAGCGGTGCCGGTCCTGGACCGCCAGACGCCGGATGAACTGATCCGCGACTATGAAGGGGAGTGGATCGACAGCGAGCATGTCGTATTCCCGACGATGTCCGGCGCGATCTATGCCGTAGATACGAAAGGGAGCGGCGAGCTGCTGGCGGAGACGGACGATCTGGCGCTCTATAATGTACACATGCTGGGCGACCGTCTGTATTATATCGGCGCGGGCGACAAGCTCTACCTTAAGGAGGGCGACCAGCCGGCGCGCGTGCTGCTCGAGTCGGTCAACTGGGTTATCCCTTCGCCCGATCAGCAATCGCTGGCGCTCGTGCGCCGGACGCGCGAGGGCGAGATGACGTTGTATCTGGCCGATCTCGATGGCAAGGAGCGGCTGACGCTCAGCAAGGGCATGCAGATCTTCGGCGCAGCCTGGTCGAGAGACGGCACGCGGCTCGCCTACAACATTATGTCGGCCGACAAAGGCGCAAGCGGCCTGTTCGTCGCCGATGCCGTCACCGGCAAGGTGACGCAGGTGGCTGTCGATATCGAGAGCTTGGCAAATCCGCTGCAATGGAGTCCGTCGGGCGAGCAGCTGATGGCTGCCACCTCGATCAGCACGGCGGACGGTAACGAGCGCGTCACCTACATCATTACGCTGCGCCAGTAGGCGCGGCTTTTTTTAATCCTGAAAATCGTTACATCGGCGTGAAAACACTTTTATATCCTTCTCGCCCGCTCTCGACTATAATAGGAGTCATCACCAACTAAAGGAGTTGAAGCTAGTGTCTACCCAAATGCGCTGGGGCATCATCGGATGCGCCAGCATCGCCGAGCGCTCCGTCATCCCGGGCATCCAGGCGTCGGAGACCGGCGTAGCCGCCGCGATCGCCAGCCGGGATCTCGACAAGGCTCGCCAGATGGCGGACAAGCTGGGCATCCCTACGGCTTACGGCAGCTACGAGGAGATCCTCGAGGACGAGACCATCGATGCGATCTATATCCCGCTCCCCAACCATCTCCACAAGGAATGGTCGATCCGGGCGATGGAGGCCGGCAAGCATGTGCTCTGCGAGAAGCCGATCGCGCTGAACGCAGCGGAAGCGCAGGAGATGGCGGACAGCGCTGCCGCCAATGGCGTCCATCTGGCGGAAGCCTTCATGTACCGCAATCATCCACGCTACGATCGCATCCTGGAGATCATCGCCTCCGGCGAGATCGGCGAGCTGCGCGGCATCCATGGCACCTTCACCTTCAACAGCGCCGGGTCCGACGGCAATGTGCGCTTCCGGCGCGACTGGGGCGGCGGCTCGATCTACGATGTCGGCTGCTATCCGATCAGCGCCGCCAGACTGATCTACGGCGCAGAGCCGGTCGCGGCGACGGTGCATGCCTTGCTCTCGCCGGCGCATGATCATGTCGATATGATGGCGTCGGGGTTGCTGGAGTTCCCTGATAGCCGGGCGCTTACGTTCGACTGCGGCATGTGGGCCGCCTTCCGCAATACGCTCGAGGTGCTGGGCACGGAGGGACGCATCGAGGTGCCGTCGGCTTTTATCGGCACGCCGCATTTCTATGTGCATACCAAGGACGGACGGCGCGAGGAGCAGCACCCCGAGCTGAATCAATACGCGCTACAGGCGGACAGCTTCGCAGCCGAAGCGCGGGGACAAGCTGACGTACGCTTCGCTCCTGCCGACGCCGTAGCCAATATGAGAGCGATCGACGCCTGCCTGCGCTCGGCCAACGAGCGGCAGCGCGTGGAGATACAGCAATAGAAAGGATCGGTGATGAATAAGATGAAAAAGATCAACATTCCCGGCTTGCATAACAGCGTCTCCAATCTGATCATGGGGTCGGACTACTTTACTCCGGAGACGTACGAGTTGGCGCGCACGAACCTGGACGCCTATGTCGCGATCGGCGGCAACACGATCGACACCGCCTTCATCTATTGCGGCGGCAAAAGCGAGCAGGCGCTCGGCATGTGGGTCGAGGAGCGGGGCAACCGCAAGGACATCAATATCTGGACCAAGGGCGGCCACCCGAACCGGGACGGCAACCGCGTCAACAAACAGGCCATCGACGAGGAGCTGACGATCTCGCTGGAGCGGCTGCGCACCGACTACGTCGACTTGTATGCGCTGCATCGCGATGATCCCGCCGTACCGGTAGGGGAGGTGCTGGAGATCCTCAACAGCCATGTCGAGGCTGGTCGAATCCTCGCTTTCGGCGCGTCCAACTGGACCTGGGAGCGGATCCTGGAGGCGAATCGCTATGCGGCCGAGCACGGGCTGCGCGGCTTTGAGTTCAACAGTCCTAACCTGAGCTTGGCCAAGGCCAACGAGCCGTACTGGCGCGATGCGATTAGCGTCGACGAAGCGCTGCTCGCCGAGCATGAGCGGACGAAGCTGCCGCTCTTCTCCTGGTCGTCGCAGGCGCGCGGCTTCTTCACGGGCCGCTATACGCCGGAGGACCGCTCCGATGCCGACACCGTGCGCGTCTTCTACAACGACGACAACTGGGAACGGTATCGCAGAGCCGAGAAGCTGGCTGCTGACAAAGGCGTGACGACGATCCAGATCGCGCTGGCTTATGTGTTGAACCAGCCGTTCCCGACGGCGGCGCTCATCGGCCCGCGCAATGAAGCCGAGATGCGCTCTTGCGGCGAAGCAACCGAGATCGAACTGACAACGGAGGAGATCCAATGGCTGGACTTGAGAGCGTAGAGCATGTATTATGGCCGGGCGGAGCGCCCGGCGCCAGAGGCGAGGACGCAGAAGACATCCCTGCGCTGACGCCTTACATTGTCGACGGCGCAACCTCGGCCGTCATCGTCTGTCCCGGCGGCGGATATGTGATGCGCGCCGAGCACGAGGGCGACCCGATCGCCAGATGGCTCAACAGCCTGGGTATTACCGCCTTCGTGCTGCGTTACCGGGTCGCGCCATACATGTATCCGAGCGCCTACCTGGATGCGCAGCGGGCGATCCGCTACGTGCGCTTCCATGCTTCGACATGGGGACTCGATACGGCCAAGATCGGCTTGCTCGGCTTCTCGGCCGGCGGCCATCTGACGGCGACTGCCGGCACTCGTCACGATGCGGGGGACCCCGAGGCGGCGGACCCGATCGATCGCGTCTCCTCGCGTCCCGACCTGCTCGTGCTCTGCTACCCGGTCATTACGATGAAGGACGAGTATACGCATATGGGCTCCCGCAATAACCAGATCGGCGAAGCGCCGACTGCGGAGCAGATCGAGCTGCTTAGCAATGAGCTGCATGTGAAGGCGGACACGCCGCCGACCTTCCTGTGGCATACGTCTGAGGATGGGGCGGTGCCGGTGGAGAACAGCTTGTCCTTCGCCGCCGGGCTGAGCCGTGCCGGCGTACCGTTTGACTTGCATGTGTACGACCATGGGCGGCATGGGCTGGGGCTGGCATCGGACGATGTCCACATTGCCAACTGGAGCGCGGTCTGCGGCTTGTGGCTGAAGGGCCGGAAGTTCGGCTCCCGCTGATTCAGATCGGCAGATCCGGGTAATACAGGATCAAGGGCTGGCCTTAGGACCAGCTCTTGATCGAGGTTTAGGCCAGACAAATCTCTAAATTCGCCGAAATTTCATCAAAAAAAACGAAAAATCAACAAATGGGCAATGATTTGAGCCTGTTTGTTGATTTTTCTTTGTTTAGCTCGTCCGCAATCTGTCTATTAACATAATTGTCTAAGGGGGTAAACCGCCGTAAGGGCTAACATACGGGAAGATACAGGAGGAATAAGGAGAATGAAGGGAGCTGACCCCTTCTCTTACCAAGTCAGCCTGAAATCGCTTGAATTATGCTAATTTACTGGAAATGACCTGCATGGCGATACGTGTTAGCATTATTAGTGTTGTAGCGCGGAGGCTCCTCGGGCGTCGGGTTAGAAGAGCAATAAGCTCCGATCGGACCGTGTTTATCGAGGAAATCCTTGCTGTGCTTGGAGATTCGGGGTGGAATGAATTCCCTTTGTCTCCCCAAAAATAAAGAGGGGTAGTGAGAAAAACGTGAAGAAGAGTGTAGTGTTAGTTTTGTTTGCTTTGGTGATGGTGTTAGCGGCCTGCGGCTCCAATAACGGCAATCTGCCGGAGACATCGCCGCCTCCGCCGCCCGGCGAGACGAACGGGGCGAACAACGCGGAGGGTGGCGAGAGCGGAGCAGGCGAGAGCACGCTCGAAAAGGCAAGAGAGCAAGGCTACATCAACGTTGGTTTTGCTAATGAGAACCCCTATGCGTACCAGGAAGCAGACGGCACCTTGACCGGCGAAGCGGTCGAAATCGCTCGGGTCATCCTGAGCAATCTCGGCATCGAGGAAATGCGCGGCGAGATGACCGAATTCGGCGGACTGATCGGCGGTCTGCAGGCTGGGCGCTTCGATATGATTACAGCAGGCATGTTCATCAATCCGAATCGGTGCGCCGAGGTGGCGTTCGCGAACCCCGAGTACAGCATCGGCGAAGCGCTTGCCGTCAAGCAAGGCAATCCGCTCGGACTGAACAGCTATGAAGCGATTGCGAGCAGCGACGCGAAGGTGGCTGTCATGACCGGCGCTGTTGAGATCGAATATTTGGAAAAGTCCGGCGTATCGGAAGACCAGATCGTGGTCGTACCGGATCAAAATGCGGCGATCAGCGCGCTTCAGGCAGGACATGTCGACGCGATGACGATGACCGGTCCTGCGCTTCAATCCCGTCTGGATGCTGCAGGAGACGACTCGATTGAGCGCGTAGCTGATTTTGAACAGCCGATTGTCGATGGCGAGAGCGTGCGAGGGTATGGAGCGTCTGCTTTCCGTCAGGCAGACACCGAGTTTGTAGAAGCGTTTAATGCCGAATTGGAGAAGTTGAAGGAATCAGGTCAGCTGCTCGAGATTCTGGAAAAATTCGGCTTCACCGAAGACGAGCTGCCGGGCGACATGACCGCTGCGGAGCTGTGCGGGTAACGGATGTTTGACTATTGGCTCCAGTGGATGCCACTGCTGTGGAAAGGGCTGGTCACCACCGTTGAGGTGACCGCCTATTCCGCAGTGCTGGCTCTGCTGCTCGCGGTATTGACGGGAATCTGCCGCGTCTCCAGATTTCGTGTGATACGGGGGCTGGCGCTTCTCTATGTGCTGACCTTTCGCGGTATCGCCCTGCTGGTGCTGCTGTTCTGGATTTATTATGTCCTGCCTTACATGGATATCGAGCTATCGAAGACGATGGCAGCTGTGCTGGCTCTTGGCCTGAACTACGGCGCCTTCGGTTCGGAGATCGTCCGCAGCTCGATATTGGCCGTGCCCCAGGGGCAATGGGAGGCGGCCAAGGCGCTCAACATGAGGCCCTTCGAGCGTATGTTCCGGATTATCTTCCCACAGGCGCTGATCCGGATGATCCCGCCATTCAACAACCTGATGATCGAGCTGTTGAAGGCTTCCTCCCTGTTATACTTTATCGGACTTGCCGATCTGGTCCACCAGTCCAATGTACTTAGGGGCTTGTACCTGCAGCAGACGACGCAGATCTATCTGACGCTGCTCATCATTTACTTCATCTTGGCCTCGATCATATCGTATGCCTTCCGGCTGCTCGAGCGCAGATGGTCCGCGGGGAGGTTGTAGCGCATGATATGGAGTTGGGATTATGCAAGGTCGGTGCTGCCGATCCTGCTGGATGTCATCGGTACGACGATGCTTGCCACGCTGTGGGGCTTCCTGATCGCTTGTACAGTCGGGATGGTGCTGGCGATTGCGAGACGCTCGCGTTTTGCCCTTGTTCGCATGACGATCAACGGCTTCATCCAGTTTGTACGGAATACGCCGTTGCTCGTACAGTTGTTCTTCTTGTATTATGCCGTTCCGATGGCGTTTGGCTTTACAATGACGGCATTTACGGCCGGGATCGTCGGCCTCGGGCTCCATTACAGCACCTATATGGCCGAGGTGTACCGTTCGGGCATCGATGGCGTCGACCGCGGCCAGTGGGAAGCGGCGCGAGCGCTGAACTTCACCAAACAGCAGACGTGGACGCGGATTATCCTGCCCCAGGCCGTGCCGCCGATCTTGCCGATCATGGGCAATTATCTGATCGTCGTCTTCAAGGAGACGCCGCTGCTCGCGGCGATCACCGTTATGGAGCTGCTCTCGCGGGCCAACAACATCGTCGCCCGGGACTGGCGTCCGACCGAGCCGTATACGCTCGTCGGCATCCTGTTCCTCGTCATCAGCCTGCTGCTGTCGGGGCTGGTCAGTCTGCTCGAATACAAGCTGGCACAGCGCCAGAAGCGATAAACGACACTTGAGCGATTAAGGCCGTTGATACAATAATTTAACGTTTATAACGCGCAAGGCATGGTTATATATCCAAAGAATAGGGGGTGGCTTCGTTGGGCACAACGACGGAAGACCAACCGCAGACGACGACGGCAACCGCTGTGCGATCGACGGCTGCTTTGGGCAACGTCGAGCCAATGGTTAAGTATACCGATGTGAAAAAGTCATTTGGCGATCTGGAGGTGCTCCATGGTATCAACCTAGAGATGGCTGCCGGCGAGAAAATCGCGATCATCGGACCAAGCGGCTCCGGCAAGACGACGCTCGGTCGCATGCTCATGACGCTCGATCATCCGACCTCCGGCACGATCGAGGTTGACGGCGAGTACTTGTGGCATGTCGAGCGCAAGGGCAAGCTCGTGCTGGCTGGCGAGAAGCATCTGCACAAGATGCGCACGAAGATCGGCATGGTATTCCAGCACTTCAACCTGTTCCCACATATGAAGGTGATCAACAACGTCACCGAAGCGCCGATCAAGGTGCTGGGCCTCTCCAAGGAAGAAGCTCACGAGCGGGCGGTGGAGATGCTCCGCAAGGTCGGACTCGAGGAGAAGCTGGATGTCTATCCTTCCAAGCTGTCGGGCGGCCAAAAGCAGCGGGTCGCCATCGCGCGGGCGCTGGTCATGCGGCCCAAGGTGATGGTATTCGACGAAGTGACGTCGGCGCTCGACCCCGAGCTGGTCGGCGAAGTGCTTGAGGTGATCAAGGAGATCGCTCACGAAGGCGAGATGGCGATGATGCTGATCACGCATGAGATGGACTTCGCCAGAGAGGTGGCCGACCGCGTCGTCTTCGGCGCCGACGGACTCATCGTCGAGCAAGGCCCGCCCGAGCAGATCTTCGAGAATCCGCAGAGCGAACGCCTGCAAACCTTCCTCAGACGCATTAAGTAAAAACGAAAATGGAGGTTTAGAAGCTATGTCCCAAGTAGCAAGCTTAACCCTGCGCCAGCCGACCAAGGATGACGGCGCGCAGGTATATGACTTGATCCGCCGGGCAGGCACGCTGGATCTCAATTCGGCTTATTGTTATATCCTGCTCTGCGACATGTTTAGCGGCACCTGCGTCATCGCGGAGGAGGAGGAGCGCGTCGTTGGCTTCCTCTCCGCCTTTTACCGCCCGGACGACCCGGAGACGCTGTTCGTCTGGCAAGCCGCTGTCGACCCGGCGATGCGAGGACGCGGGCTGGCCACCTCGATGCTGAAGGAGCTGCTCGGTCGCGAGCATCCGCAGTCGCTGCGTTACGTCGAGGCAACCGTCAGCCCTTCCAATACCGCGTCACGCCGCCTCTTCCAGTCGTTCGCCGATGCTTGCGGAGTCCCGATAAGCGAGCGGACGGCTGACGGCTACAGTCCCTCGATGTTCCCGGCCGGTCATGCCCACGAGGCGGAGCCGTCGTTGCGTATCGGACCATTAGTCTAACCACCGAACTCAAAACACATAACGTATAACCCATAAACATGCTTTATCCCAAAAAAAGGAGTGATTGGATGACTTATTTGAACCAGAGTGAAGACAAACCGTCCATGCAGGTGTTTGAGGATATGGAATCCGAAGTGCGCAGCTATTGCCGGAGCTTCACGACTGTATTTCACAAAGCCAAAAACGCCAGACTATGGGATACGAACGGCAATGAATACATCGATTTTTTTGCCGGCGCCGGGGCGCTCAATTATGGACATAATAATCCGAAAATCAAGCAAAAGCTGATCGAATATATGCTTGACGACGGAATTACACATAGCCTGGACATGGCTACCCATGCCAAGGAGCAATTCCTGCAACAGTTCAACGACAAAATCCTGCGTCCGCGCGACCTGAACTATAAGGTGATGTTCCCAGGACCAACAGGCACCAACTCCGTCGAGAGCGCGCTCAAGATCGCCCGCAAGGTGACCGGACGGACGGGCATCATCGCCTTCACCAATGCCTTCCACGGCATGTCGCTCGGCTCGCTAGCGGTCACGGGCAACAAGTTCAAGCGCGGCGGCGCCGGCGTACCGCTCGATCACGCAACCTTCATGCCTTATGACGGCTATCTTGGCGAGGAGATGAACACAGCCTTGATCATGGAAAAGATGCTCGACGATCCCGGCAGCGGCGTCGAGACGCCGGCGGCTGTCATCCTCGAGACGGTACAGGGCGAGGGCGGCTTGAATGCTGCCAGCGCAGGCTGGCTCAAGGAGATCGCCCGCATCTGCCGTCAGCGCGATATCCTGCTGATCGTCGACGATGTGCAGATGGGCTGCGGCCGCACAGGCAGCTTCTTCAGCTTTGATCATATCGGTATCGAGCCGGATATCGTCTGCCTGTCCAAGTCGATCGGAGGCTTCGGCTTGCCGTTCGCGCTGACACTGATCAAGCCGGAGTACGACCAGTGGAATCCGGGCGAGCATAACGGCACGTTCCGCGGCAACAATCTGAGCTTCATCGCGGCTACCGAAGCGCTCAGCTACTGGGAGGATGGCCGAATGGAGCAAGAGCTCAAGGTCAAATCGGCGATGATCGAAAATGCGCTGCAAGCGATGATTGACGGCCATCCCCAAAGCGGCGCGCGCCTCAAAGGCAAAGGGTTGATCCTCGGCATTTCCTTTGATGTGCCGGAGCAGGCGGCTCGACTGTGCAAAGCAGCTTTCGAGCGGGGCATCATCATGGAAACGTCGGGTCCCAACGATGAGGTGGCGAAGCTGATGCCGCCGCTGACGATCGAAACCGAGCTGCTCGCGCGCGGCCTCGACCTGGTAGCCGAAGCGATGGACGACATTATGAGCGAAGCCAAGCAGCCGGTGCTGCAATAAATCAAACCAAGAAATGGAGTGTGAGTCATCATGATCGTCAAACATCTGGAGGATGTCCTCGGCACGAAGGACGATGTCGATACAGAAACGTGGAACTCGCGGCGACTGCTGCTCAAAAAAGACGGCATGGGCTTCTCCATGCATGATACGCTGATTAAAGCGGGCACGGAAACGCTAATCTGGTACAAAAACCATGTCGAAGCGGTGTACTGCATCGAAGGCGAGGGCGAAATCGAGCCGGAGGGCGGCCCGGTCTACCCGATCCGCCCCGGCACGATCTATGCACTCGACGGCCATGAGAAGCATCTGCTGCGGGCGACCAAGACGATGCGTATGGTCTGCGTCTTCAACCCGCCGCTGAGTGGCCAGGAGGTCCATGACGCCGAAGGCGTCTACCCCGTAGCTGTCGACTAACGGTACTTAACGAATGTTTCCGATGGAATTCTTAAAGATAATTAAGAGGAGGATGATCTACGATGAGTTCAACGGTGCAAACCCCCAATCAGGTCGACAAGTACCCTTCCCGAGTGAGCGACAAGCCGGAGTTGCTGGAGCGCAAGGACCCCGTCGTCTATTCCGAGTGGACGTCAGATAGCCCGCTTACCAGGGAGCAATCCGATTTTTACGAGCAAAATGGTTATTTGCTGCTCGATAGCTTCTTCAATGAAGAGGAGATCGCCGATTGGCGGGCGGAGCTGCGAAGGCTGCAGGAGCAATTCAAGGACAATCCTGTCGACGAGGTCATCCTCGAGCCGGAGAGCCAGGAGGTGCGCTCGATCTTCGCGATCCACAAGAGCAACGCGGTGTTCCGGCTGGTCGCCAAGCATCCGCGCCTACAGGCGATCGTCTCCTACCTGCTCGGCGGCGAGACCTATATCCACCAGTCGCGGATCAATTACAAGCCTGGGTTCAACGGCAAGGAGTTCTACTGGCACTCCGACTTCGAGACCTGGCATGTCGAGGACGGCATGCCGAGCATGCGGGCGCTTAGCTGCTCGATCGCGCTCGAGGACAACTACGATTACAACGGCGCCTTGATGGTCGTACCGGGCTCTCACAAGAAGTTCGTCACCTGCGTCGGCAAGACGCCTGACGATCATTACAAAGCCTCGTTGCGCCGTCAGGAATACGGCGTGCCGGACCCGGACAGCCTGACCAAGCTTGTCCAGGAGGGCGGCATCGATACCGCTGTCGGCAAGGCCGGATCGATCCTGCTCTTCGATTGCAACACGATGCACGGCTCCAACAGCAACATTACGCCACTGCCGCGCAGCAATGTGTTCCTCGTCTACAATCATGTCAGCAACCGGGTCGTCGAGCCGTTTTCCGGGCAGAAGCCAAGACCCGAGTTTATCGCAACCCGCGAGGAGCCATGATATCCTGGACGCTTGTTGCTACCATCATCGTCATCAATATGGTATACGTCTCCATATTTACGCTGCGTCTCATTCTGGTCATCAAAGGCCGAAGAGGCGCAGCCTCGTTTTTGGCGATGGCAGAAGTATTCGTCTATCTGACCGGCTTGAACCTCGTGTTGTCCAATCTGGACAATCCCGTTAATATGGCGGCTTATTGTATCGGATTTGGCATCGGGGTCTATCTGGGCAGTCGGATCGAGGAGTATCTGGCGCTCGGCTATCTGGTCGTCCAGGTGATCGTGGACGAGCTGGAGGTCGGACTGCCTAACAAGCTGCGCGATCTCGGCTACGGCGTCTCCTCCTGGGCAGCGGATGGCCGGGACGGCAAACGTCTGGTCATGCAGGTGCTCGTCAAGCGCAGCAACGAGAAGCGGCTCATGCAGAGCATCCGCAATCTGTCGCCCAAGGCCTTCGTCATCTCGCATGAGCCGAAGGAGTTTAAGGGCGGTTTCTGGGTGCGTCTGACGAACAAATAATGACGTGAAACGGGCTCATGGGCGGAATATCCGACCATGAGCCTGTTGTTGATGGTGGGTGCGAGGGGCGAGTCGTTTCCTCTCTTCCCAATAATTATGGCATGAAACCTCTGCGAATCCATGTTACCATGAATGGCGTCGGGTAGTTGACGTATCCGAAACTTTCACAGAGGAGGCAATACATCGATGAATAGACGTACATTGCGCCGATCTGTCGCAGGCGCCGTAGCAGCGGGCGTATTATTCGCAGGTGCGGCCGCAGGCGGAGGGGCGGCACAAGCCGCAGGCAATACGCTTCCAACGTATTCTTACAATCAGCAAATTAACCAAGATCTCATAAATCAAATCACGCAGCAATATGGCATCGATCTGCAACAGCTGCTCCAAGGCTATCTGCAAAACCCGGGACAGACGGAGCAGCCGACCACGACTCCGGTCGACCAGCCGACCGACTCCGGCAAAGCGCCTGTCGACAACGGCAACACTGGCAATACAGGTAACACCGGCAACACCGGCAACACCGGCAACACCGGCAACACGGTGACTCAGCCTTCCACCGGCACAACACAGGACAGCGCCTATGAGGCGGAAGTGGTAAACCTGGTCAATCAGGAACGCAGCAAAGCGGGCTTGGCTCCGCTGACATCCGATCCGGCGATTGCCCGCGTTGCGCTCGACAAGGCCAAGGACATGTACAACAACAACTACTTTTCGCATCAATCGCCAACGTATGGCTCGCCTTTTGATATGATGCGTTCCTACGGCATCTCGTATTCGTATGCTGGCGAGAACATCGCTGCCGGCCAACGGACGCCGCAAGAGGTGGTCACTGCGTGGATGAATAGCCCCGGACACAAAGCGAACATTCTGAACGCCAATTACACCAAAATCGGCGTTGGCTTTTACAACAATCAATGGGTGCAAATGTTTACTGGCTAAGCTGCAGCCATCAGATTTATGACAGAAATCCCGGCCCATCATGGGGTCGGGTTTTTTGCTTTACAAACGATCCCATTCGGAGGTAACATGGTCTTGAAGTTGACATTGCAGGTAACGAAAGGACGAGAGACAGCATGCCACTAATCGATATGCCTCTAGAGCAATTACAGCAATACAAAGGTGTAAACCCGAAGCCGAATGATTTCGATGCGTATTGGGAACGCGCCTTGAACGAAATGAAAGCGGTTGACGCCAACGTTGAAATGATCCCGAGCGCATTCCAGACGCCGCAGGCCGAATGCTTCGACCTGTACTTCACCGGAGTCCGCGGCGCGCGCATCCATGCCAAATATGTGCGACCTAAGCATGCGGCAGAGAAGCACCCCGCAATCGTCCAATTCCATGGGTATAGCGCCAATGCCGGCGATTGGTTCGACAAGCTTGCGCTTGCTTCGCTAGGGTTCTCCGTACTGTCGATGGATTGTCGCGGTCAAGGCGGCTCGTCCGAGGATACGGGCGGCGTACAGGGCACGACGCTGAATGGTCATATTATCCGGGGACTGAACGACCACCCCGATCAGCTGCTATTCTGTCATATCTTTCTGGATACCGCACAGCTCGCCGGGATCGCGCTGGAGCTGCCGGAGGTCGATCCGGAGCGCGTCTACGCGATGGGCGGCTCGCAGGGCGGAGGGCTGACGATTGCTTGTGCAGCGCTGGAGCCCCGTATCCGCAAGCTTGCCCCAGTGTTTCCGTTCCTGGCGGATTATAAGCGGGTATGGCAGATGGATCTGGCCAAGGATGCGTATCAGGAGCTGCGCAACTTCTTCCGCCACCATGATCCGCAGCATCTGCGAGAGGACGAGTGGTTCACCCGACTTGGCTATATCGATATTCAGCATCTGGCGGACCGGATTCGCGGAGACGTGATGATGGCAGTTGGACTGATGGATACGATCTGCCCGCCGTCGACGCAATTTGCCGCTTACAACAAGATCGTCGCAGAGAAGCGGCTAGAGATTTATCCGGACTTCGGTCATGAGCACTTGCCTGGTTTTATGGACAAGACGGTACAATTTTTCCTGGACTAAACTATTCTACTTATCCATTCGAGAAGGAGTCGAAGACGATGAAATTGAAAGCGAATCAAAAGCTGATCATGATCGGCGATTCGATCACCGATAGCGGCCGCAAGCAGCCGGAGGGCGAAGGGCTGTTCGATGGTCTGGGCCGAGGTTATGTGGCGCAGGTCGATGCCTGGCTGCAAACGGGATATCCGGAGCTGGGGCTGCGTGTGGTCAATAAGGGGACGAGCGGGCATACGGTCCGCGATCTGAAGGCGCGCTGGCAGACCGATGTTATCGATCAGCAGCCGGACTGGCTGTCGATCATGATCGGCATCAATGATGTATGGCGGCAGTTCGATCAGCCGACGATTACCGAATCGCATGTATATCCAGAGGAGTACCGCGAGACGCTGGAGGAGCTTGTGACGATGACGAAGGTCGAGGGGCTTGTGCTGATGACGCCGTTCTACATCGAGCCTAATCGTGCGGACTGGATGCGCGAGCGGATGGACGAGTACGGAGCGATCGTCCGCGAGGTTGCGGAACGTCATCATACGTTGTTCGTCGACACGCAGGCGGCTTTTGACCGGGTGCTGGAGCATATCTACCCAGCGACCCTTGCTTGGGACCGCGTCCATCCATCGATGCCTGGCCATACGGTGCTGGCGCGCGCATTCCTGCAGGCGATCGACTACGACTACGCCAAGCAGTAGCTATGGAGTCCGAGCGAGCTGGTAGCGGTTGTCTTGCCTTCGCTCAGACTATTGTTCGCTGGACACCTGACTCTCTGGATAGCACGACGTTAGGTGATTGACGAGGAGGCTAGGCAGCAAGAGCCTTCGCCCCGCCTGTTGGCGGAGCGAAGGCTCTTTTGATGGATTACCCGACTACAGCTTGAATACGGAGATCGTGCGCTGCAGTTGGCTGACCATCTGCTGCATCTTCGATGTTTCGTCGACGACGGCTTGTACCGAGGCAATCTGCTCGTTCATGGAGGCGGACACTTGCTCGGTGCCGGCTGCCGATTGCTCGGTAATCGCTGAGATACTCTGGATCGCGCCAGAGATCTTTTGCGCGGATTGTACCATTGCATCGCTCTCCCGCGTAAAGGCGGCGATCTGGGCGCTGATGAACTCTACGCTATGTACGATTTCCTGGAAGATCATCTCCGACTCCCGGATCATCTCGTTTTGCTGGCGGACGACCTCTTCGTTGGCGGCGATGTTCTCGATTGCTTGCCGGACGCCTTGCTCGATGCTGCGTACGAGTCCGAATACTTCCTTGGTTGAGCTGCCGGCTTCCTCGGCGAGCTTGCGCACCTCTTGCGCGACGACGGCGAAGCCGCGGCCATGCTCGCCGGCACGCGCCGCCTCGATCGAGGCATTAAGCGAGAGCAGGTTGGTCTGCTCAGCGATGTCCGAGATCGAACGGGTAATCTGGGTGATTCCATTGGCTTGCTTGGCCAGCTCCTCGATCGTCTGCGCCACGACAGCCGTCGCCTCGACGTTTCGACGCATCCCTTCGGACTGGCTTTCGACGGCCCGCTTGCCTTTGGCTACGAGCTCGAGCGTCTGCTCCGAACGCTCGTTCATCTGCTTGGTCGATTGCGCGTAGCTCGCGACCATCGTCTCGATCTGGCCGATCGACTCGCTCATGCCCGAGACATCCTCGGAGATCTGGTTGGCGCCGGTGGCGAGCTCGTTGGACGATTGGCCGACCTGCTCCATCACTTCCTTGAGCGACTGGTTTTTCTCATAGATGCTGCGGCTGGTATCCGAGACATGACGGGTGATGCCCGACGTTTCGTTGAGGATTTCCTTGAGCTTGTCGATCATGCTGTTGAACGAATGACCAAGCTCGCCTACAGACGACGTAACCTCGACCCGTTGGGAAAAATCGCCCTTGGCAATACGGAAGGCAACCGAGGTCATCTCATCGATCGTTTCTGTAAGCGCTCTCTCAATGAGCCGAGTGATAGGAAAGGTGAGACCTGCAACGATCGCAATGACGAGCAAGGCGACCCACAGGCTGCCGCCGCCAGCTAGCGTAACGATAATAATGGCAAGCGAGAACAAAGCGGCAATGAGATAACTCCCCAGTAGAATCTTGTTGCGGATGGACAAGTCTTTTACCCACGTCATAATCGTTGCTCCTCTTTTGTATAGAATAGCCATATTATAGCACCTCCCGTTGGAATAGGTCTATAATTGTGGATTATAATCTTTTGGACGCATGAAAAACGATGAAATTTGCTGAAAAAGCAAGACTTTTGATTCAAAAAACCATTGCTTTATAGATAGGTCGGTCTTATAATGAGTCTTAAGAACTAGATGGAAACATCATGTAATTAAGGTTGAAAGGAAGTGAATAAAGATGAATTTGGAGGAACTTCCATTAGCCCGACAGATTGATTATGTATTTCGTCAGTTGGAAGACGAACTGACGAATGCGGTTGCAGGAACGGTGACCATACATATCCGCAATAATGCAATCGGCAAATACGGAATTCGACATAACCCGATTGAATTCCGCAACGGTATGGCAGAACATACGGAGAGGGGACTCACAGCTGCTCAGGTGATGGCGTTCCGACAAATGGCGATCGATGCGCTCCGCTACAAGCGAAGCTGGACGCATGGCGAGATTATGTATGACTTCTCCGTCCGCCCGCACGCCAAGTCCTGGACCGCCAGTGTACAGTACGAATCGAATTATAATATGGCCAGCGGCATGTTCAGATACCAGTCGCCCGGCAAACACAAGCATCTGCGCGAGACCAATTGATCAAGGTGAAACGGCTCATTTCAGAGCGATGAGCCAAGGGTACGTAGTCTTTTGGCGGCATTCTAAGTTTCATTCGGTTGAAATAAGAGCCAATTTAGCAGCTATAAAGGCTGTTATTTCAAGCAAAAAACGCTTGCCCGCGGGCAAGCGTTTTTCATGATCGGGAGCAGCAGAGGGGAGCAGCGTCCCGATAAAAGGTATGTTCATGGAAGAATCGAGCTTATCGCGAGAAACGGCCAGCCAGCTGTTCCTCGGCCATTTGGACGAGACGACGAGTGATGTATCCGCCGATCGTGCCGGTGTCGCGAGTCGTCATGTTGCCATAGTAGCCGTCTTGCGGGATTTGGATGCCCAGCTCTTGGCAGATTTCGAATTTCATTTGGTCCAGCGCCGCGCTTGCTTGCGGAACGACCAGAGAGTTGCTGCTGCGGGATTGGTTTGCCATATCAGTCACCTCCTTCGTCCCTTAGTATGGTCACGGCGACAATTTATATGCGGTGACCTGCGTAAATAGGAGGAGGAAAATGGATGGAAATTTAATCCAAGCCGAAATCGTAGTCCGGGTAGACGTAAGGCGTATCGGATGGCTCGATCGGAATAGCGCCGGTCGCTTGCAGGATCATGATCTCTTGGTCGCCGTGATGCGTCAGACCAAGGGTGCCGGTCACTTCAAGCCAGCTGTCGTTGGCATACTTGGCGGCTTCGTCAGAACGGATCATCAGTCCGTAAGGCATCGAATCGGCGGAGCAGCAATTCATCGCAAAGCGGCTGACGACGAACTGACCCTCCGGCGTCGCGCCGTCCCGATAGACGAAGCCGCTGATCCGTATGGTCTTGCCTACATAATGCTCCCGGTACAAGTCCAGCGTCGTCAATGTCTCGATAAACTGCTTTTCGGGTACCTCGATCAGCTCCTGACCATAAAGCTTTTTGGCGTGACGCGCATACGATTCGGTATAGATGTCCGCCGGGAACATCGCATCCAGCGGATCCAACGGGGCTGCGGGCTCGGTCGACGGCTTCTCGGCAGCAGGCGGCGGTGTAACAGGCTGCTGCGGGGCAGGGACCTGACGGCTGATGCTCTCCGACCCGCCTAGGCTCATCCCCTTCTTGGCAGCCAGCGTGCTGCCCATCAGCGTATCCGGTAGCAGGAAGCCGAGCAGCAACGGCAAGAGGAAGAGCCCGTAGATGAGCATGTTCTTGATCAGCGAGGGCGAGGGGGCATGGTCGCAGCCGCAATCGGAGGCGCGGCGTCCGATCCAGGTCTGGAGCGCTGCGTAGAGCTGATACACAGCCGTGGCATACAGGCCAAGCGCCGACAGCTTGACGTAGATGCTCATGCGAGGAGCGATGTACAAGGTCAGATTGCCGCTCCGGTCGAGCTGGACGATGAGGAAGGCGAAGCCTGCCAGGATCGCGGCCCGCAGCAGCTGATGCGCTAGCAATCGTCGGTCTACAGTCACACGGTTCATCCAATATTCCTCCTATCAGTAGCCTAGTTCAGAAATAAACGTTCGGTCAGGATCGAGCCGGCCAGCACCAGCACGAAGGTCAAGGCGATCAGCCAGAGCACCACCTTCGTCTTGAAGACAGAGAGCAGCATCAGCGTGTTCTTGAGGTCGATCATCGGTCCGAAGACGAGGAAGGCCAACAGCGAGCCGCCGCCAAAGGAGCCGGCGAACGAAGCCGCTACGAAGGCATCCGATGTCGAGCAGATCGATAAAATGAAGGCAAAGCCCATCATGAAAATGTGGCCGAACCAGGGATGCTCACCGATGCCGGTCAGCACCTCGCGCGAGAGGCCGGTCTGGATGAGCGCCGTGAGCAATGCCCCGAAGATCAGATACTTGCCCATCTCAAAAAATTCGTCTGAAGCATGAGCCAGCGTCGAACTGAATCGGGAACGACTGCCGCCCGCACTTTCATGATTATGTCCATGATGATGCCCGTGATGATCATGATCGTGTCCGTGAGCATGCGCATGATGTCCGGCATGCAGGGTCAGCGCTGCCACCGGTACGCCGGAGCCGCCGGATGCGGATTCGCGGAGCGGGCTCGTCTTCATGAACCGGTAGAGCAGCAGCCCGATCGTCACCGTCACGGCAAAAGCCAAGCCCATCCGCGCATAGGCAATCTCGGGGCGGGAGCGGAAGGCGGTGAATGTAGCGGTGTAGACGATCGGATTGAGGATCGGACCGGCAAGAATAAAGACGATGCCGATATAAGCGGGCATGCCCTTGCGGATCAGCCGGCGGACGACCGGAATCATGCCGCACTCGCAGAGCGGGAACAAGATGCCAAGCAGGCTGCCGAACAGAACGCCGCCGATCGCGTGACGCGGCGTCAGGCGGCGGATCATCTCGTCGGAGACGAATACCTGCAGCAGCGAGGAGAAGAGCACACCGAGCAGGATAAATGGGAAGGCCTCCAGAATGAGGCTGATGAACATTATCTTGAAGGCTTGCAAATGCGTGGTGTCGGGCTGCCAGGCTGCCAGCTCTGAAAAGCTGGTGCCCGTGAACACCATGGCGGCCAATCCGAGACAACCGAGAGTAAGCAGCGGGGGTAGAACGCGTAGCAGCAACGTGGTCACAATAATTCCGCCTCTTTTCCTAGTAAACATTACGAATAATAGTATAGCTTATGCGTTAATACCCGTCTATAGGACAACCTTGATATGAAAATGAAGCCGAGGAGAAGACGAGTTGACGCAAAAAAACGGCTCCAGGTCATAATCTGGGCCGTTGTCTGTTGGTAGCAAGCAAGAAAAATCGCCGAATTGCTAAGGCGCAAGCGACGGATCGCTCAGGCGCATACAATAAACCTCTAAGCGCGGATGCGGTAGCTGACGGCGGTACGCGTCCGTTCGCGCTCCTGTTGCTCCTGACTGAGCATGCGATAGATATCCGTCTGGATCCGGGTGGAACAGCTATGGCACAGCTTGCCGCTACGGATCGGCTCCTGACAGAGGTCGCACGTATCGCACAGGTTGGGATAGCTGTCATTACGCAGCTTGCCCTGCCGCAGCCATCCCCGGATGCGAGAAGGGGCAATGCCGACCTCCGTAGCTACCTTGTCCGTGTCGGCGGATGGGTGATAAGCCATATACCGATCGACAGCCAGGAGCTGCTCATCCGACTCCAGCGCACAGCGTTGACAGAGGCCGCGCAGATTTTTTTGGTAGATCTGACCACATTCGGAACAATAAGCAACCTTCAGTTCGGCCAACATGCGCCATGCCCCCTGTCACATATCCGTATAGTTCTATTGGACTAATTATAGCACAGGACTAGTTCGATTGACACCTGTTTTTCCAAGGGTAGTCCAGCTATAAATGTGCTTGACAAAACGCGTAGGAGCCGTATAATCGTCTGTAATGACAAAGACGGGAAGTAGTACGCGCGGCAGGCTGGCCCAGAGAACCGGTGGTTGGTGCAAACCGGAGCAGCGGCGTTGCGGAATGGATCCCCGAGTCGAATGCCTGAAGGCTGCGCCGGATTGAATACGGAAAGCTGAGTAGGGGGTTACGTTTGGTCCTGCGTTAGAGGACATGGAGGCTTTTCTCTTTCCTATCCCGGGAAGCGAGGAGCGAATTAGGGTGGCACCACGGTCTCTCGTCCCTTTGCGGCGAGGGCTTTTTGTCGTTTCAGGGACCTGTTGGGGGTCAATTAAGAGGAGGGGTATAACGATGAAGCGAGTATTATCGGGTATTCAGCCAAGCGGTCAGCTGACGCTGGGCAATTACATCGGCGCGATTCAGAATTTCGTGAAGCTGCAAGAAAGTCATCAATGCTTTTTTATGGTCGTAGACCTGCATGCCGTAACCGTGCCGCAGGAGCCGGAGGCGCTGCGCGAGCAGACGGAGGCGGTCGCGGCCTTGTTCCTGGCCTCAGGCATCGATCCGACAAAGTCAAGCATATTCCTGCAATCGCATGTGCCTGCGCATGCCGAGCTGGGCTGGTTGTTCACGACGCTCTCCTATATGGGCGAGCTGGAGCGGATGACGCAATTCAAGGACAAATCGGAGGGCAAGGAATCGGTAGGCGCCGGGCTGTTCGTCTACCCGTCGCTGATGGCGGCGGACATCATGCTCTATAACGCCGATCTGGTGCCGGTAGGCGACGATCAAAAGCAGCATCTCGAACTGACGCGCAATCTCGCACAACGCTTCAATGCCAAGTATGGCGAGTACTTCCAGGTGCCGGAGCCTTACATGCCGAAGGTCGGCGCACGGGTCATGTCGCTAGACGATGCCAGCAAAAAAATGAGCAAAAGCAACCCAAATCCGGGCAGCTACATCGCTCTGCTGGACACTCCCGATGTGATCCGCAAAAAGCTGAGCCGGGCGACAACCGATTCCGGCCGGGAAGTGAAGTACGACCCGGCCCAGAAGCCGGAGATCAGCAACCTGATGGGCATCTACGCGCACTGCGCCGGTATGACGGTCGAGCAGGTCGAGGCCGAATATGAGGGGCAGGGCTACGGCGCCTTCAAAAAAAATCTCGCCGAGCATGTCGTCGCGCTGCTGGAGCCGCTCCAGGCAAGATACCGCGAGATCCGCAGCTCGGGCGAGCTCGCCTCGATCCTCAGACAAGGCGCAGAGGAGGCAGCCATAATCGCCAATCAGACGCTCCGGGACGTCAAGGAACGGATGGGCTTCGTACTCCCGAACTAACCCCCAGTCGGCTATTGCTGGCTGCGTCGGCGCAGGCGAGCGCGTACGATAAAGCCTGAACCGATCCAGACGAGGGTCAGCAGGGCGAGCGAGACGGCCAGCCAGCCGTTATGGCTAATCGCGATCGCTGTCGCGAACATAAAAGCTACCGCTACGACAGCATAGAAGAGAGAAAGTGGCTTGGACAATGAGCGGCTCCTTTCCGACCGGGGATTCAGGTCTTTAGTAATGACGAAAAAAATATTTTTTAGCTTCAAGCATATTCTTCAACATCCCGCGCATACTAAGCTTGCACCAACAAACATTTGCAGAGGATGAAAGGAGAATTACTATGGCAGGACAATCCCGTAACAGTAACACTCTGGTAGTACCGCAAGCAACTCAAGCGCTGCAACAAATGAAATTGGAAGCAGCTCAAGAGCTGGGCATCCAAATTCCTGCAGACGGCTACTATGGCAACGTCGCAACTCGCGACGCAGGTTCTCTGGGCGGTTACATCACCAGAAAGCTTGTCCAAATCGCTGAACAACAACTGGCTGGTCAATCCCGTTAATCGCCAGAACCGCTCCGCCCTCGAATGAGGGCGGAGTTTTTTATTATTCTTTGCCTCACAAAAAACAGCCCTTCCTCATTGTGCAGGAAGGGCTGTGATTCCGTCAATAGGTATTCATCTGAAGCCGCTTCTGAAGACGGTCGTCGCTGAGCCACCCGACAAAGGAACCCAGCGTATGGCTCTGATGATCCATGAGCAGCACCGCTACGAAAGGATACTGCTTGCGATGACGGTAGCGAATATCGGACCAGCGCACCTCGATACCCCAGTCATGCTCGATCGCCTCGGCACAGGCAAAGGAGGTAAAGGACAAAAAGGCGGCGATCGACGGATCGCTCTTGGACTGCGCGACCGCCGGATGGTCGGAGCAGGCGACATGATCGAGCCACTCCAGTCGTCCGTGCTTCAGCGTGCCCACATGGTAGCTGCTGTCGCGCATCTCCTTCAGGACATGCCAGTCGTAAATCGAGAGGGTCGGGATGAGATGGTAGGTGGCGACGTCCTCCTGCAGCCCGCCGTCCAATCGCAGCAGTCTCGTCCAGGTCGTGCGGTGCAGCCAGCTGCGCCAGAGCGTATAGACGGCAAGGAACAAATACAGGATGGGGAAGACGACGGCCGGATCGACGCCGCCCAGCGCCCAGAGCAGGATCGCCAGCAAATGCGTAGTGAAGATAACCGAATCGAAGATCGGCAGGATGTTCCAGGAGATCCACCGCTTCGAGAATGGCCAGAGCGCTTGCGTCCCGTAAGTGTTGAGCAGGTCGGTGAGGACATGCAGCGCAACGGCGAGCAGTACCCAGCCTCCGATATGCAGCCAGGGCAGCGTCCCCCGGTAACCGATCTGCAGCGCACCCGTAATCAGTACGGTCCAGAGCAGGATCGCTGGCAGCGAGTGCGACGATCCGCGATGGTTGCGAATATAGGCCGCATTGCTTTTGAGCCGCAGCAGCGTATCGAGGTCTGGCGCCGACGAGCCGATGATCGTGCCGATCAGCGCTGCTGTAAAAAAGGTTGTGTTCGAGCCGATGACGGGATCGACGCAGGCCAGTCCGGCCAGCCCCAGTCCCATGACTAGATGCGTACCGCTATCCATAAGACAAGCCTCCTCAATAGTTCGTGATCAAAAGCGGGCTTATTGAACAACCTTTAAAGTGATAAAGATCCTATCTGCAATGCAAAGGATGGGGTATACTTGATGCTTGGGTTAGGTTCAGTATCCTCAAAAAGAGCCTACATTATGAGAGGGGAATCGTTATGTACGCATGCATGATGGAGTATCGCATCGAGGACAAGCATCGGGAGGAGTATCTCGACTGGCTAAGGCAATTGGCGGAGACGCATCCGCAAGCTATATTATATGAAGGAACAGATCAGCACGGCCTGTTCGTGGAGGTGTGGCCTGCGTCTACAGCCGAAGAAGCGCAACGCATCCAGGACGCTGCCCGTGCGGGGGCGGCGCCCTGGAGAGAGCTGACGGTATGGACCGGCGGCAAAATCAATGCCTGGTCGTTTCGCCGCTTAACGTGATCCTGCGGCAGTCCCTGTCGACGTCATATCGGCCTGGATTGGCGTGCTGTTCGTGACGACCGTGCCATGGAACGGATACTCATAGTTGATCGGCTCGTCGAAGGTAATGTAATCGAGATTAAGCGTCAGCAGCAGGAAACGCATGCCGGTCACCGGATCGCTCAGAATAATGTGATCGCGTCCGGCAGCGAGGATGACGCCCTTGAACACTTTGGCATTCCACTCGCGGTTGTTCTCATAGGTCATGTAGACCGTGGCGATTTTGCCGCGATTCAGCCGCAGGATGTTCTCGACATAGGACTCCTCGACGAGCGGCGTAGTGACGATATTGCCACCGCTAGGCGTGACGACGGCGCCGCTCGGCACATTGGGCGGCATGCCACCTGCATTCATGTTAACCGGCATCATTGCCGAACCTGGCATTGCGCCATGCATCGGGTAGCCGTATCCGCCTTGTTGGCCGTAGCTTCCATAGGCGGAGGGGTAACCGTAAGGTGTTGACATCTTCCATTCCTCGCTTTCATTTGTTTGTTTCTAGTACACATCCGGGCAGTCATCATAGGTCGGCGCAAAAAAGCAATGCGCCTTGAATCGACCGGTATTGGCCTGGTCGTACCAGGTTGCCGGACAATCGCCGGCCGGCCTGAAAAACCACAAGGCGTTGGAGGCGGGATGCTGCCGCTCGCCGTTGACTACGCGGCGGGCCAGGCGGATCTCTCTTTCTCGGGCGTTTTGGTAAAAGTATCCCTTCTGCGTCGCTTCAAAGCCGCCGGGATTCTGGAACACCATCTGAGGAATGGAGCGGATGTTGCGGAAGTCGATGCAGTTGCCTAGGACCCGATTGACGCCGACATTGCCTACCATAAGCATGCCCAGCTCGCCTTCCCCTTCCGCTTCGGCGCGCATGAGCCGCGCCAGCATTTTGATCTCTGCCTCATTGGTCTTGATCACGGCCATGGATTCGTCACTCCCATCCCCACTTCGGACTTGATTGCTTAGAGGCTGCCGATCGCCGATCGTCCGACCCTAGGCGGCAACCTATAGTGACATAGTATTGGGCCGTCTGTGAAAAGGTTCCAGCAATTTGAAAAAAAGCCCTCGCATCAAACTTGGAGTGAAAGGACACACTCATGGCAATCTAATGAACAGCAGCCGCAAACATTGTCAAAGGGTTGTTTTTTCGGTATGATTAAGAACGATTGACTTACTGGATAGCGTGTCTGCTGCGCTGGATGGATATGAATTGGGAGGCTCGCCGTGTTAAAGGATTTAGTGGCCTTGACGAAGCCGCGCATTATTCGTCTCAACCTGGTTGCCGCTTTTGGCGGTTTTTGGGTGGCATCCAACTGGAGTATCGACTGGTGGCTGCTGATGTGGATGCTGTTGGGCTCTGCGCTTACGATGGCCAGCTCATGCGTGATTAACAACTACTGGGACCGGGAGCTGGATACCAAAATGGCTCGTACCCGAGACCGTGCGCTGCCTGCTGGCAGGATGCGGCCGGGCTTTGTGCTGGGTTACGGCATTTTCCTTGGTATCGCGGGAGCGCTCATCCTGTTCCTGCTGGTAAATCCGTTGGCAGGATGGCTGTCGCTATTGGGGATGTTCGTCTATATCGTCATCTATACGATGTGGCTAAAGCGGACCTCGACCTGGAGCACCTCGGTTGGCGGGGTGTCGGGCGCGATGCCGCCGGTCATTGGTTATTGCGCAGTGTCGGGCGAGGTAGATGCTGGCGCATGGATTTTATTTGCCTTGCTGTTCCTGTGGCAGCCTGCTCACTTCTGGTCGCTGGCGATTCGCCGAGTAGAGGAGTATCGGGCGGCAGGCTTTCCGCTGTTGCCGGTTGTGAAGGGGATTCACCGCACCAAGCTGCAGATGATTCCTTACGTGCTGCTGCTGTTGCCGGCCGGTTTTGCATTGTATCATTACGGGTACGTGAATCTGGTCTATCTGGTCGTTACGCTACTCGGCGGGGCGGTCTGGCTCTGGCATACACTCGTCGGATTACGAGAGCAGAACCATGAGCGCTGGGCCAAGACCAATTTCATCATTTCCATTAATTATCTGATGCTGACCTTCATCGTGATGATTATAACGACGAACGGATCGGCATAATTCAGAAAGTAGAGAAGCTTGCATGACTATTTTTTGGCATATTCTTATGAACAATGTGCTCCCGCTATCGGTTATGATCGCCATCGGCGTCGTAATGATGCGGGCTTTTCATTTGGACATCAAGACGTTGTCCAAGCTGAACTTTTATGTATTCTCCCCAGCGATTATCTTCAAGTTGCTGTATACGACGAACATTACGCTCGGCGTCATGGGCAAGGTGCTGCTGTTCTTCGTCCTGTTCATGGCGCTGCAGTACGCCGTGCTGGAGGTCGTCGTAAGACTGAGGCGCTATCAGGGCGGGATGCGGGCAGCGATGCGCAACAGCGTGCTGTTCTACAACAGCGCCAACTACGGCATCCCGATCAACCAGCTTGCCTTCAGCGGCAATCCGGATACGCTGGCGATTCAGGTCATCGTCATGATGATGCAGTCGCTGCTGCCCAATACTTATGGCATCTATAGCGTCAATGCGCATCGCAGCGACCTGCGGGCCGTCTGGCGGACGATCCTGTCGATGCCGATCCTGTACGTCATCCCGATCGCGCTGCTCATGCGCGGTTTCGCGGTGCCGGTGCCCCAGTTCGTGGAGACGCCGATCGACTATATGGCCGACGCCTTCATCGGCACGGCACTGCTGACGCTGGGCGTCCAGCTCGGCAGCATGAAGTGGCGGATCAACCGCTCGCTCCTCACCGATGTTGGCCTCTCTTGCTGTTTGCGGCTGCTGGCCGGTCCGGCGTTGGCCGCGCTGGTCGTCTGGGCGCTTGGCATTGATGGGTTAATGGCGGCGGCGCTGATCGTCTCTTCGGCGGTGCCGACCTCGCTGAGCAGCGTGTTGCTCGCTGTCGAGTTTGACAACGAGCCCGAGTTTTCCTCGCAGGCGGTTTTTCTGTCGACGCTGCTCAGCGTTGTCAGCGTGACGCTCGTTATTTTCATGCTTCAGATCTGATCCTCTTTGCTCCATCTTGGGGCGGGACCGGCATCCGGGTACACGATGTACTCGCCGAGTCCCGCCTTTTCGAGTTGCTCGATCAGGTATTCGACCGGCGTATGCTCAACCCCGGGGTAGCTGCGCCGAGTGTAGATATGCTCGGCATCGGGGAAGGCGTCCCGCAGCTTGCCCCGGATCCGCTTGCCAGAGGCGTCATTGTCCATAAACAGGAAGACGTCGCGGTATTCGGTCTGCTGGAGCAGCCGCTCGATCTGATCTGTGCCGGGGGTGCCGAAGGAGCAGTGGATGTCCACCTCCTCGGCGAGCAAGCGGCGCAGTCGCCGCCGGTCGTTTTTGCCTTCTACGATGATTGCGACAGCCATGGATACTCACCTCATCCCTTATTGTACCCGGAGGAGGCGCGGAGGTACACCCTGCCGCTCGCGAGGAGCGGCAGCAGCTCAGGCCTGGATCGGGCGGGGTGGACGGATGGCGTAGAAGGGGAGCAGCGCGACGGCCAGCATCAGCACTGCAAAGGCGAGGAGGTAAGGAGACACCTGTTCCCGCAGCTGCCCGGCCAGCATCGGCCCGAGGAAGGCGCCGATCGAGAAGGCGATGGACAGCAGCGAAAATGTGCGTCCGTAGCGAGTGCCGCCGCTAAGCTGGATGAGCAGCGTCGAGAGGGCCGGGAAGATGATGCCCTTGGCCATCCCGAGCGCGAGCAGCAGCGACCAGACCGGCAGCGGCGCTTGCATGGCCAGCGCAAAGTAGGTGATCGCCAGCATCAGCGCGCCCCAGAGCGAGCGTTGATAAGCGGAGTAGCGATTCAGGAACAGCATGCTGAGCGTGATGAGCGCGCCCAAGCTGACGACGGAGAACAGCAGTCCGGTCGTCATCATGGCGTTGGCGTTGGTTGCGAGCAGCGGCAGCTCGAAGGAGAGGATGCCTTGGGCGCACGCCATGGCGATCGGCAGCAAATAGACGACCAAGGGCACAGGGACAGACGGACCGGTCGGCGCGTCGGCGGCCAGGAGGGCATCGGTAGAGGGTGTCTCTGAGGCAGGCACGTCGCGAATGAAGAAGAGCGCGCACAGCGAGATGACGATCAGCAGGACGCCGAGCAGGAAGAACGCGATGTGGAAGCCGATCTTGGCGACCAGGAAGGCGCCGGCCGCCGGCGAGACGACCGAGGCAAGCGTATGGACGAGCGAGTTGCCGGCCATCAGCTTGCCCTGCTCGGTCTGGTTGGTCGCCAGACGCGCCAGCAGCGCCATGCAAGCGGGCGAGAGAAAGGCGAGCACGAAGCCGCTAAGCGAGCGGAGCGCCAGCAGCTGCCACGGGTCGGTGACGCGCGCTTGCAGCAGCAGGATGATGCCGGCCGTCATCAGGCTGAAGACGATGAAGATGCGGCTGCCGTAGCGGTCGACGCTGAACCCGGCGATCCAGTTGCCCGGCAGATGTGTGAGCGAGTAGATGCCCATCATTAGCCCGATAAAAGAAGGCGCTGCGCCGATCGAGATGGCGAACGGCGTCAGGATCGGGTACTGCGCATGCAGGTCGAAAAAAGCGACGAACAGAAACAAGTAAAGCCAGATGGCCGTTTTCATACACCGAAGCCTCCAAACCGACGTTTTGATCAACCTCATATAACTTGTACGCCTGCGGACGAGCGGATATGCCAACCGCCCGATGAAAAGCAGCCCGCGTTTACGCTGTCTGCCCCGTAAGGTATAATGAAGGATAGTGCAACGTCATCGGAAGAACGACGTATAGAGAAGGAGCAAAAAATTGCGCAACAGAATGGCGATCTAGAGGGGGAAATTAACAATGAAGTATGATTGGGAAACATGGTCTTTATTTTTCCAGGAGAACTGGCTCATGCTGCTCATCGCGCTGCTGGTGCTGCTGATCGTCGTCAAGGTGGTCCGCACCGTCATCAAGTGGGCGATCGTCGCGGTCATCATCATCGCCGTCATCGCATACAGCGGCTACAATCTGCAGGATCTGAACAAGAGCCTCGACGATCTGCGCACGATCGGCTCGCAGGTCGCCGACACCGTAAAGCAAGAGGCGCTCCAGGCGATGGCCGGGGAGGCCGACAAGGCCGTCTATACGAATAACGGCGACGGAACGCATACGGTAGCGACGCCGACGCTGACGCTTGAGTGGACCAATGGCGCGGAGGAAGTAGGCGTCACCTATCGGGGCACCTCGCTCGGCAAGTGGAAGATCGATGAGACGGTGCGCAATCTGATCGAGCAAGCCAAGCAGCAGAGCTAACACTGGCTAACGGCGCGATTAAAGCTCGTCAGCGCAATTAAGAGGGCAAGCAGAGGAGAGAGATGGACGGAAATGGACTATGTGCTGTACAAGCTGCTGTCGAGACTGGAATGGGTCGTTGTCTTGCTGCTGCTCGTCATGGCCAGCTCGCTCGTCCAGGGGCTGTACTATGGCGCGTCCGGCTCGGCGAAGCGGCTGTTCCGCTTCCTCTGGGAGGCGGTATGGATCGCCGTCTCGCTGCTGCTCGCAGCCCAGGCTGCGAGCCTGGCCTCTCCGCGGCTGCAGCGCTGGCTGATCGACCGCAATATCCGGATCCCCGATGAAGCGATGAATACGCTGCAGCAGCTGTGGTACGCCTTCGTCACCGGGCTGCGCGACTTCGCGCTGCTGCGCTTCGGCGTGCTGTTCCTGCTGGCGTATGTCGTGCTGCGCGGCTTGTTCTCGCTCTTGACGCCGATCGTCCTGCGCCGTCAAGACGACCGGGTGGAGGGGCTGGCAGCTACCGGGGCGCTGGCGCGATTCGCGAGCCGGCTCACCGGAGCGGCGATCGGCGCCGTGCATGGCGTAGGCCGAGCCTTCGTCGTGCTGGCGCTGCTCTTCATCTATGTGACGCTGCTGCCGACGGGGCCGCTGGCAGCGCAGATCCAGGACTCGCCGACTTATCGGGAAGCGACGGATCGGCTGATCGCGCCGTTCGCAGGGCCATTGCTGATGAGACATGGCCCGGTCATCACCAAGGCGGTGGAGACCGAGTTCCGCCAGATGCTGCAGCGCCGCTATGAGATTGTCGACCATGCGGTGCCAGAGGAGATCGGCGAGGCCGCCCGTCACGTCACGGCAGGGCTGACGGATGAGGAGGCGCGAGCGCGAGCGCTCTATGACTGGGTCGGCACCCGGATCGCTTATGACTGGGACAAGGCGAACGACTATATCGACCACGGCAGATGGCGGGAGCAGACGCCTCAGGATACGTTCGACACGCGAATGGGCGTCTGCATCGACGTCGCCAGATTGTATGCTGTAATGGCGCGCTCGATCGGGCTGGATGTGCGCGTCGTCACCGGGATGGGCGGAGAGGGCGGCAACCTCGGCCCTCATGCTTGGAATGAGGTGCGGGTGGCGTATGGCTGGATTCCGCTCGATGCGACATGGGCGCGTTCGGGGGATTGGTTTAACCCGCCGGACTTTGACGCCACGCATATTCGCGACGCTTAGCAATGGTTTTTGGGAGGGAACGCAAGTGAATGGGTATACCGATGATCCGCATAAGCGGGAAGCCGCCAAGCGACGGGGATTCTCGTTTCGGCTGAACATCTTTTTCTTTAGTACGTTTCTGTTGTTCTGCATATTGATCATCCGGCTTGCGGTGCTGCAGTTCGTGGAGGGGCCGGACTATGCGGCGGAGAAGGCGCGGTTGACGAACGGCAAATACACGATCCCGCCGATCCGCGGCAATATCTATGATGCCTCGGGCAAGGAGATCGCCTACTCGACGTCGATGCTGTCGCTCTATTATCAGGTGCAGACGGGGATCGACGCCAAGCAGGGCCAGGCCTTTGCCGAGAAGCTGTACGACGTCTTCGAGCGCTTCGGCGATCCCGAGTATCGGATGGAGCTCGACGAGATCATCAAGCAGCTGGATCTGAATTACCGGATGAACAATGCTTCGACCCCGCGCCGGATCAAGTCTGGCCTGACCAAGGAGGAGATCGCCTACTTCTCGGAAAATCGCGATCAGTTCCCCGGCATAGATATTATGGAGGACAGCATACGCCATTACGATACCGATACAATCGCTGTGCAACTGGTCGGCTACCTGAAGAAGTATAAAGGCGTCAAGGAATCGGTCGAGCGCTACAAGGACAGCGACAAGGCTGTGGACGCGCGTGACGTATACCAGGACATCGAGGACGTCGGCATGGATGGCCTGGAGTACATGTATCAGGATGTGCTGCGTGGCCGCAACGGGTTGAAGGAATACCCGATCGACGCGAGAGGCCATATCGTCGGTCCAATGGAGACGACGAGTCCGGAGAAGGGCAATAACCTCCATCTGACGATCCATCGCGAGGTACAGCTCCGCACAGAAGAGGCGATCATGAATCACCTGGAGAAACTGCGCACCTCGTCGCGCCGTCAGGAGCGGGCGCAGCATGCCAAGTCAGGGCTAGCGGTGGCGATGGAGGTCAAGACCGGCAAGATCGTCGCGATGGCGAGCATGCCCGATTATGACCCTAACGTATGGCAGGGCGGCAGCATCAGCAGCGACGACTTCCGCGACATCGAGTATGTCTACCTGAATGGAGCGATCCGCCAGGTATACGCGAACTATCAGGACCCGGATGAGAGGGCCAAGCATCCGTCCTCGCTCGTGCCGCTCGGCTCGACGATGAAGCCGCTCACCGTGCTGATCGGCCTCAACGAGAAGCTGTTCGGTCCGGGCACGACGTATAACGACCGCGGCGTCTTCTACTTTGGCCGCGAGGGCACGCACCGCACCTCGATCCAGAATGCGGGACGTCGAGCTTACGGCGCGATGGACGGCGCTCGGGCCATCGAGAAATCATCCAATACGTTTATGGCCGAGATGATCGGCAACCGGCTTAACGCACGCGACGGCTCCAAGGGCGTCGAGCTATGGGATCGCTACATGAAGCAATTCGGCCTCGGCGAGCTGACCGGCAGCGGGCTGCCGGGCGAATCGAAGGGCGTCGTCGACTACTTCCATGAGGCGGAGACGGCCAGCTCGCAGTCGGCGCTCATCCGCGCCTCGTTTGGCCAGCAGGGGCGATATACCGCGCTGCAGCTCGCACAGTATACTGCGACGCTGGCGAGTCGGGGCCAGCGGATGAAGCCGCAGTTCGTGGAGAAGATCACCGACAGCGACGGCAATGTCGTGCAAGACTTCGAGCCGGAGGTGCTGAACACGATCGACATCCCTGACGCCTACTGGAATATCATCGAGCGCGGCATGAGCAAGGTCAACTCGCAAGGGTTCGAGGGCGTCGACTATACGTATCTGCGCAAGACAGGCACCTCCGAGCAGCAGGTGGCGGGAAAGAAGGTCGAGAACGCCGTGTTCATCGCCTATGCGCCGGCTAAGGATCCGGTGCTCGCCGTCGCCGTTGTCGTCCCGGAGGGCGGCTCCGGCGGCTATGGCGCTGCGCCAATCGCTCGTCAGATCTTCGATGCGTACGACGACTATTACGGACTGTCCGGCGTGCCGAAGCTGCAGCAGCAGACCGGACAAGAGACGGGGCAGACAGAGCAATAGATAGGACAACCAGATATGAACCAGTTGTCGATAGCCGATTTGACGGGCTATCGACCTTTTTTTTAAAATAAATGTTGCACTAAAGAAACTTTTTTGTATAATATAAAAAAAGAGGCATAAGGTTAATAATCATAGCTTGGGGTAACTTTTATTCTCTTGGGCAAAAATATCAGGTTCGTGGAAGAAGGAGGGACGATCGATGAAGCTCCAGCTCCCGGCGCCGCTGCAACGCGGAATAATGACGATTTTGTTCGTGCTGCTCATGCTGCTGCAAGCCTGATCGGCACACTGCTACTGTCCTGAACGCAGGCACAACCCATGAAAGAAGGATGAAATCCAATGACGATGAATACAACAGCGACTACCATAGCGATATCTGTTGAGCATCTACATGTCTCCTACAACGGCGTAGAAGCGATCCGCGACGTCAGCTTCGAGCTGGACGCCGGCAATCTGGTCGGCATCATCGGACCCAATGGCGCCGGCAAGTCGACCTTGCTGAAGGCGCTGCTGCATCTGATCCCGCGCGATCGCGGCGAGATCGCCTTCCTCGGCCGACCGATCCGCGAGCTGCGCCAGCGGATCGCCTATGTCCCGCAACGCAGCGAGATTGACTGGCACTTCCCGATCACGGTGCTCGATACGGTGCTGCTAGGCACCTATCCGATGCTCGGCTGGTTCCGTCGTCCGGGCAAGCGGGAGCGCGACTGGGCGGCCGACTGCCTCGAGCAGGTCGGCATGGCCGACTTCCGCAACCGCCAGATCGGCGAGCTGTCCGGCGGCCAGCAGCAGCGCGTCTTTCTGGCGCGGGCGCTAGCGCAGCAGCCAGAGTTATTTTTCCTCGATGAGCCGTTCGTCGGCGTCGACCTGGTGAGCGAGCAGACGATCGTACAGATCCTCAAGGAGCAGCAAGCGCGTGGCAAGACGATTGTCGTCGTGCACCATGACTTGAGCAAGGCAAACGATTATTTCAACAAGCTGCTGCTGATCAATCGCGAGCTGGTCGGCTTTGGCGAGGTCGACGAGGTATTCCGCCCGGAAGTAATGTCGCAGGCGTACCGGGGCGAGTTTTCCTTTATGCGTGAGCTGGGGGTGAGCATCTGATGGAATTTATCCAGGCGTTATTGAACTACGGCTTCATGCAGAAGGCGCTTATAACAGCAGTCATGGTCGGCATCATCTGCGGCGTTATCGGCTGCTTTATCATCCTGCGGGGGATGGCGCTGATGGGCGATGCGATCTCGCATGCGGTGCTGCCAGGCGTCGCGCTCTCCTATATGCTCGGCATCAACTTCTTCATCGGCGCCGTTATTACCGGGGTGCTGACTGCGGTCGGCATCGGCTTCGTCAGTCAGAACAGCCGCATCAAGCATGACGTCTCGATCGGCATCCTGTTCACCTTTGCTTTCGCGATCGGCATTATCCTGATCACGATGATGAAGAGCAGCACCGACCTGTACCATATCCTCTTCGGCAATGTGCTGGCGGTCCGTCCGTCCGAGATGTGGTTTACGCTCGCCATCGGGGTGATCGTCGTCGGCGCTATCGTGCTGTTCTACAAGGAGCTGCTCATCAGCACGTTCGACGCGACGATGTCGGCGGCGTACGGGTTGCCAGTCAAGCTGATCCATTACTTGCTGATGACGCTGCTGACGATGGTGACGGTCGCATCTCTACAGACGGTAGGGATCATCCTCGTCGTCGCGATGCTGATCACCCCGGCGGCGACGGCCTACCTGCTGACGGATCGGCTATGGGTCATGCTCTACCTATCGGCGCTGTTCGGTACGCTGGCGGCGGTAGCCGGACTGTACTTCAGCTACGTCTACAATCTGGCCTCCGGCGCGACGATCGTCGTCGCCTCGACCGCGATGTTCTTCGCCGTCTTCGTGCTCTCGCCGAAGCAGGGGGTGCTCATGAAGTCGCTGCGCAAGCGGCGGCAGCGGGAACGGGTGAGAGGACAGGCGCTTGGCCAATAATATCTACTCAAGACAAGGAGCGAGGAAAAGATGAAGCAACGCACGCATACGAAAAAAAGAGGGGGCCTCCTATGGGCCGGACTGCTGACGGCGCTGTTGTTGGCCGGCTGCGCCAACAATGGTCCGGCAGCGACCGGCTCGGAAGGCGGGGGAACAAACCAGCCAGAGGGAGAGGGCAAGCTGAAGGTCGTAACGACCTATTCGATCGTCTACGATATCGTCAAGCAGGTGGGCGGCGACCATGTCGAGGTGATCTCGCTGGCGCCGGTCGGCTCCAATCCGCATGAGTTCGACCCGCGTCCGGCCGATGTGACGAACACTGCGGACGCAGATGCGGTGTTCTACAATGGGATGAACCTCGAAGCCGGCAACTCCTGGTTCGAGAAGCTGCTGGAGACGGCAGGCAAGGACAGCGATGATGCGCCGGTGTACCTGATCAGCGAAGGCGTGGAGGTCAAGTACCTGACCGAGGCTGGCAATGAAGGGGAGAGCGACCCGCACGCGTGGCTCGATCTGCGCAACGGCATCCGCTATGCCGAGAACGCACAGGCTGCGCTCAGCGAGCTGGACCCTGACAACAGCGCAGACTATGCGGCGAATACGGAGAGGTATGTCGCCGAGCTGCAGCAGCTGCATGACAAGGCTGTGGAGACATTCCGGGAAATTCCGGAGAACCAGCGCTTCCTGGTGACGAGCGAAGGGGCGTTCAAGTACTTCAGCGACGCTTACGGCATCGAGGCGGGCTATATCTGGGAGATCAACTCAGAGAGCCAGGGCACGCCGTCCCAGGTGCAGCGCATCGTCGATCAGATCAAGTCGCGTGAGGTCAAAGGGCTGTTCGTCGAGACGAGCGTCGATCCGCGCAGCATGGAGTCGGTGTCGCGCGATTCGGGGGTGCCGATCGTCGGCGAGGTGTACACCGACTCGCTCGGCAAGCCGGGCGAAGCGGGCGATACGTACGTGGGCATGATGCGTCATAATATCGAGACGATCGTCGAAGGGTTGAAGTAACGGCGTTCCGAGGGATTAATGTAAAGGTGACGGACACTGGAGGCGGGGAGCGATCAAGCTCCTCGCCTCCGTCGTTTGGTCGGGGGTGCGGCAATGACGATGTCCGGCCTTTGGGTTAAGCGCCGCTCGGGCCGTCCGCTATATGGAAAAGAGGCGGAATGTGATAAACTTAGGCTATTGTGTTGTTAAGGAGGCGCCTGATGAATCACAAGTACAAACTGTTAGCATTGGACATGGACGGTACGCTGCTCAATGATCGAAGCGAGATCAGCGAGGAGAATGCCAAATGGATACGCAAGGCGCTGGATGCTGGCGTCACGGTCATCTTCTCCACGGGAAGAGGCTTCCGAAGCGCGCTGCCGTATGCCGAGCAGCTCGAGCTGACGACGCCGATGGTGACGATCAACGGCGGCGAGATCTGGCATCGCCCGCATGTGCTGTACAGACGAACCTACCTGGCCGAGAGCATCGTCGGCAGGCTGCGCGAGCTGGCTCAGACGCATGATGCCTGGTACTGGGCCTATGCCGTCGAGGATATCTACAATGCCGAGCGCTGGCTGGCGCCGGGCGAGACGATCGAAGACAAGCATTGGCTGAAGTTCGGCTTCGATACGCCGGACGACGAGGCGCGGGCGGCGATCCGCCGCGAGGTCGAGCGCTGGGGCGGGCTGGAGATCACCAACTCGTCGGAGACTAATCTGGAGATCAATCCCGAGGGTGTCTCGAAGGCGAACGGCGTCCGCGAGGTGTGCGGGATGCTCGGCATCGAGATGTCGGAGGTGATCGCTGTCGGCGACAGCCTGAACGATCTGGCCGTCATCCGCGAGGTTGGGCTTGGCATCGCGATGGGCAATGCACAGGAGACGATCAAGGCCGCAGCGGATGCGGTGACTGTCTCCAACAATGAGCATGCGATCGCACGCGTCATCGAGACGTACATCTTCGGCGACAGTCGCGCGGAGTAACGGTTTTGTAGTCTGGTATCGGAGGTCATATCGTGGAGATCGTCGCATGGGTGTTGGTCATCCTATTATTTGTCGTCGGCATGGCGGGAGCGATATTCCCGATCCTGCCCGGGGCGCTGGCTATTTACGGCGCTTTTTTCGTCTACGGCTTGATGGTCAGCTTCGAGCCGTTCAACTGGGTGTTCTGGGCGCTGCAGACGTTGATCGTGGTGGCGCTGTTCATCGCCGATTATGCGGTTAATGCCTGGGGCGTCAAACGGTTCGGCGGTTCGCGGGCCTCGGTGATCGGCAGTACGATCGGCGTGCTGATCGGGCCGTTCGTTATTCCGGGGATCGGCCTGCTGCTTGGTCCTTTCATCGGAGCGGTGATCGGCGAGTTAATGGTCCGGGCCACATTTGACCATTCGTTGCGCGTCGGCTTCGGCTCGGTTGTTGGCCTGTTCACTAGCACGGTCGTCAAGATTTTGCTGCAGACGGTCATGATTGCGCTGTTTATTATTTGGTTGGTGATCTGAGATAAGAAAGCGGGAGTCAAACAGCTATGTTAAAGAAGGATTCATTGATCAAAGGCACGATTGTGCTGGCGGCCGCAGCGCTCGTGGCCCGGTTTCTCGGGCTGTTCCAGCGGATACCGTTCGATTTTATTTTTGACGATGCCGGCGGCGGTTACTTCGGACAAGCCAACAATACGTATCTGCTGCTGCTGGCGATCGCGACAGCCGGTCTGCCGAGCACGATTAGCAAGATGGTGTCGGAGCGCTATGCCCAAGGCCGGGTGGACGAGGCCAAGCAGATCTACCGGGCGGCGCTGGCGTTCGGGATCGGCGCGGGGCTCGTCATGTCGCTCGGTCTGTTCGCGGCCGCGCCGTTCGTCATGGAGCGATTCGCCCAGAACCCCGGCGCGACGCTGGCAGTCCAGGCGATCGCGCCGGCGCTGCTGCTGTTCCCGGTGATCGCGATGATGCGCGGGTATTTCCAGGGGAGACAGATGATGACCGCTGGCGGTATCTCGCAGATTATCGAGCAGATCCTGCGCGTCGTCACAGGCGTCGGTCTGGCGCTTATCCTCGTCTCGTTTGGCTACGATCAGGAATGGATCGCCGCCGCCGCTACCTTCGGCAGCGTCTTCGGCAGCGTCGGCGCCTTTGCCGTCATGCTGTGGTACGGCTACAAGCTGAAGCGTCAGGATGCTGCCGAGGCCGGCGCGCGCGCCGCCAAGCCGTCGACGCCGCAGCGTTCGCTGAAGTACCGGGCCATCTATCGCGAGATGTTCCGGATGTCGATCCCGATCGTTCTGACCGCGATGGTCGTTCAGCTCATCTATACGCTGGATTCCTTTTTATTCATCCCGCTCACCGGCGGCTACTACACGGCGGAGGCAGCCGATGCCGCGCTCAAGGCACTGACGATCAAGGCGCAGGCGCTGGCCGGCATCCCGCCGATCCTGGCGATCGCTCTCAGCACGTCGATCATCCCGGTCATCTCCTCGGCTTATGCGGTGGGCAATCTGCAGGAGGTGCAGCGCCAGACCTCGCTCGTCATGCGGATCGTCCTGTTCACCGGCGTGCCGGCAGCGCTGGCGCTGACTGCGGCGGCGACTTCGGTCACCGGCACGATCTTCGAGAATGCAAGCGGCGGCGGCATCGTCGCCGCGTTGACGGCGGGTACGATCTTCCAGATTACGATGATGACGAGCAACTCGACCTTGTTCGGCATGGGCAATGCGAGGGCGCCGATGAAGCATACGCTGCTCGGCATCGCGGTCAAGGTCGTCGGCAGCATCGCGCTCGCGCCGCTGCTCGGCGTCTATGGGCTGATCCTTGCTTCGACGCTCTGCTTCATCGTGATCGGCATGCTTAATCTGCGCACGATCAGAGGCGTCGTCAAGCTCCAGGTGCTCGGCAGCCGCTGGCTGCCCTATCTCGCGGTCATCGCGTTCACCGGGGTGGCAGGCTACGGCCTCGATTGGGCCGGGCGCGAGCTGCTGCGCGGATGGCCGGACCGTCTGGCCTATCTGACGACGGCAGCGGTAGCCGGACTCGCTATGATGGGGCTCTATCTGCTGCTCCTGATCGTCCTGCGTGTCGTCAGGGAGAGTGATGTCGAGAGCTTCCCTGGCCCGCTGCGCAAGGTGTTCGGCCGGTTGCTGCGGCTCGTGCCCGCTCGCGTGCGGGGGGCAAGCGGCCGCTGAGCTTTGGCTGTACCACCATGGTTGTGTGCAAGCGGCATGAAGGCCGCGCCTAGACAAGCGCAGGACGGGGCTGAAAAGGCCGTGTATAGGCCTTGTAAAGACAGTGGCGGGGCAGATTGGCTGTCGGTACGCGGTTCGTCCTTTCATTGGCGCCCCGTGCCGTGGTAAAATGACAGCACAACCATTATTTCATTCTGTGTTACGAGGATCCCAAAACAGGCAAACGCCCAAAGGAGGAAGAGGATGGGGAGAACAAGGAAGAGCTGGAGCAAGCGAACCTGGACTGCGTTATGTCTATCGGCGATCCTGGTCATCGTCGCTGGCTGCCAGGCGGTAGGCGGACTGGAACTGAATGCCGTACTCAAGCAGACGATGAAGGTAACGTCGATGGAGGGCAAGCAGCAGATCGAGGTGCAGCTGCTGTTCCGCGAAGCGGCACTGGAGCAGATGGGTGAGGACGAAGCGGCGATGGCCGAGCTGCTCAGCCAGATGAAGCTGGAGTTCTCGGACATCCGCATGCAGGATTCGGACAATCTGTCCGTGAAGGGCGAGCTGTCGATGGGCGACAAGAGCATGACGTTTGATCTGGTCTCTGCTGGCGATCGTGCGCGGCTCCAACTGGAGGGCTCGAAGCGGGCGTTTTACTTTGACCTAGCCGAGCTAGAGCTGTCCGAGAGCAGCGAGCTGGAGGAGCTGGATGAAGAGACACAGGCTTCCTTGATGGAGCGCGGGACACAGCTGTTGGATTACATAGGCAATTATACGATCGATAATCTCCCGAATCCAACCAAGCTGTCCGTCGCTCCCGCACAAGCCGAGGTCAATGGCGAGACGCTGCAGACGATGCGCGTCCAGGCCGAGATCGGCGGCGACGAGGTGCTGCCGCTTATCCACGCTTACCTCGATGCGCTGATCGCCGATGAGGATGGTCTGACTGAGCTGGTGACAGCGATCATGACGTTGTTCGCCGACGATGCGGAGGTATGGGAGGCTGCAGGTCTGGCCACGCCGTTCGCGGAGGAGCTGGACACGGAGCAGTCCCAGGAGGAGCTGATCCAGGAAACGGTAGCGGATGTACTGGGCTTCCTTGGCGAGCTGCAGACGGAGCTGCGTACGGCGCAGGAGGAAGAACCGGAGTCGATCGAGCAGCTGCTCGGTCCGGAGTCGACCTTCAAGACCGAGCTGTACGTCGACAGCAAGCTGGACATCCGCAAGACAGCGACGGAGCTCGTGTTCAAGCCTTCGTTCCCGGCGGAGGACGAGTGGGGAACGGACTTCCCGTTCGAGGGCATCGTCATCCGAACGAGCGGCGAGCAATGGAATGTGAACGGCGCCGTGAAGCCGGAGCCGCTGAAGACGGCGCGCAACGATCTGTCGCTCGAGACGCTGTTCGAGATGCCATCCTACGAGCTGGTGAAGCAGTTCGAGGAAGGTTCGCTCATGAACGATCTGATGCGCCAGATGGGAATGGCGGTGCAGACGGTCGAGCTGTACCCGGGCTATGATGCGAATCCGCCGATCCTGACGCCGGAGGGGCTGACGCTCATCCCGCTGCGAGATACGACGAATCTGCTGGGAGCGCGGATGGCGTATCTGGAGGAGAGCGGCACCTATGACGTATTTGATCCAGCCACCGGGGCATACTTGAAATTCCGCAAGGGGAGTAACCGCGTGACGGTTAATGGTGAGGATCAGACGTGGTCGTTCCCCGCGACGGTCATCGGCGGCACGCTGTACGTACCTGCCCGTCAATATATGACTGCGCTCGGCGGCACCGTCTACTGGGACCAATTCAGCTTCGCCGAGGACGAGAAGTATCTGGTCCTTGAACGCGAATTTTAGTTACAACGAACAGGAGGCAAGCGAACATGCGAAAGATTGATACAGAGGCCGCATTCCGCGAGCAAATCGCCCAAGAGGGCCTGACCGTCGCCGTCTTCAAGACGACCTGGTGCAAGGACTGCCATTACATCGAACCGTTCATGCCGGAGGTCGAGGCGCACTATGCGGGACGGGTCGACTTCGTAGAGCTGGACCGGGACGATCTGGAGGCGCTGTGCAGCGAGCTCAATATCCTCGGCATCCCGAGCTTTATCGCCTTCCGCAAGGGGCAGGAGGTCGTCCGCTTCGTCAACAAGCTGCGCAAGTCGCGTGAGGAGATCGAGCAATTCGTCGACCGCGCGCTGCAGGTTGCCGAAGCGCTGCCGAACTAAGGTTAGGGAACAGGCCAATCGATAAGGCATGACAGAGGGGCGACTCCAGGTCACCAGGTGACCAGGGGACGCCCTTCTTCGCTGCTTTAATGCGGATTGTCACATTTTCAACATGGCTTTTGGCGGCGCTTATCGCTATAATAGTTTAGGATTCAATTCGACAAGAAGTGGTGATAGTTTTGGTATCAAAGCGCTTTCGCGTGCTTATCATCGCCGCATGCATCGGCATGCTGATTGTTCTCTTGGCCGGAGCGCTGGTGACCAACACAGACTCAGGACGGGGCTGCGGTGATGATTGGCCATTATGTCATGGCAAATTTATCCCTGCATATACACTGGAATCGATGCTGGAATACTCTCATCGGGTCGTCAGCGCGATCGTTGGCTTCCTGGTGCTGGCGGTCTTTATCATCACGCTGACGAAGCATCGTCGCGAAGGCGAGCCGGTCTTCTATGCCTCGAGCGCCTTGTTCTTCACGATCCTGCAGGCGCTGCTCGGCGCAGCTGCCGTCAAGTGGCCGCAATCGCCGCCGGTCATGGCGCTTCACTTCGGCTTCTCGCTGCTGGCCTTCGCGAGCACGATGCTGCTGGTCATCTGGGCGTACCGGATGAAGCGGGGGAGCGCTGTTGCCTATCATCGGGCAGAGCTGCCGCGATCGTTGTACAAGCTTACCTGGGCGATCTTCGGCTATATCTATATCGTCGTCTATATCGGCGCTTATATCCGCCATACCAAATCAGCCGGCGGCTGCTCGGGCTGGCCACTCTGCAACGGCGAGCTGATCCCCGAGATGAGCGGTGCTGCCGGTCTCGTCTTTGTCCACCGGGTAGCGGCGCTGATCATCTTCCTGCTGATTGCCGTGCTCGCCTATCGCATCTATAGGGAGCCAGCAGCGCACGCCGGGCTCAAGCGCACTGCCGCCTGGACTTTCGGGCTAGTGCTGACTCAGGTGCTGAGCGGTGCGCTCGTCACCGCTACGCTTGGCTATGATCAGGTGTATATCTTCACCAGTCTGCTGCACAACGTCATCATCTCGATTTTGTTTGCGTTGCTGGCGGAGCTGGCGATCCGCACCTGGAAGCTGCGCCGCAGATAGGGCAGGGTTGCCTGCTCCCCTCGAACCGTCACCCTTCACAGGCGTGGCGGTTTTGTATAAGCTGGAGCAGGGTATCCTATACCATGCGCATCAAAGGCCACTATTGACGACGAGGGGGAGCAGAAGTGCTGCGATTTTTATTTGGCGAGGAGCCGCGCCACACGGGCGGTCTGCTGCTCGAAGCGATTACTCAGATGGAGCTGTATCTGTCGCAGCTGCAGAAGCGCATCGCCACGGGCGATGCTGACCAGCATCTCTACCGCAAGCTGGAGATCTGGACCGCTGGACTGCTCGGCTCGCTCGATGAGCTGGAGCAGAGCCAATATGCCGCCCGGCGTTACGGCGAGCGCGTGACCTCCCGCTATTTGAGCGGGATGAGCACAGAGGAGACGATGGATTACTATCGGCACATCTATTTCGACAAAAATGCATTCATCCGCGTCTTTGCGCTGTTGGACAAGCTCGGCACCTTCCTCAATGAATGGCTGAAGCTGGGAACAGGAGATATCAAAAAGCACTATTCTTACTTTACTGTCCTGCGCGTCATGCAGGAGCGGCGCAGCGAACCTCGTCTGACGGAGCAGCTGACCCGGATCAAGGAGCGATACCGTGAGCCGATGTCGCGGCTGCGAAAGCGACGCAACACGGAGATTCATTACATGAACTCGGAGCTGCAGGACGATCTGCGGCAGAGCAGCGCCGCTTATGGCCAGGACATCCCGCTCGAGGATATCCGGGCTCAGCTGGCTGATCTCGATCAGGGCTGCGAGATGGTCATGCGCACGCTCGATGCGGTCTACAGACAGGCTGCAGCCGTTATGAGGAAGCGTTGAAACTATGGTATACTAGGGCGTGTCTGCGTACTCCGA
>NZ_BFBX01000016.1:198854-223236 GCF_003851045.1 Paenibacillus sp. 598K | reverse complement strand
TAGCAGTAGCAGATACGCACTATGGCGTGACAAGGGGGAGAAGCCATGGACTTGAGCGGCAAAACCGCCCTCATCACCGGGAGCGCCAAGGGGCTAGGCAAAAGTACGGCCTTGCTGCTCGCCGGTTACGGCTGCAACATCGTACTGAATTATGTCACGAGCGAGCAGGCGGCGCGGACGTTGGAGCAGCAGATCCGCGACATGGGGGTGCGCTGCATCGCCATCCAGGCCGACATCGCCGACCCGGAGCAGGCCGAGCGGTTGGCCGATCAGGCGGAGGCAGCTTTTGGGGGCATCGATATTCTGATCAATAATGCAGGACCCTTCATCCGCGAGCGGCGGGTATTCCTCGAGTATAGGCGAGAGGAGATTACAGGACTGCTGCATGGCAATCTGCTCGGCGTGATGCTGCTCGATCACCGGATGCTGCCGGGCATGCGCTCGCGCAACTGGGGCCGGATCATCCACTTTGGCTTCGGCCATGCCGGGGAAGCGAGAGCCTGGCCGCATCGGGCGGTCTATGCAGCGGCTAAGACAGGGCTCGTCTCTTTTACGAAGACGCTGGCAGTCGAAGAGGCGGCGCATGGCATTACGGTCAATATGATCTGTCCCGGCGATATCCGGGGGGAGAATAAGGAAAAGACGATCGACGAGGTCAAAGGGCAGATCGACGACGAGTCGCCGCGCGGCAGACCCGGCACCGGCGAGGATATTGCACGGGCGATCGCTTTTCTTTGCGACAGCAAGTCGGATTTCATCACGGGCAATATCCTCGATATCACCGGCGGCCTTGATCCGATTCGCCGTACACTGAAAGGGTAGATACGCGCGCCCGCCAGGAGCTTGGAAATAAAAAAAGTCTCGCCGCTGACGTGTGTCACGTCCAGCAGCAAGACTTTTTGCCATCACTGGCTTAAAATACTTGTACGACCTCTTCGATGCCCTCGACTTCTTCGAGCAGCGCGCGCTCGATGCCAGCCTTCAAGGTGATCGTGGAGCTCGGGCAGCTACCGCAAGCGCCCATCAGCTTCAGCTTGACGATGCCGTCCTCGATCTCTACGAGCTCAACGTCGCCGCCGTCGCGTTGAAGGAAGGGGCGCAGCTTGTCGAGAACGTCCAGCACTTCATCATATTTAGAAGGGGTTTGGGTATTGTCACTCATATTTATCGACTCCTTTCTTTCTTTATTATAGTACAAAGTGAAGCAAATGAAAATGGTTCTTAAAAGGTCAGGTGAAAAAGATGAATGCTATCGTAGAGTTTTGCGCAAGCAATATGCACCATGGCACCGACCAGCTCTTGCGAGAGCTCGAAGAGGACGATTCGATCGACGTGATCGAATACGGCTGTCTGGGCAACTGCGGCGAATGTTATCTGTTCCCGTACGCCCTCGTCAACGGCGAGATCGTCGCCGCCGAGACTGTCGAAGAGCTGACCGTCAAGGTCAGGGCGAGTATCGCCGAGCAGCAGGCGGAGCGCGATGCGCTCGACAAGCTACTGGATGACCTGTAATCAAGCGCGTATACTGCCTAGCCGGAGTGGTGCTTGGAGCGCCAGAGCACGCCGGACTTGAGCACGCGAGGCACCCGTCCCATAATTGCCGTTCGACCCATTAGGCCGAAGCCGGCTTTTTTGCCGAGGGAGCCGAGGACGCCCTTGAGCTTGATCCGACTGAGCCTTGGGGAGCGGCCATACCACTCCGCCGACAGGATCTCAGCGATCTGCTTGCCCTGGGCGCCTGCCGCTTGGGCGCTTGGCGAGAAGGGGAGAGCGGCACAGTCGCCGACGACGAATACCTCGGGATGATCCGGCAGCCGGTGCTGGGCGTCGATGATCAGTCGACCTTGACTGTCCTTGGGCAAGTCGATCCGCTGCACGATCGGCACCGGCTGGATGCCTGCGGTCCAGACGGTCACGTCTGTCTCTAGTCCCTCGTCGCGATTGTAGACGATGCCCCGCTCTAATCGGCTGACCGAGACGCCGCCGACCGTACGGACATCATGCTCGTGCAGCCAGCTCGATACATAGCTCTGGAGCTTCCCGGGGAAGGCCGAGAGGATGCTCTCGCCGCGGTCGAGGATCTGGATATTGAGATCGCGGCGTGCCTCCCGCAGCTCGGCGGCCACCTCGACGCCGCTCAGTCCGCCGCCGACGATCGTGACCTGGCCGTAAGGCTTGACATCGCCGAGCAACCGGTAAGTCTGTCGAGCCGCCGAGAACGTCTGCAGCGACGTCGAGTGCTCCTGTGCTCCGGGTATGTCGTGATAGCGATCAGTGCAGCCGAGCGCGATTGCCAGCCAGTCGTAGGCGATAGGATCTTCGCCGGCCATATGGATCAGACGGGCGTTCAGGTCGACATCCGTCACTTCGCCGTGCTTCAGTACGAGCCTGGGATCGGCGGGGTATTGTACTCGCAGGTCATAGTCGGCGACCGTGCCGGCGACCAGCGCATAATATTCTGTTTTGAGCCCTTGATAGGGCATCCTGTCGATCAACATGACGACGACATCGTCAGGGATATGTCCTTCGAGCAAGGTCTGGGCGATCGTGATGCCTCCGTATCCGCCGCCCAGGATAATGAATCGTTTCATTGGCACACCAGCCCTTATGTTCGACTTCGCAAGTAGCCGCCCGTTATAGAGGATGCTCAAAAACCACGCTTTTGATCACGATGTATTTCAACGATGCATTTCCACATCGAATGTTGAATTCATCCAGAAACTCCGGTGCTCACGTAGCTCCACTACGCTCCGCTCCTCGTTTCCTCCTTCATTCAACCTTCTCGGTGCTGAAAAGCGTGCTTTTTGAGACGAATTTAGTAGAGGATGCTCAAAAACCACGCTTTTGATCACAAGCGTCAGACTGCCCTCAAAATAAAGAGCCTACGGTCACGGGATCGTTCTTCCCGCGCACTACTCGTACACTTGCACCTCATTGTAGAAGGTGTCGCGCTCGACCGGGATACGCCCGGCGCCCTTGACGAGCCAGATCAGATCCTCGCGCGTGATGCCCTCCGGCGTGAGGGCGCCTGCGGCATGGCTGATCCGCTCCTTGACGATCGTGCCGTGTACGTCGTCGGCGCCCATCGCCAACGCCACCTGCGTCAGCTGGGTGCCGATATTAATGAAGTAGGCCTTGATATGCTGGATATTATCGAGCATCAGGCGGCTGATCGCGATCGTCTTCAGATCCTCGAAGGCCGAGTTGCGGCGACGGATGCCGGCGCGCGGATTGATCGGCTGCATCGACAGCGGGATGAACACCTGGAAGCCTGCCGTATCGTCCTGGAGATCCCGGATATGCATCATGTGCTGGATGCGCTGCTCATGAGTTTCGATGGAGCCGTACAGCATCGTCGTGTGCGTCCTCAGACCCAGCTCGTGAGCGGTACGATGCACCTCCAGATATTGACTGACATCGGCTTTGTCGACGCGCATCTTCTTGCGATATTGGTCGGAGAGGATCTCCGCGCCGCCGCCGGTGAGCGTGGCCAATCCGGCAGCCATCAGCTGCTCGAGCACCTCGCGATAGCTCAGTCCGCTAATCCGCGAGAAAAAGTCGATCTCCGCAGCGGTGTAAGCCTTCAGCGTCACGTTCGGGTACTTGTCGCGCAGCGCACGCAGCGAGTCGATATAATACTGGAACGGTACATGCGGATTGTGGCCGCCGACGATATGGAACTCGCGGACGCCGGGATGGATATGCTGCTCGACGTATTCGATCATCTGATCGCCGCTCAGCGTGTAGGCGCCCTCCTGGCCTTCGTCCTTGCGGAAGTTGCAAAACGCACAGTGCGCTTCGCACACATTGGTGAAGTACAGGCTCATGTTTTCGATAAAATAGACGCGTTTGCCGTTTTTGGCCAGATTGACCTCGTTGGCCAGCTGGCCAACCGTCAGCAGATCGTCAGACTGGTATAAAAAAACGCCGTCCTCCAGCGTCAAGCGTTCCCCGTGGCGGACTTTTTCTGCGATGTCCTGCATTCGTTTCTCTGGCGTGGATAAAATAACATTCATAATAGCAGGAGCCTCCTTTATAGAAAGTAAGATCTTTTTTGTTAAGGGTTTGTGAAAAAAGGTACATCCCTCAATGCTTAAACAACTTCCATCTATTATAAACCTCCCCTACCCGGGCAGCAACAAGAAAAGTAAGTCACAAAGTAAAGTCCCGGGCAGCACAGCCGGTGTTCGCGCAGAACCGACAATAGCCTTGAGGCACAGGAAGAAGTGGAGTATAATAGAGGAAACACGGTGTGAGGCATACCGGATGGGAGGAATAACGATGATCGACATCAGCGAATCCGCAGTAACAAAAATCAAGGAAATGCTCTCTCAAGAGGACTCGCCGGACCTGTTCCTGCGCATCGGTATCAAGGAAGGCGGCTGTAGCGGCTTCTCCTATGGCATGGGCTTCGATGACGAGGTAAATGCCGGTGACCGTCAGCTCGAAATCGAGGGCTTGAAGGTCGTCGTGGACGATGACAGCGCCAAGTACCTGAACGGCCTCCAGATCGATTTCAAGGAGACCGCGATGAGCGGGGGCTTCACGATGGAGAACCCTAACGCATCGGTTACTTGCGGTTGCGGAGCCAGCTTCCGCACAGCGACAGATGCAGGCAAGCCCGCCGAAGCCGGCGAGTGTTAATTTGCTGCCGACGATATATACCAGTCCAACTCCAACCTTTTGCAGGGAGCATTTCCTTGCAGAAGGTTTTTTTGTGCTGGGAAAAGAAAGCGTTGACAATGTTCCGATGATTATATACAATTACATCAGATTTGATACAATAATAGATATTATATCTTTTAAAGATGTTTAACGATCGACAGGAGGGACTAAACGTGTTTCAGTTGGATGGCATGGTAGCGCTGGTCACCGGCTCCACGAGAGGGATCGGTGAAGGCGTGGCGGTAGGGCTCGCCAGAGCCGGCGCGGATATCGTCCTGAACTCGAATGAGGCGTCAGCCGAAGCGCAGCGTGTCGAAGAGACGATCAATCGTCTGGGAAGACGGGTCTGGTATGTCCAGGCCGACGTCGGCCGGGAACATGAGGTGCGCGGCTTGTTCGACGAGATAGATCGACGCTGCGGTAAACTGGACATTCTGGTCAACAACGCTGGCGTCTCGCGTACCGAGACGATCATGGAGACCGAGCTTGAGAACTGGAGCCAGGTGCTGGAGACGAATCTGACGAGTTGCTTCCTCTGCTCCAAATACGGGCTGGAACGGATGATGCGACAGGGGAGGGGAAGAATCATCCAGATCAGCTCGGTTGTGGCGCATCAGGGGGCTATCTTCGGACATGTCCATTACGCGGCTTCCAAGAGCGGCATGCTGGGACTGACCAAATCGCTCGCCCGTACGGCGGCGCCGTATGGAATTACTGTCAATGCTGTCGCCCCGGGCATTATCGATACCGAGTTGCTGCGTCGCACGCATGGGGAGGAGAGACTGGAGGAGCTGAGCCGCAGCGTGCCGTTAGGGCTCGGTTCCGTAGACGACGTGGCAGCGGCCGTCGTATTTCTGGCCAGCGACGAGGCACGCTACATGACAGGCTCGACGATCGACATCAACGGAGGTCTATACTTCCGGTAGACCGCCTAACAGGAGTGGGGGAGACGGATTGAAGATTATAGATATCAAGAGCTATACGGTATATTGCTATCGTACGAATTGGGTATTCGTTCAGGTTATGACAGATGAAGGAATCTCGGGTGTGGGAGAAGCTACGCTTGAGTACAAAGAGCAAGCGGTCGTAGGGGCGATTGCGGAGCTAAAGCGGTATCTGATCGGCAAGGACCCGACGCAGATCGAGCTTCATTATCACAATATTTATCGTGACGCATACTGGCGGGGGGGCGCGGTGCTGATGTCGGCGCTCAGCGCGGTCGAGGCCGCGATGTGGGACATTAACGGCAAGGCACTTGGCGTCCCTGTCTACCGGCTGCTGGGCGGCAAATACCGGGATAAGGTCAAGGTATATGCCAACGGCTGGTTCGCAGGCGCGACTGAACCGGAACAGTTCGCCGCGGCGGCGCGCCGCGCGGTCAATCGCGGCTTCAAGGGCTTGAAGTGGGACCCGTTCGGCCAAGCCTATATGAACATTTCCAGCGAACAAATGGAAAAGGCGCTCGCTTGCATGGCTGCCGTCCGCTCCGCAGTCGGACTCGGGATCGACCTCTTCATCGAGGGGCATGGCCGATTCAACGTTCCGACCGCCATCCGGATCGCGCGAGAGATCGAATCGTTTCAGCCCGTGTGGTTTGAAGAGCCGGTGCCGCCGGACAATCTCGATGCGCTCCTCCAGGTCAAGATGAAGTCCAATGTGCCGATTGCAGGAGGAGAGAGGCTGTACACTCGTCAAGGCTTCCGCGAAGCGCTCGACAAGAAGGCGCTGGACTATGTGCAGCCCGACGTCAGTCATGCAGGCGGCGTGCTGGAATGCCGCAAAATTGCCGCCATGGCAGAGAGCTGCTATATCCCGTTCGCACCACATAATCCTAGTGGCCCAGTGGCGAATGCCACGACGCTGCAACTGGCAGCTTGCACGCCGAATTTTTTCTACCTTGAGATTATGGAGAACGACGTACCGTGGCGCAAGGCGGTTACCGATGAGCGGCTAAGCTTTGAGGACGGCTATATGGCCATCTCCGATGCGCCAGGTCTGGGCATTGAACTGCGCGAGGAGCAAATCGGCGATTATCCCTATGCGCCCCGAGACTTGCGGCACTACAGCGGAGCGTTGACGGACATCCGCCCCCCGGAGTCTGAACCTTATTTTTAGAACGGCACGATGATTTGGAGTGATACAATTTTACGGCAGTGGCCGTATGGAGGACGATGTCTGATGTACCAGTTGACAAATGGATGGCTGACCGCCACATTCGACGAGCAGGCAAGGTTGGTATGGCTGTCCAACGCGAGGGATGCGCGCGGGAATGTCATCGCCAAGCCTGCCGCGGCAAGCTTCAAGCTGATTTTTAAGCAGGGAGACGATTGGGAGAATGCGGTCCGCTCCGATACGCAATTCTTTACCGTGAAGCAGGATGGAGATCGCCTAACGTTCTCGACGGATGAATTGGCGGTCCGAAGAGGGACAACCAAGATCGGGCTCACGCTGAGCGTTGAATTAAGGGAAGATTATCTGGTATTCGGAGCGGTCATCGATAATCGTGACGAAGCGTTGATTACTGATTTCGAATATCCAGTGGTAGGCACCATCCAAACGCTGGCAGGGGGCAAGCCCGCCCTGCTGTGGCCGCAGCAATGCGGACAGAAAATTACGAATGTCGGCCAATATTTGGCGAATATGAAGGAAACCCGGGAGCATCATTCCAATACCGTCCACCTTAGCTATCCCGGGGGCCATCCGAACGGCGGCAGCATGCAGTGGATGTCGTTGGTCGATGGCGATCAGACGTTGTTCCTGACTGGCCGCGACCCCGAATTCTACACCTCCAAATTGCTGGCGAGAGGCAATCCGAATGATCCGGGGGCAATTACGCTGTCGCTAGCAAAGATGCCGTTCGTCAAGCAGGAGGAACGGTGGGAGGCTCCGGAGACGACACTTACGCTCTATACGGGTAGTTGGCATCGAGGGGCTGATGCATACGCTGCGTGGGCAGGCGGCTGGCGAGCGGAATCGCACAAGCCGCAGTGGGTCAAGGACATGAAAGGATATTTCCTCGTCATTAACAAGCAGCAATTCGGAACGGAGATGTGGACATACGATGAGCTGCCCAAGCTGTATGAGCTCGCTCAGGCGCATGGCTGCGACACCCTTGGCCTGTTTGGCTGGTACGACAGCGGCCATGACAATCAATATCCCCATGTCCACGCCAGCGAATCGCTGGGCGGCGCAGAGGAGCTCAAGTCCAATATCAAAGCTGTACAGGCCGCAGGCGGCAAGGTTACACTGTATCAGCAAGGCCATCTGATCGATATCTCCTCCGACTTTTACAAGAACGGCGGCGACCGCCTCGAATCGAGAAGCCGCTGGAATGAGCCTTATTTCGAATTTTACAACAAGTCGCATCATAGCGCTTATCAGGCGAGCTATACGAGCAAGTCCTTTTCTATCTCCTGTCCTTCCTGTCCCGAATGGCGACAATTAATGAATGAAAAAGTGGATTACATCGCTTCCTTCGGCGCCGACGGCGTATTGTTCGACCAGATCGGCGGCATGCCGGCTTACCCTTGCTTTAACGAGGATCATCCGCATGCGAAGGGCAAGCCTTCGCTGTCCATGTCGCAAGGCAGGCTGCAACTGCTGGACGGAATTCAAGTGCGGACCAAGGAGATCGATAGCGAATTCGCATTTTTCACCGAGCATGTGACGGACGCCTACTCCGGTTCCGTTGATTGTCTTCATGGCCTGTTTGCGGAGCCGTTCAGAGTGTCGGGGCGGCTGGAGACGGCAACAAATGACGCGTTGTCCGAGACGCTCAATTACCCGGAGTTGTTCCGTTACTGCTTCCCGGAGACGATCGTCACGATTCGCAATCCGTATCCGTATATCGCGCCTCGCGTCGCGAACTATGCGTTCGCCTTTGGCTTGAGATACGAACTGGAGATCCGGTATGAGCGGGACCGCGATGATCTGTTGTCGGAACGTTATGTCGGCGAGCGAGACTATGCCAAGCGAGTGGCCGAGCTCCGCGCCAGATACTGGGACTTGCTGGGGACAGGCCGCTACCAGGATACCCGGGGCATTGCCAATGACAATCCGTCCATCATCGCCAAAGCTTATCGGAATGGCGACAGACTGGCGATCGCGTTGTGGAACGACACCGGTCTGGATGCGGAAGTCAGGCTGGAGGCGGCAGGCTATCGGCTGCTGGAGGTGGCTACCTTGGAGGAGACTTCCGCTCGCCTGCCGCATAAGCTAGCGCCGCAACAGATAGCGGTAGCATTATACGAGCAAAAGAATTAAAGAGGGTTAAATAAGGAAACGAGGTGCCCAAGTGACAAAAGGCTCAAAGGTGACGGCATATGCTCATGTCAAGGAAATGATTAAGGAAAGCATACTGTCAGGGGAAATTCCAGCTGGAGCGCGCATTACGATCGCCGAGATTACGGAGCGCTATGGTGTGAGCCAGATGCCGGTGCGGGAAGCATTCCAGATTTTGCAAGGGGAGGGCTTCATTGAACTGCTCCCTCACAAGGGGGCCAGCGTCAAGTCGTTGACGCCAGAGTATCTACGCAACATCTATGAGATCCGCGGGGTTGTGGAAGGACTGCTGGCCAGGCGGAGCATGCCAAATCTGACGCTCTCCGGTCTGAACCGACTCAAGGAGATCAACGCCAAGATGGAATCGCTCATCCAAAGCGGCTTGAACGCAGACGAAATTGTCCTGTTGGACCGCGAGTTTCATACGGCCATCTACGCCAGCAGCAACAATCCGGAGGCGCTCCAGATCTATGAGAAATACGTAGGTTTGATCGGCTCGCTGCGCAAAAAATACGGCTATGGGGCACAGCGCATAGACAATATCGTCAAGCAGCACTGGCAAATCATCGAAGCGTTGCAGGATCAGGACGCCGAAGCGTTAGAGAAGGTCATCCATCTGCATAGCGAAGGGGCAAAATTGGACTTGCTCGCGCTCATGTCGGAGTAATCGTTTGTTCGAGGAGGAATCAACTTGCAATCAACATCAAGCGGCTCGATACAAACGACCAAGTATCGAAGATCCGCGTGGCCATCGATACGCGAGAGACTGAAGAAGGACAAGCTGCTCTATTTAATGGCCGTACCCGGGCTCCTGTTTTTTCTTATCTTTCATTACGGCCCCATGTACGGACTTGTAGTGGCATTTAAGAAGTTTAACATTTACCAAGGAATTATCGCCAGCGAATGGGTCGGTCTCGATAATTTTCGCATCTTGTTCGAGATGTCCGGCTTCCGCAGGGCGTTGGCGAACACCATGATTATCGGCTTTTACCAGCTCGTGTTCGTCTTCCCCGCGCCGATTATCCTGGCGCTGCTGATCCACGAGGTGGCGCATTCGGCTTACAAGCGATTTATCCAGACGGTTATATATTTGCCGCATTTCGTTTCCTGGATCGTCATCGGCAGTATTTTGTACGCAATCTTGTCACCAAATACCGGCGTCGTTAGCGTCATTGCCTCATGGTTCGGTTATGATGGTTCGGTCATCAACCTTATGGGCAACACGGCATATTTTCGAGGCGTTCTAATCGTATCTAGCATATGGAAGGAAGCGGGCTTTGGCACGATTTTGTATCTCGCTACGATTGTCACCATCGATCCGCATCTGTACGAGGCGGCAAAGGCGGATGGAGCGGGCAAGCTCAGACAGCTCTGGCATATTACTTTGCCTGGCCTGCGCACGACGATCGTCATTTTGCTGATTTTCCATGTGGGAAATTTTCTGAATGTGGGTCTGGAGCAAGTGTATGCATTGTACAATCCAGCCGTATATCAAGTGAGCGAGATATTGGACACGTACTTGTATAAGCTCGCCTTCGAGGATGCAAAGTATGACTTGGCCGTCGCTTCAGGAATGTTCAAGTCGCTGGTAGGTTTGGCGCTTGTACTATTAGCCAACTATATCGCCAAAAAAATCGATAGCGACAGCGGCCTAATCTAGGGGGAATCGAAAATGACAAGCAAAAGCGATATGAACGGGGGACGGTGGGGATTGTATGCGGCCTTGTTCCTGTTCACGATGCTTACCCTCTATCCGTTCTGGCATGTGCTAATGTATTCCATCAGTGATCCCAAGCAAGCGATGAGCGGCGGTCTGTTTATCCTTCCGAAAGGATTTTCTTTTGATTCGTATCTGATGCTGTTTAGAAATTCAATGATTTTCGAAGCGTACTCCAACTCTCTGTTCCGGCTGTTCGCAGGGACGTTCATCAATGTGCTGTTGACGGCGATGCTGGCCTATCCGCTGTCGATTCGCAGATTTATCGGCAGGACGCCGTTGACGCTTTTCATTTTCTTTACGATGCTGTTCAGCGGTGGCATGATCCCGACCTATCTGCTCGTGAACTCGCTAGGTCTGGTGGATACGCTGTGGGCTCTGATCATTCCGTCAGCGATCAGCGCTTGGAATTTTTTCATTATGAAAAATTACTTTCAGAATCTTCCGCCTGAGATGGAGGAGTCAGCCAATATCGACGGGGCTTCGCCGATGCGTACGCTGGTCTCGATTATTCTCCCGATATCGATGCCGGTCATCGCTGCCATCTCGCTGTTCTATGGCGTTTGGCATTGGAACGCGTTTTTCGACGCCGTGCTGTACATTCATTCGCAGGACAAGCAAGTGCTGACTTTATTTCTGAGGACGATGATGAATTTCAGCGCGACCGAGTCCACCCGCTCGATGAACGATTCGGCGGCAATCGCGAATGTTTCGGAGGAATCGGTCAAGATGGCAGCGATTATCGCCGCCATGCTTCCGATGCTGCTTACCTATCCATTTCTGCAAAAGTACTTTGTGAAGGGGGTGTTGATCGGAGCGGTGAAGGGATAATGCAGGGCAATGGCGACAAGCGAACGGGTCAACTACTTGAGGAGGGTTACACATGAGAAAAAGAAGCAAGCATCGCATTGCGGTTGCTGTCGTCTATGCGTTTGCGATTGTGTTAATCGTATCGGCTTGCAGCGGTTCAAACAACAAGGGAACAGGACCGTCGGCCGCTGCCGATCCGCCGATGATAACGGCGTTGATGTCCAAAACGACCGATTTCCCGGAGGACAATACGGTTATCCAAGCCATTCGCGAGCAATCCGGCATTAATCTGCAGGTGCAGACCGTAAGCGGCGACGATTACGAGACGCGGCTCAATACGCTGCTTGTGTCAGGACAGCCGCCAGATATCTTCACAGTGAACAAGACGAAGATCCAGGAGCTGATCACTAACGGAGCGATTCTGCCGCTCGACGAGCTGGTCGAGCAACACGCGCCCAACATCAAGGAGAACCGCGGCGAATATATGAAGGGCGGCGCTTATGTCGACGGCAAGTCATACGGCATCCCCGACGGCTTCGTGCCAGGCAGCGCGCTCGCGATCCGCAAGGATTGGCTGGATAAGCTAAGCTTGCCTATGCCGACGAACTTAGAGGAATATGAAAACGCTCTCAAAGCATTTGTCAACGACGACCCTGACGGCAACGGATTGAAAGACACGATTGGGGTAGGATTGGCCATCCAGGTCGATCAGACGTGGGCGCATATCTTTGGCGCTTTCAACGTGCCGATGGGGAGAGCTGTGCTCGTAGACGGCAAGGTTACGCCGTGGCTGCTTGCACCTGGCTATTTCGAAGCGGTCCAATATTTGAATAAGCTGTATCATGAAGGGTTGATCGATCCTGAATTCGCCACTGTTCCGACGTTGCAGTCGTTCCAAAAGCTGTGGAACGGACAAGTGGGGGCTTACAATTTCAATGCTGACGGCATTACCCAGAACTGGTTAAGCCGCTATACAGAATCGCCGGTTCCCCAGTTTGAATATACATTGATTAAAGGACCGGACGGGCATGGCGGTTATCTGAACCCTAACGTAGCGGACAGCAATCAGTATGCGGTCATCTCCAGCAAGGCAAAGGACCCGGAAGCGGCAATCCGGGTGCTCGATTATCTAGTTAGTAAGGAAGGCGACGCTTTAACCTGGGCAGGCATCGAGGGAGCGCAGTATAAATATGAAAACGGCCAATTCCAATGGATCTCGCCTTACGAGGATGCGGTGAAGCTGCGCGATGTCGGCGGGTATGTGTATTCCGTGCTGCTCAATCGTATGGACGGGATGCGGGAGTCGCTGTTCAACGAGCAGACGAAGCAAGGCAGGAAGCTGGCGTTGGAGAACTTCATTGAAGAAGCGCACACCTATGGGCTGCCGCAGGTGCAAATAGACCGCGGAACTATGCTGAAGGATATGGAAAAGGAATTCCGCACGAAGGCCATACTAGCCAAGGATAACCTGGATAGACTGTACGAGGAGTTCAAGCAGAACTATCTGGCCGAGGGCGGCAGCGATTGGATCGAACAGGCAACGGCCATTTACAATGAAGAGCAAGCTTCGCGTCCATAACAAATCGTTTGAAAACACCTCAATTGTCACTAGACCCGGATCATCGGCCTCCGGGTCCTTTTTGGGTTGTAGCGGTCAGACAAAGTCGGGGCAAACGTTTGGTCGAGGAAATATGTGGGTAATAGGATGCATCTGAAAGCGGCGTCCTGAGGGGACATAAGAGCTATTCTCTAGCAAAGGGAGGGAGCGGTATGTTCACGAACGGCAAACGAAGAGGACAATCATTTTTTGTGAAGACGCGTAAAGGCAACTGGATCGAATTGCGACTCTTGTGTTGTAAATATTTGTGATAATGGCGCGAGCTTCGGATTCTCGCGGAAGTTCGCGCGAGACTAGACAACCATCCAAGAGATTTCATTCTCCCAAACATATACTAGCTTATCAAACATGCAAAGGAGAATGGGAATGGGAGAGGAAACCGGCAAACAATACGCCAGCAAATGGGTGAAAACGGCGGCATTATTGTCTCACCCTGCGATTGCGCCGCATATCCCGCCTACTCGGATGTACAATGATGCCAATCTGAAATCGATGCTTGCCGCGCACGGCATGGTCGTCATCAAGCCGGTGCGGGGAGCTGGGGGTCACGGGGTAATCAAGGTGTCTAAGCAAGGCGGGCGCTATGCGGTCAGCCATTATGACGATCGTCGCTTCTACGATACCTTCAGCGGCTTGACGTACGCGTTGTCGCAAATGAAGCGCAAGCGTCCCTATCTGATCCAGAAAGGAATCCAACTGGCGACGATCAGCGGCCGCCCGATTGATTACCGCGTGAAGTATGTCAAAGAAGAAAGCGGCTGGAGTTGTCGGGCGATGGTTGGACGGTTAGCCAGACACGGCTTGTTCGTAACCAACCTTTGTCGAGGCGGTACGCAGATGACTGCGGCCGAGGGGATACGTCGCTCGCTGTCCACATCGATGGTCAAGAGCAAAAAGCAGGAGATGCGTCGCTTGACCCGGCTTTCCACCGAGGTGTTGGAATCGAGGCTGCCTGGCATCGGCCAGCTAGGCTTTGATTACGGCCTGGATCGGCGAGGCAAGATCTGGATTTTTGAAGTGAATACACGACCGCAATAGGAGATATAAAAGATCGATAGATTTGGGCAACTCTATTAAATTTTTTTATCGTATAGTAGAGCTGCAAGGGCTGTGTATAACGCTATCCACATCATCCCCACTGTCAGGGCCCGCATTCGACAAGGATGCCCACATGTTGCACACAAGCTGTCCACAGGAGGTTGTGGATAACGGAACACTTGTTCCTGATAGAGCAACGTGCTAAGATGTGAAGGAACAAACAGGAAAGGAAGGGTTGATAATGGAGATTCTTTCGGATGAAATGCTCATCGACACCTATCAGACGGCTGTGAATCTGGATTTGGAACCGGATTTTTTGCAGCTGTTGCTCGCAGAGATCAACCGTCGCGAGATCACAGCTGAATGCTCGCTGGTCGGTGCCTGACTGCAATCCCCATGCCATCTATCGACACCTCCAATACTTATGATACACGCTTGAACAGGGTATGCCCGCTTGCGGATGCAGCGATCCGCAGGAGAGACATACCCTGTCTTTGTGAACATAGATGGAAGTAAGAGCTGGTAAGGCTTGATTACATCTTCATATTGCTGCTATGTCCGGGTGACAGCTTGGCGCTCGGATCAATGTAGACCTTGGCGTTGTTGATAGCAGTCGGCGCTTCGCCGAAGCCAACGGCGATCAGCTTCAGCTTGCCGGGATAAGTCGTGATGTCGCCGGCAGCGAACAAGCCCGGGATATTGGTCTCCATCCGCGAGTCGACGACGATCGAGCCGCCCTCGATCTGCAGTCCCCACTCGGCGATCGGTCCAAGCGAGGAGACGAAGCCAAAGTTGACGATGACCGCGTCGACGTCGATGGTTGTCGATTCCTTCGTCTTAATCTGCTCCAGCGTCACGGCCGAGATACGTTCGTCGCCGTGCATCTGGGTGATTTCGTAAGGCGTCATAATGTTGACTTTGGAGTTCATCAGATTTTCGACGCTATGCTCGTGCGCTCTGAATTTGTCTCTGCGATGCACGAGGGTGACCTGCTCGGCGATTGGCTCGAGCATAAGCGCCCAGTCGACCGCAGAGTCGCCGCCGCCGCTGATCAGCACTTTTTGCCCCTTGAACTGATGCAGGTCGTTGACGAAGTAATACAGATTGGTTTTTTCGTATTGCGCCGCCTCTGGCAGCTCCAGCCGCCGCGGCTCGAAGGCGCCGACGCCGCCGGTGATAATGACGGCCTTTGCGGTATGTGTCCCCTTGTTTGTCGTCACCTCGAAGTGACGCTCTTCTTTTTTGACGACCTGCAGCACTTTTTCCTCGAGACAGACTTCTGGTTGGAAGTGATCCATCTGCCGTTTCAGCAGATTGACGAGCTCCTGCGCCGTAACTTTCGGGAAGCCGGCCACATCATAAATGTATTTTTCGGGGTACAGCGCTGCGAGTTGTCCACCGAGCTGAGGCATGCTCTCCAATATTCGAACCGAAGCTTGACGCATGCCGGCGTAAAATGCCGCAAACATCCCAGCAGGTCCACCGCCGATAATAATAATATCCACTGCATTGTTCTCTTTGTGATTTGTCACAGTAGGCACCTCCAACAAATTCATATTTCTCTCACTACTCCATCATACGCTTTTATTGACGAAAAAAACAGATTTGTATATTGTTCTAAAGATTTTCGTATATTTTGTGCTTGAACTTTTACCGAAAAGCCGATATCATTTCAATGTGTATGTCGGAACGGGACGATTTGCCGCGCCCTGGTCCTTTTTCATAAGGAAGGACGGCAAGACACAAACTAAATAAGCTACGGAAGTAAAACTTTCTCCTTTAACTTGGTTTGTGTAATTTTTCACAATGGTGAACAAGACAAAAGAGGAATGGAAGGGATTGTCAAAATGAGTAACATACCAAAGATCGTCATTCTGGGAGCGGGCTACGGCGGTGTCTTGACCGCGCTTCGTCTGCAAAAAGAATTGAACTACAATGAGGCCGATGTGACACTGGTAAACAAACATGATTACCATTACATCACGACTCATCTGCATATGCCGGCCGCTGGCACGGACAATCCGGAGAATGCGCGCGTCAGCATCTCCAAGCTGATCGACGAATTCAAGATCGACTTCGTCAAGTCGACCGTCGTGCAGATTCGCCCGCAGGATAAGAAGGTCATCCTTGAGGACGGCACGCTGTCCTATGATTACCTTGTCATCGGCGTGGGCGGCGAGCCTGAGACGTTCGGCATCCCGGGACTGGGCGAATACGCGATGAATATCCGCAGCATCAACTCTGTCCGTCTGATCCGCGAGCATATCGAGTATCAGTTCGCCCGCTACAAGCGCGAGCCTCACCGTACGGACTACCTCACCTTCATCGTGGGCGGCGCCGGCTTCACCGGCATCGAGTTCATCGGCGAGCTGGCGGATCGCGTGCCTGAGCTGTGCAAGCAATTCGACGTCGACCCGGCGATCGTCAAGATCTATAATATCGAAGCTGCGCCGACGGCGCTGCCAGGCTTCGATCCTGAGCTGGTCGAGTACGCGATGGAGGTGCTCTCCCGCAAAGGCGTCACCTTCCGTATCGGCACCGCTATCAAGGAATGCTCGCCCGACGGCGTCATCGTCGGCGAGGGCGAAGAGATCCGTTCGCAGACCGTCATCTGGACGGGCGGCATCCGCGGCAACCGGCTGATCGAGGAAGCAGGCTTCGAGACGATGCGCGGCCGCGTCAAGATCGACGAGCATCTGCGCGCGCCAGGACATGAGAACATCTACATCGTCGGCGACAACTCGTTGATGTTTAACCCGGAGGGACGTCCATACCCGCCGACCGCTCAGATCGCCATGCAGCAGGGCGTCGTCTGCGCGCACAATCTGGTCGCGTCGATTCGCAACCAGCCGCTCAAATCGTTCGAATTCAGCAACAAAGGCACCGTAGCTTCCCTTGGCAAAGGCGAAGCGATCGGTATCGCCTTTGGCAAAAAATATAAAGGCCGTTTTGCAGCCTGGTTGAAAAAAATGATCGATATCCGCTATCTGTTCATTATCGGGGGCATTCCGCTCGTCCTGCGCAAAGGCAAGTTTTTCTAATGCGCCATTGCAGTGTACAAGTCCGAGGATTGCTGACGAGGGATGAACTGGACCGCTACAATGCATTGATGGAGGTGGGCTCCTATCTGGAGTCCCAGAGCCGCTACGATCTCGTCTATACAGTGCAGCAGGAGGTCGACCTGCTCGTGCAACCGGCGATCGAGCGGCTCAAGGAGAAGGGCCGCGACCGCGACCGCGCCACCAGGGAGTACCTGGAGGCCAAGGAGCGGCAGGCGCAGCAAGACAGCGAGAGCGAGTCGGACGAGTCCTGAGAAAGGCTCTTGTTGACCGGAGACTCGGCTCGGCTACTAGCAGGGCAGACTTAAAAAATAAAAAAGGGAAGTCCTGGCGGTTCAAGCCCGGGACTTCCCTTTTTTCGATCAACGGCTGTAAGCCGACAGTGTCAGCTCGGGGAGCATATATCAGACGCGCAGCATCGACTGGATGCCGTCTGGCGTCAGCAGGTTGCCGACATAGAAGTCGCCAAAGTCGGCGTAGCGGGCGCTCACTTCGTCGAAGCGCATCTCGTAAATCAGTTTTTTGAATTGCAGCGCATCGTCGGCGAACAGGGTGACGCCCCATTCCCAGTCGTCGAAGCCGACCGACCCTGAGATGATCTGCTTGACCTTGCCGGCGTACGAACGGCCGATCATACCATGGCTGCGCATCATCGTCCGACGCTCTTCCATCGTCAGCATATACCAGTTGTCGTTGCCCGATCGGCGTTTGTTCATCGGGTAAAAGCAAATATGCTTCGCTTTGGGCATGATCGGCTTCAGGCGTGCGACGACCTCGGGATTCTGCATCGGATCTCCCCCGCCGGAGCCAGCCAAGTAGTTGCTAAGCTCGACGACGCTAACGTATGAGTAAGTAGGTATCGTAAAGCGGGCGAGCGCGGACTTATTGAACGCCGTCTCGAGCAATTGCAGCTCCTCGAGCGTCTCCCGAAGGTGGACGAAGACGAGATCGGCTTTTTGTCCGACGATCGCGTAGAGCGCCGTACTGCCCTCGCGGTTCTCTTCGAGGCGCCTCCATTCGCCGACCAGACTGTGCAACTCGTCTTCGGCACGGCTTCTTTCTTCCTGGCTAGCGGCCTTCCAGGCCGTCCAGTCGATTCGTCTAAAGTCATGAAGGGCGTACCAGCCCTCCAGCGTTTGTGCAGCTTCACTCATGATTTACATGCTCCTTTGCTCATTGCTGATCGAAGTAATATGATTCAGGTGCGATAGACTCCATGATGTTATTGTAGCCTACTAGCCGGAATGGAGGCAAATGGCAAGCTTGTGACAGCTAGACGGTTGCAGCCTCTGGCAGTCGGATCGTCGCCAGCAGCGGCAGATGGTCGGAGGCGGTCGGGTCGCTGGCGACGGCTTCGACCTCGACGGTCTCGATGGCCGGCGAGACGAAAATATAGTCCTTTTGGGTGATCGGCCGAATCGACGGGAACGTCGGATAGGCGCTCTGCGGCTGACTGAAGCAGACATCGCTCGCCTTGGCCATCAGCTTGCGCCACAGGCTGCAGCCGGGGGGCATGTTCATATCGCCCATCAGCACGCTAGGCGCGGCAGTCCCGGCGATGCGGCGCGCCAACAGCTCTACCTGGACGCGCTGGATCAGGTGGGCGATGCTCAGATGGGTGACGAACACCTTGAGCAGCCGCTGCGGTGCGACTTCAATATCGGCCTCGAGGACGGCGCGCGGCTCGCTGATCGTCAGCGCCCGCGACTTCAGCCCGTGATTGGCCATGGCGACGACCGGGTGACGAGAGAGCAGCGCATTGCCGTATTCGCGCATCTGGTCTCGCTTGCGGCGAGAGATTGCCGCGCCAAATGCGCCCTCCATCCCCAGCGTCCGGGAGAGCCAGGCGAATTGATCCTCGAAGCGGCTGCGGCGGCCAAAGCAACGGTCGACCTCATTGAAGCCGACGATATCCGGCTGCTGCCGCTCGATGAGCGCGGCGACGCGGTCGAGGTTGATGCCGCCGTTCATTGCCCGGCCGTGGTGAATATTATAGATCATCAATTTCAGTTCCAAGGAGCTTCACCTTTTCCATAGGTTGTTCACAACTGCTTCATTGACTTCACTTCGGCCATATCCTAAACTAACATAGAAGAGTTCCGCTTGCGCGAGCGTCTGGCGGATCAAGTGAGAAAGGGGCATTGAGCTGTGCTGCAGGTTATCATCGCTATGCTGTTGTTTTTCGTGATGATGTTCGGGATCGGCTTTATCCTGAACATGTTGATGAAGACAACCTGGTTTCCTATCTATCTTTACCTGATCGTGCTGCTGCCGCTCGGCATCTACTATACGTGGTCATCCGGCATGTCGTGGCAAGACAACTTGGCGGCCTATACGTATGTCGACATCCTGCCGGCGATTGCCGCGCTGATCGGCGCTTACGTAAGCGGCTGGGCGATCCGGGTGTTGCGGAAGAGCGGATTCAAGATGTATTAGGTCTACTTAGGATCCTCCGGCTGGAGGATTTTTTAGAATTCTAAGATTTTATAAGTTTCACACTTATATCTGCTTAGAATGCTCCGACAAAGCTTTCCGCACGTCCTGGAAGGACGACGAAGTCGTTTTTGCTTGTCCAATTTAAATTGTTTCCGGGGCTCCCGCCCCGATGTATGATACACTATAGCTATCAGCTATCAATGGCACCGACCGGCGAATGGCGCGCCAATATTTGCGGCGTCGTGAGCCGGTCGCATTATTCTAGTCTATAGGACGGATGGGGTAGATGCAATGCGCATCCAGAACATACATCAATTTACCGAGCATCATCGCTTCTACATGTATCGTGAATTTTCGCTAAGCGTCATCGACCAGAAGATGCTGCAGCTCGTCTATCAGCCGATGATCGGCGCGACAGCGACCGGACTGTACCAGCTCCTGTACTACCAGGTCGATACCGACCGGGTCGGCTATTCGGTCATGGAATCGCAGCGCAAGCTGTTCCTCGGTCTCGGCCTGGAGATGAACGATGCCGGTCGGCGGCAGCTTGCGCTGCAAGCTTCGCGGCTTGAAGCGGTGGGTCTGCTGCAGAGCTCGCGGCTGGTCGTGCCAGATGGCGAGGATGTCATCTATGAGTACGAGCTGTTGCCACCGCAATCGCCGGTCGAGTTTTTCCGCAACCAGCATTTGACGATGTATTTGCGCGACCAGGTCGGCAAGTACGCCGTGATTCATCTGCGCGAGCAATTTTTTGCGCCGGAGCCGGACGAGTTGGCGATGGCCGAGCCGGCCAAGGAGAATCTGTCGGTGCCGTTCTACGAGCTTTTCGAGCTCGGTACGACGGCGGTCGATCACGAGCTGGAGCAGGCGCTCACCGAGGTCGCTCCGGCTCGCCAGCCAGCGCCCCGGACCGCTGTCGAGACCGCAGGCATCCAGTATGGCGAGATTATCATGCGCTTCCCGCGGCATTCGGCCAATCGGCCGCATGTCGAGAAGCTACGCAGCGACGCCGAGGGCATGGCGACGTTGAACTATCTCGCATACAAGTACAATCTGACGGTCGTCGATCTATGTCGCTTGCTCGACGAGGATGGCGTGTTCACGGCGCGCGGCGAGTTGCTGGAGGAGGAGCTGCAGCTGCGGGCCAACCGGACGTATCGTCAGGAGCGCCAACGCGATGACGTCCGCCAGCGTACGCTTGCCCGGATCGCGTCTGCCGGAGGCGCCCCCGAGGAGGAGGAGCTGCCGGCCGAACATGCCGTCGATACGGAGCACCGGCTCGCCGTACCGGCGCAGCTCGCGGGACGCTGCGATGTCGCCCAGTACAATATGCTGATGCGCAATGAGCCGCATACGCGGTTTCTGCAGCGGTTTTTCCCCGGTGCGGTGCCGGAGTGGATGGACCGTGTATTCGAGCGGATCGATCTCAACTATCGATTGCCGGCTCCAGTTATCAATGTGCTCATCCACTATGTGCTTGGGCAGCCGGACAACAAACGGGTTAACAAGGCTTTCATCGACGCGGTCGCCTCCAACATGCTGGTGCGGCAGATCGATACGTTCGAGAAGGCGGTGCTGTACGTCCGCGAGCAGGAGGACAAGGATGCGCAGGGCGGCCAGGCGGAGGCGCGGCGTCCCGGCAACGGTGGTTCGCGTCAGCGGCCAGGCGGAGGCGCGCGGCGCAAGCCGGAGCTGCCGATCATCGAGGACAGCGGAGAGCGGCAAGAGATCAGCGAGCAGGAGCTGGAGGAGCTGCGTCAGCTGGCGCGCAAGCTGGATGGCAAGGGATAACGGAGGTGAGATGAGATGGAATCGTTAAGCCAAGTATTAAAGCAATGGCCGGGCGGACGTCAGATGACGAGGAAGGCCGACGATCTGCTGCGGGAGCTGCAGGCCGATCCGCTCGTGCAGCAGCTGCAAGCGCAGCATGAGGCGCTCGATGAGCGGCTGATGCGGCTCAACCTCAATCGCATCTACCAGTATGTCAAGGAGCGGCGTAATTGCAGCCAATGCCCGGGACTCGACCGTTGTCCCAACGACTTCGAGGGCCACTACACAGAGCTTGATATGGAGCAGCGCGCCGGCGTGCCGCAGCTCGACGACCGCAAGGTGCCGTGCAAGCTGCAGGTCGCCCGGGTGGCCGAGAATCGGGTGCGCAGCCGGGTGCGGAGTTTCTATGTCGATGATCGGGCACTCGAACAGGGCTACTCGGCCGACGAGATCATGCGCAAGGATGCCGAGCGCATCAAGGCGGTTGGTCAGATCATGCGCTATATCGATCAGACGCGGGAGCAGGGATTGCAGACCAAGGGCTTGTACCTGGCAGGCAAGTTCGGCACCGGCAAGACATTCCTGATGTGCTACATGCTGCACGAGCTGGCCAAGGCTGGCTACTCCGGCGTCATCGTCTACGTGCCGGAGTTCGTCGAGGACCTGAAGTCGATGTTCAACGAGCCGCAGCGCATCAAGGAGACGGTGGAGCTGATGAAGCATACTGATCTGCTCGTCTTCGATGATATCGGCGCCGAGAATCTCAATCCATGGGTGCGGGATCACGTCCTTGGGACGATCCTGAACTATCGGATGAATCGCAAGCCGACCTTTTACACGTCCAATCAGAACCTCGAGGTGCTCGAGCGCCACTTCAGTTTTACGAGCAAGGACGGCGACGAGCAGCACAAAGGACAGCGGCTGATGGACCGGATCCGGCCCTTCGTCGACTTTGTTGTCGTCTCCGGAGAGAACAAGCGAGGCCGCTGAGGAGCTTTAATGCAACGCCTGTATGAAGTGATTATAGACCCGGTTTGCCATTCGATTCGTTCGAAGGGCAGACCGGTTTTTTATGCTTTTATCGGGCGGAGTTTTTGTCAAAATAAAAGAAAGTTTGGAGGGCCTGATTTGCATTGACAAAGACAGGTTGCGGCTGGTATTATTCATCCATTACCTACTAAACAGATTGGAATAATTTCTAACCACCGGACCACCGGAGTAGAAATAAGACAGGTCTGTTAAAAACGCTAAGGGGTGTTTTTAAGATGAAAACCTATCTTTCTGCTCGACTTACGCTGCTGCTGCTAGCCTTCACACTGGTGATCTCGGCATGCGGCAGCAATGGCGGTGGAGCTTCGGAGAGTGAAGGCGCGAACAGCACGGACAGCGGCGGCAACACGACGCCTGCCGCCACAGAGACCGGCGCCGAGCCTGCGAAGCCGGTAGAGCTGCTTAATGTATCTTACGATCCAACCCGGGAATTATACGTCGAATTCAACGAAGCGTTCGCCAAGCATTGGAAGGAAGAGACCGGACAGACCGTCACCATCAAGCAATCGCACGGCGGCTCGGGCAAGCAAGGCCGCTCGGTCATCGACGGCTTGAAGGCCGACGTCGTCACGCTGGCGCTCGGCTACGACATCGATGCGATCGTCGAGCCCGGCCTGATCCAGCCGGACTGGCAATCGCAGTTTGAGAACAACAGCGCGCCTTACACCTCGACGATTGTCTTCCTCGTACGGAAGGGCAATCCGAAAGGCATCAAGGACTGGGACGACCTTATCAAGCCGGGCGTCGAGGTCATCACGCCGAATCCGAAGACCTCCGGGGGCGCTCGCTGGAACTATCTGGCGGCGTGGGGATATGCGCTCAAGCATAACAACAACGACGAGGCCAAAGCGGAAGAGTTCGTCGGCGCGCTCTTCAAAAACGTGCCTGTGCTCGACTCGGGCGCGCGCGGATCGACGACGACCTTCGTCGAGCGCAAAATCGGCGATGTGCTGTTGGCTTGGGAGAATGAGGCGCTGCTGTCGCTCAAGGAATTCGGGGAAGGCGAGTTTGAGATCGTGACGCCGTCGCTGAGCATCCTGGCCGAGCCGCCGGTCGCGATCGTCGACAAGGTTGTCGATGAGCGTGGCACGCGCGAGGTGGCCGAAGCCTACTTGCAATATCTGTACACCGAGGAAGGCCAGGATATCGCCGGCAGAAATTACTATCGTCCGACCCTGCCTGCGGTGGCCGAGAAGTACAAGGATCAATACGAGCAGATTGAGCTGTTGACGATCAACGACGATTTTGGCGGCTGGAAGACGGCGCAAGAGAAGCATTTCAGCGATGGCGGCACCTTTGACAAAATCTACGTTCCGGGCTCCTAATATGCGGGATAGCAAAGGAGCTGACTTCACATGAAAGGTTCCAAACGATCATCGCGTCGCGTCCTGCCTGGGTTCGGGCTTTCCATGGGCTTTACGATTTTTTACCTGGGGCTGCTGGTGCTGATTCCGCTCGCGGCGGTTTTCATCAAAACCTCGGGTCTGTCCTGGATTCAGTTTTGGGATACGGTCACCGCGCCGCGCGTGCTGGCCTCCTATAAAGTCAGTTTTTTGACATCGTTTTTCGCAGCGCTGGTCAATCTGGTGTTTGGTCTGCTCGTCGCCTGGGTGCTGGTACGCTACCAGTTCCCTGGGAGGCGGCTGATCGACAGTCTCGTCGATCTGCCTTTCGCCTTGCCGACGGCCGTCGCCGGGATCGCGCTGACGGCGATCTATGCGCCTAATGGCTGGATCGGACGTTATCTGGAGCCGCTTGGCATTAAGGTAGCCTTCTCGCCGATCGGCATTACGATTGCCCTCATCTTCATCGGTCTGCCGTTCGTCGTGCGTACGGTGCAGCCGGTCCTGCAGGATATGGAGCAGGATATGGAGGAAGCGGCGGCGATGCTCGGGGCGTACCGGCTCCGCACCTTCCTCACCGTCATCCTGCCGACGC
>NZ_BFBX01000016.1:1505-198799 GCF_003851045.1 Paenibacillus sp. 598K | reverse complement strand
CCTCCCCGTCATCCTGCCGACGCTGCTGCCGGCGCTGCTGACCGGGTTCGCGATGGCCTTTGCCCGGGGACTTGGCGAGTACGGCTCGGTCGTCTTCATCTCGGGCAACATGCCGATGAAGACCGAGATCGCGCCGCTGCTCATCATGACCAAGCTGGAGCAGTACGACTATATGGGCGCTACCGCGATCGCCGCAGTGATGCTGGTCATGTCGTTTGTGATGCTGCTACTTATCAACTACTTGCAGTGGCGGGCCGGTCGCCGCGTCATTGCGGAATAGGAGGCTGACATGGCAGGAGCTGTAACCGCACATCTGTCGCGAGACGCGCAAACGAGACCAAGTCACAGCAACGAAGCCCGCTGGGTGCGATGGGTGCTGATCGGACTCGCACTGCTCTTCATCGCCCTGATCGTCCTGCTGCCGCTGGCGGCGATCTTCATCGAAGCCTTCAAGCGAGGCGTCGGCGTCTATTACGCTTCGATCACGGAGCCGGATGCGCTGGCTGCCTTGAAGCTGACGCTGCTGGCCGCTGTCATTGCGGTGCCGCTTAATACGGTGTTCGGCCTGGCAGCAGCCTGGACGATCAGCAAGTTCCGATTCAAGGGCAAGCAACTGCTCATCACCTTGATCGATCTGCCGTTTGCGGTATCGCCGGTCATTGCCGGCTTGATCTTCGTCCTGCTTTTCGGGGCTCAGGGCTTCTTCGGACCGTGGCTCGACGAGCGAGGCATCCAGATCATCTTCGCCTTGCCGGGAATCGTGCTGGCGACCGCATTTGTGACGTTCCCATTCGTAGCGCGCGAGCTCATCCCGATCATGCAGGCCCAGGGCCCGCATGAGGAGGAGGCAGCCGTCAGTCTGGGGGCGAGGGGCTGGCAGATTTTCTGGCGAGTGACGCTGCCGAACATCCGCTGGGGCTTGCTCTACGGGATGATCCTGTGCAACGCCAGAGCGATGGGCGAGTTCGGCGCCGTCTCGGTCGTCTCCGGTCATATCCGGGGGCAGACCAACACGCTGCCGCTGCACGTCGAGATTTTGTACAATGAGTACCAGTTCTCGGCCTCGTTTGCCGTCGCTTCCTTGCTGGTGCTGCTGGCGATCTTGACGCTGGTAATGAAATCGTATATCGAGTGGAGGTCCTACCGGGAGATATCCCCGGAACCAAAATAGATCAGGATGGAGGAGATCCGCATGGCAAAGCCGTTGGAGATTGATGAGGTATGGCAAGATAGAATCCTGAGTCAGGTGAGCGGCCTGGAGTACGGCTCGGTGTTGATCACCGTGCATGACGGCCGGATCGTCCAGATCGAGCGTACGGAGCGCAAGCGTTTCGACAATCAAGCCGCCCAGGCTGCACCGCCGGCGCCGAGGAGCGCCGCAGCCCACAAGCCCTGACGTTGGTTGACGTATCGCAAAAAGCCGTCCTTTCTCGCCTGTGAGAAGGGACGGCTTTGTTGCGCTTATGCATTGCGGGTGACCTGTTCTGCCATAGCAAAAGCCCTCCCGCATCTGCGGAAGGGCTCGTGTCGTCAGGCGCTACGAAATGACAAACTTGATAATAACAGCAATCGCAAACACCACGAACATAAATCCACCCATGCCTACGGCGCCCATCGCAACGTCGTTAAAATCGTGGCGTGGCTCTTCGTTCAAATGCTCTCTTGGATCTCTGACATTCTCCATACGGTTACGACCTCCTCGCAGACGATGACACAGCCTGTGCCGCCAAGCCGCACATCCTCAGCCTGTGCCACTAGACTCACTTGGCTATAGTATACCCAACTTGCTGGATAAATGTAAAGACGGGCTTCGTGACAATTGTGAGGCGGGCTGCCCGGAGCAGGCTGCATGTGCTACAATAGGAGTATACGTTCGCATGGCAGGACGATCTCCATGCGCTAGAGAGAAGGAGGCAAGCGTAATGACTGATCAACCCGATGTCCGCGCCGAAGCGTCCGGCGACGAGCGAGCCTCCGAGGCCGCGGCGTCCGTGTCGCCCTCCCGGGAGCAAGCGGCTGAGCTGATCCGTAGCAAGCTGGCGCTGCTGCCCGACCAGCCGGGCTGCTACCTGATGAAGAACGGCCAGGGGACGATCATCTATGTTGGCAAGGCCAAGGTGCTCAAAAACCGCGTCCGTTCGTACTTTAACGGCAGCCATAACGGCAAGACTCAGAAGCTCGTCTCGGAGATCCGCGACTTCGAATATATCGTCACCTCCAGCAACATGGAGGCGCTCATCCTCGAGTGCAATCTGATCAAGCAGTATCACCCCAGGTACAATGTGCTGCTCAAGGACGACAAGTCGTTCCCGTACATCAAGATTACGAACGAGAAGCATCCGAAGCTTGAGGTGACGCGCCGTATCGTCAAGGACAAGGCCAAGTACTTTGGCCCCTACCCGAACGCCTATGCCGCCCAGGAGACTAAAAAGCTGCTCGATCGGCTGTACCCGCTCCGCAAGTGCAAAACGCTGCCGGACAAGGTCTGTCTCTATTATCATATGGGCCAATGCCTCGCGCCGTGCGAATATCCGGTCGAGCAGTCGGTCTACGACGAGATGATCCAGGACATCTCGCGCTTCCTCAGCGGCGGCCAGGACGTCGTCAAGACGCAGCTGCAGCACAAGATGGCCGAGGCGGCGGAGGCGCTGGAGTTCGAGCGGGCCAAGGAATACCGCGATCAGATCGTCGCCATCGAGGCGGTCATGGAGAAGCAGAAGATCACGATGGCCGACGCGCTCGATCGCGACGTGTTTGGCTATGCGGTGGACAAGGGCTGGATGTGCGTGCAGATCCTCTATATGCGCCAGGGCAAGCTGATCGAGCGCCATGCGACGACCTTCCCGTACTATGGCACCGAGTACAGCGACTTCATGACCTTTGTCACGCAGTACTACAGCGATAACCCGGCGCTGCCCAAGGAGATCTTCCTGCCGGAGCAGCCCGCCGAGCAGGAGTCGGCCGAGCCGGGAGCAGAGCCGGCGGCCGAGGATGTCGGCGGCATCCTGCAGAGCTGGCTCAAGGTCAAGGTGTTCGTCCCGCGCAAGGGCAAGAAGCGGGACGTCGTCGAGATGGCGAGCAAAAACGCCCGGATGTCGCTGGAGGAGAAGTTCAAGCTGATCGAGCGCGACGAGCAGCGCAGCGTCGTCGCGGCGGCCAGTCTGGCCGACTGGCTCGGGCTGCCGCAGGTGCGGCGCATCGAGGCATTCGACAACTCGAACATTCAGGGCACGGACCCGGTGTCGGCGATGGTTGTCTTCACCGACGGCAAGCCCGACCGCAAGGAATACCGCAAGTACAAGGTGCGCTCGGTGCAAGGCCCGGACGACTACGGCACGATGCGCGAGGTGATCCGCCGCCGTTACGAGCGGGTGCTGAAGGAAGGACTGACGCCGCCCGACCTGATCGTCGTCGACGGCGGCAAGGGGCAGATCTCGGCGGCGATCGAGGTGCTCGAGGACGAACTGGGGCTGCATATCCCCGTATGCGGCCTCGTCAAGGACGCCAAGCACAAGACGGCCCAGCTGATGATCGGCGATCCGGCCGAGGTCGTGCCGCTGCCCCGCGACAGTCAGGAGTTCTATCTGCTGCAGCGCATCCAGGACGAGGTCCATCGCTTCGCGATTACCTTCCACCGGGAGACGCGGGCCAAGTCGATGGTCGCCTCGCGGCTCGACGCGATCCCAGGCATCGGCGAGAAGCGGCGCAAGCAGCTGCTCAAGCATTTCGGCTCGCTCAAAAAAATAAAAGAGGCCGAAGTCGAAGACTTCAAGCCTCTGTCGATCGGCGAAAAGCTCGCCACTCAGATTCTCACGGCATTGAGGGAGGAACCGTAATTTCGGTTCCTCTTTTTTTGGTGCTCGCCTGCAGGTCTGCTCAGGACACTGCTTAGTGCTCCGGGTTGAAGCTTGTCGGGCCGCCGGAAGGCGATGAAGCGGGATCCTCCGGGCTGTACTGCGCGCGCGGCTGGCGCGGCCCCCTGCTGTCCGACCACCAGCGCATGACCCAGGCGACGATCACCGGGAGCACGATGTAGAACACGCCGGCGACCATATTGACCGGCTCGCCCATGAAGATGAGCAGCAGCGACATCATGATGCTGTTGACGATCGCGTGGGTGAAGACGGCGGTCAGGAAGCCGTACTTCAGGAAGATGTAGCTGAACAGCAGACCAAGGATCGTCAGCTCGATCAGCCGCGTCGTCGCCGGATAGAACGGATAGGACACATGCCCCAGCGCCCAGATGATCGTCGGGATGAGCGAGGCGACGAACAGATTTTTGAACCATTTGCGCAGCAAGCCGATGCCGAACAGCCGATAGACGGCCTCCTCGGAGATCGCGGCGCACCACGCCAGCATCGGGTAGATCCACGGCGAGCCGAAGTTGTAGATCGACGTCGCGGCATCGGACGTCGTCCAGGTGCCGAAGCCCCGCTCCAGCAGCAGGAAGATGATCGTCTGCAAGCCGAGGAAGATGAAGGCCCACAGGTACGAGAGCTTCATGCTCCGCCACACATGCGTGCCGTAGCCCGGCTCGCCGAAGCGCGGCCACAGGTTGCGGCCATGCGCGCGCCACAGTCCATCACCGCCGACGAGCGCAAAGTAGACGGAAGCCGCCATTGCGATCGAGATCAGGACCGTAATCGCCATGCCGGCAATGGCGAACTCGTTGGCGGATGGGTTCTCGCCGAGCCCGGCGCGGACGCCGTCTAGCATGTTGACGTTGCTGATAATGTAGAAGACGAGGAAAAACCCGGTCAGGAACAGCCCTCGCAAGAACGACGTATGTCGGCGATAGAGCGCGGCGTAGACGACGGACAGGATGAACAGGATGACCGTCATCCCGAGATAACCGGCCAAGGTCAGGATCGAGCCGAGCTGGTCCTGCCCCTCAACATAGTCGATGTACGGTTGCGGCGGCAGGAAGGTCGGCTTGTAGCCGATCGTCCGGATCTCGCCGTCCGCCGTTACGACGGATCGGATGCGCAGCTCCAGCTCGGCTTCGCCGATCGATGCGCCTTTCACATCGATGATGACGAAGCCGTTACGATCCGGCATGCCGCGCGGTGCCAGCTGCTCCGCGAGGAAGCCTTGCTCTATCGCGAAGGACTGCGCTGCCTCCAGCGCCTCCTCCGACAGCAGCGGACGCTCACCCTCCGGGACGCCGCCCTGCCGGTTCCAGGCGACGACCTCGCCGCTTTCCATATGTAAGTAGACATAATAGTAGATATCCTGCATTCCGCTCAGCGGATGAGGCACCTTGACGTCGACCTGGTACGTATCGGGTGGGAATTGCTTGCCGTATTGCTCGTCATAGGCCTCCAGCTGTTTTTCCTTGGCCAGATAGCCGTTCAGCAGTCGGTCGGTCTGATGGACCGCATGGGGCGCTGTGATTACGGCCCCGAACTGCTCCTTGACGAAGGCAGTCGCCAGACGCTCCGCCTCGCCCTTGTCCATCACCTGCGTCGCGCTGGAGCTAAAGAAGGATGCGGCGGTCTGCGGGATAATCTGCAGCGCCAGATAGATCGCCAGGCAGATCATGCTGAAGAGCAGCAGTCTGCGCCACGGCGGTTCAATAGGGAGTGAATTCATGCATGCACCTCGACTTATGGGATTTGGACGCTTCGTCTACCTAACCTTACCATACACAAGCTGTCCGGTTCCAATCCTTTCCTGTTGCAATGTCATCCCTAACGGGAATCACGCTCGTCGGTAAAGTGGCTTTTGATCGCCTCTAGCCATAACCGCATCGATGCGCTATAAGGCTGATCGTCGAGGGAGTAGATGAGCGTCGTCGTCCGTCTGGCCTGTGCAAGCTCGCGGATTGGCAGCAGCGTCAGCTCGTTGTCCTCGAGCAGCTGCGCTCGCAGATACGACTGGGGCAGCAGCGTCGCCGCCCGGCAGGTATGGAGCAGACGCAGGATCGCTTCGAAGGAGTCGATCTCCATGCGCACGTCGGGAGAGAGTCGGTAGCGCTGGAACAGCTCGTCGGTCAGCACCCGATACCAGGTCCCCTTGGAGAAGAGGATCATCGGCAAGCCGTCGAGCACGCTGATCTCCGGCACCGATCTGTCGGTGACGAGCAGGTTCTTCGGCAGTACGAGCTGCAGATGATCCTCGAAGAGTGGCAAGCAGGCGAGCTGGCTCTCGTCTATAATGGAAGCAACGAGGCCGAGATCGGCCCGCTTGTCCCGTACGAGCGAGACGATCTCATGCGTCTTGCCGGTGACCGCCTTGATCTCCAGCTCCGGGTTCAGCCGCGTCAGTACCTGGATCAGATCGGGTAGCGTCGTCTGTAGCGTCGTCAGCGAGGCGCCGATCGTCAGCTCGCGCCGTTCGGTGTGGCGATACTCGGCGAGCGACTGCAGGTAGCGTTGCTGACCGGAGCGCAGATCCTTGGCGAATGCATACGTCAGCTGACCGGCGCTGGTCAGCTCGAGTCGTTTGCCGACGCGCCGGAACAGTGCAACCTCGAGCTCTTCCTCCAGCTTGGCGATTTTGCGCGAGAGCGCGGGCTGAGACAAATTTAACAGCGTCGACGCTTTGTTCAGGCTCGACTGTTCGACAACCGTGGCGAAAATATGCATCTGATCAAGCAAGGGAAGACTCCTTTCGCAGGTGAAGTGGATGATGGCGTATACATATAACCAGAGGTTATAAGATATTATACTAAATAAGCAATTCCATTATAAGCGAAAAAGGAGTACCATGAAAAGTGTGACCAAGTTGTGTCAGGGGAATACAGTAGATGTTGACGCTTTATGGGGTCAGGAGTACAATGAAAGACGTTGTCTACAAAGGTACGAGTCTGGAAAGGAGCACACTAATGTCATGAAGGGAAATTCGTATTACGCGCGCCGGATTCATTCCTTGCTCGGAGTGATTCCACTCAGCATGTTTATCATTTCGCACATGCTGACGAACTTTGCTGCTGTTGAGGGGGGCCCGGAGCGGTTCAACAACGCGGTGAATCTGATTAACAGCATGCCGCTCATTTGGGTTCTCGAGCTGGGGGTTATTTTCCTGCCATTGCTGTTCCACGGCATCTATGGCCTCTACATCGCCTATCAGTCCAACAGCAACATCGGCCAATTTTCGTACGGCCGGAACTGGGCGTTTACGCTGCAGCGGATTACCGGCGTAATTACGTTCATTTTTATTGTCTGGCACGTTTATCAGACACGTTTTCAGGTTGCGATCGGTGAAGTGACCCACGAGGAGCTGGGCGGCGTCATGCATCTGATCTCTACGAACAACCTGTTTTTTGTTCTGTACACGATTGGCGTTCTTGCCGCCGTATTCCACTTTGCCAACGGCATGTGGGCATTCCTTGTGAGCTGGGGCGTCACGGTCGGCCCGCGGGCACAGCGTATTTCCTCCTATGTATGGATGGTCGTATTCGTCGTCGTGTCCGCCATGTTCCTGATGTCGCTGGCAGCGTTCCGCGGCGATGAGTTCAAAGAAGCGGCGGCAGCGCTTGATCTGATCCGGCACGTATAACCAGTCCTAGCATATCTGGAAGACAAGGAGCGAATAATCCATGGCTAAAAATAAAGTAATCGTCGTCGGCGGCGGTCTCGCAGGCTTGATGGCGACGATCAAGGCAGCGGAAGCGGGCATGCATGTCGACCTGTTCTCGCTCGTCCCTGTAAAGCGTTCTCACTCGGTGTGCGCCCAGGGCGGCATCAACGGCGCGGTCAATACGAAGGGCGAAGGCGACTCCACCTGGGAGCACTTCGACGATACCGTATACGGCGGCGACTTCCTCGCCAACCAACCGCCCGTCAAGGCGATGTGCGACGCGGCGCCCGGCATCATCCATCTGATGGACCGGATGGGCGTCATGTTCAACCGGACGCCGGAGGGTCTGCTCGACTTCCGCCGGTTCGGCGGCACCAAATACCACCGCACGGCATTTGCAGGCGCGACGACTGGCCAGCAGCTGCTCTATGCGCTGGATGAGCAAGTGCGCCGCTGGGAGACAGCCGGTCTGGTCACCAAGTACGAGCACTGGGAGTTTCTCGGCGCGGTCATTGACGACGATGGCGTCTGCCGCGGCGTATCGGCACAGGATCTGCGCTCGATGGAGGTGCATGCGGTATCTGCCGATGCAGTCATCCTGGCGACCGGCGGTCCCGGCATCATCTTCGGCAAGTCGACCAACTCGGTTATCAACACTGGCACGGCGGCAAGCGCAGTCTATCAGCAAGGCGTCAACTATGCCAACGGCGAGTTCATCCAGATCCACCCGACGGCGATCCCTGGCGACGACAAGCTGCGTCTCATGTCCGAGTCTGCGCGTGGCGAGGGCGGCCGAATCTGGACGTACAAGGACGGCAAGCCGTGGTACTTCCTCGAGGAGAAATACCCAGCCTACGGCAACCTGGTGCCGCGCGACATCGCGACGCGTGAGATCTTCAGCGTCTGCGTCGATATGAAGCTCGGCGTCAACGGTGAGAACATGGTCTATCTCGACCTCTCGCACAAGGATCCCAAGGAGCTGGACGTCAAGCTCGGCGGCATCATCGAGATCTATGAGAAGTTCATGGGCGACGATCCGCGCAAGATTCCGATGAAGATCTTCCCGGCGGTTCACTACTCGATGGGCGGCATGTGGGTCGACTACAACCAGATGACCAACATCCCTGGCCTGTTCGCAGCCGGCGAGTGCGAGTACCAATATCACGGGGCCAATCGTCTCGGCGCGAACTCGCTCGTCTCCGCGATCTACGGCGGCATGGTCGCCGGACCGAAGGCGGTAGAGTACATCCGTGGGCTGTCGAAGTCCTCGGAGGACGTATCCTCATCGGTGTTCGATCGCGAGAAGCAGCGCCAGACCGACAAGTACAACCGCATCCTCAAGATGGACGGCACGGAGAATGCGTATGTGCTGCATCGCGAGCTCGGCGAGTGGATGACCAACAACATGACGGTCGTGCGCTACAACAACAAGCTCGAAGAGACGATCAACAAGATCAAGGAGCTCAAGCAGCGCTACGCGAAGATCAATATCAACGACACGGCAGGCTGGAACAACGCCGGCGTCGCCTTCACCCGTCAGCTATGGAACATGCTCGAGCTGTCCGAGGCGATGACCAAGGGCGCGCTGCTCCGCAACGAGAGCCGAGGCGCGCACTACAAGCCGGATTTCACGGAGCGCGACGATGAGAACTTCATGAAAACGACAATTGCGTCGTGGACGCAGGACGGACCGAAGATCTCTTACGAGGACATCGACGTCTCGCTGATCCCGCCGCGCAAGCGTGACTATACAACAGACAAGAAGAAAGGAGAATAACGATGGCGGATACAGCGGTAGCCAACAAAACAGTCAAACTGGTCATTACCCGCCAGGACAAGCCAGACTCGCAGCCGTATACGGAAACGTTCGAGATCCCGTACCGGGCCAACATGAATGTCATCAGCGCCCTGATGGAGATCCAACGTAACCCGACGACACAGTCCGGCCAGTCAACCTCGCCGGTCTGCTGGGACTCCAACTGTCTCGAAGAGGTGTGCGGCGCTTGCTCCATGATCGTCAACGGCAAGCCTAGACAGGCATGTACGGCACTGATCGACAAACTCGAGCAGCCGATCCGGCTGGAGCCGATGAAGACCTTCCCGATCGTCCGCGACCTGATCGTCGACCGTCAGCGTATGTTCGGCGCGCTGAAGCGGGTCAAGGCGTGGATCCCGATCGACGGCACCTATGATCTCGGTCCCGGCCCGCGGATGGCCGAGTCGAAGCGTCAGTGGGCGTATGAGCTGTCCAAGTGCATGACCTGCGGCGTCTGCCTCGAGGCTTGCCCGAACGTCAACGACCGCAACAGCTTCATCGGTCCGGCTGCGCTCTCGCAGGTTCGCCTGTTCAACGCTCACCCGACAGGGGAGATGAACAAGGACGAGCGACTGGAGACGCTGATGAGCGACGGCGGCATCGAGGGCTGCGGCAACTCGCAAAACTGCGTGCGCGCCTGTCCGAAGGGCATCCCGCTCACGACGTCGATCGCTTCGCTGAACAAAGATACATCGAAGCATATGTTCAAGAAATGGCTTGGAATGTAATGTGCTGAGACTCCACCCTCTGTGGCTCCTGTCGGACGTCGCAGAGGGTGATTTTTGTCTATCTGACTTCAAATGAAAATGATTCTCATTATTAATATATACGCTGTCGCCTCGTCTGTCAATCCTCTCTCTCCATATCTAAAAAAGCCCGCACCTCGGCGGGATACGCCGTGTACGGGCCTTGCGTGTGGGCGGAGCAGGCTAGAAGGGGAGCTACATCCAATGCTCTCCCCAGCCCTGGATCGAACGGATGACAGGCTCCAGATCCTTCCCTTTGTCGGTCAGTTCATATTCGATCCGGACCGGCATCTCAGGATACACCGTCCGTTTCACTATATCCATGGACTCGAGCTCCTTCATGCGATCGGTCAGCATTTTGTCGCTCATGTCTGGGATTTGTTCCTTCATTTCCTTGAACCGTTTTGGTCCGTCGAGCAGAACCCGGATGATCAGTCCCGTCCATTTTTTGCAAAGGATCTCTGCAGCGGATTCGTACTTCGGACACATCTTTGAGTAGTCCACAGGTATCACCCCACTTTATGAATCTATTGTAACACGCCGCTATCCAAAACGTAAGGCTAAATTAAAAAAATATTATAAACTCCTTTATATATATATACTAACCTTTATTAAGCAAAGATAAACGAAATGGAACCGCTACATTTGCTGTGCGTCGGACAAACGTTTAGACTAGAAGTAGACGTGCTCTTACGAACCTGCGCGGACGGCGCGGGATGTTCGAGGCAAGGGAGGCATAGAGATGAAACAGAGAATCGAAAGGGACTCGCTCGGCGAGATCGCCGTGCCAGAGTCCAGACTATGGGGCGCGCAGACGGAGCGGAGCCGACAGAACTTCCAGATCGGCAACGAACGGATGCCGCTGGAGCTGATCCGGGCGATGGCGGTGCTCAAGCAGAGCGCAGCGCGCGCCAACCGCGAGCTGGGCGTGCTGGAGCCGGAGCTGGCGGAGGCGATCGTCCAGGCGGCGGAGGAAGTGTTGCAGGATCGCTGGCCGGATGAATTCCCGCTGGTCGTATGGCAGACAGGCAGCGGCACTCAGAGCAATATGAATATGAATGAGGTGCTTGCTCGCCGGGCGGAGCAACTGCTCGAGACAGCCGGCAAGTCGATGCGGGTTCACCCCAACGATCATGTCAATCGCTCGCAGAGCTCCAACGATACCTTTCCTACAGCGATGCATATCGCCGCCCGTCAAGCGGTCGAGGAGTCGCTGCTGCCGGCGCTGGACGCGCTGACCTTGACATTGACGGCCAAGAGCGAGGCCTTTGCCTCGATCGTCAAGATCGGCCGCACGCATCTCCAGGATGCGACGCCGCTGACGCTGGGTCAGGCGATCAGCGGATGGGTACAGATGCTTAAGAAAACCTCGCGGATGATCCGTCAGAGCATGGAGGAGCTGGCCGAGCTGGCGATCGGCGGCACCGCTGTCGGCACCGGACTGAACAGCCCTCCCGGATTCGGCGAGCGCGCCGCCGCGCTCATCAGCGAGCGGACGGGACGCGTCTATCGCAGCGCCGACAACAAGTTCCACGCGCTTACGAGCCATGACGAACTGGTCTACGCGCACGGCGCGCTGAAGGCGCTCGCCGCTGATCTGATGAAGATCGCCAACGATGTACGCTGGCTAGCCAGCGGCCCGCGCTGCGGCATCGGCGAGCTGCGCATCCCTGCCAACGAGCCGGGCAGCTCGATCATGCCGGGTAAGGTTAATCCGACGCAGAGCGAGGCTCTGACGATGGTCGTCTGTCAGGTGATGGGCAACGATGCCGCGATCGGCTTCGCCGCCAGTCAGGGCAACTTTGAGCTCAATGTATTCAAGCCGGTCATCATCTACAACTTCCTGCAGTCGACGGCGCTGCTGGCCGACAGCATCCGTTCCTTCGACCGCCATTGCGCCAGCGGCATCGAAGCCGACGAACAGCGGATCGCCGAGCATCTGGATGCGTCGCTCATGCTGGTGACGGCGCTTAATCCGCATATCGGCTACGAGCATGCGGCGACGATCGCCAAGAAGGCGCATCAGGAAGGGACGACGCTGCGGGAAGCGGCGGCGGCGAGCGGCCTGATCTCGCTCGAGGACTTCGACCGAATCGTGCGACCAGAGCAGATGGTGCGCCCGCACGATTCATAATGCACGACACATGACGCCGAAGGGAGGGGACCGTCATGGCCGATAACTGGGGATTTTTTGAACGTCGGACCGAGCAGGAGCAGATGCGTATCCTGGTCAATATGGGCTGGCGTCAGCAGAAGCGGCCGGAAGGCCATAGCGAGCTGTTGTCGGCGACCATCAATCTGATGCAGCTGATGAAGGAGCAAAAGGACAGACGCAACGCCGTACAGGCGCTGGAGCGGCTGGAATCGCGGCTGGAGGAGGCGCTTGGCGCTGCGCTGCAGACGGTCTACATCGGCCGGATCAATACCGCCAAGCGGTTGGAGTTTTATTACTATGCGCCGCCGGATGAGGAGATGGAGGCGAAGCAGCGCGAGCTGCGGCTGCTGTTCCGGGACGATCGGATTGTTTTCTACAGCAAGCCCGACCCGGACTGGACCTTTTATCGATTCCTGATGCCGAGCGAGCTTGAGGAGATGTATATCCATAACGCGCAGATGGTCTATGCGCTCATCCATAAGGGCGACCATATCGAGCGTCCCCGTCAAGTGTACCACTGGCTGATGTTCAGGCAGGACGAGGATCGCGCCGAGATGAAGCAGGCGGTCGAGCATATGGGCTACAAGGTGGAGGATGGCAAGGTGCCGGAGGAGCGCCCGGAATACCCGTACTCGCTCGTCATCAGCCGCTGGGAGGATGTGCGGCTGGAGACGGTCAATGAGCGGGTCGGCGAGCTGTATAAGCTCGTCGATACGGTAGACGGGCGCTATGACGGCTGGGGAGCCGTGCTGCGGCTCTCCTGGCTGAAGCGGATACGTCTGGGCGCCAGCCGCCGCATCGGCGCGATCCAGACGCTCAGGCGCTGGCTGGGCCGCTCGGAGGAGCGGAGCTAGAGCCGGATGACGACGAGCCCGGCCATCATGCAGACGAATGCGGCGCTCTGGAGCGGCGTCAGCCGCTCGCGGTAGATGAGGATCGCGCCGAGCGCGATCACCAGTCCATTGGTGGCGAAGATCGGGGCGGCCAGGTTGGCCTTGCCCGTCTCCAGCGCCATCGCATAGAGCTGCAAGCCGCCATAGGAGAACAAGCCGGCCAGCAGTCCCCATCGCCAGCCGATGCGGCGGGAGGCGCGATCCCCGCTCCGCAGCAGCGGTGGCAGGAACCAGAGTGCGGACAGCGCATAAGCGGCGAGCAGGATCGGCGTCGCTTCCAGCTGAAGTTCCTCGGTCACCTTCAGCCCGCCGTTGCGGAGACTGAACAGCAGGATGCCAGCAGCGACGTACAGTCCCCACGTCTTCTCCCGGATCGTGATCGGCTCCTGGCGACGGATAGCGATCAGGATGATCGCCAGCAGCAGCAGGCCGACGCCAGTCGCCTCCGAGCCGGAGAAGGGTTCATCATAGAGCCAGATGCCCATGGCGATGACGAGGACGATATTCATATTGACGAGCGGCGAGGTCAGCGAGGCGGGTCCATAGGCAAGCGCCTTCATGAACACGGCATTGCCCCAGGCCGAGCCGGCGCCGACGACCGCGCCAGCCGCCCAGATGCGCCAGTCCGTCAGCAGGGCGTTCAGCGTGCCTTCCACAGCTCCGTGCAAGGCGAAGCCGGCCGCGCCGCTCACATAGAGCGCCAGCAGCAGCGTAGCGTTCGAGCCGCCGCGCATTTGCGATATTTTCATGGCCAGCCCGGCCAGCCCGAAGATCGCGGCGCTCCCGATCGCGATGAGCATCCACATAGCGTAATCATTCCCCGTCGTTTGCATTTGTCACACAAATGAAATATAGCTGTTATCGTCCTTTTACAAAGATCGGCTATTATACTTAACAAGACCCCCTTTTTTTATATAAAGTATTGGGACCCGCGAGAGAGCGGGTCCATTTTTTTTGCGTGCTGGCGTCGCATGCTGTTGGCTTGTTACCGCTTGCGCTTCAATCCTCCAGCGATACCGTCACGGGCTGCCGCTGCCGGTAGAAGACCCACTCCCGGTAGCCGATCTCGCGCAGCCGCGCGCGCACCTTATGCCAGTCCTCGCCGATCCTGCCGGGGACATGGCTATCCGAGCCGAAGGTGACGCGGACGCCGTAATGGAGCGCTCGCTCGAGGATCTCGTCCGACGGATACCAGCCGCCAACATCCTTGGTGCCTCCCGAGGTGTTGATCTCGATGGCGATATCGCACTCGGCGATCGTCCGCAGCGTCTCGTCGATGGCCGCCGCTGCCGGGATGTCGGAAAACGCCGGGTAGTAGCCCTTCATCGCATCGATATGGCCGAGGATCTGGAACAGGCCGCTGCGCGCCGATTGCCGGATCAGGTCATAGTAAAGCACCTTTTGCTCGATCATCGTCTGTTCATCGAGACCGTTCCAGCGATTGCGGTTGAAGATGCTCACGCCGCCGCTCTGGTGCACGGAGCCGATGATGTAATCGAATGGGTATGGGGCGTAAGCGTTGCGATAGACCTCCAGATGCTCCGGGAAAAAGTCCGACTCGACGCCAAGCAGCACCTCGATCCGATCCGCATATTGCGCCTTGAGCCGCAGCACCTCTTCGATATATTCGGCGAACTGGCTTTTGGCCATCGCGATGTACGGGAACGCCTGATCCTCGGGACTTGCGAAGTAGGGAGAGTGATCCGAGATGCCGATTACGTGCAAGTCTGCTGCGATGGCGGCGCGGACATAGTCCTCGATCGTGCCTTCCGCATGGCCGCAGCGAATATGATGCGTATGCAAGTCAAATTTCATGGTCGATCTCCTCCAAGCGCGTGCATTATTCGGTACTAATAAATTGATCCTCCGGCATCCCCTTCAGGTCGCTCAAAAACTGCCGCATCGCCGAGTTCAGATAACGGCCCGACTTGTAGATGACGCCGACCGGGTGGCTGAGCTCAAGCTCATTGACCTTGATCATCTTCAGTGTGCCCAGACTGAGCTCTTTGGCAATCGACTGCTTGGAGACAACGGCGGCGCCGAGGTTGATCTCGACCATCCGCTTGACCTCCTCGCTGCTGGAGAGCTCCATGACGATGTTGGGCTGGATGTCGTACTTGCGGAACATCTGGTCGATGAAGCGGCGGCCGAGCGTGTCCGGCGACAGCATAATAAACGGCAGATCCTTGAGCCGGTCGACGGTTGTATGCTTCAGGTGACTTAGCTCATGATCACTGGAGACGACCAGCTCGTAGGTGTCGTAGTAGAGGATGGAGGATTCGAGATTGGGGTTGCGCTCGCCCAGATAGGTGATACCGATGTCGACGATGCCGCTCTCCACGCTCGGCAAAACCATCGATGAGGGCATGGAGTGGATCGTCGTCTTGATGAGCGGGAACTGGTCCTGGAAGTAGGACAGCACGCGAGGCAGGATCTGAATGGCGATCGTGGCGGTCGTCCCGAGGGTAATATGGCCCTGCGGCGTCTCGCTCAGATCCGAGAGCTTCTGCCGGAGCTCGGCGACGACGGCCAGGATGCGCTCGGCGTGCTCCAGGAACACAACGCCCTGATCGGTCAGGGTCACCGGCTGGTTGCGATCGAGCAGCACGACCTTGAACTCGTCCTCTAGGCTTCGCATCTGGGCGGATACGGCCGGCTGCGTCAGGTTGAGCTGCTCGCCCGCCTTGCGGAAGCTCTTCGTGCGGGATAGGGTCAATAGCGTTTCGAGCTGGCTGATGTTCATCGGCATTCCTCCTGATTTCTAGTCCGAGAGTTGCAACTGCTGAACTTCTATTATAGGGGATGGACAGGTATTCAGCAAAGTCGTCGCAGCATTTACGCAATCTTCACCGCAATCGTCAGGAGGAAAAGGCCACTATCTGTCGAAAAGGTGGGGATGCAGGTAAACAGGAGAGGGGACATGATGTGAAGCGCAATGCGAGACGAACGGCGGAATCCAAAGCGGTGCGCGGCTGGTTGATGTACGACTTCGCCAACTCGGCCTTTGCGACGACGATCCTGGCAGCGGTGCTGCCGGTATTCTATGAGACGGTGGCGGGAGCGGGGCTGCCGGGCAACAAGGCCGAGATCTACTGGGCCAACACGCAGACGATCGCGATGCTGTGCGTGGCGCTGATCTCGCCGATCCTCGGCGCGATCGCCGATCATGTCGGCGCCAAGGTTCGCTTCCTCAGCATTTTCGCGCTCATGGGAGCGCTTGCGAGCTCGGGGCTGGCGCTCGTCGGCGAGGGGAGCTGGCTGCTCGCCTCGATCCTGGCGATCTTCGGCTCGATCGGCTTCTCGGCGGGCAATACGTTCTACGATGCGATGCTGCCCGAGCTGGCCGACGAGAGCCGGCGGGACGATGTAAGCAGCCGCGGCTATGCCTACGGCTATATCGGCGGCGGGTTGCTGCTGGCGATCAATGTGTTCATGATCGAGGGCTGGGAGCTGCTCGGCTTCCCGAGCAAGACGTTAGCGACCCAGGCGGCTTTTGCAACGGTCGGCGTTTGGTGGATCGTCTTTGCGCTCCCGCTGTTCCGGCATGTCAAGGATGTGCCGAGAGCGCGCGGCGAGGGGGCTGCGACGGTCGTGCGAGCCGGTCTGCGACGGCTTGGCGAGACGCTGCGCGGCATCGCGCGGTTTCCCGAGCTGCTCAAGTATATGATCGCGTACTGGTTTTTTAATAACGGCATCAACACCGTCATCATCATGGCGACCATCTACGGCAGCGGCATCGGCATCGAGATGACGCATCTGATCATCGCATTGCTCATTACCCAGTTCGTCGGCTTCCCGGCGACGATCGCCTTCGGCAAGCTGGCGATGCGGACGGGAGCCAAGCGGGCGCTCTATGCGACGCTTGTCGTCTACATTGTCATCGTTTCGTTTGGCTACTTTATGACGAGCGCCGTCCACTTCTATGCGCTGGCCATCATGGTCGGGCTTGTACAGGGGGGCAGCCAGGCGCTGGCCCGCTCGCTTTATGCCGGGCTGGTGCCGTCGTCCAAGGCGGCGGAGTTTTTTGGCTTCCTGAGCCTGTCGGGCAAGTTCTCGTCGGTGGCAGGGCCACTGCTGTTCTCGATCGTCGGTACCTTGACCGGCTCAAGTCGGCTCGCCATCCTGTCGCTGGTCGCCTTCTTCGTCATCGGCATCGTACTGCTGTTCTTTGTCCAGCTCGACAAGGGGCGGCGTGAAGCGCTGAGCTTCGAGACGACGGTGCGAGAGTAGCGGACGATACGAAAAGACGCCCTCAGCGCCACATGAATCGTGGTTTTGAAGGCGTCTTTGCATCCCAGACTTATCGTGCGTGCTTTTTGAACAACCTCTTACAGCCATTCTTTTTTGCGGAACAGATAGAGCATGCCCATCCCGACCAGGAGCATCAGGCCGATCAGCACATAGGCGCCATAGCGGAAGTGCAGGCCGGGGATGAAGTCGAAGTTCATGCCGTAGATGCCGGTAATAAACGTCAGCGGCATGAAGATCGTCGTCAGCGCCGTGAAGATGCGCATGATTTCATTGGCTCTGCCGGACAGCGAGGACTGGTAGGCCTCGCGCAAGTTGCCCATCAGATCACGATACGTATCGAACGTCTCGACGACCTTGACCGCATTTTCGTAGACGTCGTTGAAGTAAGGATGGAGTTTCGCGTCGATCAGCTTGAGCTCCTTTTTGTGCAGGATCGAGATGACCTCGCGCTGCGGACCAAGCGTCTTCTTCAGCCAGAGGATCTCGCTTCGCAGACCGATGATCTCCGTCAGATGCGACTTTTTGGTGCGCATCAGGATGTCTTCCTCGAGCTTCTCGATCCTCGCCTCGATCCGGTCGCCGACGAGGAAGTAATTGTCCACAACCATATCGAGCAGGTGGTAGAGGAAGCGGTCGGGCGTATCGACCTCATGCTCCCATAGCACCGGCTTGAGGGAACGCAGCTCATTGATCCGCTGGCCGGTCACCGTGATAATATAATGCCGTCCGAGGAAGATGTTGAGCTCCCGCAGGAAGATCTCCTCGTCATCGAAACGGATGCTGTTCATCACGACGAAATAATGACCATCATAGTATTCGATCTTCGGCCGCTGCTCGGCCTCGTTCAGACAGTCCTCCACCGCCAGATCATGCATGCCGAACAGCGGCTGCAGGACGACCAGATCGTCCAGGTCGGCGTCGATCCAATAAAATCCCGACGGAGGTGCCGTCAATGTAGTATCGATGTCTTCGACCATGGTGAATATGCCTTGTTGGACCCAACGGATCTTCATAATCCGCAGCACCTCCCGTGTATGACCTTGCTTGTCAAGCCCTAGTATACTCTGACTCGTCGCTAACGGACAACCCCCCGAGACGCTGGGCCTTTGGAGTATCTTATGGCGCGGTCAGAGGGGCGGTGCATTTGTGATCTTGACGCGCATATCGGAATACGTTAAAGTAAACGATAGTAGAAGACGTACGACAATTGCATACTACTTTCTTATCAAGAGCAGGCGGAGGGACTAGCCCGATGAAGCCCGGCAACCGGCATATTTATATGTACGGTGCTAATTCTTGCGGAAACCGGCGGTTTCTGAGAGATGAGAGAGGCGTCAGATTTCTGCCCTTATGACCCCCCTCTCGCCCGAGAGGGGGCTTTTTCTCATACTAGCAACCGCACATCACAGTTAGAGGAGTGATTCCTGTGCCCATCAAAGTTCCGGACAACTTGCCAGCCAAAGAAATTCTGAGCAACGAAAATATTTTCGTCATGGACGAAAGCGTCGCCTACCAGCAGGACATCCGTCCGCTTCGAATCGCCATACTTAATCTGATGCCGACCAAGGAAACAACGGAGACGCAGCTGCTGCGTCTGATCGGCAACACGCCGCTGCAAGTCGAGGTCGTGCTGCTCCATCCGCGCACCCATGTGTCCAAAAATACGTCGGCCGAGCATCTCGAATCGTTTTACAAAACCTTCGATGAAATCTCGCATCAGCATTATGACGGCTTGATCATCACTGGCGCGCCTGTCGAGCATCTGCCCTTCGAGCAAGTGACCTACTGGGAGGAGCTGCAGACGATTATGGACTGGAGCGCTCGTCACGTCACCTCGACGCTGCATATTTGTTGGGGCGCGCAGGCGGGATTATTCCATCATTACGGCATCCAGAAGCATCTGCTCCCGAAGAAGCTGTTCGGCGTCTTCCCGCATACGATCGAGAAGCGCAATGTGAAGCTGCTCCGAGGCTTCGACGAGATGTATTATGTGCCGCAGTCCCGCCACACCGAGGTGCTGCGCAGCGAGATCGAGCAGGTGGCGGATCTGGAGATCCTGTCCGAATCGTCGGAGGCGGGTGTCTACATCGTCGCATCCAAGAATGGCCGGCAGATTTTCGTCACCGGCCACTCGGAGTACGATCCGCTGACGCTCAAGTGGGAGTATGATCGCGACGCGGCCAAAGGGCTGCCAGTCGCCATCCCCAAAAATTATTATCCCGGCGACGATCCGACGCGGCAGCCGCTCTCGAGCTGGCGCGCGCACGCCAACCTGCTGTTCTCCAACTGGCTGAACTACTATGTGTACCAGGAAACGCCGTATGAGCTGGGAGCCGGTATCTAGAACTTTTACTAAAAGAGGAGTGCGTGCCCAATGAAAATCGAAAGTCGCCTGGCGCAGATCGGCTCGGTGCAAGAGCCGAAAACCGGAGCGGTCAGCTACCCGATCTACCAATCTACAGCCTTCCGTCACCCTCGCCTCGGCGAGAGCACCGGCTTTGACTATGCTCGCACCAAGAGTCCGACACGCACCGTGCTGGAGCAAGCGGCAGCCGAGCTGGAGTCGGGAGATGCCGGCTTCGCCTGCAGCTCGGGCATGGCAGCCTTGCAGACGATCTTCGCCCTGTTCAAGCAAGGCGATCATCTGATCGTCTCGCTCGATCTGTACGGCGGCACCTACCGTCTGCTGGAGCGGATTATGAGCCGCTTCGGCGTAACCGTCTCCTATGTCGATACCAATGACATCGAGGAGATGGCGCGCGTCAGCCGGCCCGAGACGCGGGCGATCCTGATCGAGACGCCGACCAATCCGCTCATGATGATCACCGATCTGGCGGCGGTCTGTACCTGGGCCAAGGCGCAAGGGTACTTGACGATCGTCGACAATACGCTGCTCACTCCGTACTACCAGCGCCCGATCGAGCTCGGGGCGGATATCGTCATCCATAGCGCCACCAAATATCTGGGCGGCCACAACGACGTGCTGGCCGGTCTGATCGTCACCAAGGGCGAGGCGCTCTCGCAGGAGATGGCGGTGCTGCACAACTCGATCGGCGCCGTGCTCGGACCGCAGGACTCCTGGCTGCTGATGCGGGGCATGAAGACGCTGGCGCTGCGGATGGAGCGGCATCAGTACAATGCGACCCGGATCGCCGAATACCTGCTGGAGCATCCGGCGGTCGAGGAGGTCTACTACCCGGCGCTGCCGCATCATCCGGGACATGAGATTCAGGAGCGGCAGTCGTCTGGCAACACCGGCATTTTCTCATTCCGGCTGAAAGACCCTCGTTATGTCGAGCCTGTGCTGCGCCACATCCAGCTCATCGCTTTTGCCGAGAGTCTGGGTGGCGTCGAGTCGCTCATGACGTATCCGGCTGTGCAGACGCATGCCGACATTCCCGAGGAGATTCGGCGCCGCATCGGCGTCGATGACCGACTGCTGCGGTTCTCGGTAGGCATCGAGCATGTCGAGGATCTGATCGCTGATCTCGGAGCGGCGCTTGAGGCGGCAAGACTGGAGATAGAGGCTAGCTAGCAGGATACGGCGGCGCCCGGTGATGACGGGGAGCCGCCGTTTGTGCTACTATAAGAGAAGAGTAGTGCAATGTTTCACAGATGAAGGAGGCAATCTCATGCCAACTGTAGATACAATATTGGAGCAGGCGCTTGCAGGTCGACGTCTGCAGGTCGATGATATCGTCACGTTATTCGAGTCGGATCAGATCGAGAAGATGGGCCACGCGGCCAATCAGATTATGTTGCGCAAGCATCCGGAGCCGATCACGACCTTCGTAGTCGGACGCAATATTAACTATACCAATGTGTGCGATGTCTACTGCCGGTTCTGCGCGTTCTACCGGGCTCCCGGCTCGGAGGAAGGGTATGTACTGCCGGATGAGACGATCTTCAACAAGATTCAGGAGACGATCGATGTCGGCGGCACCGAGATTCTGATGCAGGGCGGCACGAACCCGAACCTGCCGTTCAGCTATTATACGAACCTGCTGCGCGGGATCAAGCAGCGGTTCCCGAACATTACGATGCATTCGTTCTCCCCGGCGGAGATCCGCAAGATGAAGGATGTCTCGGAAGGGCTGTCGCTCGAGGAGGTTGTCCGCCAGCTCCATGAGGCCGGACTGGACTCGCTGCCGGGCGGCGGAGCCGAGATCCTCGATGACCGGACGCGTCGCAAGATCAGCCGTCTGAAGGGGACATGGCAGGACTGGATGGAGGTCATGACGACCGCACATCGGATCGGCATGAATACGACGGCGACGATGGTGATCGGCTTCGGCGAGTCGATGGAGGAGCGGGCGCTCCACATCACACGGGTGCGCGACGCGCAGGACGCTTGCCTCGAGAATGGGTATAAGTCGACCGGCTTCCTCGCCTTCATCCCGTGGACGTTCCAGCCGGACAATACGAACATGAAGCGCGAGAAGGCGACGCCGGAGGAGTACTTGAAGACGCTGGCGATCAGCCGTCTGGCCTTGGACAACATCGACAACTTCCAATCCTCGTGGGTGACGATGGGGCCAGAGATCGGCAAGCTGTCGCTCTCCTATGGTTGCAACGACTTCGGCAGCACGATGATCGAGGAGAACGTCGTCTCGGCGGCCGGTACAACTCACAAGGTCAACATCGAGCTGATCCTCAAGCTGATCCGCGAATGCGGCAAAATCCCGGCGCAGCGCAATACGCGCTACGAGCTGTTGAAGGTGTATCACGAGTCGGACGCAGTGGCGCGCGATTTTATGATGCAGAACTAACGGGAACAGAACTTATGAAAAAATATGTATTCTGGTTTCTGCTTGGCGTTCTCGTATACTTTATCGTGTCGATGATGTTGTAGTGATTACGGCTCCGCATAGAAGGTTATGCGGGCCGTTTTTTATTGCGCCTGGCAGCGCCGCAGTTTTGTGCCACATCCTTCTTCGTATACTCTATCCGCCATAGCCATATACTGTTCTAGGTAAAGGAAATGGCGGTCGCGAGCGGACTGCCGCAGCCTAGGTTGTGCGGAGGTGGAAGGCCATGGAATTGTTGTCGATCGGGATGGCCCCGGAGGGGGAACAAGCCGTATGGAAGCTGTCGCGATGTCTGAGCGAGGCGTTTGCGCCGTTGACGATGGAGCCGGGGCTGCCCAGTCTGCATTGGGATATCGATACAGAGCGTCAGGAGGTGGTATGCCATGCGTCGGCCTCCACTTACAGCTCCGGCGAGCATCGGGAGAAGCTGTGTCGCCAGACCTCGCTTGGCGTAGCCGAGTATATCATAAACGAACTGGAGCCGGAAACCTTGCGGCGCATTATTCACCGCTACTGCGACGCTCATAATGCCGAAGAGCTGCAGATGATCGAATCGTATTGCGCCCAAGTCATCAACGGGCAGTCGACAGAAGCCGAGTCGATCCTGGAGCGTCAGAAGCGCAAAATGGTGGTCGCTCGCGAGACGGAAGCATTTTTGATGGGACATGGGCGATTGCATTTGCAAGGGTTTTTGACGTTCCGGCTAAACAGCTACCGGGCTGTGCTGCGCGAGATCGTGCAGTATGCGGTCGACGAGTATGTTTTGGAGAAGCAGTATCAGGATTTTCTGACCTTGCTGCGCTACTTTGTCAGCCTCCAGGAACCGCGGCTGCCCGTCGTGCATCTCGTGCATGAGGACGAGACCAGCTTCCGGCTATACGATAATGCATTCGAACCACTGGAGTATCAGGCGCCCGACCGCACCCTGACGGGACTGCTGGAGACGGAGATGCAGGCGGATGATCGCGTCGTCAGCAGCCTGATCGCAGCCTCCCCGCTGCGTATCATCATCCATACGTCGGAGCCGGAGCTGCAGATCTTCAACACGATCGAATCGATTTTTATCGACCGGGTGGAGCGTTGCGACAATTGCCGCTTGCATCGTCAGCTAACCGACAGCCGGACTTGAGATTATCAGCACTTCAAATCATTTGTAAGAGGTCTATGCGGATGCGCATAGACCTCTTCGATTTTTGCGATGATTGACCCCTAATATGAATGATAGACCTCCCTGCCGCCATCCTGAAAAATGGTCAACAATCCGAAAGATTGCATATATCTCTCTCTTGCCGGATCTGCTACGATACTAGGCAAGCTTGCATAAGAAGGAGAGCATATGGAATCTAGGTTCCAGACCGGCGAGTGCAGCGTATCGATATATGAACGGGTAAGCGTGAAAAAGAAAGGGGCATATAAGATGCAAGAAAAGCGCGAGCTGCGCGTAGCTGTGCTGGGTGCCGGCATCATCGCCGGGTCGCACCTGGAAGCGATATCCGCGACGCCAGGCGTCACGGCATGCGCTGTGGCGGATCTCGATCAAGCCAAAGTCGGGGAGCTGGCGGAGCGCTGGGGGATCAAGGGCTTTACCGACTACCGCGAGATGCTTCGCAACGAGCTTCCGGACATCGCGGTCATCGCGCTGCCGCATTTCCTGCACAAGGAAGCCTCGCTGGCAGCGATCGCGCATGGCGCTCACCTGATGCTGGAGAAGCCGATGGCGCTATCTACCGCAGAGTGCGACGAAATTATCTCAGCAGCGGAGCAGGCGGGAATCCGGGTGCTCGTCGGCCATACCCAGCATTACATAGCGGAGAACATCGAGGCCAGGAGGTGGGTTCGCAGCGGCGAGCTGGGCCCGCTCGTCATGATTCAGGATAACCGTCATCTCTCTTACTTCCGCGACACGCGTCCATCGTGGTTCCTGGACAAGGCGCTCTCGGGCGGCGGCATCCTGGCCAACCTGGGGACGCACTCCATCGATAAAATCCAGTGGCTCTCGGACAGCGCCGTGTCTTATGTGAGCGCATCGACGTCCCGCCATGCCGACAGAGGCAACGTCGAAGGCAGCGGGATGATCTACATGCGGCTGCAATCCGGCGTCTCCGCCACCATCGTCCAGTCGGGCTATCCGGGCGAAGTGCGCGACGAGACCGAGCTCATCTTCGCCGGCGGGATGCTGAAGCTGGCGACCGGCCGCAGTCTGTGGGTCAGCCGTGGCGGCCCTTATGAGCCGCTGGAGGTGCCGCAGACGGCGACGCCGTTCGAGAGACAGTATGCCGAGCTGGCGGCGGCCATCCGGGATGGCAGGGAGACGGATTGTCCTCCTGCCTACGCGCGCGGCATTATCGGCGTCCTGGAGGCCGTCTATCGCTCGGCAGAGACGGGCCGGGAGCAGGAAGTATTATAGAAGGGCTGCATCGCACATACGAGAGGAGCAGATCACGATGAGATGGGAAGCGCTTGGCGTATTGACGGACGAGGTGTCCGATCATCTGGACGAAGCGCTGGACTGGGCAGCGGGCAACGGTCTGAAGCATGTGGAGCTGAGAGTTGTGGACGGTATCCATGTTATGGACCTAACTGACGAGCAGCTTCGCGAGATACGCAGGAAGGTGGAGCGACGCGGCTTGTTCGTCTCTGCGCTTGCCTCCCCGGTGTTTAAGTGTGCATTGGATTCCGATCGGCAGGTCGCTTCGGGAGATACCTTCGGCCAACAGGAAGAGGATGTGGAGTCGCATTTCCGCATGCTTGAGCGGGCAATGGAGATCGCCGGGCTGCTCGGTACGTCGCGGATACGCATCTTCTCTTTCTGGCGGGAGAGCGATCCGTCTGCCTACAGACAGTCGATCGTCAGCCATCTGCAGCGTGCAGCCGTGTTGGCGGAGGAGCGGCAGGTTACGCTGCTGCTGGAGAATGAACCGTCATGCAACGGCGGATATGCGGAGGAAGTGGCCGAGCTGGTGGAAGCCGTCGGCTCCTCAGCTCTCCAAGCGTTGTGGGACCCGGGCAACGAAGCGTATGGCGGACGGGAGGCATATCCGGCCGGCTATGACCGGATCAGGCAGTCAATAGGTCATGTGCATCTGAAGGATGCGCTTATCCGCCCTGACGGCTCGCCGCAGTGCGTACCGCTGGGATCAGGGAGTGTCCTGCTGCAGGAGCAACTGCAGGCGCTGCGAGACGATGGATACGACGGTCTCTATACGCTGGAGACGCACTATATCCCGGAGGGCGGCACGAAGCGGATGGGGACGCAGATGACCTTGGACGGACTGCGAGCCTTAGTGGCGAAGGGAGAGGCGGCTGAAGGATGAATATCGCAGCGTTTAGCGGCGCGTACAGTGCATTCAGTTTCCGCGAGGCGGCGGGCGCAGTCAGGCGTCTGGGCTTCCAGGGCATCGAGATCGCGGCGCGCGGCAGTCATCTTGCGCCATCGTCGACGGCCGGGCAGGTACGGGAAGTCAAAGCGATCGCCGAAGATAACGGATTGCGAATTCCGGTTTTGGCAGGTTATGCGGGCGGCTTCTCGACGGCATCGGAGGAAGCATGCGAGCAGACCTACGAGGATTTTCTTCGGCTGTTGGCTTGTGCCGGAGAGCTCGGCGCAGAGGCGATCCGAGTCCTGCCCGGCGGGCCCAATGCCTTCCTGGCGGAGCCGGGGCATTATGAGCGGGCGGCCCGCTGGCTGGACCGCTGCGCCGCAGCCGCGCGGCCATGCGGGGTGAACGTGCTGGTCGAGCTCCACAATGAGACGTTGACTGAGTCAGCGGAGGATGCGCAGCGGTTGCTCGGTCTGCTGGAGCGGGACAATATCGGCTGGATACACGACGCCGGCAACATGTATATCTCGGGCGCAGATTACGGAGCAGACTCTGTCCGCAAGCTGCGATCCCGCCTGTTCCATGTCCATATCAAGGATGAGCGTCGTCTTGATCCGCAGCTGCCGCCGCAGCCAGGCGAGTTCACGACGCGGACGCGATACGGCGACGAGCGGTTCGTGCCGTGTCTGCTGGGCGAAGGCAAGGCAGATCACCGCGGCTTGTTCGCTGGGCTCGCAGAGATCGCCTATCACGGCTGGATCACGCTGGAGTGCCACGCGCCGCTGTCGCCGGACGAACGGATGGCGGCTGACTTGAGGACGGTACGGAAGTTGATGAGTGAATATACAGTATAGGAGAGAAAGAAGGCGATTGAAGTGACCCAACGCGTGTTGAAAGTCGGACTGATCGGCTTGGGACGCAGCGGCCGGGATATCCATGGCAACCTGCTGGTCCAGCTGCCTGAGCTGTATACCATCGCGGCGGCGGCGGACCGGATCCCGGAGCGAAGGGAGCGTGCCGAACGGGAGTATAGCTGCCGCACGTACGCGGCATGGCAGGAGATGATCGAGCGCGAGCAGCTTGACCTGGTCGTCAACGCATCGTTCAGCCACGAGCATGTGCCGATCACGCTGGCGCTGCTGGAGCGCGGCTATAGCGTGTTGTGCGAGAAGCCGCTGGCCCGCTCCGTCTCCGAGATCGATCAGTTGATCGAGGCGGCAGACCGCTCCAACGGCCAGCTCGCCGTATTTCAGCAAGCGCGCTATCAGCCGTCCTTCCGGCGGCTGCAGGAGGTGATCGCCTCCGGCGTGCTGGGCCGGATCGTCCAGGTCGATCTGACGATCAGCGGCTTTGCCCGGCGCTGGGACTGGCAGACGCAGCAGAGCTATCACGGCGGCAGCTTGATGAATACGGGGCCGCACCCGCTCGATCAAGCGCTGCAGCTGTTCGGAGACGACCGGCTGCCGGATGTGTACTGCCGGATGGAGCGAGCGCTCACCCTGGGCGATGCCGAAGATTATGTCAAGCTCATCCTGAGCGGGCCCGGCGCGCCGCTGATCGACATCGAGATTTCCTCATGCTCGGCTTACGCGCGTCAGCCGTACCGCGTCCAGGGGACGCAAGGCGGTCTGCAGGGCGATGGCAGCCGTCTCGAGTGGAAGTATTTCCGGCCGGAGGAAGCGCCCCGGCAGCAGGCGGTGCATGAGCCGCTGGCTCAGGCTGACGGAACACCGACCTATTGCAGCGAGTCTCTCGCATGGCATGAGGAGAGCTGGGAAGCGCCAACGCCGCCGAGTGAGACGCCGTTCCACGTCATGACAGAGCAGCTCTATACCAAGCTTTATGACACCCTGACGACAGGCGTCGAGCCGGATATTACCCTGCAGCAGGTACGCCGGCAGCTGCAGGTGATGGAGGCTTGCCGCCGCCAAAATCCGCATCTATACAACGAGTAACGTCCACAAGCCCCGAGCCCGCAGCGCGGGCTCGGGGCTTGTGTTTATGCGCCTGCTGCTCACTCCAGCGTCTGATGCTGGCGACGGTACTCCGTCGGCGTCACACCGGTATGCCGCTTGAAGGCGCGGTTGAACGGAGCGACGGTGAGATAGCCGACGAGCGAAGCGATGTCCTGGATTTTTAGGTCGGTGCTTTGCAGCATCTCCATCGCCTTTCCCATACGGAACGTATGCGTATATTCACTGAGATTGATGCCGGTTTTATCCTTAAAGTACGAAGAGAGATAAGAATTCGTAATATTCAACTTCTGGGACAGCAGATCCAACGAGATGTCCTCCCCGTAGTGCGACTCCACATAGTCTTTGACGAAGGAAATCATATAATCAGACGCGCTGTCCTTTGTCTTGTTCCTGACCGTCAGAGCCAGAAGGGATAAAAAGTGCTCAAAAAACCGTTTGAAGTCATCGATCGAGCGGCAAGCCTTCAGCGCTTCGTAAGGCTGCTTTGGATTCTCGTAGCCTGGCACAGTCAAAGACTTGGCATAGATTACCTTCAGCGCTTTTTCTACAATTTGCTTGCTCAGCGCAATAATATGGTGGGCGGGCGCTCCGGCTTTATGCAACTGCTCGATCAGCTTGTGGACAAGCGGGATGACGATCGCATCGTTGCCTGCATGAAGATTGGCCGTCAGCTCCTGCTCCTGGGCCAGCGTCGGCAGCATCGGCAGTGTCAGCGTCTCCAGTCTCGAGAACACTTGAATATCTTCATCGAGCCTGCGTTGATTGGTGTACTCAAGCACTTTGTCGTACGTCTCGTTAAACTTCTCGGCATCGCTCTGAAGGGCGCTGACTCCGACGGTGAATTGGAAGTATAACGTTTCGGGCTGCAGCAGCGAAAGGAGCTGTCCCAACGCATACGAATCGTCCAATTGCTGCGGATGCTCGAAGAGGATCGTCAGGATTACATTCTGCTCGACCTGGAACGTCATCGAGTCGGGGCTGTTGTCAATGAAATGCATTCGGATCAATTCGGTAATCAACGCATAGGAGCGGCTTGCTTCAAGCGTCGTATCCAGCAAAGCTTCTTCCTTGAGCGTCAGATGCGTCAGGAGCAATCGGTAAGGACGATTACTGTCAATGGCCGTTTTGATATCCTTTAGATTCACCGAGATCATCTTGAGTCGGCTAATATAGGCATATTGCTGCAGCAGCGAATTTTTGGTGTCCAGGTCGCGGTGAATCGTATGATTGATGCGGAACAGATCATGAATCTTCTCGGCGATCAGCTTGAACTCGGTAATCCGGCTAGGCTGCAGCGAGAGCGGCTGGCCGAGCTGTTCGACAGCCTGCAGGATATTATGAAGCGGATTACGGAACTTGCGGGCCAGCAGCAGGGCAATGATCAGACTGAGCGCGCAGGAGGTCAACAGGATGAGCAGGAACACCAGATTCATCTGTTTGAACTGGCTGGTCACTGCCCGGATCGGGATGACATCGACATACATATAGCCTGTCTGCGCAGCCTGTTGATAAAAATAGATGGTGTCGCCCTGCTCGATATAGCCCTGACCTGCTAGTGCGGATAGCGCGGGATCGTCCGCAGTCGACCGCCCGGAGGAGGCGAAGACCGGCTGGCCGTTCCGGTCATAGATATAGAACCAACCGCTGTCGGTACGCTGATGAAAGTCTTGGTACATGGCCGATCCATTGACGAGGGCGATGACGCCGAATCGCGTATCGTATTCTTTTTTGGCGAGTACGGGCAGCAGCGTTCCGTAGTAAGCGCCACCATAGGGCGTTTGTTCCTTGAACACGGCGCCCGGGTAGAGCGTGAAGCTTTGCGACCTGGGCAGCTCCTCCAGCCAGAAGGCGGGAGTATAGTGGTCGCTGGCATAAAACTTGGAAAACATCGTGTCCGGATCCCGACTGCCATCCTTGTCGATGAGCAGCTTCTTGTCTTTGAAGTAATAGATGATATTCTCCAAATACAGGATGGAGTTGTTCAGGGTGCCCTGGAGATCTTGCTGAATTTTGAGCATCGTCGGGTACGCGGAAGGACGGCTTTGCACATCCAGCATCGTCTGCACTTCCGTATTGAATACATGGGCCATCAGATTGCTTTTGAGCTGGACGAAATGCTTTTCGTAATTGGCGACCGTTGTATGTAAGTTAAGGCTATTGTTTTTAATAATCTCGCTCCGGATGTTATCTCTGAAGAACATATACGAAAGGTAATTAACAGAGGTTAGCAGTATAATGATTCCGCCAAAGCTGATGCATAGCGCTGCGAATAGAGAAGTATTTCTTGGGCTGGCGAGCTTCATTCTACGGCCCCCGATCGAAAATAAACGTCCATTTTTGTTCGCTAAAGTATAGCACAGGCGCGAGAAAAGCGACAAATATCACTTTTTCGCATCCTTGACTTGTTTTTAACTTGAACTGCTACACAGCCCTGTCATCCCAAGATAAATCAAGGTTTGCAAAAGGAAGTGATTTTGCAATAGCGTCAGTTTTGCTACGATGTTGATGTTAATTGGAAGCGGTTGTCGATGAGACCTACACATCTTACACAAGGCTGGGGGAATGGCTGGATGCAACATGCGGATCGCGCAACGCCTGTATTCAAGAAAGACAGCTTCGCCCGCAAATGGGGAAGAAGCAAATACCTGCTGCTTTTGTTTTTGCCCACACTGCTGTACTACATTTTGTTCAAGTATGTTCCGATGTTCGGAATCGTAGTTTCTTTTAAGGACTACAACCTGTTCCGCGGCATCTGGGAGAGCGACTGGGTTGGTGTGAAATATTACCGGATGTTTTTTGAAAGTCCGGATTTTTTCAAGCTGATCCGCAACACCTTCCTGTTGGGGCTGTACAAGCTGATCTTTGGCTTCCCGGCCCCGATCATTCTGGCGCTCCTGATGAACGAGCTGCGGCACATGATGTTCAAACGGTTCGTACAGACGGTCAGCTATCTGCCGCACTTCATCTCCAATGTCGTCGTCGTCAGTATGCTGACGCTGTTCCTGTCGCCATCGAGCGGTTTGGTCAATCAACTGATCGAGGGCTTGGGCTTGGACGCGATAAATTTCATGGCGCGCGAAGACATGTTCCGCAGCATCTATGTACTCTCGGAGATCTGGCAGCATGTCGGTTGGGAGACGATCATCTATCTGGCGGCTTTGACCGCGATTGATCCGCAGCTCTACGAAGCTGCCCGTATGGATGGCGCGTCGCGCTGGAAGCAGATGCTGCATGTGACGCTGCCGGGCATCCGGGCAGCCATTATCATTGTGCTGATCCTCAATGTAGGCAATGTGCTGGAGATCGGCTTTGAGAAGGTGTTCCTCATGCTGAATCCGGCCATCAACGGCACCGCGGATATCCTGAGCACCTTTGTCTACCGGACGGGGCTGACACAGGGCAACTTCAGCTATGCGGCCTCCATCGACCTGTTTACCAGCCTGATCAATCTGGTCTTCATCCTGACGGCCAACTGGATTAGCCGCCGGGTGAGCGAGACTAGCTTATGGTAAGGGGGGACGTACCGGCATGAGAGCCAGACTATCTGTATTCGACCTGTTCCTGTTCGCGTTTATGGGCGGTATGATCGTCGCCACATTGTATCCGTTCCTCTACATGATCGCCGTCTCCTTGAGCAGCAATGTGCATGTGCTGAGGGGCGAAGTATTCCTGTGGCCCAAAGGCTTCAATCTAAACGTCTACAAGATGGTGCTGCAGGACCCCAAGATCATCCAAGCCTACATCAACACGATTGTTTATGCCGTACTTGGAACATCAATGTCACTTATTGTAACAGCGGCCGGCGCCTTCGCCATCTCCAAACGCGAAATGATGTTCCAGCGCGGCTTTATGATGATGATTGTCGTCACTATGTTCTTCAGCGGCGGCATGATTCCAACGTTTCTCGTCGTGCGCGCTTACGGCATCGTCGATACTATATGGGCGATGGTATTGCCGACGCTGGTCAGCACCTGGAATCTGATTATCATGAGGACATTTTTTGCAGGACTGCCCAGAGAAGTGGAGGAATCAGGAAAGATCGACGGCCTCAGCGATATCGGTGTGTTTTTCCGGCTGGCGCTGCCGCTGTCCAAGGCGATCCTGGCCACTATAGGTCTATTCTATGCCGTTTCGATCTGGAACAACTTTTTCTCGGCGATGCTCTATCTGCGCAATACCGAGCTGTTCCCGCTGCAGGTAGTGCTGCGCAATCTAGTGCTCCAAGGGGGCGGCAATAACGCCGGCGGCAGTGTCGGCGGCGACTCGCTGCTCGTCGACGAGTCCATCAAGTATGCGACGATTATCGTCTCCACGCTGCCAATCCTTATGGTCTACCCGTTTTTGCAGAAGTACTTCGCCAAGGGCGCGCTGATCGGGTCGGTCAAAGGTTAACATAAATTCATGCCATAATCATCCTGGGAGAGTTCAAGACAATGAAGAAGAAATGGGTATCCGCATCATTGGTTTTGGTCATGGGGGCAACGCTGCTGGCAGCATGCTCGAACAACGGGGGCGCCAGTACGCCGCCGGCTAACACAGGTGAGAACACAAGCACGCCGCAAGCGCCGGCAAAACAGTCATTTACCTTCCTGAACTATAGCAACCCTAGCTGGCCATATAACGAGAACTGGCCGATCTGGAGCTATATCGAGGAGAAGACTGGCGTGACGCTGGACATCCAGACGCCGCCGGGCGGTTCCCTGGAGGATACGCTCGCCCTGACGATCGCTTCGGGCAATCTGCCGGATCTGCTCTACACGTTTACCAAGCCGCTGGCCGACAAGTACGGTCAGCAGGGAGCGCTTGTCAACATCCTGGATTACGTGGATCAGATGCCGAATTTCAAGGCGTGGATGGAGGAGCACCCGGCGGCTGTCCAAAGCGTCATCGCGTCCAATGGAGAGATGTATATCTTCCCCAATCAGGGAATCGGCGAGACGAACCGGATGATCTGGATGTATAGGGAGGATGTCTTCAGCGAGCATGGCCTGGAGCAGCCAGAGACGTGGGACGAGCTCTATGAGACGCTCAAGGAGCTGAAGCGGCTCTACCCGGACAGTTATCCGCTGACCTTCCGCAGCGGTCTGCGTTATCTGATGAACTTCGGCGCATCCTTTGGTACCGTCGGTTCGATGAATGCTGATTTGTCTGCCGTGTATTATGACTTTGACAAGGAGCAGTTTGTTTACGGGGCCACCGAAGATCACTTCAAGACCATGGTCGAGTATATGAACAAATTTTACGCCGAGAAGCTGATCCCGCCGGATTTCCTGACCGTGGACACCAAGCTGTGGCAGGATCTGATGTCGACCAACCGGGCCTTCGTCACCCTGGACTATGTGGGGCGGATCGACTTCTTCAACTCGGCGCTGCGTGCGGAGAACCCGGACTTCAATCTGAACTTTATGGCGCCGCCTGCCGGATGGGAAGGCGGTCCGCGCAAAAACGCCTTTACCCAAATTGCGCAAGAAGGCTTCATGATCTCCTCCAAGACCAGCAAGATTGACGAAATCGTCACATTCATAGATTTCTTCTACACCGAGGAAGGTCGGACGCTGGTCAGCTGGGGCAAGGAAGGCGAGAGCTACAAAGAGGAAAATGGCGCCAAGCAATTCATCGAGAAATACACGGACGTATCCGACATGCGCAAAAAGACGGGGCTCTCAACCGATGGCACCTATATCTGGTTCGACTATGACGCCCATGTCTCGCTTGCCTCCCCCGAGCTGAAGGCGGCTTATGAGCAGGGACCGCAGTATGACAGCGAACAGCAGCCGATTCCGGCTTTTACGGCCGAGGAGCAGGAAGTGCTCAGCACCGTCGGCGATGCCCTCAACAAAAATCGAGACGAGAACATCTCCAAGTTTATTATTGGCGAGCGCAGTCTTGACGAGTGGGACAGCTATGTCACCGAGCAGAACAAACTGGGTGTCGACAAGATTGTAGACACGTTCACCCAGGCTTACGAACGAATGATGAATGCGGCCAACTAGGCTTATGAGCTAGCATCTATGCTGTGGCCGGCGGCTGACCAAGCTCTATTGACCAAAAGGAGAGGAATCCATGATATCCGTTCGGTTCAGAAGAAGCGTGTCGATATGGCTGGCGGCACTGCTTACGATCAGCAGCTTCCAACTGTTTGCCCCTGCGGAGCAGGCGCTCGCCGCACCTCAGGAGGTACCGATTTCCTTGCAGCTCAACAATATGGATTCGTTGGCCAACAGCACCGGCGATACGGTCGGTACGGCAGGTATTGCTGTGGAAGCCAATAGCGACCCGGACTATATCCGTGAAGGAATCGGCTCGAAGAAGTGGCTGCTGGCCTTTAACGATGCCTCCGGTACGCTGACGGCGGGTTCGGCGCTCATTTATCCCAAACATGCTCCGCAGGTTGATCTGAACGGATTCGAGACACTCAAGGTATGGGCGTATTCGGTGAAAGCCAGGACGGGAGATCAGGCGGACAAGCCGATCCAGCTCCGTTTCTTCATGAAGGGTGATACCAACTACTATTACTACCGGCTGCCACTGGATTGGACCGGCTGGAAAGAGATCGAGGTGCCGCTCGCCGTCGTGCAGGAGCAGCGGAGCAGTGCTGAGGCCAAGCCGTGGGGGCCGCTAGACTATGTCCGCTTCGACCAGGCTGGTGTCTCCGGCACGACGCTGGATACCGGGCTGCAGCTCTATCTCGACGATATGCGGCTGACCAGCAGCGGCGAGCTGCATCCGGCCGTGACGGACAAGCCGGCCGGCGAATATATCAACCGGGTGACGGTCGCCTTATCGTCGCAGACACGTCCGGCCAGTCTGGCGGAGCTGTATTATAAACGCGTCGGTGTAGATGATGATTTCCTGCATTACACAGCTCCAATCACGCTGACTGAGGATACGGCGCTCATCGTCAAGACGGTGCTCCATGGCGTGGAGAGCGGGGAGACGACTTATCCCTATACGATTGTCTACCGGGATGTAGTGGAGCCGGTCGAGGCTGCGCCGAGAGCGGGTACCTATGCGGAAGCCAAGACGGTCGTTCTGACCACCGCCACAGAAGGCGCTTCTATCTTCTACAAGGTGGAAGGCATGGATGCCGACTTTAAGCTGTACACGGAGCCGTTGCTGGTCAACACGTCGCGGACGATCACGACTTATGCGGTCGCGGAGGACAAGACGAGCGAAGAGACCAGCCATGTCTATACGATCGATCTGTCCGGAAGCGGCAGCTATCCGATCAGCGATATGGAGGGCTTCACCGGTTGGACCAACACGACACCGGACTCGGAGCACCCCGTATTAGGTGAGTTTTCTGGAAGATGGACGAACCCCGCAGGCGCCATCAATGTGACGGGGATTACGGCGCTGTGGGAAGAGCACGACCAGATCGAGTTCTGGCTGTATTCGGAGCGGGCGTCCAATAAGAAGCTCTATTTCATCCTCCAGACGCCGGACAATGACATTCCAGGCAATGAATACTTCATGTCGACCTTCTTCGTAGACTGGTCCGGCTGGAAGAAGGTTGAGCTGCCGTTTAATCGCATGTTGAACTCCAATGGTCATGCGAGCTTCGCCAACTTTACCCAACTCATCATCCATCCGCGCTGGTATGGCTCGGATCCTGAGCCCGACCCGACGGACGTACTCTACTTTGACGGTATGGCGCTCTCCAAAAACGCCATCGAGCCTTCAATCAAGCGAATCGATAAAGGCGCGCTGCCGGGAGCGGAGCTGGAGTACACCTTCCTGCTGCGCAATATCGGCGGGACGGATACAGCCTACGGCATCTCCTCGAAAGTACCGTTTCCAGCAGGCTATGAGCTCAACTATGAGACGGCTACAGAAGTCGTAACGGACGGCGAAGAGACGGAGGTATCATTCCGGGTGCGTGTGCCTGCAGATGCCCAAGCGGGCGAGGCGGCTCTTGCAACGTTTGCGGTGACTCCGCAGCAGGGCGGCAAGGAGGTCGCGCTCGAATTGAATATTGCCATCGGCGAGCGGGGGAGCCAGGTAAAGCAGCACCCTTATGTGATGGTCGCGGCCGAGGAGCTGGATGCGGCCAAAGTCAAAATACAAACGTATCCTTGGGCACAGGACTACCTGGCGGCTGTGCGGGCAAAAGCGGATGACTGGGTGGACAAGACCGTCTATTACCCATCCAAGCCTGCCGGGCAAACCACTTGGTTCGTATGCGGCGACGTAACATTAATCTATGATTACAACAGCCCGCATGCCCATCTCTGCCCTGCCGACGGTCAACTGCACACCGGCGAGCAAGTCGATGCGGGATGGCGGTTCACGACCCATACGCTGAACGTCCAGGCGGCGCGCAATCTGGCGATTGTGTACGCGTTGACGGATGAGGTGAGGTATGCGGCCAAGGCCAAGGAAATCCTGGTGAACTATGCCAAGCTGTACCCCGAATATCCGCTGCAGGCGCAGAACGGGCGGTTGTTCTACCAGTCGCTCGACGAAGCGGTGCAGATGATCGAGCTGGTGCATGCCTACGATCTTATCGCGTCCAGCGGCGTGCTGAGCGAAGCGGAGAAGCACGACATCGAGCAGAATCTGTTCGCCCCTTCAGCCCGCACGCTGCAGGCCTACGATGTGGCCAAGTCCAACTGGCAGACCTGGCATAACGCGGCCATTGGCTTGATCGGCGCCATCCTGGAGGACGAGGCGTTGATGGATCACTCCGTTAACGGACGCAGCGGCTTCACCTTCCAGATGGAGAACAGCGTCCTGTCGGACGGCTTCTGGTACGAGGGCGCGATCGGTTATCATGTTTATGCCCAGGCGGCGCTGCTCTATCATACGCTCGGGTTGCGCGGCATGGGGTATGATTTGTTCGCCAGCGGGCCTTTTAAGAAGACGTTCGATATGCCGATCGACTACGCTTTCCCGGATCTGGGGATCATCAACAGCAACAACTCCGGCAAGTATCCGACCAGTATGGGCGCACCGGGGCGGGTGGTGCCGATGGATTACGAGGCGGTATACGCTCATTACGACGATCCCGTCTATGGCGCGCTGCTGCACAGGCTCTATGTGGAGAACGGCAGGCCGCGCGGCGGCTACATCGTGCCGGGCGACCCGACCTCGGGCATCGCAGGGGAGCAGGCCGTGTTCTTCGGGAAGGCAGCGATCGACAATATTGGCGAGTGGCCTTCCGCCAGCCGCAACTTTGAGGGGCTGGGTCAGTCAGTGCTGCGCTCAGGCACCGGCAACGACCAGTTGTACGCTTTGGTCGATTATGGCGATCATGGCGGGTATCACGGCCATTTCGACAAGCTGCATCTAGAGGTATTCGGACAGGGAGAGCGTCTCGCGCCGGATAAAGGCATCCCTTCGTACAGCAATTCCATGTTCGAGACCTATTACAAGAAGACCTTTGCCCACAACACGGTAACGGTGGACGGCGATACTCAGCAGATCCCCGCCGAGAACGGCGTCGAGACGCATGAACCGACCAAGCTGTTCCTACCTGGCGAAGGCTTCGGCATCATGACCAATAGCGCGACGAAGGCCTACGCAGATATGGACCGTTACGAACGAACGGTAGCGGTGACCGGTGATTATTTAATCGATCTGTTCACGGTAGCCTCCGATACTCCGCGCCAGTATGATTGGCTGCTGCATGGCTTGGGCGAATTCACGCCGGGCGGCGACCTGACGCCGATGGAGGAAGCGCTTGGGACGAAGGATGCCTATCCTTTCTTCCGCAACGGTCAAAAGGCGGACCTGGAAGAGGCGTGGAACGGGGAGTGGCGTCTGCCGAGCGGCAACGGACTGAAGCTGTACAGTCTGACCAGTTCGCCGGTGCAGCCGTCCGTCATGATCGTGGGCGAAGCGCCGGGCCCGGCGAATGATACGAGCGCTTACTCGACATCTGTCGTGAACCGGATCACGAACCGGCAGAAAGCGCAATTCGTCAGCGTCATCGAGCCGCTCTCCGGCGAGAGCCGGATCGAGAGCGCAAGGCGCACGCCAGATGACCAGATCGAGATCAAGCTGAAGGACGGCAGGACGCAGGTGTTCTACTTCAATGGCGACCGTGAAACCGAAGGTAAGCTGCATTATTATTGGACGGACGGCAGCGGATACGAGGCGGAGGATGTAAGCGTCGAGGCTGACCTGGCAGGCACTGAGCTGCAGCTGACGACTGATGCGCCATCCGGCGTCACCGACATGACGGCGATCGTATATGCCCCGGGGACGACCCGGGTATTGTGGAATGGTACGGAGGCGGCATTTACGCAAGACAACGGATTCGTACGGGTACAGCTCGATGTTGATCCTGACGAGGAGCCGGCAGTCTCGCCTCCCGGTTGGTCATGGTTCCCTTCGGTCAGCCAGAGTCAAGAGGAGCTCCTGGTGCATCCAGGCTCGGCGGCAGCAGCGGTTGAGCCGGAAGCGTCTCCGGAAGCGAGTGGGTCGACCGATCCGGCTGATGATCCGACTGAGTCGTCGGCTTTCTCCGATATTGCCGGTCATTGGGCCGAGGCGGAGATTCGGACGGGACTGCAAGCAGGCTATGTCAAGGGCTATGAAGACGGCACCTTCCAGCCCGCGCGTCCGGTGACGCGAGCGGAGTTCGTCGTCATGCTTGTGAACGCGCTCCAGCCGATCAATCGGCCGACGGCGCTGCCGGACTTCCGGGATGCAGGAGCGATACGCGATTGGGCCAGGCCAGCCGTCTCGCAGGCAGTCCAGTCGGGGCTGATGCAAGGCTATGAGGACGGGAGCTTCCGTCCGGACGCTCGACTGACGCGGGCTCAGCTTGCGGTAATGTTGGCCGGGGGGCTAAAGGCGCTGGACTCCGCAGCCATAGGCTCAGAGGAGAAAGCTCCCTTCACGGACGCAGCGGAGATCCCGGCTTGGGCGGAGCCTGCGGTCAGCTCCGTCCGCAGCGCGGGACTGGTGAACGGCAGGGCGGGCAACCGGTTCGAGCCGCATGCAGAGGCAAGCAGAGCGGAAGCGATCACCGTCATTGTGCGCCTGATGCGGCACGCATCGCCTCCACGATGAGGCGGCTGCCTTGACCTTATCGGCGTTTCGATTGTATAATGTTGTACATGAACAGCGTCTTGACGAAGACAATGCTCTGTCCACTTTGTACGGTCCAGAGAGAGGAAACATGGCTGCAATTTCCTTCCGATACATCGACAGGGATACCCCTTCGGAGCTGTGCGGCTGAAGCCGACGCCACAAGCGTCAGGTGCGTAGGCGGCAACGGTTCATCTCCGTTACCGGATGGCTCAAGGATCGTCGGCGATGGCCGCGATTGAATGAGGGTGGAACCACGGGTCATGTCAAGCACTCGTCCCTTTTGCGGGATGCGTGCTTTTTTTGCGTGCTCCGCCGCTTGCCATTACTTTCATTACTGGAGGGAGCAATAGGAAATGTCGATTCAAATCAAGCTGCCGGACGGCGCCGTGCGCGAATACGAAGCGGGCAGTACGATCGAGGACGTAGCGGCATCGATCAGCAGCGGACTGAGGAAGCAAGCAATCGCAGGCAAGCTGAATGGCAAGGTCGTCGATGTGTACGAACCGCTGACGCCTGATGCCGCGGTAGAGATCGTTACCGTTGACAGCGAAGCTGGGCTGGAGGTTTATCGCCACAGCACCGCGCATTTGATGGCCCAGGCGATCAAGCGCGTATTCAAGGATCAATCGATCAAGCTTGGCATCGGACCGGTCATCGAGGATGGATTCTATTATGATATCGATATGGAGCAATCGCTGACGCCGGAGGATCTGACCAAGATCGAGAAGGAGATGGAGCGGATCGTCAAGGAGGATCTGCCGATTCGCCGTCGCGTCGTCTCGCGTCAGGAAGCGCTGGACATCTTCACCAAGCTGGAGGATAACCTGAAGCTGGAGCTGATTCGCGATCTGCCGGAGGACTCGGTCATCACGATCTATGATCAGGGCGAGTTTTTTGACCTGTGCCGCGGTCCGCATTTGCCGTCCACCGGCCGTATCAAGGCATTCAAGCTGCTGAGCGTCGCAGGCGCATACTGGCGAGGCGATGCGAAGAACAAGATGCTGCAACGGATCTACGGCACCGCCTTCCCCAAAAAATCGCAGCTCGACGAGCATCTCCATCTGCTCGAGGAAGCGAAAAAACGCGATCACCGCAAGCTTGGCCGCGAGCTGAAAATGTTCGGCTTCTCGCGCGAGGTGGGACAGGGTCTGCCGCTCTGGCTGCCGAACGGCGCGCGGCTGCGCCGGACGATGGAACGCTATATCGTCGATCTGGAGGAGCGTCTCGGCTATCAGCATGTGTATACGCCGGTGCTTGCCAACGTCGAGCTGTACAAAACATCCGGCCACTGGGATCACTACTCCGAGGACATGTTTCCCAAGATGGTGATGGACAATGAGGAGCTCGTGCTGCGGCCGATGAACTGTCCGCATCATATGATGGTCTACAAGAGCGACATGCGCAGCTATCGCGACCTGCCGCTGCGGATCGCCGAGCTCGGCACAATGCATCGCTACGAGATGTCCGGCGCGCTCACCGGCCTGCATCGCGTTCGGGCGATGACGCTTAACGACGCGCATATTTTCTGCCGCCCGGATCAGATCAAGGAGGAGTTTGCCCGCGTTATTCAGCTGATCCGCCAGGTGTACGAGGACTTCGGCATTAGCCAATACCGCTTCCGCTTGTCCTATCGCGATCCGCAGGATACCGAGAAATATTTCCAGAACGACGAGATGTGGGAGATGTCGCAGCGCATGCTGCGCGAGGTCGTGGAGGAGCTGGAGCTGCCGTTTTTCGAGGCGGAGGGCGAAGCGGCCTTCTACGGTCCGAAGCTGGACGTGCAGATCAAGACGGCGCTCGGCAAGGAAGAGACGCTCTCCACAGCGCAGTTGGACTTCCTGCTGCCGGAGCGGTTCGAGCTGGAGTACATCGGCGAGGACGGCAAAAAGCACCGTCCGGTCGTCATCCATCGCGGCATCATCAGTACGATGGAGCGGATGACCGCCTTCCTGCTGGAGAACTTCGCCGGTGCGCTGCCGCTCTGGTTGTCGCCGGAGCAAGCCCGCGTCATCCCGGTATCGACGGCTTACGAGGCGTATGCGCGCGAAGTGCAGGAGCAGCTGCAAGCAGCTGGCGTACGCACCGAGAGCGATCTGCGCAACGAGAAGCTGGGCTACAAGATCCGCGAGGCGCAGCTCGAGAAGGTGCCGTACATGCTGATTGTCGGCGAGCAGGAGATGAGCGCTCGCTCCGTATCGGTGCGCAAGCGCGGCGAGGGCGACATCGGCGCGCGTCCGGTTGTCGAGCTGGCAGAGCAGTTGGCTGAGGAAATTCGCACCAAAAAAGTCTAAGGCGAATAGAAATCGCGGCGTGGGGGGAACCTTGGAAGCAGGAGGGAAGACCACCATGTCCAAGCGAAAGCTGACATTCGCCGGCATCCTGCTGCTCTGCTCGCTCGCTGTCCCTGCGACGGCTGCGACAGAGGAGCAGCCAGGCGGCGGATTGCAGAGCCAGCCCGTGGCTACGCTGGAGGTGACTGCGACTGGCTATACCGCAGGTTACGAATCCACCGGCAAGCGGCCAGGCCATCCGCAATACGGCATCACTTACTCCGGCGTGCGCGTCCGTCGCGACCATGTGTCGACGATTGCCGCCGACCCGGATGTATTGCCGATCGGCAGTCTCATTCACATTCCAGGCTATGGCTACGGCGTCGTCGCTGATACAGGCTCTGCGATCAAGGGCAACAAGATCGACCTGTACTTTGACACGATCAAGCAAGTCTATCAGGAATGGGGCAAGAAGACGGTGACGGTCGAAGTGATTCATAGAGGTCGAGGGCGGCTGACCGAAGCCTGGCTCAAGGAGATTAACCGGGTTATGGAGACAGAGCGGACCATTCCGGTCTCCATGTTAAAATCGTAGTAGGCTGGAAGATTTATCCCGTGCCAATTTTCGGGGTGAATCTTCTTTTTTTTTCCAACGTTTGATGGTATAATAGGATCATTAAGAAAGAACTTTGATGGGGCGGGTTAGACGATGCATAGATGGGTATCTCCTGGCGCCGAGACTGGCGGAGCGGACGAGCATGAGGAACTGCTGCGCGATCTGTACAACCAGATGATCCGTGTAGCCTATTCCAGAGTGCACAACAAATCCGATGCGTACGATGTAGTGCAGGACGCTTGGGTTCGCATATTGCTGAAGCATGATACGCTGCGCGAGCAGAGCAAGCTGGCGGCGTGGGCCAAGACGATAACGGCCAATATCGCGTCCAATATGAATCGGCAGCAATCCCATTTCCGCGAGGCGGGACAGTGGATCGAGGAGTGGGACGTCCATTCGGCGCCTTCGCCGAGCGAGGCCGAGTTGATCGTTGAGATCTCGGAGCTGCTTGGCGCGCTGGACCCGCGCTCGCGTACGATGATCCTCTACAAGTTTTATTACGGGTTCAAGGATCAGGAGATTGCCGATGCGATGAATATGCCGATCGGCACAGTCAAGGCGCGCATCCACCGGAGCCGCGAACGCCTGAAAAACTGGATCAGCTCGCCGCATCCCGAATAGTTAACTTTTGCTGCCACATACATAATCGGCCGTTCACTCTCCCATACTAGTCCAGGGAGGTGATTACGATGGCCAAAAACAACAAGAACAAAGTACAGCAAAACCAAAATCAACAAAATCAACTGAATGAAGAGTATGCCGAGGAATTGAATGCGAATGTAGCTAACAACAATCCGGCGAAACAGGTGAACAAAAATAACAACAAATAATCGTTTCTTAATATTACAAAAGAGGGGTCTAAGAGATCCCTCTTTTCTTATGCAGAAATTTCCTTTATAATGTTAATAATTGTAACCTATTGTCGAGTGATGGAGGGGAAACATTGATGGCCCAAGCCTGGTGGAAGCTTAAATCGACCGCAGGCTCCGAACGCCTTGGCCGGCATGAGGAATTGCAGTTGGTACAACTGGTCAACGAATCGCAAGTGACGGTGGATCAACTGCAGGCGGTGGTAGAGGAGGTACATCTGGCGATGGAGCAGCTCGCTGCGATCGCCGATCGTTCGGCTGTTCAAGAGGCAAAGCTGCGTCAACAGAGCAAAAATGCCCTCGAACGCATCGAGGAAACCTTTTCTTCGCTGCAGGAGGTAGCCGCTGCTGCAGAGCAAATCACCGATACCTCGCAGCAGCTAAGCATGGAGAGTCGTCAGACCAAGGATGTCGTGCTAGATGTTGTCCGGGCGCTGACGACGACAGATCAAGTGATGAACGAGCTCTATGAGCAAAATAGAACGATGAGCAGCAGCATCCGCGAGCTCATCCAGCAGACCTCGCGCATCCATGAAATCAATGCCTCGATCCACAGCATCGTCTCGCAAACGTCGCTGCTCGCGCTCAACGCTTCCATCGAAGCTGCGCATGCCGGCGAGTCAGGGCGAGGCTTCGCTATTGTCGCACAGGAGATCAAAAAGCTGGCCGAGCAGAGCGGCGAGGCGGTGAAGCGCTCGACATCGATCGTCGAGGAGATCGAGCAGGGCGTGGAGCGCGTCGTCGCCTCTGTCGAGGTAGAGAAGTCGGCAGTCGCCAGCGGCATTCAGGAAATGGGGATCATCAAGGACCATATGGATCGGATCGTCGGCCGCATCCACCAGGTCGATGCGCTCGTCGGTCAGACGAGCGAAGCCAGTGCAAGACAAAGCGCCTTGACGACAGAAACGACGGGCATGCTGGCCGATGTGGTGGAGACAGTCAATGGGACGCTGCAGCGGGTCGACGAGACATTGGAGCTGACCGAGATCCAGCGTGGCCAGATCGCCAAGCTGGAGCGGGTCAACCGTTCGTTACAGAAGTCCTCCGACGAGCTGGCTGGGTCGATCGGCAAGGCTGGCGTCGAACGCCAGACGCAGCATGCGATGACCGAGGTGTCCAAACTGATGAGCAAGCTGCAGCAGCTCGCCGCCGATCCCAGACTGACGACGCTTGACGAGACGGAGCATCGGGAGCGGCTGACCTCAATGATGCTGGGAGCCTCCGATGTGGAGGCGGTCTGGTCCAACCGGGCAGACGGCTCGTTCATCATCTCGCTGCCCGAAGCGGGGCTGGTCAATGCGCGTTCGCGCGAGTGGTGGAAGGCGGCGATGGCTGGCCGCTCCTTTACCTCGGACGTCTATATTTCGGCGATTACGAAGCAAGCTTGCATAACCTTGTCTCTACCGATTCGAGACGGCTCGGGCACACCAATCGGCGTAATCGGCATCGATGTGCGGGTAGGGCGCTAGGGCGTGTTTACAAACCCGCTCAGGGGCATCTTAGGCCGCCTTTCCGCCCCCTGCGGCGTCACTTTTGCTTGCCGTACCCCCGGTACGACTGCACAAAAGTTCCTTGCATGGAACGAAAATTCAGCCTAATCTGCTACCCTCCGAGTATGTAAACACACCCTAGGGTGTGTCAGCATACTCCGAAGGTAGTTTGCAGACACGCCCTAGGGTGGCGATTACGTCAGACCTCCTTTTCTGATCTGAAGATCAGGCGGGGAGGTTTTGACGTGTATTGGATAGTTTTGGCTGTAAACCTCTTCCATCGACTCGGTCTATAGACGTAGAGCAGGATCAACCCGCCGCCCGTTACATCGATTTGCTGCATTCCGTTATACTAGGTGTACAGCAGTATACAAACAGGGGTGATGAAGATGCATTCTGGAGTTTTCACGCGCATCATAATTGGACTGATGGTCGTAGGCGCGGGCGTTCTGTTCCTCATGAGTCAGCTCGGTTTGATCTGGTTCGGGATCAGCGACCTGATCCGCACGTTCTGGCCGATGATTCTGATCGTGATCGGTCTCGGGGGTCTGCTTGATCGTAAGTCGACGTGGGAATATGCGATTCCGCTTGTGATTGGCCTCTACTTTTTGGGCAACAATCTGGGCTTCGTTAATTTCTCCTTTGGCGATCTGATTCGTTATGCGATTCCGTTCATTATTATCGGCGTCGGCTTGTCGATGATCTTCAAGCGCAAGGAGAAGCGAGAGACGCATCGGGAAGAGGAGTGGCAAGCGTATCCCAACGATTCTTCGCCCATCCCGCCAGCGCCGCCGCTGCACCCCGATCCGACCAAGTCGGACGGAACCTATGATCCGGCTCGCGATTATGACGACCGCTACCGCGCGGATGCTCCCTACGGTCAAGCAGGATATGAGGCCAACGGACAGCCCCATTACGGTCCGCACGGCCCCCAGGGACAACATGGCTCCCGCGACCATCATGGGGCTCACAGTCATAAGGATGCTTACGGTCAGCATGGTCCCCACGGGGCTTACGGGACACAGAGCCAAGGGCAGGATTACGGCGATCCGCAATATAAGCATAGCCATAATGGCCGCGAGCGGGTCGAATGGTGGAACAACGATCCGAACGTGCAGACACGCTCGAATTTTATCGGCGACATCCACCTCGGACAGGATTACTGGGAGCTTAAGCCGATGAACATCTCGCATTTTATCGGAGATACGACGCTGGACTTGACGAAGGCGCAGATCCCGTACGGCGAGACGAAGCTGACGATTTCGACTTTTATCGGGGATGTCAAAGTTTTCTTGCCAAGCGATGTGGAGGTGGGGATCGACGTCGTCTCAAGCGCCTTTATCGGCGATGCGAAGATTCTCGACCGCAAGGACAGCGGCTTCTTCCTCAATACCCGGGTAGAGAGCCGAGCCTACGATGAATGCGATAAAAAGGTTCGTCTCGTCGTCAGCACCTTCATCGGCGATGTTAAAGTGACGAAGGTCGGGTGAGGCGGACATGATGGTGCGTCTGCTACGCAGCTCCAAATGGGAGCTCATCCTTTTTTTCTTCTTCGCTGCCGCACTCTCCTCCTTGCTCTGGTATATCGGGACGGATATGCTCTCTGCGAGGGCTGGTCTCGAAGCTGAGAAGGTTCGTATGACGATGCCGCTCATCCTCATCCTGCTCAATTTGGCGCTTGGCTATTGGGCCGCGCAACGATGGCAGCGCCGGATCGATACGATGCATCTGGCGCTCAAGCAGGCAGCCAATGGCAACCTGTCGGTACGCATCCCGGAGGAAGGCGCCCGATCCTTCACAGCTGCCTTCCATGAATTCAATACGATGGTGGCGGCGATGCAGCGGCGCATGCAGCTCTTGCAACGAATCGGCGAGGAGCAGGTGATGCGGGAGGCCGCCTCCAACGAGGAGGCGGTCATGGAGGAGCGCAAGCGGCTGGCACGGGACCTGCATGATACGGTCAGTCAGCAGCTGTTCGCCATCCATATGTCGGCCTCTTCGCTGCCGAAGCTGCTGGCGATGAACTCTGACCGTGCGGAGCAACTGATGGAGCAGCTCATCGAGATGTCCTCCTCCGCTCAAAAGCAGATGCGTGGCTTTATCGCCCAATTGCGCCCGATGGAGCTGGAGGGCAAGTCGCTGCAGCAGGCGCTGGACAAATGGTTCCCGGATTACTGCCGACAGAACCATCTGCAGGGGGTGTTGGACTGGCGCATCGAGGAGCCGTTGTCGGAGGCCAAGGAGCATCAGTTTTTTCTGATCATTCAGGAAGCAATGGCCAATATCGTCAAGCATGCCTCGGCGAGCAAGGCGACGCTAACCCTCTCGGAGACGGAGCATCAGCTCATCCTGACGATCCAGGACGACGGGGCGGGCTTCCGCGTCGATCAGGTGAAGCGCGGCTCGTATGGGCTGTCGACGATGAGCGAGCGGGCGCAGCGACTCGGCGGGGATGCCGAGATCATCAGCAAGACCGGAGGCGGCACGCGCGTGCGTGTGAGCATCCCGAAATATACGCCAAAGGAGCATGAAGACGATGAGTGAGGCCAAGCAGTGGCGAATAATGATCGTCGACGATCACGATATGGTGCGGGCGGGATTGCGCACCTACCTGATGCTGGACCCGAGATTCGAGGTGACCGCAGAGGCGGGCAATGGCGGGGAGGCGCTGGAGATGCTGCGTCAGACCGCGCCGGAGGATCGGCCGGATGTCATCTTGATGGACCTGATGATGCCGGTCATGGACGGCGTCGAGGCGACTCGGCAGATCATGACTCTCGATCCCGGACTGCGCATCGTCATGCTGACGAGCTTCCTCGAGGATGAGAAGGTCGTCGCTGCGATCGAAGCGGGAGCGGTAAGTTATGTACTGAAGACCGTCTCGGCCGAGGAGCTGATCTATGCCCTGTCAGGAGCGGTCAAAGGCATGCCGGTCATGACCAGCGATGTCTCGCAAGCGTTGACGCGCGGCCTGCGCCTGCGCACAGCCCAAGGAGACGATGAAGGGCTGACCGAGCGGGAGCGGGAGGTGCTGTTGCTTATTGCCGAAGGCAGGTCCAACAAGGAAATCGGCGATGAGCTCCATATCAGCATCAAGACGGTCAAAACGCATGTCAGCAACCTGCTGATGAAGTGCGAGCTCGAGGACCGGACCCAGTTGGCCGTATTCGCGCACCGCAAGGGGTGGGCGGGCAAGGCGTGAGCGGAGGGACGACCTTCCGTTCACAGAGATATACATAATTGGCTCCTGCTTCGGGGACGCTAGATGGTAAATGGCTATAAAGGAGACGAATCGCTATGATCGTATTATCGTCCCGACTGGAATCGACCGAACATGAATATATCGAGATGCTGCAGCTGCTGGAGCCGTTGGAGTTCGCGCTCGGCGGCGCGTGGGACTACAAGCAGGGCTCGTTCGACCGCTATCTGGACGGTGCTCATAAAGTTTGGCTGCGCTTGCCCTTCGAGGTCTATCAGGGCAATCTGGATATCGAGGCGCCGCAGGATGCGAAGATTCGAATGGGCCAGCCCTATGTGCTGAAGCATGTGTACAACGAAGGCCTGGATCAGGAGGCGCGAGTGAATATCGTCGGCGCGCTCTTCGACCAGTTTTCCCAGCCGATCGATCCCGATGCCGAGATCGAGCCGGAGTGGGTGGAAGCAGGCAAGCGACTGCTCGCCGAGGTCGAGCGGTTGGTGACGCGCTGAACATTTCAACCGCAAGGCATATTAAGCTCTCTGCATTGTTAGTGCAGAGAGCTTTTGAGTGTTTAGCGACGTGGAAAACGTAACGCTATGTTCTTAGGATAGGCCCTGCTAGGCGGGGACTTCGACACATACCGACAAATACGCTTGTTAACTGTAACTAACTGGTATTTTTGTACCATACTCACCAATGGAACGATGTGGTAACATTGGATATAGATAGCTGGCCGGCATCGAATAAAGTTTCAGGAGGAGGACGCATTGAAGAAAAAAATGGTCTCGCTTGCCTTGTCACTTGTTCTCGTCTTCTCTTTCACTCAATCAGCATTTGCAACAGTAGGGTTTGCTGATGACTCCTACTCGGCCTATGTTGTTAATCCTTTTGAGGCTTATCAAGGGTATATAACGACATCCACTGATTCTGATTGGTTTAGATGGACAAACACAACGGGATCAGCAAAAGTTTTATCAGTGATCTTGGTTAACTCAGGGCAACAAAACTATGATTTAGAAGTTGCATTTGCGCCTCCGGGTGTTAATATAGACACGCCTCAAACCGCAAGCGATAATGGGCCAGGAGGCATAGACTCATATGGTGTGGGTAGTTTACCTCACAACTGGACGATTTATTGGAGAGTGAAAGGCCATGATTCAAGTCAATACAGTTCCACTGTTCCATATGTAACATGGATACATGTTCAGTGATATTTTTTTTGATAAAGTAGCTATGATCAGTAAAACCACAGCTCCGCATAATGCGGGGCTTTTTATGTTGGGGAGGAAGGTCTGCGCGTAATATTGTACCGGGATGTAAGACGACGTCACAAAAATTATCTAAATTTCATCCCCGATTAATCTTCTTTTAAGGTACAATGTGCATGATAGAGACAACAAGACAAACTTATGCAACTTTCTTAATGACAGCGATTTTTTCGCTGAGAGGATAGGGATCATTCAACACCATGCTACGGGAGGTAAAGCAGCGATGGAAGACAACAACAACAACAAAAAGTCGTACGATGATTTTTTTCGTGGCGACCGCCCCGAGGGCGAGCGCGACGAGCAACGGGATCAGGAGCGCGCAGGGACGTCCGGCCCGACGGCTGACCGGACGGAGCAAAAGCCATCCTACTACTACTCCTATGGTCCGTTCAAGGCTGGAGATGCAGGAGCTCCGCAGCAGAACGGTGCGTATGGTCAGGAAGAAGGGCGCAGACCTCTCGAGGCGGGCGCCTCGCATCAGACGGATGTCCAGATAACGCCGCCGATGCGTCCGCGCCCTTATGCGCCGGTAACCTCGACGCCGCCAGGTAAGAACGGCTGGCAGGTCAAGGAGAAGCGAGGAACTTCGTTCCGTGCGATATTCGCTTCCTTCCTGGCCGGGGTGCTCGTCGTAGGCACACTGATGGGGCTGGCCGATTACAACAACTGGTTCACTGGAAATGGTCTGTTGCCAGCCAATTCGAAGGCGCAGACGACAGGAGCGTCCGGCGAGAGCACGGCATCCGCTCCCGTCTCCAGCGCGCTCGATACGGCCAGACCGAACAATATCGCTCAGATCTTCGAGCAGGCGTCCCCGGCTGTTGTCAAGATCGAGACCTATACGAATGTGAACAGCAACCGAGGTGGACGCAATCTCGATCCGTTCTGGCAGTTTTTTGGAGGACAGTCTGCGCCTGATAACGGCGGCGGCGAGAGCACCGTACCGACAGGCGTCGGCTCCGGCTTCATCTTCGAGGAGGATGGCTATATCTTGACCAACGAGCATGTCGTCGGGGATGCCTCCAAGATCGAGGTGACGCTGCAGGGCTATCCGAAGAAGTTCGAGGCCGAGAAGCTTGGCTCCAGCTATGATCTGGACTTGGCTGTATTGAAGATTACCGGCGAGGAGTCGTTCCCGACCTTGCCGCTCGGCGACTCGAGCGCGATCAGTATCGGCGACTGGGTGGTTGCGATCGGCAATCCGCACGGCTTCGACCATACGATCACCGTCGGCGTGCTGAGCGCCAAGGAACGGCCGATCAATATCCCGGACTCGCAGGGTGTAAGACAATACGAGCATCTGCTGCAGACCGACGCATCGATCAATCCCGGCAACTCGGGCGGTCCGCTGCTGAACACTAGCGGCGAGGTGATCGGCATCAATACCGCCGTCAGCACAGATGCGCAAGGCATCGGCTTCGCGATCCCGACCAGCACGATCAAGGAAGTCGTGGAGACGCTGAAGAGCAACCAGGAGATTCCGAAGGAGCCGATCCCGTTCATCGGCGCCGAGCTGCAGACGGTAACCGATGACTTCGCCAAGGAGCTCGGACTGGATGAAGCGAAGGGCGCGCTTGTCAATCGCGTCTACTACAGATCTCCGGCGTACCAAGGCGATCTCCGGCAGTTCGACGTCATCACCGGCATTAACGGCGATGAGGTTGCTACGACGGATGCGCTGATTAAGCAGATCCAGAGCCGCAAGGTCGGCGACGAGCTTACGCTGAATGTCATCCGTGACGGACGTGCGCTCGAGCTGAAGGTCGTGCTCGGTGACCGCAACGAATTCGAGCAAAATACGCAATAAGCCTCACCATGGAGCGCAGGCGGCCGACGGCCGGCCTGCGCTCTTGACTTGTCAAGCTGCAGCAGCCGGAACAGATGAATCGTCTGTTAATCCTTGCTATAATGAGAGTCAGACGGGAGAAACGCAGGATAGAGGAAAGGGGACACGCGAGTGAGACCACATATTATCGTCGTCGATGACGACGAGAAGATTACTTCGCTGCTTAGACGCAGCTTGGCCTTTGAGGGCTATGAAGTGACGACGGCGAGCAATGGCCTGGAGGGGCTGAAGACGATGCTGTCGCATGATCCGGATCTGCTCGTGCTCGATGTGATGATGCCGCAGGTGGACGGCTGGGAGGTGTGCCGGCGCGTGCGCGAGAGCGGCAGCGCGGTGCCGATCCTGATGCTGACCGCCAAGGACGATATTCAGGACCGGGTGCGGGGGCTGGACCTCGGCGCTGACGACTATCTGGTGAAGCCGTTCGCGCTCGAGGAGCTGCTCGCCCGGGTGCGAGCGCTGCTGCGCCGCAAGCCGGACAAGCTGGAGGAGCCGGGAAGCCGGCTTTATTTCGACGACCTGATCCTCGATCTCGACTCGCGCGAGGCGATCCGCTCCGGACGCAGCGTCGAGCTGACGGCCAAGGAGTTCGATCTGCTGCATCTGTTTATGCAAAATCCGCGCCGTGTCCTGACGCGCGAGACGATTATGGAGCGGATCTGGGGGTATGACTTCAGCGGTGAGTCCAACGTCCTCGAGGTGTATATCGCCATGCTGCGGCAGAAGACCGAGGACGGCGGCGCCAAGCGGCTCATCCAGACCGTGCGGGGCACGGGCTACGTGTTGAAAGGAGAAGGAGGCTAGGAGCATGTCCATCCGGTTGCGGCTGACGTTATGGTATTCCGGATTGCTAGCAATCACCCTGATGGTGTTCGGCGTTTCGATTTACCTTTTCGTCAATTACTATACGTATGATGGCTTGAAGAGCCGGATGATTCAGCAGGCCAATACGATCTACATTGAGCCGAGCTATGATTTTATCGAGAAATTCAAGCTGAATATTAGTCAGCGCTCGACGATTCAGCTGAACGAATATTTCATCCAGGTGGTCAACTATACGAATCCGGCACAGAGCTTCCGGACGAGGAATCTGCTCGAGAGCATCACATTCCCCTACCCCGAGCCGACAAGCATCCAAAATCGGGAGGGCGTGTTCCGTACGATCCGGCTCGAGAACTTCCCCTTCCTCGTCTATGAGTATCCGCTGATCCTGCGTGACGGCACGCTCGTAGGCCTGCTCCAGGTGGCGGCCATGACGGAGCGCGAGGAGACGCTACTGCGCAACGTGCAGACGATCCTCACGCTCTCGTCGTTGTTCCTGGTGCTGGCCGCTTTCACGACGGGATTGTTCCTGGCGAGGAAGGCGCTCAAGCCGATCGACAATGTTATCCGGGCAGCCGCTCAGATCGAGAATGGCTCGAGCCTGGCTCTGCGCATCCCTAGAGAAGGGCCCAATGACGAGATGGGGCGGCTGACCGATACGCTGAATGGCATGCTGGAGCGGCTGGAGATTACGTACAATGAGCTGGACGGCGCGTACAAGACGCAGCGTCGCTTCGTCAGCGATGCTTCGCATGAGCTGCGGACGCCGCTGACGACGATCCGCGGCAATATCGATCTGCTTGAGAAGATGTGGGCGCCGCAGCTGCAAGCGCCGGGGGATGCGCGTGAGTCCTATATCCATATCGACGCCGAACGCGCGGCGTTGTCGATGGAAGCGATGCGCGACATCTCCGACGAAGCGAAGCGGATGTCGCGTCTCGTCAGCGACTTGCTGTCGCTCGCGCGCGCGGATGCCGGATACCAGATGGACAAGACCGAGGTCGCCTTGCTGCCGGTTGTGGAGGAGGTGGCCCGACGCGCCCAATTGCTGCCGCGGACAGTTGAGCTTCGACTGGACGAGAGCCTCGCGACATTTACGGATATCCACGTCCATGGCAATGAGGATTACTTGCGTCAGTTAATTTTCATCTTCATCGAAAATGCCTTTAAGTACACGCCGGAGGGCTATGTCGAACTACAGGCGATCCGCGTCAGCGACCAAGCCGGTCTGATCGTCAAGGATACCGGCATCGGGCTGGACAAAGAAGAGGTTCCGCATATCTTCGAACGGTTCTACCGGGCAGATGAATCGCGCGGCAAGACGGCTGGCACTGGTCTGGGACTGTCGATTGCCAAGTGGATCATCGATGAGCATGGCGGATCGATCGAGGTGAAGACACGCCTCGGCGAAGGTACGACGTTCGTCATCTGGCTGCCGATCGCCTATGCAGGGCCGCCGGATTCCGATATAATAGAAGACAGCGGCCGGGAGCAGGATTAACCGGTCAGAAAGCAGGTGCAATCACAGTGAAGGTACTAAAGATATCGCCAAGAGGTTATTGCTACGGTGTCGTCGATGCCATGGTGCTGGCTATGCAGACGGCCAAAAACCTGGATTTGCCGCGACCGATTTATATTTTGGGCATGATCGTCCACAACCGGCATGTCACGGAGTCCTTCGATCAGGAGGGCATCATCACGCTGGACGGGGAGAACCGGCTGGAGATCCTCGAGCAGGTCGAGAAAGGCACCGTCATCTTCACGGCGCACGGCGTCTCGCCGGAAGTGCGCGAGCGCGCCCGCGCGAAGGGGCTGACGATCGTCGACGCGACCTGTCCCGATGTCACTCGCACGCATGATCTGATCCGCGAGAAGACAACGGAAGGCTACGAGATCCTGTATCTCGGCAAGCGGGGTCATCCCGAGCCGGAGGGCGCGATCGGCGTCGCGCCGGAGCGCGTCCATCTGATTGAGCGTCTGGAGGATGTCGAGCAGCTGCAGCTGTCGACAGACCGGATCATCATCACGAACCAGACGACGATGTCCCAGTGGGATGTCAAGCATCTGATCAAGCGGCTGCTGGAGGTATTCCCGACAGCCGAGGTGCACAATGAAATCTGTCTGGCTACCCAGGTCCGTCAGGAGGCGGTTGCCGAGCAGGTGAGCGAGGCCCAGCTGTGCATCGTCGTCGGCGACCCGCGCAGCAACAACTCGAATCGACTGGCCCAAGTGTCCGAAGAGATCGGCGGCGTCACTGCGTATCGCATCTCCGACCTGAGCGAGCTCAAGCGCGAGTGGCTGGAGGGCATCGAGATCGTCGCGGTCACTTCCGGCGCGTCGACGCCGACGCCGATTACGAAGGAAGTGATCAACTACCTGGAGCAATACGATCCGAACGATCCGGCGACCTGGGAGCTGAAGCGGACGATCAATATGAACAAGCTGCTGCCCAAGATTCGCGAGAAATCCAACGCCTGATTTGGCAGGTGGCAGTCTGAACGCCCCCCAAGCCTTTCCGCCTCTGGTCACGATAAAACAGAGGTTGACGGGGGGCTTTTTTTCTTGTATATTTACTTTATCGATTAAAAGCATAAAAGCACCAAAGCTTAAAAGCGGATAAGCGTTGAAGCGAGAAAAGGAGAGATAAACATGATCGTCATCACAAACAAAAACGTATCGGAACAAAGAATCGTTGAAATCGTTGACTATATCGAAAAAACAGGTGTCAAGGCCCACGTCTCGCGCGGCGAGGATCGCACGGTCGTCGGCATCATCGGCCAGGCAGAGCCGACGCTGGCGGAGCATCTCCGTCAGATGAAGGATGTGGAGAACGTCATCAAGATCTCCAAATCCTACAAGCTGGCGAGCCGCGATTTCCACCCTGATGATACGATCATCGAGATCAAGGGCGTCAAGATCGGCGGCCAGCATATGGTCGTCATGGGCGGGCCGTGCGCAGTCGAGACGCCGGAGCAGATCGACGAGATTGCCCGTCTGGTTAAGGCCGCAGGCGGTCAGGTGCTGCGCGGCGGCGCATTCAAGCCACGTACCGGGCCGTACAGCTTCCAGGGCGTCGGCGTCGAAGGTCTGGCGATGATGGCCGAGGCGGGCGAGAAGCACGGTCTGCTGACGATCACCGAGGTGATGACGCCCGAGTACGTCGATGTGTGCGCCGAGTACGCTGACATCCTTCAGGTGGGCACACGAAACATGCAGAACTTCGATCTGCTGCGCAAGCTTGGCACGATCCAGACGCCGGTCCTGCTGAAGCGCGGTTTCAGCGCCACCTACGATGAATTCCTGAATGCGGCGGAGTACATCCTCGCAGGTGGAAATCCGAACGTTATGCTATGCGAGCGAGGCATCCGCACCTTCGAGCAATACACGCGCAATACGCTCGATCTGACAGCGATCCCGGTCCTGCAGCAGTTGAGCCATCTGCCGGTCATTTCCGATCCGAGCCATGGCACAGGTCGCCGCGAGCTGGTCGAGCCGATGTCCAAGGCATCGGTGGCCGCCGGAGCCAATGGCCTCATCATCGAGATGCATACCGATCCGGACAATTCGATGACCGGCGATGGCGTACAGTCGCTGTTCCCGGACCAGTTTGCGGCATTGCTCAAGGATCTCGAGAAGCTGGGCGAGCTGGTGGGACGTCGCTTCGACACCGAGAAGGCGCCTGCCGAAGCTTTTGCTGCCTGGAAAAAATAGAAATAGCTCACATGACGTCGTCCCAACCATCCCAAAAGATGGCTGGGACGATTTTTTATGCCCTGTAAAAGACGATTTTGCCAAACCTGAACATTCGGTTTGACGGAAATGTGAACAAAAGATAAAAAGTGTGAGGATAGCTTACACATACTCAAAAAATACCTGACATAAGTATTGACGGTGCGAAACGCTCGTTTTATAATTACGACAGAGTTTAAAGCGAAAGTTGAACAATAACCGTTTTAATCTAAGTTAACGTTCGGAAATGGAGGAAATATCAGATGTCAGCTCAAAAAGTGTTGGACCTGTTGAAAGAAAACAGCATTCAGTTCGTGGATTTCCGTTTCGTCGACCTTTCCGGTCGCGCGCATCACATTACATTGCCCGCTTCCGAGGTGGAAGAGGATACTTTTGAGGTAGGCGTAGCCTTCGACGGTTCTTCGATCCCTGGCTTCCGCGGTATTGAAGAATCCGACATGGTCATGATGCCGGATACCGAGAGCGTCTATATCGATCCGTTTACTGATCATCCGACATTAAACGTTATGTGCAACATCCACACGCCAGAAGGCGATCGTTACGACCGCGACCCGCGCGGCATCGCCAATAAGGCTGAAGAGTATCTCAAGTCTGCCGGAGTCGGCACAGACGCATTCTTCGCGCCTGAGTCGGAGTTCTTCATCTTTGACGACGTGCGTTACGAGAGCTCGATGAACACATCCTTCTATGCTGTAGATTCCGAAGAAGCTGCATGGAACACTGGCCGCAAGGAAGAAGGCGGCAACCTGGGCTTCAAAGTTGGCGTCAAAGGCGGCTATGTGCCGGTAGCGCCAATGGATACGCAGCAAGACATCCGCAGCGAAATGGTTCGATTGATGCAAGAAGCCGGTCTGCGCGTTGAGCGTCATCACCACGAAGTGGCGACGGCTGGTCAAGGCGAGATCAACTTCCGTTTTGACACGCTGACCAAAACAGCAGACAACCTTCTCAAATACAAATACATCGTGCATAACGTAGCGCGCCAGTATGGCAAAGTCGCAACCTTCATGCCTAAGCCAATGTTCGGTGACAACGGCAGCGGGATGCACGTCCACACTTCCATCTTCAACGACGGCGAGCCTTTGTTCTACGAAAAAGGCGCTTACGCTAATCTGAGCGAGCTCGCGATGAACTACATCGGCGGTATTCTGTACCACGCGCCTGCTCTGATCGCGCTGACCAACCCAAGCACCAACTCCTTCAAACGTCTTGTACCTGGCTACGAAGCGCCAGTGAACCTGGTCTTCTCCAAAGGCAACCGTTCTGCTGCGGTTCGTATTCCGATCGCTGCTGTTACGCCAAAAGGCTGTCGCATCGAGTTCCGTACGCCTGACTCCACGGCTAACCCTTATCTGGCATTCGCAGCTATGCTGATGGCTGGTCTGGACGGCATCAAGCGCAAGCTGGATCCAAAGGAACTGGGCTATGGTCCATTCGACAAAAACATCTATGAGCTCTCCGATGAAGAGAAGAGCGAAATCCGCAGCGTGCCTGCAACGCTGGACGAAGCGCTGGACGCTCTGGAAGCTGACTCCGAGTTCTTGACTGAAGGCGGCGTATTCTCGCCAGACTTCATCGCTAACTACGTGGCATTCAAGCGCGATGAAGCCAAAGCGGTATCGATCCGCGTTCATCCGCACGAGTACAGCCTCTACTTTGGTTGCTAATCGAACTTATCTTTATTATACAGGGATGGCGACTCCTGACGACGGGAGTCGCTTTTTCTTGCTTCCGGGCGAAGCCGCGAGCTTCTTCGGCGGTTGGGGGCTTGAAGCTCGGGGCCAAACTTGCTATGATTATCGATAGTGTACATAGATACAATATAGAGGAAGATAGAGGTGGAGAACGGTGACCAAACGGGCGTTTAATTTTAATGCGGGGCCGGCTGCGCTGCCGCTTGAAGTACTGGAGCGTGCGCAGCAGCAATTTGTTGACTATGAAGGTGCGGGTATGTCGATCATGGAGATGTCGCATCGCAGCGCGGCATATGAGCAAGTCAACAACGATGCGCAGACTCTGTTGCGTAGACTGTACGGGATTCCCGACAATTATCATGTGCTCTTCCTGCAGGGCGGGGCTAGCACACAGTTCGCGATGGTGCCGATGAATCTGCTCCAGCCGGGTCGTGCAGGCGCTTATGTGATGACGGGCAGCTGGTCCAAAAAAGCGTTGAAAGAAGCGCAATTATTCGGCGAGACGGCAATTGCCGCTTCGTCGGAGAGTGACAGCTACACCCGAATTCCAAGCTTAAGCGACATCGAGGTGCCTGCGGAGGCTGCTTACCTGCACATCACCTCCAATGAGACGATCGAGGGCACGCAATTCGGCGCATATCCCAATGTCGCCGATCATGCGACACTGGTCGCGGATATGTCGAGCGATATCCTGTCGCGTCCTGTCGACGTCAGCCAGTTTGGTCTGATCTACGCCGGCGCGCAGAAAAACCTCGGCCCTTCGGGCGTGACGCTGGTCATCATCCGTGACGATGTAGCTGTCGACAGTCCGAAGCATCTGCCTGCGATGCTGCGTTATGATACGCATATCAAAGCGAACTCGCTCTACAACACGCCGCCTTCGTTCTCCGTCTATATGGTGAAGCTGATGCTGGAGTGGATCGAAGCGCGCGGCGGCATCGCCCAGATCGACCAATATAACCGCGACAAGACGAAGCTGATCTATGACGCTATCGACCAGAGCGGCGGCTTCTATCGCGGTGTGGCGCAGGCGGCTAGCAGATCGACGATGAACATTACGTTCCGTATCCATGATGCGGAGCTCGAGAAACGGTTCATCAAGGAGTCGGAGGCGCAAGGCTTCGTCGGCTTGAAGGGGCATCGCGATGTAGGCGGTCTTCGGGCATCGACGTACAATGCCGTGCCGCTCGAGAGTTGCCGGGCGCTTGCGGAGTTCATGAAAGAGTTCCAAGCCTCCAACGGCTAGGACTGACCGGACGAGCATCAAAAAAGCCTTCTGCCGCGTCATTGCAGCGGCAGAAGGCTCTTTGGCGTGAACTGGCGGGCGCGTCTGGCTGAAGCGGCTCCGATTAGCCGGACGAATCCTTCACCTGCGGTCCGGTCAGCTTGTAGCCTACATTGCGTACGGTCATAATATATTCGGGCGAACGAGCGTTTTTCTCGATCTTGTCCCTCAGGTGGCTGATGTGGACATCGACGATCCGGGTATCGCCGAGGAAGTGATAATCCCATACGCCGTGCAGCAGCTGCTGTCGGCTTAGCACCTTGCCCCGATGGCTGCAGAGGAAGAGCAGCAGCTCGAACTCCTTGGGCGTCAGATCGACCAGTTGGTCATCGAGGCGAACCTCGCGCTGCTCGCTGTTGACCCGCAGGCGGCCCAATTCATAGCTCTGGCCTTCGCCTGTCGAGGGCAATGACTGCACTCTGCGGAAGATCGCTTGGATACGGGAGATCAGCTCCTGAGGGCTGAACGGCTTGGTCATATAATCATCGGCGCCATTGTCGAGACCGGCGATTTTGTCTGTCACATCCTGCAAGGCGGTGAGCATGACGATCGGCACGGCGTTCTGTTGCTTGCGCAGCTCGCGGCAGACCTGGATGCCATCCATCTTGGGCAGCATCAGATCGAGCACGATGAGATCCGGCCGGTACGGCTTCAGTGTATCGAACACAGCTTCTCCATCCTCTACACAACGGACATCGAAGCCGGCTAGCTTAAGGTTAAATTCGATCAGCATCGAGATCGAAGGCTCGTCATCGACGACCAGAATTTTCTTTTTCATCGCTTAAGCTCCTTTTTCGGCTTATGTGCTCTCATTATGACATGCGAGATTATGCGGGGAGTTAAGCACACGTTATCCGAATGTAAAATCTGTTGAGGACTAGTATGGAGGGAATAGATATGGCATTGCATATCGTTCTGGTGGAGCCGGAGATTCCGGCCAATACCGGAAATATCGCTCGCACCTGCGCGGCGACGGGGGCGCATCTGCATCTTGTGCGACCGCTCGGTTTTCGCACCGATGACCGAACGTTGAAGCGAGCGGGACTGGATTACTGGCACGCCGTTCAGGTGTCGTATTACGACAGCTTCCAAGAGGTAAAGGAGCGCTTCCCGGAGGGACGTTTTTTCTTTGCGAGCACGAGGGCGGCCAAGCGATTTACAGAGTTTGCGTTCCGTGACGAAGATGTTCTGGTATTCGGCAAGGAGACGAAGGGCTTGCCGGAAGCGCTCCTGGCTGAGCATCCCGAAACCTGTCTGAGACTGCCGATGACCGGCGACGTGCGCTCGCTTAATCTGTCCAATGCGGTGGCGGTTATTGTATTCGAGGCGCTCAGGCAGTTGGATTATCCGGGGATGACTTAAAATAAAGGCTGCGTTTTGTTTCAAAAGTACAGGTTTGGGGTTAAAAAAGGAGATGAACTCCACATCTCTCTAGAGCGTAAAACGCAAAAGGCGGCTTTGCAGAAAATTCAACAATTCCCGACAATGGGAAGGAAACGAAGTTTACGTCTCGAAACTTATGGTACACGGAGGTTCTCCCAGACAGACTCTCTATACTTGACACAGGAGTGGTGAATACAGTGAAACCGGCAGGTGTAGTACGTAAAGTAGACCAATTGGGTCGGATTGTGCTTCCCAAATCGTTGCGCAAAAGATATCAGATGAATGAAGGCGATCCTGTCGAAATTCTCGTACAGGGCGATCACATCATTTTGGAGCGTTATCGTCCAAGATGCGTATTCTGCACCTCGATGGAGGATGTGCACGAATTTAAGGAGCGTTACCTGTGTGCGGCTTGTGCGCAGGACATGATTCATATGCGGGCTTAATAGCATAGGGGTACCCGAGCCCATTGACATCTGGACTGCCATGCAGCGTTGCTGCATGGTTTTTTTGTGTGCGATGAGGGCGTAACGCTTGCCGACAGGGCGCTGTTGTTCTGGGCGGGGGAAGGAAGAAGTTTCCAGCCTTAGCATGAACGAAAAACGCCAGCAAGAGGTTGTGATGCAACCTTCTGCTGGCGTGATGGTCGGCCTCAACAACAAGCCGCCAAGCTTTATTCACATCGCAAGTAAACCTTTACAAACCTTTGGTCTTGTCATCGTTGTAGGATGAGGTGAGAATCGCGACCAAGAACAATACCATGACAATCATAATCACCCAGAATGTCCGCGAAAACTCCATTGGAAACTCCATTACGTACACCTCCAGTAAACTGTATATATTATAACCAAACTGGGCGAAAAAGAAAACTTCAAATCCTGTGAACAGATTGTTACAAATTTCGGCTCGCAATCCCGGTTGCCCATCCGTTGGATTAGGCGTACAATGTAAAGTAGCATTTTTTTGCCGCGCATAGAAGCGGCCATTACGTCATAGATGGGAAGAATACAGATGGAGTATCGTGTATCAGAACGTATCGGTCAGTTGCACTCATCCGCCGTGCGCGACATCCTGAAGCTTACGCAAGGCAAGGAGATCATCTCGTTTGCTGGCGGTTTGCCAGCCGAGGAGCTGTTCCCGCTCGAGGCGGTGCGAGATGCGGCGGCGCGCGTCTTTGAGAAAGGCAGCGATTCGCTGCAATACGGTCTCACGGAGGGCTTCATGCCCTTGCGGGAGCAGCTCTGCGTCCGGATGGCGGCCAAAGGGATGAGCGTGGATCCGGATCAGATGATCCTTACTACGGGCTCCCAGCAAGCGCTTGATTTGCTCTCGCGCGTCTTGACCAATCCCGGCGACGTTGTGCTGGTGGAAAATCCGACTTATCTGTCGAGTCTGCAGGTGTTCAGCATGCATGGCGTTACTGTCGTCCCGGTGGAGAGCGACAAGGACGGCATGGTGATGGCCTCGCTGGAGGAGCAATTGCGGCTGCATCGCCCGGCGATGGTGTACGTCGTACCGACCTTCGGCAATCCTACCGGGCGCGTATGGAGTCTGGAGCGTCGACAAGGGCTGCTGGCGCTATGTCGCCAATACAGCGTGCCGATCCTGGAGGACGACCCGTATGGCGACATCCGCTTCGACGAGAAGGCCGATTTTCCGACCTTGTTCTCGCTGGAGGGCGAGGCAGACGGCGGCGTAGTTTTCTATATGGGCAGCTTCTCGAAGACGGTCGCGCCTGCATTGCGAACGGGATGGGCGATGGGGGATCGCGGTATTATCCGCAATCTCGCCAAGGCCAAGCAGGCTTCCGACCTGCATTCGAGCACGCTGGACCAGCAGACGCTTAGCGAGCTGCTGGCGCATTTCCCGCTGGATGAGCATATCCGTCGCGTATCGGCCGCCTATGGCCAGCGGATGCGACAGATGGAGCAACTGCTGCAGCAGCGCAACTGGCAGGATCTGACCTGGGTGCAGCCGCAGGGAGGCATGTTCCTCTGGCTGGAGCTGCCGGAAGGACTGGATGCCGAGGCGCTCTTGCGAGCAGCGGTCATGAAAGGCGTCGCCTTCGTGCCTGGCGCGCCGTTTTTTGCAGGCGTGCCGAAGCGCAATACCGCGCGCATGAACTTCACCTATACCGAAGGTGAGCGGATGCGTCTAGGCATCGAGCGCTTCGCTGAGGCGGTAGACGAGTTCCTGGCCCGCTGCTAGACTAACGGCCATCGGGAGCGGTCGGCGGCACCCGAGTCTGCCAGACCGCCAGCACGTCGGCGTACTGGAGCAGTGCCTGGATGCCGGCTGGCCTCAGCCGGTAGACGCCGCGCTCGACACGCTCGAACCAGCCGTAGTAGTCCTTCTGCAGGATGCTGGCGGCCTTGCTGCAGCCGCTTAGCTCGGCTACTCGCCGAGGCGCCGACGACCCTTCGGTCTGCAGCGCCCAGGCGCAGCGCAGCGCCTTTTCGCGGTAGGCGGTGACGAGCTGCGTGCTGTTGACGCCGCCGACGTTATAGTCGCCGCTGCGCTCGCGGAATTCCATGCGCAGCCGCGCTTCCCGGGTCCTGCGGCGACCGGCGCGAGGGGGCTCGCCCGGCTCGCACAGCACCTCGACGAACGGCCCCTTCGTCTTGTAGAAGGTGACGGTCATCAAGCCTAGTCCGAGCATCCGGCACAGCTCGGTCAGCTCGCCGAAGCGCTGGTTGACCGCGCCGCTTTTTTTGCGGTTGCGCTCTACCGCCAGGATGACGTTGTCGCTAAGTCGCAGACGTTCGACCCCTTGCAGCAGCAAGGCGAGGTTGAACGTCTTTTTCATTTCGACGATCAGCAACTCCTCATTGTCCGGTCGCACAGCGACAAGATCGCAATGATTGACCTCGCCTTTGACCTCGTAGCCCCTCGCCTCAAAAAAATGTTTGAGCGGCAAGTACAGCTCGCTCTCTTCTCTCACAGCCACAGCGCTTCCCGCTCCTCTCCAGTTGAATATCAGAACACGATTGCTTCATTATATCACATCGTCTGTCATGGCTCACTTTGCCCAAGTCGTTTCGCTATCTGGATCAGACAAGGAGGGTGTCCGCAGATTTTAAAAAGGGGGCAATTTCGTCCTGCCCACTGCATAGGTATGTAGTACTTCAAAAAAAGATAGTAAACGCGTGGGCGTGGGTGTTGTACCCCCGGTTGGAAGCAAAGTCTGGCGCAGCGCAGCAGGAGCGATGGGAGGAGGCTCGGTATGGATATTTTTGAGAAAATTTCGCAGTTTAACGCAGAGAGTGAGCAGCTATTGTGGACGGGTTCATTTAAGGAATATATTGATATCCTCAAAAAAGACCCCACACCGGCGATGACGGCGCACTCACGGGTCTATGCGATGATCGAGGCGATGGGCACCGAGGAGATAAACGGCCGCAAGCGGTATAAGTTTTTTGAGCAGGAGATTTTTGGGCTTGACCGTGCCGTAGAAAAGCTAGTGGAGGAATACTTTCACTCCGCAGCTCGAAGGCTTGATGTCCGCAAACGGATCCTGCTCTTGATGGGACCGGTCAGCGGGGGCAAATCGACGATTGTGACGATGCTGAAAAAGGGGCTCGAACGGTTTTCGAGGACGGAGAAGGGGGCGGTCTATGCGATTAAAGGCTGCCCGATGCATGAGGAGCCGCTCCATCTCATCCCTCATGAACTGAGAGCAGATCTCGAGAAGGAGCTCGGTGTGCGCATTGAGGGCAATCTGTGTCCGGCTTGCCAGATGAGGCTCAAGACAGAGTATAACGGCCGAATTGAGGATGTGCTCGTCGAGCGGGTGCTCATCTCGGAGGACAATCGTATCGGCATCGGCACCTTCAGCCCATCCGATCCAAAGTCGCAGGATATCGCCGACCTCACCGGCAGCATCGATTTCTCGACGATCACCGAATACGGATCTGAGTCCGATCCGCGCGCGTACCGGTTCGACGGCGAGCTGAACAAAGCCAATCGCGGCTTAATGGAGTTCCAGGAAATGCTGAAATGCGACGAGAAGTTCCTGTGGAACCTGCTCTCGCTGACGCAGGAGGGCAACTTCAAGGCGGGGCGGTTCGCGCTCATCTCGGCCGACGAATAGGTTATACCATCATTAAACCAAAAGAATTGGATTTTAGCAAGTTGAATTTCAGAACGGGATAGATCATATGCTTTGCTGGTATCCGACCACGTCCCTTTTCAATTATCTCAATCACGACATGTTCGAAAACAGACCTCAGGATTTCGTTTTTCTCCGTTTTGTCATTGGTGGATTCATATTGCTGGAGCACAGATTCGAGATTTCCCCTTACAGCTTCCACGTTTATTTCCTCTTCGCCTTCCTGCACTCCTTCTACGGCTGTTTCCATCTCTTCTAGCTTCTTTAATTCTCCCTTCAGTTCTGCCATCCGCTCATCAAAAACCTCATCCGTATATTTCCCACTCTCATACTTTTCGTAAATGAATTTTTCTCTGGCTTTAAGTTCTTTGCGCCGTTGGTTAACATGTTCGGACAGTGCTTCCTTGCTTAAGGTTAATTCTTGGCTTTTCTTGTTACTAGCTATCACTTTGCCGATCTGATCCTGTAGCCTTTCATTATCCAATGCACTGAAATATTGAAGTGTTGCGATCAGATCTTCTTCTACTGCTCTGTACTTGACAAATGTACACCCGGGCTGAGTGCACCAGAGAAATTCCTTATGGTATGTGCTAACTTTCCCTTCTTTAGTTTTATATTTTTGCACACTATATTGTCGAATCATTCTGCGACCGCACTTTATACAAACACAAAGCCCAGCCAACTCGCAAGGAGAGAATTCCATTTTAGTTCTTGGCTTATGGGCTGATTCATTAACTTTTTCTTGTGCGGAGTGCCAAAGTTCTTCACTAATTATTCGAGGAACAGCGTCGCGGCGAATGATATGTTCTTCCTCTGGCCGCGCAATGCGTTTACCGTTAATTCTTTGCGTCGTGCGAAATCTCAAAACACCATTATATCTTTCGTTAGTAATCAACTGACGGATAGCTATCGGGTGCCAATCAGTTTTACCTTTAGGTGTTTTAATTAACGTGTTCCGTTTTAAATAGGTTGCTAAAGCTCTGAAGCTTACATCTCTACGTTTTCCGTTTTTTGTCGGCACACCATTGACGTAGTAGTCGAACAATATGCGGACAACGGCAGCTTCCTCTTCATCAACCTCCAATTTACGTGTTTTCTTGTTGTAGGTGAAACCAAAAGGAGCCTTTCCAGATACCCACATACCGCCCATTGCATTGTTTACTCTACCGCCAAAGAGTCGTTCTCTCGTTGTTTCAAACTCCTCTCGACTCATAAACAGCTCGAAACGAATTTGACGCAAGTCAGAAGGATTGCGAGGGTCATAGACTTTATATGGAGTGATTATGAAGATTCGATTTTCTTGAATCAAATCATAAATAACACCCATGTCTGTATAACTACCGCGTCCCATGCGGCTGATTTCCTTAACTGCAATAGCTTGGTATTTCTTTTCTCTGAGGTCCCGTATAACACCTTGAAAAACTGGTCGAGATTCGATTTTATCTCCTGATCCTATCTCTGAGCGTTGTTCATAAGGAATACCGATCGGCTCTAGAAAACGATCCATAAGATCTTTTTGAGCCTTAAGCGTGTCTTCTTTTGTACGTTTCTCAAGTTCTTCGTCCTGGCGCGACTTACGGAGATAATTCAGTATAAATTCGATTCCGAGACCAACTAAGTATTCGCGCTTCAGCATGTTCTTGACCTCCTTTTGGTTTGTATAAATGTATTATAGTCAAACCAAAAGACTAAAGCAAAATATTCTTGCCGACATTTTTCGTGCTAAAAAAAGAAAAAAAATAGACGCAGAACCGTCTCCATTAGGATTTAGACGTGCTATATTTATATCATGGAAAATGAATCAAGAGGCCGCCCGACACAATCACCTACCCTATGAGGGTACGCTGCGGGCGAGCCTCTTTTTCATGTCCTGACAGCCTACAACCGTCTGAGACACGCGCCAAGTGCAAGCACGTCGGATTGGATACCCGAGCTCTAGTGTGGCTTAGATTGGCTTGTAGGAGGTCATAAAAGGAGGGTTCTTCGGTGGATAGAAAAATTGTCATCAGTATTAATGAATCTGGAAACCTCACTGTTGATTATCAAGGGGAGTTTAGCATCATCGAAGCGCTTGGCATGATAGAGTGCGCCAGGATCGTTGTTGCAGATGAGTTTCCATCAACCGAAGCGTCCGAATAACGGTGATAAGCACACCCGACAGTTGCCCCAACATAGCGGCGGCTGTATACCGGTTATCGGGTGATGCATCACATATATGCGTGGTGGCGGAATAGGAAGACGCACACACCCACTTCAGACGGCTGGTGCGGCATGTGACACAGGTATGTGGTCGAGTCACTGCCATGCAAGGGTGCAAGTCCCTTGCCCACGCAAACACGCTGTCCCGGCGTTAACGGTCAAGCTTCGCTTGGTTCAGTCGGGATGGCGAACACAACAAGGAGCCGCAGGGATGCTTTCCCATACGGCTCATAACTATCATATCAAATTTGGGTCGCCTCCGGGCGGCTTTTTTCATGCCCGGAAAGGAGAATGAGGATGGCAAACTACGCACCGAGAACAGGCAAGGTAATACGGAGTGACGGTTCGATTGTGAATGAGGCGGATGGGATTAACCCGGACGGGAGTATCAATGTTAGATCAGCAGCCGAGGATTCGGTGGGACATGAAACACTTACGCTTAATAGCATGGCTGCGGGACTGGCGTCGATCCCAGAAGGTGCAACAAAGGCCGCTCTTACCGTCGAGGACAATGCAGCTAGATATTGGCTGGACGGTAGCAATCCAACGGTGACAGCAGGGCATAAGCTTGATCCTGGGGATCGCCTGTCGCTTGACTCTCGGTCGCAGGTCGATAAGTTTCGGGCAATAGCGGTTTCGGGGTCTTCGAGATTGCAGGTGTCCTACTTTGGGGTGCCTAGTGATGGGCCTGATCCAGGACCAGTCAAGGTGATGGCATTAGTCGCTTCTTCAGAGAAAAATACTGGATTCAGAGCCACAGCGGCAGCAGGATTGATTGCAGAAGGCGGAGCTACCTATCGAGACTCTTTCATTTTTGAGTATGACACGGAAAACCCGCGCTTCATTTTTTCAAACTATAACTTGCAGAACCCCGGCCCGAACCCAATCACAATCAAGATGGCAGCGAAAATTAACGGGATTTTCCACTCTTTTTCTTTTGGAGGGAATACAACTACCACAGTGGCACCAGGCGCTACAGTGGTTTCCGACCCAATTGCAGCGAGTGTCGCCAAAGGACAGGTGGTTGTTGTTCAAGCACTGGTCACAGTTGAAACCGGGCAGACATGGCCGACTAGCGGGTGGACAATGCCTCATGTACCAGGCAAAACAGACAACACGGCAATTGACTTTCCCGACACTCCAGCATCCGTAGGCTTCGGTCCTATAGGGTGTTTAGGAGATATCTCGGAGGACGATAAGGTGCCATCGATAGCACTTATAGGTTCATCCAGCGTCATGGGTACCGGTGATCTTTCAGGCCAAGGGTTTGCCCGTAGGTCAGTGGAAGGGAAGTACCCGTATATTCGGTTCGGCAGCGCAGGATATACCGCAAGAAGCTTCGTCCTTGGTTCTTTGACTCAATTGGCATTCTTCCAAGAATACACCGACGCAGCTTTGATTGATCTAAGCTCGAATGATGTGGAAAGTGGGAGGACACTACAGCAGATTAAGGATGATTTGATGACGATTTTCACAGAACTGCACAATCGAGGTCTCAAGGTCTACATGTGTACACAGCGACACCGTACAAACAGCACAGACAATTGGAACACATTGGAGAATCAGACGTTTCCAGATGCCGCAAAGTATGGGCCGGGCAGTGTGATGGATGAATTGAACATCTGGATCAAAACTAACCCAGCGCCACTTACAGGGTACTTTGATATTTGTGACATCCTGCAAGACCCCGTAACCCGTAAATGGCGGACCAGCATCACCGGAGAGAACATAACGGGAGACGGAACACACATGCGGACAAACGGAGCTATAGCTGTAAGCACCAGCGGTATCATTAATTTCACATAACGGAGGCGACCATGAAACCCTGGGCCAAGAGCTTCTATAACAGCACAGCCTGGAAGAGATGTAGAGAGTCCTACATCAAGACCGTACACGGCCTATGTGAGCGCTGTGGAGCACCCGGAAAGATCGTCCATCACAAGGTATATCTTACGCCTCAGAACATCGACAATCCGGCTATATCGCTCAATCATGAACTGTTGGAGTATGTGTGCCAAGACGACCACAACCGGGAGCATCACGGGAGTCATGAGCCGCTGGTAGAGGATGGGCTGATGTTTGATGAGCATGGGGATTTGATCCAAGATGGTCGAGAATCATTCATTTAGTGCAAAGAAATGCTCGAAAAAGCGACTTTGTATTCGGGAATCAGTAAATAAGTGCAAATTGGGAGGGTTCAGCATGAATTTTAAGCAGCAACTCATCAATACAAAGATGGAATATCTCGACCGGCTGACCAAGCTGAAACATGTGAATCCGCAACAACGGGGCGTTGAGGAACGCATTGTGTTGGTGTGCGACAGCATAGAGAAGGACTTGGGTTTGACGGCGAATCCGGAGGGGGAGAAAGCACAACAAGGATTCAATAACCTAACGGTCAGGAGTTCGGAAAGAGACCTGCAACGTTTCCCATCGGTGTACATCGGGCCAAGGAAGAGTGGCAGGTCGACACAACTGATTAACCTATCAGCAGAGAAAGGCATTCCAATACTTGCTCATAACTCGTACATGAAGAGTTACCTGCTCAGACTTGCAAAAGACATGGGCAAGTCGATAGAAATCATTACACTAAAGGACCTCGAAGATAGATCATTCCGCACAGAAGTGATTATCGATGAAGTTCAACTGATGCTCGAAACCATCATGAGGATAAAGATAAGAGCAGTGTCGGTTACAACCTATGACCAACACAACCTTGAGCACATTCCCTACGACGAACTCGAAAAAAACCTTTGAAAAATCGGAAAAAAGTGTTGACAAAACAGCACTTCATTCGACTAAAGGATTACCAAAAAATTGGGAAACGCCCCCCCTTTCAAAAAGTGAGTGAGGGGATGATGAAGACCGTTGTGTCCCCTTCAAATAACACACAGGGCGCGCGCATGACCCCCCTCCCCTGAAATGAGGTGATTTGATGGCGAAAAAGACTGCGGAGGAGAAAGTCGCGAGTGCGAAAATTGCAGCTCAAAAGCGTTCGGAAACAGCGCGGAAATCTGCGAAGAAGCGAGCCATTACCGCCGAGGAAAAGCGACTTCGCAAGGTTTACGAGAAGATGCCGAGAAATCAGATGGACATAGCTGACGGATTAATCAGACGAGCCGCTTTCATGCGTGTCACACTGGAGGGATTCGAAGATGACCTGGGTGATAAAGGATCTGTCGAGATGTTCAGCCAGTCGGATAAGGCGGCTCCGTACGAACGTGAACGACCCGTAGCGCGGTTATACAATGCGATGAACAAGAACTATCAAAGCATCATCAAGCAACTTTCCGATATGATGCCGAAGCCAGAGGAGGGCAGCGCGAAGCCTGGGGAAGTCGATGACGGCTTTGATGGATTCGTGCATGGCCGATGAGCGCCCTTCTAAAGCAATATCCGTTAGCGCATAATCCGATTATCGCCTATTGGACGCAGATCGAGAATGGATCAGTCACGGTCGGAGATAAGGTCAAACGAATCTATCGAAAGCTCGTCGCAGACATTCATGATCAGTCCAGCGAATACGAGTACAGCCCAAAACACGCCAACCACGCTATCGAGTTCATCGAAAACTTTTGTAAGCACTCGAAAGGCAAGTGGGGCGGTAAACCAATCGACCTGGAGGATTGGCAGCAAGCATTTATAGCAGCAACATTTGGCTTTATTCATAAAATTGACGGCACCCGCAAATACCGCGAGGTGCTATTAGTCGTTGCCCGGAAAAATGGCAAGTCGACCATCGCATCAGGCATAGGACTCTATTTGCAGATCGCCGATGGAGAGCCTGGAGCCGAAGTGTACGCTTGTGCCACCAAAAAGGATCAGGCCAAGCTCGTATGGCTCGAAGCTAAACGGATGGTCAATAAGTCCCCAGCGCTGCGTAAACGGATCAAGCCGCTTGTCTCCGAGCTCAAGTCTGACTGGAATGACAGCTCGTTTAAGCCTCTAGGAGCCGATAGCGAGACGTTGGACGGCCTGAACGTTAGCGGGGCTCTACTGGACGAAATACACGCCTGGAAGGATAAGAACCTCTATGACGTCATCGTGGATGGTACGAGCTCGCGTGAACAACCGCTGATTGTGATGATCACCACTGCGGGGACGGTCCGGGAAGCGGTATATGACCAGAAGTATGAAGAGGCCGAAATGCTTTTGAACGGCTTCGACGACCTGGACGGCTATAAGGACGATACCTTCTTGCCAATCATCTATGAGCTCGATCACAGAGACGAGTGGGTCGATCCCGCGACATGGCCGAAGGCCAACCCGGGACTTGGGACGATCAAGAAGATTGATCAGCTCGAAACGAAAGTCAATAAGGCCAAAGCTAACTCAATGCTGGTCAAAAACCTTCTGACAAAGGATTTCAATATCCGTGAAACGTCTGCTGAAGCCTGGTTGTCATTTGAGGACCTAAATAACACCGAGACGTTCGAGGTGGCGGAACTCGGGCTTAGGTATGGGATTGGCGGTACTGACTTATCCGACACTACCGACCTCACAGCAGCTAAGGTCATTGCGATGCGACGGGGCGATCATAACATCTATGTTTTGCAAATGTACTGGCTTCCTGAAGATTTACTGGAGAAGCGTTCCAAGGAGGATAAAATCCCTTACGACCTTTGGTATCAACGTGGGCTCTTGCGGACGACTCCAGGACATCGCGTCCATCACAAGTTCGTCACGGAGTGGTTTGTAGAAGTTCAAAATGAGTTTGGCATCTATATCCCTTGGATCGGTTATGACAGGTATTCAGCCGTCTATTGGGTTGAGGAGATGCAAGGCCATTTCGGGAAACAGGCGCTTGAGGATGTGGCCCAAGGTAAGGCCACGCTTTCGGGTCCGATGAAGCTGCTTGGAGCTGATCTGTCGGCCAAGAAAGTCATCTACAACAATAACCCGATTGATAAGTGGTGCTTATCGAATACGGCTATCGACCTCGACCTGAAGAACCAAACGATCCAGCCCCACAAAGGCAAAAACCAACGTAAGCGGATTGACGGCACGGCGGCGCTGCTGAATGCCTACGTCGCCTTGGAACGGCACAGGGACGAGTACATCAATATGATTTGAGGGAGGTGATACTTTGGCATGGTGGAACAAAATATTTGGCGCTTCAGAGCAAAGCCAAACGAAGATAAAACTTATCAGCGATGACGGCAATTGGTATTCACCGTGGGGCGGCAACCTGTACAAATCAGACATCGTTAGGGCGGCCATACGACCAAAAGTGAAGGCCATGGGTAAGCTCCAAGCGACGCACATCCGAGAAGGGCCTGATGGTCTAAAGGTCAATCCCGAGCCATATATGAAACGTCTCCTCCAAGAGCCGAATCCTTATTCGACGGGTCAGATGTTCATGGAGCGGATGACAACTCAACTCGAACTAAACAACAATGCATTTGCTCTTATCTATCGGAATACCGACCATATTCCTGTTCAACTCTATCCTATCAACGCTTCCGGCGTGGAAGTCATTCGAGAAGAGGGGCAGGAATTAAAGTTGAAGTTTTGGCTATCGCGGGGCAAAGTTTTGACCGTTCCTTATTCGGATGTCATACACCTACGAGATGACTACAACGAGAATGATATCTTCGGCAGTGCGAACACAGAAGCACTTAAGCCATTGATGGAAATTATCAACGCTTCTGATCAATCTATCGTGAATGCCGTTAAAAACTCTGCGATCATCCGATGGATTTTGAAATTCCAAACTATCCTTCGCAAGGAAGACCGGGATATTGCGGTAGAAGAGTTTGTGGAAAACTTCATGTCTTCCACTAAATCAGGCGGAGCGGCTTATTCCGATCCCAGGTACTCGCTGGAGCAAGTGAAGAACGAGCAATTTGTTCCTGCGACCCCGCATCAAGAAAAAGCAATTCAAAGGATCTACAGTTTTTTCGGAACCAACGACAAGATCGTTCAAGCGAAATATGACGAGAATGAATGGTTGGCTTACTACGAATCGGAGATTGAGCCATGTGCCTTGCAAGCTTCTGGCGAGTTCACAAGAAAGCTTTTTTCACCGAGGGAACGTGGATTCGGTAATCGCATCGCATTCGATTCGATGGATATGAGCTTTGCCTCCATGCAAACCAAACTCAACCTCGTACAGATGGTTGATCGACGCTCATTGACGCCAAATGAATGGCGTCGAGTGATGAACCTCCCGCCTTTAGAGGGCGGGGACGAACCAATACTGAGGCTTGATACCCAAACAGTCAGAGACACGGCCAAATAGCCGTGTTTTTATTTTGCCTTTGGAAGGAGGTGAGAATTTGAAGACGGTCAACATCAAAGGTGTTATCGTCGGCGACGACGAGAAGTGGATTTATGATTGGTTCGGTATTGCAGCGGTTAGTCCCCAAAGTGTATATGACGAGTTGGCAGAAGCTAACGGTGAGGATGTCGATGTAATCATCAACTCTGGGGGAGGCTCTGTTTTTGCGGGATCTGAAATCTTCGCTGCATTGAAGCAGTACAAAGGCGGAACAATTGCGAGGGTGGTTGGCCTAGCCGCAAGCGCAGCCAGTGTTATTGCTATGGCTTGTGACTTAGTAGCTATGGCTCCAACCGCTCAAATGATGATTCATAACGCATGGTCTCGCGTAACGGGGGATTATCGCGATATGGAGCATGGGGCTAAGTTTCTCCAAAACACAAACACTTCCATTGCCAATGCCTATCGTCTGAAAACCGGAAAGTCCGAGGAAGACTTGAAAAGAATGATGAATGCCGAAACATGGATGACTGCTCAAGACGCCGTTAAAGAGGGGTTCGCTGACGAGGTTATGTTTGATGAACAGAAACAACTCGCAGCCAGCGCTCCGTTCAGCGGCATGCTGCCAGAGGAGGTTGTCAACAAAGTCCGCATGTTACTTGCGGAGAGTGGCGCAGGGAAGATAAATCCACCTCTGGAAAACCAAGCTTCCGCAGCAGAAGAAAATGAAAAGCAACAACGGATTATGTCCGCCAAAATAAAACTGATGAAACTGAAGGGATCGGTGGTAGAGGATGAATAGACAGCAATACGTAGAGGCTCGCAAAGCATTGGTAGCAGAGGCGGAGGGTTACGCCAATGAAGGCAGCTTGGATAAGTTCGAACAAAAGAGCCAAGAAATCGAAGCCCTCGACAACAAGTACGACCAAGCGGTAAAGGACCGCGCCAACAAAACAGCCATGAACGACCGCCTGAAAGATCTGCGTTCGGGTATGCTTACAGGTGACGACGCTCCACTCGAACAAGCTCCAGGCGCTGGCATCCCTGATTTTTGGGACCGACCATCAGCAGAGCGGGGAGCGCTGCTCCGCGCAAACAACGCAGTAAAACTGACATCTACTGGCATTCTGGTCCCAACGCGGTATTCCGACTCCTTGTCGCCGACCTTCAATGAAGTCTCCTCGCTTCTCGATCTGGTTCAGGTGACGCCACGCATTGGCGGCGAGAGCTACGAGAAAAGCTATGTTGTGGGCTATGGCGAAGCTGGTGAGGTTGCGGATGACGCAGATTACGACGAAGACGACGCCCAATTCGGCAAGGCGGCAATTATCAAAAGCAAAATCACGTCGTACTCCGAAGTGGACCAAGGCGTTCTCGAATTGCCGGATGTCGATTATGATTCGGAGGTCATGCGCGGCATTCGAATCGCAATCCGCAAACGGATCTCCCGTCAAATCCTGATTGGCACCGGCGCAACAAACCGGCTCATGGGCATCTTCGCCTCTCCGGTTGCTATTGATGCAAACAAGGACCTCGAAATCACGGCAATCGATGACAACCTCCTGGATGAGATCGTCTACAGCTATGGCGGTGATGAAGATGTCGAAGGTGGAGCAACACTCATTCTGAACAAGCTCGATCTGAAAGCTTTCGCTCAACTGCGGGACGGGAACGGCAACAAGATTCACACCATTCGCTCCAACGGCAATACCGGAACAATCGACGGCATTCGGTTCATCATCAACTCTGCGTGCAAACGTCTGAGCGCGGCTGGAACTGCTGGTGATTTTGGGATGGCTTACGGCAATCTCCAAAATTACTTGCTGACTATCTTTTCTGACATCGACGTTCGCCGCTCGGAGGATTACAAATTTAAGTCCGGCCAAGTGGCTCATCGCGGGTCGGTATATGCGGGCGGTAACGTAATCGCGCACAACGGCTTCATTCGCGTTAAGCGCGACGCCTAATGGTGATGCCATGAATGTACTCAGATCTTTTTATTGTCCGGTGAACAAGAAGATGTTCCAGCGAGGGGCGGCGTATAGCTGCCCCGACAAGGCGCACATCACCTGTCTGCAAAAAGCCGGAATCATCGAGGTGCTTGCCGAAGATAAACCATCGCGTAAGCGCAAAACGGACAAAGAACAGGGTGATGACAATGCTGGAAACGGTGAAAAAATCACTTCGCATCAGCCCGAGTAACACAACGTTTGACATCGAGGTCGAGGACATCATTGCAGCCGCGAGAGACGACCTTAAACTTTGCGGAGTGATCGCGGCGAAGGTGGACATTGATACCGACCCTCTTATCAAGCGGGCCATCATCGTATATGCCAAGGCCAACTTCGGATTCGACAACCCGGAGGCGGTACGCTTTGCCGCCTCCTACGAGTCCCTGAAGGCCCATCTGAGCTTGTCACAGGAGTACACGGTAGGAAGTGATACCCCATGATGTGGAGAGATGTTGTAGGGCTCGTAGCTGTTGTGAAAGAGCGCGGGCCTTACAACTCATTGAGGGATGTTGACGCACCGGCGAGGGATGTTTACGCCAACAAGAAGTCGGCTCGCCAGTCCGAGTTTTACCAGGCGTTGGCGGTCGGCATGAAGCCGGAAATCATGTTCGAAATTCTGGCCGAGGAATACAGAGAGGAACCAAAGTTGATCTACGAGGGAACAACTTACTACATCATTCGGAACTTCTCGAAATCCGGGGAAAAGCTGGAACTGGTCTGCTCTCGATTCCCGATGGTGAAGAAGGATGGCTAGGGGGACGAGGATCGAAGGTATGAAGGAGCTTGAGAGGGCGATGAAGCGCCTTGGCAAAGTGCCACAGACCATTGTTACCCAGGCTGCGAGGGCAGGCGCTACGATCCCTCTCAGGGCTTCTAAAGCCAATGCGCCGGAGGACACAGGAGACCTGAAGTCAGGCATCATCATGAAAAAGGAACGCCGGACAAAGATCGGCAAGGCAGTCTATGACATTATGATGGACCCTGCCAAGAACGATATCTTTGTCAAAACGACAAAGGACGGAACGCGCTATTACTATCCGGCCTCAATGGAATACGGCTTTATGACGGTAGATGGGGGATACGTCCCTGGCTACCGTTTTTTACGTCGTGGTCTGGTGGAGAATGTGACGCGCATTGAATCCCGAGTCATTGAGGTGGCCGGAAAAGCAGTAGACAAAGCTTGGAGAGCGAGGTGATGACATGAATCTTGAGGAAGCGATGATATTCGAACTGGACACGATAGGGCCTCTGAACGGCAAAACCTACCCAGCTAACGCCCCGCAAATGGGCTTGGATGGTCTGCCGGTGACGACGCCTTACATCGTGTTTTTGTCCAGTTTCGGACGGGAGATACGGACGCTTGCTGGGTTTACCCGAAACAAGAGTGTCAATGTGGATTTAAACATCCTCACCTCCGATTATCCCCAACTCAAGGACTTGACCGAACAGGTTATGAGCGTCATCACATCGTTCCCTAGGCGCGTGATTGGCGACGGGGGTCCATTCATCCAAGACCTCACCTATGAGGACCCCACGGAGCTATACGAGGCTTTACCAGCGCTGCACAGATGCAATATCAGTTTGACATTTCACCTTTAGGAGGTTGGACGCGTGGCACAAAGAGCGGTAGGCACAACACTCATGATCGGCACTATTACGGTCGGCGGTATTACGTCCATCAGCGGACTTGAATTGTCCGCCGACACAATCGATACAACAACATTGGATAGCGACGGCGGCTACCGGGAGTTCATTGGTGGCTTCAAGGATGGTGGAGAGGTTGGTATCTCTGGCTTCTTCATGCCTGACAATGCGGGACAAGCGGCGATCTACCAAGCCTTCAAGTCCGGTGCGACCAGCGCCTGCAAGATCGTCTTCCCACCAGAAATGGAAACATCGTGGGAATTCAACGCTGTTGTGACAGGTTTCTCGACCGGCGCGGAGCTGGAAGATGCATTATCCTTCGAGGGCACGCTGAAGGTATCTGGCGAGCCGACTCTGGTACTGCCGTAAGGCCGGTCTATCCGGCCTATTTTTATTTTTGGAGGGATTACATTGACGAATGCCAACAAGAACGATGCAGTCATGATTTATCTGGACCGACCACGCGAATTGCGGTTTGGGCACAAGGCGTTGAAGAAACTCCAGGCTCTCACGGGTACGTCGATTGAGAATATCGACATGGATAACTTCGACGCGGAGAAGATTGAAATCTTCTTCTACTGCGGCCTGCTCTCCGACGCGAGAGACAACAACGAAACGCTCGAAATGGATCAGATCGAGGATCTATTGGACATGGCATCTTACGAGGAATTGATTGAAAAGATGCAAGAAGCATTCGCTTCGTCCTTCGGCAAATTCATGGTGGGAAACCCACAGGCGGCAGCGGGGAGCCCCAACCGTGGGACTGGGAAGAATCGCTAAAGGCCGCGCTCTCCATTGGTCTGAAGGTCCACGAATACAACGAGATGACGCCGCATGAGCTCAATTTGCAGATCATGGCGTTTAACGAGCGGCAACGTGCCGAGATGGACGAGCGCATGACGTTGTTTTACCTCAACGCCGGGTGGAGCCGTTCGACGAAGCCGATGCCGTCGCTCAAGAAGCTGCTCAGTAAGCAACCGAATAAAAAGCGTCAGCAATCGCCGGAAGAGATGTTAGCCATCGTTAAAAATCTGAACGCCGCATTCGGCGGAACGAGAAGGTGCGAGAATGGCAGTAGTTAAGAACCTAATGATCCGCATGGGCGCTGATTTTAGTGCGATGCGGAAATCCATGCAACAGGCCCAAAAAGACATGGAGCAGTTTCGGGGGCGAATTTCTAAGACTGTACAGGCCATTGGCGCGATCCTCGCTATGGTTGGCAGCGGCTTGGCTATCGGTAGTGCAGTCAAAGATGCGATGCAGCTTGAAGCAGCGATCATGCAGATCAACCGGACGCTCGGCAGCAGTGCGGGCTCCTTTCAGAAGTGGGCCAAGGACAACGAGCGGGCGCTGGGTATGTCGACTCTCGAAATCACCAAGTATGCAGCGGTCTACTCCAATCTGATTAGTTCTTTTTCCAAGACGGTAGAGGAGACGACAAAGAACACCCAAGACCTACTCAAGGCGTCGGCCATCACCGCAGCCGCCACCGGTAGGACGATGGAAGACACGATGGAGAGGATTCGTTCCGGTCTGCTAGGCAACACGGAGGCTATCGAGGATCTTGGCATCAACGTCAATGTCTCAATGATCGAGTCAACAGAAGCCTTCCGAGCCTTTGCCAACGGGAAAAGCTGGAACCAACTCAGCTTTCAAGTGCAGCAGCAGATCCGGCTCATGGGTATCTTGGAACAAGCCACATCCAAGTACGGTACAGAGGTAGCGCAAAACACAGCCTATCGACAAGCGGTCTTTGTGGCCCAACTCAAAAACACCCGTCTGGCTCTTGGTCAGGCGTTTTTGCCGATTTACAATTCCGTACTACCGGCATTAACGCGGATGGCTACGGCCTTGGCTACAGTGGCTAACTTTATCGCTCAGTTTGTCACTGCTTTATTCGGCGGGGGAGCTGCGCAGAAGACACAGACACAAGGCATCGACCAACAAACAAAAGCTGTCGGCGGCTTGGGTGATGCTTATGACAAGGCTGGTAAGGCTGCGGCCAAGTCGGGAGACAAAGCCAAGAAAGCGGGCAAGAAGGCTCAGACATCTGTCGCGGGATTTGACCAATTGAACCTGATCGGTAATAAATCGGACTCGGGTAGTGGCAAGGACAAAGATAAAGACGCCGAGGATGAAATCGGGCCAATGAATGTCGATGCTGGCGGCGGGGCCTTTGGTGCAATGGGTGCCGGTATGATCGATGTCGGCGAGAAGGCCCGAGCAATGGCTGAGAAAGTGCGCAACGCCTTCCAAAACATGAGAGAGTTCGTTGTTACCAACAAAGATATCATTATTGCGGCATTAGGAGGACTGGCAGCGGCGTTTGCGACATTCTTTCTTGTATCGAGATGGGGAGCTATTGTGGCAGCCGTCAAAAGCGCAGGCACTGCAATTGTGGCGGTCTTGGGTGCTATATCCGGGCCGATTGGATGGATCGTATTGGCTGTCGGGGCGCTAGTTGCTGCATTCATTTACTTCTACCGCACGAACGAAGGATTTAAGGGTGTGGTTGATGGCATTTTCAAATCGATTGGAGATGTCATATCGGACTTATGGAATAATGTCATGGTGCCGTTTGGGTCATGGCTCGGAACCAACCTGACGAAAGCTTGGGAGGCTGTAGGGACAGGTGCTAAGTGGCTGTGGGATAACGTACTCAAGCCTTTTGGTTCATGGCTCGGAACAGTCCTCGTGAAGGCTTGGGAAGCAGTAACGAAGGCTTCCGAATGGCTCTGGAAGAACATCCTGAAACCGTTCGGCGAGTTTTTGTTGTGGTTCTGGAAACAGGTTGTCACACCTGTTGCTAATGTCGTTGGTGATGTCCTCGTCATCGCTCTTAAGTTGGTGACAGACGTCGCTAAAAACCTATGGAACAATGTCCTTGTACCGCTAGGCAACGCCTTGAAGGATCTGGTTAAGCCTGCCGTGGAAGCTGTATCGGCGGTATTTCAGTTCCTTTGGGAGAAAGTATTGAAGCCGCTCGGCACGTTTATGATCACCACGCTCATGTCGGATATCGAATCCATTATCGGCGTATTGGAATTCCTTTGGAAGGAAGTTGGGAAGCCGATTGCAGAGTTCATCGGGGGAGTCTTCAAAACAGTCTTCGACAATGTCTTCAGCGGGATCAAAGACTTAATCGGTGGGCTGAAGACAACCTTGGAGGGTCTGTTGAACTTCATCACCAACATTTTCACAGGAAACTGGAGCGACGCATGGGACAGTGTGCAAAAGATATTCAAGGGTGTGTTTGATTCGCTCTGGTCTATTGTCAAAACACCTTTGAACCTCATCATAGATGGGGTCAATCGCGTTATCGACGGGCTCAACAGTATCAGCATTGACGTACCGGATTGGGTGCCGGATTGGGCGGGCGGTGGATCATCGTTTGGGATCAGCATCCCTAAAATCCCGAAACTCGCCAAAGGCGGCTTGGCTTACGGCCCAACGCTCGCCATGGTAGGGGATAATAGAGGAGCTGCGGCAGACCCGGAAGTCATCTCACCTCTGTCCAAACTGGAGGCAATGATTAACACGGAATCGGACAACAAAGATGTCGTAGCGGCTTTGGATCGCATCTATCATGCCGTCAAACAGCAAACAAACCAGCAGGGCAGCAAACCAAACTTGAGCAATACGGATCTTGTCCGCGCAGTTGCTCAGGGCACGAATGAGATCACCAGACGACAAGGCAGATTGGCTTTCAATGTATAGGAGGTAGGTAGTCATGCAATTGCACATCAACGGCACAGAGATCGCTGCCTACCCCATCGAATTTTCGGTCACGGTACTTGACCTGGACGATGCGGAATCCACGACACGAACGGCGGACGGGCTGATGACAAGGGATCGGGTCGCAGTCAAACGTCAGATCGAAATGAAGTTCGCCGCGCTGCCGTGGAACAAGATTTCCGCCATCCTCCGGGCGACGCAGAATGTCTTCTTTGACTTCCGTTACCCGGACCCACTGCTTGGAAATTACACGACCAAAAACTTCTATGTCGGCAATCGTCCTGCGCCGGTCGCCATCGAGAAAAACGGCGTCCTCTGGTGGGATGGATTAACCATGACATTGACGGAGAGGTGAGGCCGTGTATCCAATATCTCCGGTCTTCGAGGACCTGCTGAAACGCCGCGACCGGGAATGGATGGTCAAGGTTGAAATCGATGGGGAGGAGTACACCAATAGGAGCATCGTCGAGTTTCTGATTGAGAATAGCCTGACACTGAATCAGGAATTCGAAATCGGGACGGCGACAGCCTCTAAATTTGTCTTGAAGCTTAGGACGCCGCTAGAGATCCCCGCCAATGCCCGCATGCGCCCTTATTTGGCCCTCTCCACAGCTGGGATGACTTGGGGAGACGCTACCTATCCTTGGGCGGGTAGTGACTTCCCTTGGGGCGGTGGGGACGAGTCAGGCACCGACTGGCTCCCTTTGGGGGAGTTCTTTGTCGACTCGCGGGTACAGGAAAAGGACATCTGGACATTCACTTGTTTAGATGCACTCATTTTTGCGGAGGTGCCTTATGTCTCATCCCTGACGTATCCTGCGACGATGCAAGCCGTATGGGACGAGATATGCGACCGTCTAGGGTATGAGTATGACCAGGTGAGTATTAACCCGGCCTATACGCTCCCTGTGGCTCCTACAGGCTATACAACGCGTCAGGTGATGGGGTTCATTGCTGCCTCAAACGCAGCGAGTGTCTATGTCAGCAAAACAGGCACTATTCGCTTCAGGAGATTCACGGCAGCCGACCAGCCAGTCTTTCAGTTATCGGAATCGGATTACATGATGGCGAAGAAAGCCAACCCATTGAAGACCTACACCCGGTTCGTTGTCACCTACGACGATGAGGACGACTTGTCTTATGAGGTGGGCACCGGTGACGAAAACCACACGCTATACATCAACAATCCTTTTGCTACGCCGCAAATCGCGAATGGCATATTGGCTGTGATGAACGGATTCTCGTATGTCCCTGTGGCAATGGACGCACGGGGCTATCCGCAATTAGAGATGGGCGACCGTATCAGTTACCTCCAGTACGAGGGCAACACCTGGGAGACAGCAATCAAGCCTTGGGAAGATACTGAAGTCCCCTGGGACGGCCTCAGCCGTTATGAGACGATCATTATGCATCAGGTGTTCGACTTCCGGGGCGGACTCTCTATGAGTGTTGACAGCCCGTCACAGAGCGAGCAGCAAAGTGAGTATCCTGTCGTCGGTACAGTGACGAGCGAGATAAACAAGCTCTCGCAGTCGGCGGTCAAGCAAGGGAAGAAGTATTATGGCGTTAGCATTTCCCGAGACAAAGGGCTGACCATTGATCGAAGTGACAGCTTGGCTTCAGTGACCTTAAACACCGATGAGTTCAAGTTCACTGCCGATGGAGAAGAGGCGCTATGGTTCGACATCCCCTCTCGGAAATTCAAATTCAGCGGCACGCTGGAGGGTGTAAACGGGAAGTTTACCGGGACGGTCGAAGGCGGTCAATTCATCGGCGGAAGCATCCAGATCGGCAGCAGCTTCAGCGTCAACAACGCGGGCCATATGGTGGCGGTTGGCGGGGAGTTCTCCGGGACGATCAGCGCGGCAGTCTTCAATGGTGGTCAGATCAACGGAACGAACCTGAATGGTACAACCATCACCGGTGGTACTGTTCAGACTAATGCGCCAGGAACGTACCCAAGAGCATACATGACCAGTACCATTCAGATGTTCGGCGTTCAGTCCTCAGCCAATAGCGGCATCGAAATGAGAGCATTCGGGGGCTCGGGTTCCGCTCCTTATATTCGTTTCTTTGTGCCTGGAGCTGAGGGGAGTATCCAGATGAGCAACGCAGCGACAGGGATCTATATGAATGCACCTGCATTGACGGCAGAGTTCAACGCCATGTATCTGCGGGGTTATTCGGGTACTTATATACTCGGGTGGGCGTCTTTAATATCAGAGGCTACAGGGCAATCATTAGAGACTGTTATTAATAGATTGGATCTGGCGATTGACAATAGAGCACTTAAGTCAGAAGCTGGGTATAACTTAGTATTTAATTCATCTACAAGGCTATTGAAAATGTATAACCGGAATGGATCTGAACTCGCGTCTGTAATCATTCCTGCGACTTAACTTATTAAAACTCGAAACTCTGCCGATACTTTGGAGTATAATCTATCAAACGTATTGAGAGGTGTTCGAATGAAGAAGTTTGTCGCAGGAATGTTGTTTGGCGCAATTTTAATGCTCGGCGTATCGGTATCTGCTGCCAACATTAGCGCTATTATCGGAAAGAAAGTGGATGGAACGATGACAGTTTCGGTAGACGGGAAGAAGCTTGAAAAAGAAGCGGCCATCATCAATGGTACCTCGTACATCCCAGTCCGCGACGCAACGAATGCTATAAACGGCGAAATTGTCAGTGTTCAAAATAAACATATCGAAATTGTGACGAAAGGGGGCGCTGCGGTGTCTGTAGATGAACAGAAGTTGGTTAATGAAATGAGAATAACAAGCCTCTTATCAACAAAGGAAGACCAGTTATCTCGGCTGCACGCCAACATCGACGCAAGGGAAAAATACTTCAAAGACAGCGAAGGAGTATACAACTGGGGCGGCGGCGACCAGCAACTGAAGGATACCCCAGCATACCCTATCCTGCTTGAGGAATTGAACCAATTAAAGGCCGAAGCCGAGACGTTGAAAGATGAAATCGCCGACCTCAAGGACCAACTGGCAGCACTACAATAAACTAAGCCCTCCCGCGCGGAGGGTTTTTCGATGGGAGGGAACAGGATGAATAATTTGAGTATCGAAGGCGGCAAAATCTATCTCAATGGTCAATTGATTCGATATGTCACTAACTTCAATTTGGACGTGAGTGCAGGTGACGCATCAGGCACCCTGACATTGACCGTGCTGGTCGATAATCCATCATTCCAATATAAAACGGTTGGGGATAAAGGTCCAGAAATCATTGTCCCACTGAAGCAAATGACTGACGAGCAAATGGAAGTTTTTCGAGGTATAGTAAGAAAGGAATTAGCCGCGACCAAGGAAGAGGATCAGCGGCATGTTCGTGAAGCAGCACGACCCGCGCCCCCAATTAATCTGTCGAGTGATTTAATATTGAAGGCTACAGGTCGGGATTGTTCAAAGCACTAAATCTTCATCACCAAGTATTGCGTTGAACTCCACATAGCGACATGTGGTGCAAATAATAGCCGTCACAGCGATACCGCTTGTCGTGTCAGTCATTATTCCGTTGCCATTATCACTTTTGACTAAACGAGGGAGCATTAACGGCTCATCATGTTTAATGAATGTTTTAATACCACACTTTGGACAAGAATATGCTTCAGACAAAATAAGAACCTCCCTTCTGGCTTGGTGCATAGCACTTCGACAGGATGGGAGGTTTTTCCTTGCAAACAAACGTTCCGAGGAGGTTCCATATGCCCAGAATAGAGGCAGTAATTAGAGCGGAGATCGACCCAACAAAACCTGTGCAAGAGGTATGCGGCGTTATCCAAGCTATGACGCCTTACCATCCAGGAGAGGAGGTCAAAATCCTCGAAGGCATTAAAGAAGCGATTGAGAAGCGATTGGAGCAATTGAAAGGAGGTAAGCCCGATGGCAAATCGGTTCACGAATCTGGTCGGAAGTGACCGCATCTCGGATTCGTATACGCAGATCAATGATGGGTTCGATGGCGTAGAGCAGGAGCTTGACGCGTTGGACACATCAACCGGAACAGCGCAACAAGACATCAACGATCATAAAGCGGCGACTACGGCGCACAGTTCGACTTCAGCAGCGACAGCGGGGCGGATCATGCAACGAGACGCACAGGGCCGGGCGAAGGTAGCAGCTCCGGCGGCGTCCGACGACATCGCCCGTAAGCAAGAGGTTGACACGGTTCAGAACAATCTCACCACTCACGCAGGCAGCGGCGGCAGCGCCCATGCAGCAGCCACGACATCGACAGCGGGCTTCATGGTCGCTACCGACAAAGACAAGCTCGACAAGTCGACCAGCGCAAGCACAGCCAACACGCTGATGCAGCGTGACGGCAACGGACAGGCGAACGTAGGCACACCAACAGCCAACAGTCACATAGCCCGCAAACAGGACGTAGACGCCGTACAAAGCAATCTGACGACGCACACGAGCGACAGCACGATCCATGTCACCTCTGCTGAGAAAACGAAGCTGGGTGGCATCCAGACTGGAGCCGAGGTCAACCAGAATGCCTTCAGCCAGGTCAACAACGTACCGGCCAACAGCAAGACGGACACACTGACGGTCGAAGGCGGTACGGGCATAACTGTCACCACTGACCCTGCGAATAAAAAGATGACCATCACCGCCACAGGAACATCGACTCCAGGAGCGCACGCTTCCTCTCACTTGTCCGGGGGATCTGACCCAATCCCGAACGCAACAACAACAACCTCCGGGCTCATGGCAGCAGCGGACAAGAATGCAATAACGAACCTTCAAGCAGATGTCGACGCTTTGGAGGCTCAACTTGCCGAAGCCGCCACCATCACGCACACCCTATCGCAAGGCCAGAGTATCGTGGAGGCGCAGCAGGCGTCAGGGGCGAGTGTCGTGGTGCTGGGGCAGACGCGGTATAACCTGCTGGGTAGTGACGGTAGACTGAATAATTTATCTACATTTTCAATTGCGGGCAACGTCACCTTATCTACAGCTTTCGTGCGTAATACAGGATCTTCTTTCATGTTTGTTGATACAGGCCAAGGAACTAAGGACTACTCTCTTACTCTCGATCCGACCAAAGAGTATTATGTTGGGTGCTGGGTGTACATCGAGTCATATCAGTCTGGCGGTGCTAATATCACGCTACGTGATTTTGGCACGAACCAAACAAGGTACACAGCAGTAATTAATTACTCTTTAGTGGGTGCTTGGCAGTTTATTTCGGTTAAGATCCCCAAAAATAACACCTTGGTTGGGGATGGCTTTCGGTTGCGCTTTGGGATGAACACAGGTGGTACCATGGTAATGTACTTTGCAGACTTGCGGCTAATAGAAATCAGTTCGTCTGAATTCTCAAGTTTGACCGGAGAGGCCTTAGATACGCTTATCCCATACATTGATGGGATGCAGAGCGTAAGGGGCGTGTCGGTAGCGGTCAAGGGTCGTAATCAGATTCTGCCGCTGCACTCGACCGGAGTCTCAACGACAGCCGTCGGCGAAATACTGGAGCCGTATAAGTACAGGCTGACGTCGAGCGGCGCTAGTGGCGTGAATGCCTTTATCACGATATCCGTCCTGCCGAATCGCCAGTATACGTTTGCTGCCGACATCAACAACGCAAACGGGACGATTGGTGTATTTGATTCGGCTGGATCGGCATCTTTGGCGAGTTACGGCACAACGCCGCGCACATTCAACAGCGGGGCTAACACGGTTGTCCGGTTGTACATGCGGACCAACGCCAACACTACGTCCGAGTTCGCCAATCATACCTTGGTTCTCGGCGACGCCAGCGCCCTGCCCCCATCCTTTGTTCCTAACCAGGATCAAACGCACATCGCCGACGTGATTTTGCGTAGCATCGGTAATCGACGAGATGTTTACAACGCTAACCTCGGTGAGGTATGGCGAATAGTCGGCGAAGTTTTACTTAGCGATCTGACGTATCTGACAACTGTCTCAGGTACGAACGTGGACAGAATTGTCTATAACCGCCCTTCTGGCATGTCAGGGGTTGTTGGATCAGGCATAGCCCTAGTTGAGGGAATGGCGGAATTGTCAGGGGCGCTTGATCAGGCGAGCAATGTCGGCAAATACGGTACGGTCCACGGAGCCAATATCATTGATTTTTTAGTCGCCAAGGGTACTACCCGCGCCCAATTTGAGGCTGCGACGAACATGTCCGCCAAGATCGTCTATCGCCTCGCAGCTCCCGTAACTGAGCCCGTACCGCATAGCGGAGCCCTGACGGTCCATCCCGGTCCTAATATCGTCGAGGTGCGGACGGGGTACCGTCGAGAGCTTGCGACGCCGCAATCGGTATCCATCAGCAGCGTACCGCACTATGTAATAAACCGGACGGCGCAAGCGGGTTCGGCTCTTACGGGACGGACGAACGAAGTCCTGCGCGTATACAAAGGCGGCCAGGTCGACGATAAGTGGACGATCAGGGCCAACGACAGCAACTATAACGGAGGCGGCGGCGCATCCATCCCAGCGACTGATTACGATCCCAACGCCGACTACTACGTCGATTACATCGTCCTCGACCGCCACGCCTACACGACGGCCGTCAGCGAGGCGAGCGTCACCGTGGCCGCCAATCTCGGCAGCGCGGTCGGGGCCAACACTGAGGACATCGCCAGGGTTAAAACCCACAACGACAAGCAGGATACGGGCATCCGCGAGCTGCAACTGGACGCCTGGGCGCTAGAGACGATGGCGGCTAACCGCAACGGCTACGGCGTTACTACAGGGACGGCTACAGCTTATACGGTCACGCTGACGCCTGCACCGGTGGGCATCCCGGCAGGTCTACGCATCACCGTCAAGTTGCACGTTGCCAACGGCGCTAACCCGTCGATCAACGCCAATGGGTTCGGGGCTTCGCCAATCCTGCGTGCCAACGGCTCGGCACCGCCTCCCGGACTGCTCAAGGCAGGCGGCATCTATACGCTGGTGAGCGACGGCACGGCTTTTACGTTACAGGGTGAAGGGGGTGAGTACGGAGACGCCGCAGCCGGGGACGTGCTGGCGGGCAAGACGATAGGGACCGAGGATGGCTTGGTGACGGGCACATTAGCCCTTACCGGGGACGCCACGGCGGCGCAGGTCCTGACCGGGCGCACCTACTACGATACGGACGCCAAGACGCGGCGGACGGGATCGATGCCTAATCGCGGCGCGGTAACGATTACGCCGGGTACCGCTAACCAGACGATCCAAAACGGCTACCACAACGGCAGCGGCGTCGTGCAGGGCAGCGCCAACCTCACGGCGGCTAACATCCGGTCAGGCGTCAATATTTTCGGTGTCATCGGTACATTAATCGAGGGTAAGCGTGTAGCTACAGGGACCGTCACGTCGGGAGCTCTGGCGGTACAATTCGATCAGGTCGGTACGGGCCTCGTCCTTCGCGGCGCAGCAAACATTACCGGACTCGCATTTACGGCAGGGATTGCTATACTTTACCGCAATAACTTCGAGTATCTAGTCGTGTACGCTGCGACGACAGATCGGGTATTTGTCGGGGGCGGAACATCTACGTCAATGATGTATTACAACGCCACGTCGCCCGGATTCATCCGCACCAGCAGCCGCCTGCAAATTCCGGCGCAGGAAAATACAACGTTTAACTATATCGTGATCGAGGAATAGGCCCTGCTTAGGCGGGGCTCTTTTATTTGGGGAGGGGAGGTCTGCGCGTGACGCATGATCAAGTATCGGGATGGGCCCAGTTAGTCGATAAGTATGGCGTTACGCTGATCTTGGCAATCGTCATGACCGTGATGATGATATACATCCTGCGATTACTCATCACCGGCAAGCTCGTGCCTCGGGAACTACTCGACAGGTCGGAGGAGGACCGGGATGAGGCAATCAAGGCGCTAAATGAGATCAAAGGCCCGTTGGACCAGCTGACGATTGCGGTTAATAACATTAAGAGAGACGAGGACCGAGGAGGATGATCACTATGCTCATGCGAGTGTTGAGATGGATCGCCCCCTGGCTCCGTAAAAAAGAGGCCGAGTTAGCCCGGGCCTCCGAGAGGACGACTCTTAGCATTAACCGTTATCGTACATCGTCCCGGGAGCTACAGGAGGTTATCGAGCGCAATAATTTTGCCAAGTACCTCATATACGATAAAGGAGATTGAGGCCGATGATTGATTGGATCGACTGGAGCCTGCTGGTGCTATACACAGCAGCGGTATGGTGCGCGACGTATGTACTGATTGCACATCGATCGTACTTCGCGGAGCGGTTTAAAGTGGGCGTTGTCAGCGCGTTTATGCTGGCGATGCTCTTTTTTTTGGTCGCTTACGACATCAAAATGTTGATTGCTGTATGGATGCGGTCCAGTGAGGTGTTTGGATACCGGACAGAGGCAGTGCAGGACTTGCAGCGCGGACTCTGGCTGCTGTCTCAGCTCGGTACGACGACGGGTCTGGCTATACTGGCCGTGCTGACCTATACACGCCGCTATGATCTGTGGTTTGTGCTTCGCAAATACGATAAAAAGGGTGAAGAGTAACATGGAACAACTGCAACCGTATATCAACACGCTGGTATTGGCTATCGTGGGTTTTGTGATGACCTGGGCGCTGCGCAAGCTTGATCCGCTGGTCGAGCCTGCCAAGGCCTGGCTGCGGGCCCGGACGACCGATACACAGCGTCAGGCCCTCCAGAGGATCGCAGCGGAGGCGGTAGCGCTGTTCGAAGCGACTCTCGGCAGCAAGCAGGGGCAGGAAAAGCTGCGGCTCGCCAAGGCTTACATCAACAAGGGGCTCGGGGCGGTCGGTAGCGACCTAAGCGACGCCGATATCCGGGCAGCCGTGGAAAAGGCGCTCGCCGAGTACAAGGCCAAGCAGGGAGGCGGCAGCGATGCGGGCAGTCATTGACCACATCCCCAAGTCAACGCCGTATGGCCGCCGCTCAGGGCAGTCTATGGTCGCCACGACAATCACGATCCACAACACCGGCAACGCCAAGAGCACGGCCCGCAATGAGCGGGCTTGGCTCACCAATCCAAGCAACGTCGCAAGGGCCAGCTATCACATTGTTGTCGATGAGCGCGAGGCTATCGAGTGCATCCCGGTCAACGAGCGAGCGCTACACGCCGGGACAGCAGCAGGCAACAATACGTCAATCGGCATCGAGATCTGTGAGAGCGGCAACTACGCCCAGACGCTAACCAACGCCGTCAAGCTGGTTGCGGCCATGCTCCGGGAGCGTGGGTGGGGCGTGGATCGGCTGCGGCGGCATTATGACTGGTCCCGTAAGATCTGCCCGCGCCTCATGTACGACGGCGGCAGCTGGGCGGGGTGGGAGGCGTTTAAAGCGCGGGTCGCCGCAGAGCTTAAGCCTGCCGCCAGCCCTCGGCACCCAACCTGCCGCATCGTCGTCAACGGTAAGGAGGTAGCCAGCGGCCTGCTGATCGACGGGCGAGCCTATGCGCCCCTGCGAGCGGTCGGGGAGGCTGCCGGTCACTCTGTCGGCTGGGACAACGCCAGCAAGACGGCCAGCGTGGGCGGTAAGCCTGTCGCGGGGCTGCTGCTGGACGGCGTGACCTACGTCGCGCTGCGGGCTGCTGGGGAGGCTGTCGGGGGCGTTGTGGCGTGGGATGGACCGAGTAAGACAGCCTCGATCACGGTATAGCAAAAGCCGCCTGGCCTTCGTGGCTGGGCGGCTTATTTATGTTATTTTTATAAAGTAACTTGATCCGGTTGTGCTTCACTTCTGTTTTCCAAGTAAGCCTTAAGTTCCTCTACCTCGGATGACCTTTCGTAATATGCTTTAATCATCTTATTAGCTTTTCTGCGCAGTAACTCCTCCTCGCGATCCAGCTTTTCTAACTCTCTCGACAACAAATAGACAACCAATGATGCTTCTTTTAGGTTTAGTGAATCAATTGGTTTTGCCATTAATTTATCGAGTCTTTCCTGTTTTTTCTGCTCAATATATTCCTTCGCTCGACTCTCTCGTATTTTCGCTATCGATTTCCTGTTAACTTGTCTACTCATATTATCCTCCTATGCGCCGCCTCCTGGGGCTGTCGCGCTTTAGCTAGTCCTCGTTAAACTCCAACAGTCGCCAACCCTTCCACTGGCTAATCGCCTTTTTCCGTCTCCTTCCCGCGTTTATCACGATACTCCTCGATCTGTTTTACCGTCCAAAGAGGCCCGCCAGCAAGGCGCTGGATTGGAATGGGGAACTTCCCGCGCTGCATGTAAACCGAGACATGCTGCTTCTTCCAACCGAGGATTTCAGCGGCTTCTGTTACCCCTGCCAGCGGGGGAATTAGTTTCCCGAGAATGCCTCATCCAGAGCGTTATTTAGATTGGCAGCATGGTCTTCAAGGTCTACATTTCCGGCTGCTTCGATTACTTCCTGCACCGCATCTGATCCATGTTCTTCCTTCAACGCTTCGATACGCTCCTCCAATTCCTCATTTTCCGTCAGCACCTTTTCCCACCAATCATACGTTTCTTGACTTGCTTCATAAATGCCTGTGTCAGCGTCAAGATCAAACTGCCAGCTTTCAGATCCGAATCCGCCATGATTGCCGATCATGTCTGCTGCTGCATCTGTACCGTTAGACGAGAGCATGCTCAGTGTTTCCATAGCACCTGTTTCTTTGATTTTAACTTTCATCATATTCATTTCCTCCTGTGGCCCGACGCCATTTTGCGTCTGCGGCTATATGTATTCTCTCGTTGTTTGTTTGACTCTGTAAAACAAATATATCATGATTGTTTTACTCTGTCAAACATAATTATTGAAGCAACGCAGGACTCTTTTCTCGTCATGATACAGGATGGATCTTTTTTCTTATTGCATAAAGAACAAACGTTCTCATATAATAAGAACGAACGTTCTTATGTATCGGAAGGGGGAAGTCACTTATGCCCGGTAAACGTGTTGTCTTTTTGGCGGACTGCCAATCATTTTACGCCAGCGTCGAAAAGGTTGCGAATCCGCAATACAAGGATCAACCCGTCGTGGTCGCTGGTGATCCTGCGCGGCGCTCTGGCGTCATCTTGGCTGCATGCCCCATAGCGAAACAATACGGAGTTAAGACGGCTGAGAGGCTAGGAGAGGCGTTGGCTAAGTGTCCTGGGCTTGTCGTCATCAAGCCACGTATGCAGCGGTATATCGACGTGTCGCAATTGATCACAGACATCTTTCTGCGCTATACGGATATGGTGGAGCCGTACTCTATCGACGAGCAGTTTCTGGACGTCACCGGGTCACTTCATCTGTTTGGCTCGCCGGAGGAGATGGCCTCTCTGATACAACATCGTGTCATGCTGGAGACTGGCATCCATACGCGTATCGGCATCAGCGAGACTAAAGTACTCGCCAAGATGGCGTGCGACAATTTCGCTAAGAAAAACGAATCCGGCATCTACACACTGCTTCCAAGCCAACTAGAAGAAACCCTTTGGACGCTGCCGATACCTCAACTGTTTATGGCTGGAAGCCGAATGACCGCACACTTTCAGATGATGGGGATATCCACCATTGGCGACCTCGCCCGAACGCCACTAGACAAACTCAAGGCGATGATGCGGCGGCGCTTTGGCAAAAACTCCGACATCAACGCCGAACTATATTGGCGCATCGCCAATGGGATCGACAACAGCCCTGTGACCCCAGGGACGCATGAGGCAGTACCTAAGTCAGTCGGTCACATGATGACCCTACCGCGAGACTACGCCTTGCTGGAGGACATCAAGGTCATTGTCTTGGAGCTGACGGAGCTTGTGTGCCGTCGCTGCCGAGGAATCGGTTATATGGGGAGGACTGTATCGGTGAGTTGCATGGGGGCGGACTATGACAACATGACGGGCTTCAGTAGGCAAGCCAAACTGCTCGATCCGACCCATGTTACTAATCAGGTGTACCAAGCCGCAATGGAGTTGCTGCTGAAGCATTGGGACGGTCAACCCGTCCGACGTATCGGGGTTAGCCTCTCAGGGCTTGTAGACGATAGTGTGGTGCAGCTTGATCTATTCGACCCGACAAGAGACCGCACAATGGCGCTAGAACGCGTCACAGACCAGCTTAAGGCACGATACGGCGAAGCGGTGATCTTGCGGGCGTCATCACTGACAGAGAGCGGCCAAGCGGCGGACAGAGCCGCCAAGATAGGGGGTCATTACCGATGAAGAAACTTGAGGGGAATGGATTGTGGGAGTCGAGCCGCATGATATTGCCAGAGCATCGCGTGCAGATGCAGCAGAGACGTCAACTGTTAAAGCGTCGGGATCGCCCACAGCTCGACGAGCAAGCAATAGAACAGATCCAGCAGCGCCTAGCCGACTCCCTGGAGCACAAAACTCCTGTCACCGTGACAGTTTACCATCCTTACGAGCCCCGCCATATAACGGGGCATGTGGAGTCTGTAAACGTCCACCGGCGACGTATCCTTGTGGACGGGTATTGGATCGGGATGGAGGATATCGAGGACGTCACTTCGTAAGGAACTTATGTAGGTGCTTGCTGTACACTACCCCATTGATACATACGGAATCCTTGAGGTGCCTATCGATGGGGCCGCCGTAATCGACTAGCTTATCTCCGCGCCAGACCTCGACACGACGACCTTGTAGGAAAGCTTCGTTAAAATCGTTTGCCGTCTTTAGTATCACGCGTTAAACCTCCTTGCTGCATCAAAGAAAAGGCCGACCAGGTGGTCGGCAGGTGATTACTTCAGCACATCAACTTTCACATTGTTGAAACGGTAATCTTCAAAGTCTGCATTCAGCACGACGTTTATGTTATTTACATTCGGAACAGGCGGAAAGAAAATTACCGATTTCGCGGTTACACCCGGTTCTATGAAGTCTGGGGCTTTATCTACGTCTTTATTGTAATATCGATCCCAGTTGGTGTCGAAGTCATATTCATATTGCTTTCCGTTGGCAACTATTTTTGACAAGGAATCTCCCGTCATTGCCTGATCATCCGAATTGTTTGTGTACGTGACGTACAGACGCAACGAGTCGTCGTCTTGCTCGGCTCTATCGAGTGTGATAGTCACTCCTTTAATGGTTTGGCTCTTGTTATTTGGCTGAACCGCCGTAGAGCCTCCCTGTGACCCGCTAGACTGGCCTGTCACCCGTACCGTCTTAGAGTTAGGATCATAGTCCACTGTAGCCCCCAGAAGCTCCGCAACAGCCCTCAGAGGTAAGTATGTAACCCCGCCAATAATCTTCGTCTCGGCGTTCGACGTTTTGCCGTTTACGATCAGCGTCAGTTTCGTGGCGGCGAAGGCTCCAATCCCCATAGATACGATCATGAGGCTGGCGATGATCGAGGCAATCAATAGCTTTTTCTTCATTCCCATTCTCCCTTTATGACCCCCATCGGCTAGGGTATTTGTCTGTAATCTTCCAGCATCCCGATCATACTACATTAGACCTAAAATGAGAATCCAAAAAATAGATTAGTAATTGTTGACAGTCACAAATGCGACGTGATATGATTCGTCCGACAGGTCGCATTTGTGACGTGATTTACGAAAGTAGGGAGGGGTTTTATGCGAAAGAAAACCATACTTGAGGAAGTCTTCACAGCAAGTGAAGCAGCGAGCTTTCTTGGTCTTTCGAAGAGGCAAGTTTATAGACTCTGTGACCAAGATAAATTGATACATAGACGTGATGAGAATAACAATGTAATCTTATTAAGACGGAGTGTTATTGAATACGAAATTAAACGAAAAGAAAAAACTTCAATGTGATTCAGAAGAACTAATTAGTAATAATAAGGGGCGAGTCAGTAATGTCAGATTTCTTGCTTTTCATGCTCTTCTCAACCTTTGAAGGACTAGCGGTTTATGCCGCAGCGACGTACACATTTAGGATCAATCTGAGGCGGTACATCTGGCACACGTTGCTGATCTTAGAGATTATCAACGTGCAGAATTATCTCGCCAGGACGGAGCTTCACGAGATCGCGACGGTGGCCGCACCCTTGCTAAACATCTTGATATCCATTCTCTTTTTCGTTGTTGTTGTACGAGCCCCTTTGCTTTGGTCAGGAGTAATGGCCGTTACTGGAGTAGTGGTAATAGGTGTTGTTCAAACATCGCTTATATTTGGCATCTTTGGCGGCGTGGATCAAATGAACACAGAAATCACAAATACATACTTGATTCAGTTTTTGACGGGTTTTGTAGTGGTCGTCACTGGAAACATCTTATACCGAAGAGGGTTCGGATTTACATTTGACTTCGACAAGGTTCTGCGGTTCGAAAGATTAGGTGTTATCGTTGCAATGATCTTGACTATCTCGTTTATACTAGGCATGATGCTGCTAGGGGACCTGCGATTCAACCTTGTTGGGTTTTTAGTAGTCCTGGCGGGGCTTTTATTCTTCGCGATCCGCCGAGAGCGGACACATGGAATTTAGGTCTTGAGAGGAGGTGATGAATGGGTGAAGCATCGTATTTATATGTTGATAGCGACGATGTTGGCGGGGGCTGCCGTCGTAATAGTATCTACTGGTAGCTGGCTGTACATCAACCAGCCGGAAACGCCGGAAGAACTATTACGTAAACCGGAGTGATGGGTATGCACTTTTTAGCTGTGACCCTTGACGCCGAGGGTAAATCAGGAATCATCAACGTTAAAGTATCCGATGTGACACATCTAGAGTCCGACTCACCAACCATGGTAGCAGTACATACATCGGATCGTAAATATTTCGTGATGGGCAGTATCAAGTATTTCACAGGGGTCCTTGAGGCGAGTGGTTACGAATTTTTCCTTTCTGACAAAGGGACCTTAGTCAACCTGAATTATGTGATCAGAGTGGACACAGGTTTAATGATCCTTCATTTGTCAAACGGCAAGAAGACGTACTACTCACGAAACAAGAAGGACCAATTACTTTCGACACTCTCGTTAAGGGGAATTTAACCTCTGGACGGGAGTTTTTTTTAATTTACAAATATAACACGTTTATTTTGCAGAGTGTGTCGATGCGTGTCGATTTATATTTACAGATTTTTCGAAGAATCCGTCATTTACATAAATTCGCCAATAGTAGATAATTGAACTTGTCAAGGAAAATTCAACCCGGTGAAATGTTAAAGGAAAAGTTGACAAATCGGAGTTTTACTATAGGGTGGATTTTCGACAGGGGAGGGAGCGTAAGCTCCAGACCAACTGCGGTTTATTCGTGGAAGTGGTAGAGGTCATCTATTCTGCATCTGAGGATGATTGCCAAACCTCTTAGAGTGAGTATGTTATTGCATATCTTTTCGTTTCGCTCATATTGGGATATGAGAGTATCGGACACGGATATGCCAAGATGACTAAGACGGCTGGACAACTCTTTTTGGGTGATCCCTATGACCTTTCGATGTTCGCGCAGTCGGCAACTCCCGAGTCGGAGTGCCATTGGTCGCCCCTTTCGAAATTCTGACATTTGGGGAACGCACGTTCGTTAAATTGTGATATAATCGATTTATCAGCAACTCGTACATATATGTGAAGGGGAGTGTCTGTCATTATAAATAAAAAAGTGATTGATCTAAAAAAGCTCTCGGTAGTGATGGGCAAGGAAGAAAATTATTTGATTAATCTTGTCCGTTTCGAAGTTGACGCTCCATCCGAACAATTGCAATCATCCTCTTGTATTCCTCCTCAGAAACTTCTTGACCATCAATAATGATTGTATATCCTTCTTTTACATCCTCATCTGATAAATCAAGAACGAGTTCATAAAACTCCCGCTCATTTTCATCTGAGTTGGAGTTTTTTTGATTATCAAATTTAGCTTGGCTCATCGATTCTGATTTCTTCTTATGTTCAATAATTTCGGTTTCAGTCAGATCATCGAGATATCCAGCAGCGGCCATCATTTCCATGTATGTAGTGGACTCAAGCGCGTTAGCTAGTTTTATTAAAGTTTTCTGTTCTGGTTGTTTTCTCTTTCCGGTTTCAAGTCGTGATAACTGAGCGACACTAACATCTGCAAGATTCGATAGCTGTTCAAGCGTCAATCCTTGCGCTTTTCTCAATCCTTTTAGGTACTCTCCGAAATTCTCACTCATTTCATTTGCTCCTTATTATTTTTCTATATGTAATATTCTCACTTGATATGACTAATATACAGCAAAATTACCGCGAGGTAAAGAGAAACTTAGTAAAACGGTTACCACGTGGCAAATTCGGTTGAATCCGGCCAAATAAGACGGTTTTCAGGGTTTTACCATGTGGCAAACTTGTAGTATATTTTTCCCACGGGGCAAATTTACCACAAGGAAAATTGCGAAGGGAGGTATTCGATTGTCACCTAAAACAGCAGATTTTGGATCATACATCAGGGAGTGCAGACAAAAAAAAGAGATGAATATCAGCCAATTGGCTGAGGCGGCAGAAATCAGTGCTGCACAAGTTTCAAGAATTGAATGCGGCCTTAGATTGACGCCTAAGCCCCAAACATTGAAAGCATTAGCGAACGCACTGGATGTTGATTTTGAGGATTTGATGAGACGCGCAGGTTACTTCGATTAAGGCAGGTGTTTTATGGATAAGTCAACCGCAAGGTATCGCGTCCTATTAGGAAAAGCATTGTTGGAAATGGCTAGAGAATCTTTGGGTACGGATGCAACATTATCTCAGATGGCGATATTTGCATCAAACAAGATTGGCGTTCCTGCTGAAGAAGCTAAAGCTTTGATTGTATCCGCTTGTTGAGGAGGTGACTAATTGAAAACAAAAATAGCAGCGAAGGATATATACCGAGAGTACGTTGTAAACGGACTGAGCGATAGAGATATTGCTTCTAAATACGGTTTAGATAGATCCACGGTTGCAAAAAGAAGAAGGAGTCTGGGTATCAAAGCTAGAGGAAACGCCTATATCGACGGTCATTTGAGCGTAAAAAACTCCCTTGGTGCGAGAGGGTATAGCTTTCGCGACCGGAGGGAAAAAAGCGGCGTTTCACGAGTCAATTTCCTAGTCGAGAGGGTTTGTAGAGTTCAGGTATACACATCCGAATTAAAAGATGATGGCAGTTGGGTCTTTCAATTCTCGCCTCGAAGTGAAGGGGACGTTCGAGAAGGCAATGATTACTTTGTTAAGGTTGGCGATCACTATTACAAAGACCATTCAAAGACCTGTGACGTCGTCATCTTTTGTGGACTGGACACTACAAACAAGCATTTCATAGTGGATTCCAAGAAACTGCCTGTTGAATTGAAAGTTTTGAAGATCCCTGTGGAGATAGGTAAATACAGAAAGCTACTTGAGAGATGGGATGTTATTGATCGAGTGGTCACAAAAAGGAAGGGAGGCACCCAGTGAATCAACTGGATTTATCAAATGACCTGAATGTCATTGTAGCCGAGATTAACAGTTTTAAACAAATAGCTGGGCAGTCGGTTTTCGAAATCGGTAAGCGTCTGAAGCATGTGAAAGACAACGACCTAGCACATGGGCAATGGGAATTGTGGCTGGATTCAGTAGACATTAATGCTAGGACTGCGAGGGCGTTCATTCAAGCCTATGAACAATTCGGAAATCGGCAGACATCTACCGATTTGCCGACAGGGAAGATTTTCGAAATGCTCTCCCTACCTGAATCGGTTGACCGCCAAGAGTTCATCGAGCAGCCTCACAAAGTCCCGTCGACAGGCGAAACAAAGACCGTTGACGAGATGACAGTGAAGGAACTTCGGGAGGTAAAGAAGTCTCTCAAGGAAGCCGAACAAGCCAGAACGGAAGCTGAACGCCGCGCCAAGGAAGCTGAGACGGCTCGGCAACTATCGATCAACCAGCACTCCGAACAGCAGGAAAGGCTCTTATCACAGATCGAGGAATTGAAGAAGAAGAAGGCTCCCACAGCAGCGGACAATGCGAAGCTACAGGAACTGAGCGCCGAGAACGCCCGATTATCGATCAGCATCCAGAAGCTCGAAGACGAGCTGCTTGAGCGCAATAGAGCGATGGAAAAGCGAAGTCACGACCTCCGAAAGATGAAGGAGAGTCTGAACAAGACGACAGCTTACGTCACAGTGGATCTGTCGGCAGCTCTGATGCACTTTCGGTCGATCAGTGATCATAAAGAGGCTATCGACACGGCCGAGATTTTTTGGCAGGAACTCGATGAGACGATCCGACAGCAGCGCAGCAAGTGGGAGGAAGTAATGCAAACCAATCTGGAGGTGAAGGAGCATGCAACAACTCGAATTGCTGCTGGACGACAAAGACTCGTTATTGATGCGGATTGCGAAACTTGAGGCAGAGGTAGAACGGAAGGACTTGCAAATCACGTCCTATATCAATCGCATGACGATCAACAAAACCGAACGTAAGGCGATCCGGCGACAGTCCAAAACAAAGGCGGTTTCTATCTTGGGAGAGGTTGGCTCCCAGAGTTACAAGAAGGGTTACCGACCAATCTTCAACCAGATTTACGGCGATCTGAAGGAAAAGTTTAACATCGGCAGCATTGATGACCTTTTGGAGATTCACTTCACAGCGGCGATTCACTTCATTGACGCGTGGCAACCGAAGGAACCTGTTGAGACTCCAAAAGAATGCATCCTCTGCGAAGAAAAAACCGCCACCCTGGAATTGGATGACGGATCGTACATTTGTTGCACCTGCGCTCAGATCATGGGAGAGCTTGCTCCCTAAACACTATTCCAGATGTGAATGAATTGAGTCGCTTCAGCTTCAAGAGCAAGGATTACATCAGTTTCTAAATGATCACTTGTCGCTAAATGCAACTTACCTTTCCTAACATCCAAAATCGAATATTTCGCTTCATTTACACTTCCATTCGTTGTTGATGTTGCTAGAAGTGCCAATGCATTCTTAGCTCGACGTTTATCGATTTTTTCTTTGTTGAAGTACAGCTTGATCAAATGAGGTTCGCCTTTCAAAAACAATCCTACCTCAGGTGAAGATTTAACGGAAAGACTACCGAATGACCAAAAAGATTTTCCTGGATCAAACCACTTTTCTTCTTTACGTTTCAAGAATTTTTCATAGGAAGTTATAGCTTCCAAGTAGTTTGTTTTCTTTTTGTCATTGACCTTTCCAATCAAGTCATGCAAGTAATCAATCTTCATTTTCTCTTCATGAAACAGTGGAATAGCTTCCCTCAAAGCTTTCCAATAATCGGTTGCAGGGTTGTACTCACTGTACTTAATGTCTCTAACCGATTTTACTTTACTAGGCCCATTTGATTTAAGTGAGAAATCAAGAAACTGCGTCATGCTGATGTTTATCTTTTCTATTTTTGTACACCCCCTATCTCGAATGGAAGATATAAGCATCTCAAGTTTAACTGGAAATCCATTCGACATAAAGTGATTTTTTGTGAGGAGGCCCCACATGATCGGTATCCACGCAGTACACAGACGGATGGCAGGATTGATAAGCAAGTCCAGACAACTCGGAGGGCTCGATAAATTGAGCGACCAAGAGCAACGGGACCTGTATCACTGCCTCATCGTGAACGCGGATACTGTCGTGAAGCTCGACTCCTACAAGCAACTTAGCTTTTATGCAGCAACTATCGGCGACATCGAGTGGCAACACGACATCTGCGCGAAGATAGAGGCGATTGAGACCCAACTTATCTGAAGGGAGCAACGATATGCCTTGCGAGAGCAACATACAAGACTATTTCCGCCTCGTTTGGTCGTGCATGAGACGCTATAGGCCCATCATGAGATACCGCAACATCGAGGAGGAGGATATGTTTCAAGTCGGCTGTATGGGCCTCCTGAGAGCCGTGAGACACTTCGAGGAGTGCAGGGGATTGTCCTTCTCGACCTACGCCGTGCCGACGATCAGAGGCTACATGATCCGGTATATCCGGGACACACAGCCTATCCATTACAGCCGGTCGGTTAGAGAACTGGCAAGCAAACTCATTCGGGATCATTTAACCGACGAGAGCCCCGAACGGATAGCTGACATCATGGGATGCACCGTGGCGCTGGCGATCAATGCCCTGTCCATGATCGACGTCAAATTCACCTCTGAGCAAGATGTGTGGAGCGAGGATGACGACACACAGCTCCATGTTGACGCCTTTATCGACGACCTCCCTCGGATTCAGAGCCAGATCATCAAATTGAGGCTGCGAGGAGTGAGCCAGTCAGACATATCACATCGACTCGGATTGTCGCAGCCTACAGTTTCAAGGGCGCTGCAAAAGATCGGCAAGCAATACATTTCGATTATGAAAGGAGCAGCGGCTATATGAAAGTCCAGCGCGGAGAAATCTACATGGCGGACTTCGACGACGCCAAAGGCAGCGAGCAGCGCGGCAAACGCCCGGTGCTGGTGATCCAGAATGACATCGGGAATGATCGGTCCCCAACGACTATTGTCGCGGCGATCAGCTATGAGACACGGCGGTATATGCACACTCATGTTTTGATTAAGCCGAACGAATGCGGCCTGCCTGCACCGTCAGCGGTCATGTTGGAGCAGATCCGCACGGTGTCCCAAAAGCGCCTCGGTCGATACATTGGTAAACTCTCGGACTACCGCATGGAGCAGGTAGATCGGGCGATACAGATCAGTCTCGGATTGATCGAGTTCACAGTGAGAGGCGGAAAACGAGATGGATAACGATCAGTACCGAGCAAACTGCATCTACTCTTCGCAGTTCGAATCCTATATGATCACCCGTCGCCGTTACAACATTGCAGAGTTCGCCCGTCGCCAGTATCACCGCAATTACGCCCTGCTGACTCGCTCCCAGGCCCGTATGCAATGACCCCGGCAATGCTGGATGTACTGTGCGGAGGAGACGAGCGGAACGACCTCCTGAGCTATCCTGGGGCCGCACAATATATGGGACTGACAATCGATCAAGCGTATGCGATTTATCGGCGCACATTATTTTTTTTGCCAAAATCAGCTAAAAACGCCCTTGAAGGAGGTGAAAACGGTGGATACGAAGCAAACGGAATGCGCGATCAGTACCTGTAGCGGGAAGATCAAAGTAGGTGATTGGAAGATTGGTGGGCAAGCATTCTGTAGTACGAAGTGCTTCTTAAAACGCATGGGGGAACGGCTTAATCAAAATGCGAAATTGGAGGGAAAAACATGAAACCAGAAGAGATCGAGTACAAACAAGCGGAACTGCACCGGGCGCAAAAACTCCAAAATCGGATTCAATCCTTGGAGGCAATCTTGGAGAATCCAGATGGCATCAAAACTGTCGTCATCTTCTATGGGGAATCAAAGGCTACAAACATCTTCGACAGCAAAGAGCGCATCGAGGCGTGTGAAGGATTGAAGCCAATCATCGAAACTGAACTCGAAGCGCTGAAGGCAGAACTCGAAGCCATCTAAAAAGACCACTCCCGCCAGAGTGGTCCATGTGAAACGAATCGACATCATCATATCACAAATTAACGGAGGAATCATCCATGGATAAAAAACAAGCATTCCGTATCGCGGTTCAAGCAGGTAAGGCTCGGGACTTCGCCTTCATGAAGGCCAACAAACTGTTCAAGCGCCCGAAGCGCGACAAAGTGCCTTATGACCCCTTCAAACGGTCGCTGGGGCTCTCGCAGGTGTCGGCTGAAATCAAACGCAAATACAACCATCTTTGCGGTCGCAGTGATCGGAGATGGATTGCTCGGAAGGCTAACAAGTTTTTCGTGGCCTTCTATAACGGCAATGGCCCACAGCGAGTCTATCACGACACTCGGCCATCCCGGTATGCGGGGCGGGGCTAATGCCTGACGAGCCTAATCTGGATCGGTTCTCGCGTCCTCTGTGGCGTGAGCTGCCGTTCCGCAAGCCATCAGAAGATGAGATGGAGGACTACAGGGAGCAAGAGCGCATCGACCGCTACGAGGCAGCTGAGAGGGCGAGACGTGAAGCCCGCGTAAGGAGAGACCCATTTTATCCGCCAGCTTGGGCGGAAGAGGAGGGATTCGATGACAGTCAAGGATCTGATTAACGAGCTTCTGGATTATCCGATGGACTTGGAAGTGGATATCGAAATCAACGGCGACAAGGAATACACCATTGATAGCTTGGGGCATGGGTACAGGAAAGTCCTAATCAAAATCGATGTGCCGGAGGAATCCAATGAAGCCGATTAGGTTAGCTGATACACGCAAAATGAGCCACGACGAATGGCTGCAAATGCGACGCTTGGGTATCGGAGGATCGGACGTCGCAGCTATCTGTAATATGAATCGTTACAAATCAGCGATGAATGTATATCTCGACAAATTGGGAGAAATCCCGCCGCTTGAAGATAACCCGAGAATGCGGGCTGGTCGGGAGTTGGAAGAGCCGATTGCTCAGTGGTTCGCCAAGGACACAGGATTCAAAATCCGCAAGCGAAACGCGATCTTCCAGCACCCAGAACACCCATTCATGTTAGCTAACATCGACCGCGAAATCGTCGGCAGTGAGAACGCCGGACTCGAAATCAAGAACACCTCAGAATACTGCCGAGACGACTGGAGCGGCACACAGGCCCCTACAGAGTACATCCTGCAATGCAATCACTACATGGCCGTCACAGGAAAGGAACGCTGGTATATATGCGTCCTGATTGGAGGATGGGACCTTCAGTGGCGCGTCATCGAACGGGATGAAGAACTCATTCAAAACCTCATCACCATCGAGAAGGAGTTCTGGGAAGGGCACGTTCTCGCAAAGATCCCTCCAGCATTCTCACATCAAGATAGCGACTATCTCAAAGGGCAATACCCGCAGTCAGTTGAAACCGAACGGGTCCACTTGACCGAAGCTGAATATCCCATCATGCAATCTCTCTTCGAAGCCAGACGCCTTAAAAAGGTTTCCGAGGAGCGAGAGGAAGCCGCTAAGAATCAGATCAAGGGAATCATGGGCGAAGCTGAACGTGCCTACTACGAGGGCGAACTGCGGTTCACCTGGAAGACTGGAAGTAAATCACGCACCTTCAGGGTGGTTGGAGGAGAAGAGTAGTGACAAAAACAGTAGATCAATCGGACCTGAAAGGCCAGTTGGCGAAGCGCACCATGACCAAGGCAGAGAACTTCAACCAGGTCATCAAAAATGAGTTGGCCGTCAACTTCCAAGCTATCAAATCCTTGGTCCCAAAGCACATGACGCCGGAGCGTCTGGCGCGGATCACACTCACTGCCATCAGCCGGACGCCCAAGCTTGCAGAATGCACGCCTGAAACCATCGTAGGGGCTGTCATGAATTGCGCAACTCTCGGTCTGGAGCCGAATCTTATCGGTCATGCGTACCTTGTGCCCTTCCGAAACAACAAAACCAATCAGATGGAATGTCAATTCCAGATTGGCTACAAAGGTCAAATTGACCTGATTCGTCGGACTGGAGAAGTTTCTAAAATCAACGCAGAGACGGTTTATGAGAATGATATTTTCGTCTACGTCAAAGGCGAAGACAGAAGGATGGTTCACATCACATTCGATATGCTCCCCCTTTTGGAAAAGTACATTCCTAAAGAAGTCGACTCTTACTTAGATGCCATGGTTCTACAAGCTATCAACGACATCAGAGAGAGAAATCCTCAGAGTCAAGGTAAGCCGGTTCGCTACTATTCTTCCTATCACTTAAAAGATGGCTCCTTTGATTTCACTACAATGACCAAAGAACAGGCCTTGGAACACGCTAATCGCTTCTCGAAGTCGAAATACAATGGACAACTTACAGGCCCATGGAAAGACCACTTCGATTCCATGGCGCTTAAAACCTGCATCAAAGAAATGTCGAAATTCATGCCAATCAGCATCGAGGTTCAAGAGAAATTGACCACTGACGAGTCGGTAGTTAAGGTTCGCCAGAACACCAGCGGCATCGAATCGGATAACGTCTTTGATGTCGAGTACAAGGTGATGGGTGATGACGGGGAACCAGACGACGAAGGCACCACAGCAATTGACCCTAACGACACAAGCGGCGACGTGACTAAATAAGAAAGTAAATTTCAAAAGAGAAGAGGTTCTATAGATGCCAAATTGGTGTGTGGGAACATTGAAGGTTCGCGGCGAGAAGGAAGACTTGAAACGATTTTTGTTGGAGGGATTGACACCAGTATCTGGACTCCCTGCTGCTTTTGGAGGGAAACAGCCGCCAAAGAAGGTTAAGGAAACTGATTATAGCTTGGAAATCAGCACAGAGGGGGCTTTTGGATTTTACATTGAAGAAACTCATCGCAATTTTATTGATCAAAAATCGATCTCTTGGTATCTCGATGAAGGTAACGTGTTAGTCCTAGAAGACTTCCAAGCGGCTTGGGGTATCGATCCCGGACCACTCGCTGATTTGTCAAAGAAATACAACCTCGACTTCAAGATTTACGCTTACGAGAGAGGGATGCAATTCAACATGAACATTGAGATTCATAAAGGGACCGTTATCACGTGCGAGACAATCAAGTTCGACGATTACGACTGGGAGTGCCCTGAACCAAACAGAGGCGGTTAATATGCCAGTCGGAGACTTTAACCCCGCCCCTAAGCCCGGCAAGTCGGTCCGCGTGAAGCCCACACAGCGCCAGTTAGGTGAGATAAGCGCCAAGGTGGACAAAGAGCTTAAGGCTCGCTCTGGATACGTCTGTGAGCTCTGCAAACGTGCCAGAGCGGTCGAGAGGGCGCACATTATCGGTCGTAGGCAACTGAAACATAAAACAACCGTCAAAGATCTGCTGCATCTCTGCACCAAATGCCACGACTGGCTAGACGAAACGCCGGAAGGCATCAGATACAGAAAGTCTTTAGCCGAAAGGAGAATGTCAGGTGAGAATCAAGATCCTAAACAGCAAGGGATTCCGGCAACAGGTCCTTCAGGCCGGAACGGTGGTTGAGGCTCGAAAAGTGGCGACTCGCACTGATCGGGGCTATCCTGTCACCGGATATCAGATCACCGAGAATGGACCTGCAATCGGCATGATTATCCAGGACATCGACTGTGAAGTACTTCCGTCAACACCGACTTACACCGAAGAAGAGTACCGCGCTATCGTTTTTGATCGGGACGAGACAAACATGCTGTACTTCAGCGCCTTGGGAGACATTGCGGAGCATGGGCGGACGATTAAAAAGCTCCAGGACCAATTAGAAAATCTCCGTGAGCCGCTGCCGGAATTCGTGATCAAGGAGATTGAACGAAAACGAGCGGAAGGCCAGTCCGACTACTGCATTCTGGAAAACATGGTCGGTAAACGAGTTAAGGATAAACAACTCGTAAACTGGCTATTAAGTGGAACTCGCAGTACGCAACTTATGCGAGCGCTGGTCAATGGCTACAAGGTGGAAGTCTCACGAAGCCGCCTCGATCAATTGGAGTCGGACATTGCCGACTTTTTACAAGTCACTTTCGGCAAGCACCTTAAGGATGGGGCGGACTTTTATACTCCCGCCCAATCGATCATCGAGCGCGTGAACGAACATCAACCAAAATAGGGTGAGGTGGTATGGCAAGACCGCAGAAGGAGAATGGTTTCGCGCCACTCGCCAATGAAATATTAGACGAAATCTGTCAATACAAATTCAACGCCTCTCAACTACAGATCATCATCAAAGTTTGGCGGCTGACCTACGGATACAGCAGGAAGGATCATGATTTTTCAATATCCTTCCTGCAACAAACAACGAGACTGGCGACGAGCACGGTTAAACGGGAGGTTGGTCTTCTCATTAAGGCCAACGTCCTCCAGGTGACAAAAGAGGCTACGAATGCCGCAGCAAGAAAACTTTCCTTCAATAAAGACTACGAGCAATGGGCCATCGAAAAACGAGGTGACGACATGAGCGGTGAACATGACTTGTTTTCGGATTTTGGGGTATCAGATTCGATACCTCAAGATAAATCCGAGGTATCAGATCCGAACCCTCCAGAGGTATCAGATCTGAGCCCCCAAGTGATTACTTTGGGGTATCAGATCCGAGCCCCATATAAAGAAAAAGATCTTAAAGAAATTAATAAAGAAAAGGAGCAGTGTTTTAATGAGTTCTATTCATGCTATCCAAGAAAGGTAAGTAAGGCATCAGCAATCAAAGCATGGAACAAACTCTGCAAGATGCAATCATTCAGTCCAGATACCGTTATAGCCAATACACAAAATTATGCGGAGACCTGCAAGTTACTAAAAACCGAAGCAAGGTACATCCCACATCCTTCGACGTATCTCAATAACTCACGGTGGGAGGATTACCCGGTAGTTGACCCGGAGGGGTTGGAGAAGGGATCGAAGAAATTCAGCAGCGACATGAGCGAACTACAACGCATGATGAAGGAGGCCGAGGAGCGTGAAAGAATCGGAAGTCCTCAAGCTCTTCTCGATAATCCGAACCGAACATAAGAACTTCGAAATCACAGACGAGAAGAAAGCCCTTTGGTGCCGGTTGATGAAGGACATCACATTCGAGACGGCAGCACAAAACCTTTGGGAGCATCTGAGGACGTCACGGATGGAGCCGAAAGCTTCTGACCTTATCCGGCTCGACAAATCGGATCCGAACCAATTGCGGCTCCATACATCAGAAAGGATGGACCGGCTGGAGGCGTGGGAACGAGACGCAATAGATTGCCCGCCTCATATCCTAGAGCGCCTGCGCGGGGGTGGCATCATTGGAGATTGATAACTCTTACGGAGCTGAGACGGAGGTTCTTGGATCGATAATCAAAAGCCCGGAGTTGATGGACTCATGCTTTCTGTCCCCGGAAGAGTTCGGTGATGATCGACATCGGCTGATTATGAAATTCCTTCAACACCTTCACGCAGATAACATCCCGGTAGATCTTACGAGCATCTGTAGGGAGGCTGGGAAAGATGTCGACAAGATAGGTGGTCCCGCATACCTCCTGGAACTTCGAGGCACAGTCATAACCACCATCAACTTTGACTATCATCAATCGGTCGTCCGCGAGGCTTACATCGAGCGTCGGACGGCTCAGGAAATGCAGGCGATGGTGCGCGAGGTCTACACCGGTGATGGCGACATTAAAGGCAAACTCGCCAAGGGCCAAGCCAAGCTGGAAGAATTGGTCGAACTCGCAAACAAATCCCTTGGCGGTGGTCTGCGGCGGATGGGTGGCGCTTTGGAAGGCCATGTAGAGCTCCTGAGGGAGCGGAAGAAGAAGAAGGGTGTCACAGGGACCCGAACACTCAGTAAGGACTTAAATCGCATCACGGGAGGCCATCAGCCGACCGACCTTGAAGTCATCGCAGCTCGACCAAGCATGGGAAAGACGGCCTGCATGATATGCGATGCGTTGGCAGCAGCACAGGACGGTGCGGCGTCAGTCATCTTCTCTGGTGAAATGCCTGACCTCCAAATAACAGAACGGGCGATATGCGCTCTTGCGAATCTTGACAATAGCAAAATGCGAACAGGAATGTTCGACGACTCTGACTGGGATAGGTACAGTTTCGCTCGAACACAACTTGAGCAACTGCCGATTTACATTGACGACACGCCAGGCATGACCATCCAGCACATCCGTAAAGAGGTCAAAAAGATGATCAAGGTTCATCCCAAAATGATCGTTTATGTTGATTACCTCCAGTTGATCGGCGGGGGGCGGCGGTTCGACTCTAGGCGAGAAGAAGTTAACTACATCTCGAAGCAGCTTAAATCAATCGCTCGGGTGTATAACGTAACCGTCGTAGCCTTGGCGCAACTGAGCCGTGACGTAGAGAAGCGTCAAGACAAACGGCCAATGATGAGTGATTTGGGCGAGTCAGGAGCAATTGAGCAGGACGCCGACATTATCACATTCCTGTACCGAGATGACTACTACGACAAGGAATCTGAGAAAAAGAACATCGTCGAAATCATCTTAGCGAAAGGCCGGAACGTGGGAACAGGCGTGGTGGAAATGGCATTCCTCAAAAATATCGGTAAGTTCGCCGAGATCGACCAGAGCCAGAAATGAAGCCCCGCATCACCAGCGAGGAGAAATACGAAGCAGCGCTCGCCAATCTGGTCAAGGGGGCCAAAAGGATCGACAGCCCGCTGACCAACGAAACCGAGAAGGCGGAGCTGCTGCCAAAATACCAAGCGCTGGCTGAGATGATCGAGGAATACCGCGTCCGCTCATATCTGGAAGCATCGCCGGGAAGCCGCCCGGCATATATCAAAATGGGAATCGTGGAGGAATGAGCATGGGCAAATTGCAACTCATCAGCAAACGAGATAACCGAACGAAAGGAGTGTCCATCACAATCGGCGTTGATGGTCGGATGTATCTCAGCCAAGGCCTGAAAAATCTCCTTCAACACAACGCCAGTGCGAAATACTTCCTTTATTACGATACTGAGGACAATCGAATCGGCATTTCAACCAGTCATCCAGACGCCAACGTCGACGCCTTTGACTTCAACGCAAACGGCGAGGGACGCGTTGTGAGCTTCGTGGAGGATTGCGAGATTCATATCCCGGGCAAGCCGATCACATGGCTGTATGAGGCCAAGGAGGACGGCATATACGTCTTCTACGCTAAGGGGCGACAGCAGACGACATTCCGACAAGAGAGGAACGGAAACCTCGAAAAAATCTAGGGGAGGGAACGGGTTGAAAATCACAAGAGAGGACTACCAACGAGCAGCAGAACACGGCGTATCAGAAAATCTGCTCTACACCCGAGACCGGCGCGGATGGGAGCGAGAAAAAGCAATCACAACCAGACCGAAACAGAAACCAGAACGGTCGGAAGAGGAAATGGAATACTGCGCCAAAGCCATCCAGAAGGGCATTAAACGGTCTGTCTACTGGTGGAGGGTAGATGCAGGCTGGGACCTCGCAAAAGCCGCCACAGACGCCGTGAGAGCGTGGAACAAGGCGTACTGAAGATAGGGGGAATGGACAATGCATAACGAAATCAAAATCAAACTGACGCCAGAGCAACGCTTCCTGATCGAAGTTGCAAAAGGTGAAATGCTGGTCATGGTCGATGAAATCCTGTATTTCGGCGGAGCTGAACAGATTGGATTCTCAGGCAAGGCGTTCAACATTGACTACGAGGACATGACGCTGAAAGAAAGCACTGAACGTGTTCACGTGGGATTTGAGATGAATGAAATTAGCGTGCACGAGGTCTGAGGGGAGATAAAACCAATGAACCAACCAGATACGGGAGAGACACCTTGCATCGTCTGTGGAGTGGACGTACCTGATTACGAGCCTGAAATGTGCTGCTCGGGTTACATGTGTGGTTGCATGGGGCTGCCGATAGAACCACCGATTTGCTCAAAAGAGTGCACGGAAAAGGCGTTTGGAGGGGAGACAAGAGGATGAACGAATCAGCCACCACAGAAAAAGTAACCGGACCAGACAGGCTAACGGACACAGAGCTAGACGAGCTACAAGCCGTCGTGGACCATCTGCATACAGATCACGAGCTAGACAACCGTCACCACAGGCTGTTCAGTGCCTTGATCTTGGGCTACGACGCCGCATGGGAACACATCAAACGTACAGGAGGTGCACACGGTGGATAAGCTACAGGAGATCCGGGAGGCGCTGGCAGCGGCAACGCCGGGGCCGTGGGGAGTGACAAATTTGGGAGACATCCACATCACAAAAGGATATCGATACGAAAACGGCCTGCACGTAGCACGATGGATAGCAGACATGTGCGATAAAGAGGACAATGAATCGAGCGAAGCAGACGCCCACCTCATCGCCAATGCTCCTGAGTATCTGGCCCACCTACTGGAGACGGTAGAGCAGTTACAACGTCAAGTCACGGACCAAGAGATGGTGATTAAGGCGAGCCACAAGACGGGCGAGGAATTGGCGGCAAGGGTTGACCACTGGATAAAGGCATGGGACAACGCCGACAAAAACTATCTCAAGCAAGAGAAAAGATCAGGCGACCTGATGCGCGAAAATGAAAAGCTGCATAGTCAAAAGGCGGAGTTGAGGCAGGAGTTGGAAAGGCTCGAAACCCAGAACACCGCCATGAAGGAAGCACTGAAAGACGCGATAAGCACAATAAACTATTTAATCAACGAATACCCGAATGAAATGTGGACGGATCAGGAGACGCGAAACTGGGAAGAGGTCGGCACGGACGAGAGGGATCGCCTCCTATCCACCATAGAGGGAGGGAAAGCGAGTGAATAGAGATCAGATCCTGGCTCTTAAGCCAAGCAGGCAAGCCAACATCTACATCCACACGCGGTTGATGGGCAACAAGGCATGGGGTCATCATCGCGGATCGGGTAACGACAAATACGTCTTCGTCCAATTTGCTCCAGAGCAGCCGAAGCGCAAGGGCGTCACGTTTTGGGAGATGTCGATGGATGAATTTGATTTTCATAACATGGTCGTTGCGGATGTGCCGGACTATACCGGATCGATAACCGCAGCAATCGAGATGCTGGAGAAGTTTGACGGCTACCAAATCACAAAAATGCATAGCGTCATATCGGAGAAAGAGATGATGTACCGGGTCATCGTCAAGGCAAACAAATACGTTGCCCACGGAGATAAATTGCCGCTTACAGCCTGCCAAGCCGCCCTTATAGCCACCCTAGACCCCCGGGGAGGGGATAACGGTGCAGCTCACGATTGACGACATCCTACCCACCGTCACCATAGACGGCAGGGAGTACAGAGCAAGCCGATTCCGGCTGAGCGGCAACGGGCGGCGGTGGGCGGACGTCGAATACTACCACCCCGACCGGGGCTGGAGAGCAGTGCAGAATTGGGATCGGATCAATCAGGTGGCAAATTTACTTTGGGGAGGCGATGCGGAGTGATAGTCCAGATCAAATTCAACGATGGGTTAACGATGATGTTCGGCGATTCATACAAGCCATGGCGGATCCAATTTGATGAATATTGCTGGGAGAACAAGAAAGAGCTCGGTGAAATCGAAGAGGTGTCGTGCTCTAATACTGATTGGATTGGCTGGGGCGGCTTGAAATGGTGTCCAGAAGAGAGCTTTCAACACCAATTGAATCGGGAAGGCTGCCAGTCAGCGGATGAAGACAATCCAAACGCTCGACAGTACAGCGATATGACATTTGCTTTTGACTCGGTAATAGCCAGGACAGCCGTACGCATTTTGCAAGACGCTAGATCTGGACAGACCGACCACCAACTGCTGTTGAAGGGTAAGCTGCCAAAGGGTGCGTAACGGCCGTCAGGCCATCGAGACGTCCGAAATACTAAGCGAAGCGAGGCCGTATAGGGCCGGGGAGGTTTTATGAGTAAGTACGATAAAGAATCTATCTACGATGAGCAGATTGCGCCGCTCATGAAGCAGATCATTGAAATCTGCAAACGCGAAGAATTGCCTATGGTATCGCAGTTTTACTTAAAGCAGCAGCATCCAGACGCGGACGTCGAAAATGATCCTATGTACAGCACCACAATGATCATCCCTGCACGAGACAAAATGTACGAGGATCACCATGCACATTTGAAATATGTGGCTGAAGCGATGATGTACGGTCCGGGCGGCAGGCCGTATGTCATGGCCATCACGGTACAAGGAGGAGCCCATGAGTAATTACAACAGCAATAATCCATCGATGCGAGTATTGTTCGGCGGAGATACGGCGCTGATCGTCCAGAACAACATGTTCTACCTTGAGAAGGACGGTGTCGAGCCCACGATCCCAGTCAGTTCTGAGTTTGTATTAGACCTTGTCGTCAACTTAAAGGAGCAACAGGCCGGGAGCCAAACACTCCTGGCAGATCGGGATGCAGAGATCAAGCGGCTGAAAAGTGTTGAGCATACGTTATGCCTAGCGGTTGGTGAGTCGGATAAGGCTATCCAGCGGCTGAAGGGTGAGCGGGCCGAACTGAGGGATGACTTGACGGCAGCGAACGCCGAATGCGAGCTCCTGGTGACAGAGGTCCAGCATCTCAAGGAGCTGATCAGCGGTAACAAAGGGGTCGAGGAGCTTTACACCGCCCAACAGTCCTTGTATAAGGCACAGGACGAGATAAGACGCCTCAAGGCCGACATCGCAGAAAAGGACGAAGCTATCGAAGTCCTGCGAGACAAAGCCTCACACTATGCAGCGGTAAGGGACAACGCCGTGATGCACGGGTACGGGCAAGCCAAGGAGATCGAGCGGCTGCGGTCATACATCGAGGAGTTGGCAGACAGCACAGACAGCGACGTTATAGCCTCACAGTGTCGCAACGTGCTGGAGGAGTCCTCCCTACCTCATCAAACAAAGCAGCCAGACACCCGAAAGCTGTGCGAAGATTGGAAACCCATTAATCAGGCACCTGACGAAGAGTCGCGGTATCTGGTGAGCGATGGGCATAACGTTGGGTTTGGATGGCGCATCTCAGACGGATCTTGGTTTGCGGACGACGCAGCGCCTTTGCTCAGCGAGGAAATCAGCCTATACATGCCGATACCAATTCCCCAGCCAGCACCGAAGGGAGAGGATAGCAATGCGGATTATCGTCAATAACCAGCATGAAGCAACCCTTATCAAGAAATTCCTGGACGCAGCTCATGAGCTTGGTATCGCCGATCTGATGGAACAAGAAGACGCAACTTCGTCGCAAGAGGCGAACGAGCAACAATTGCTCAATTCGTCTGATTACCGAATCGTTGCAGAGGCAATTTTCTGGGGTGGACCAAAAATTGAGGTCGATGCCTCAGAAGACGAACTGCGGTATGAGGATGATGATTGGGTAACCGGCACCTGCATCCACTGCGGAAGTGAAACAATGGGAACAGGCGATGGAATGGACCCACTCACCTATGAAAGATGGATCGAGATGAACAGCGCCGAAAGTCGCAAGAAGTGGAGATGCGATAGCTGCCACAAGCATATGTGCGGGAACTGCGGCGAGCGGACATACACCAATGAGGAATACGGGGAATGCGCCGAATGCATGGCGAGGGGATTGGTGCCCAATGCATCCCAAACGTAAAGCCATCTACGACCGCACCGGAGGGCGCTGCTACTACTGCGGCAGCGTCCTGGCAGAGAGAGGATGGCATGCCGATCATGTGGAGGCCATCCGGCGCAACTGGTGGACGAACACCTGCTTAAACCCGGAAAACGACACCGAAGCCAACAAAGTCCCGGCATGCGCGAGCTGCAACCGACAGAAAGGTCCACTGACCGTAGAGCAGTTTCGCGAAAAGATCGCCGCATTTGTGAACAGCCTGAACCTCTACCACAATCAATACATCGTAGCCAAGCGTTACGGGCTGGTGCAGGAGACGGGGGCACCCGTGACATTCTGGTTCGAGCGGCAAGGCAACGACACGCCCCCTGAGGGCACTAAGGGAGGATAACCAATCATGACAGACCAATTGAGAGCAGTGGCCATCGGGCCAGATCGGGTGGATATCGTTGTCGGACACGGCACGGACGAGGAATTGGCAGCGTGGTATTACGCAGAAATTAACCTGCACGAGGACGAGCGGACCGACTACCACGTAAGCGAGTATCCGCTCGACACAAAGCTTGAATGGGAAGAAGTCGGGGATATGACATTGCGGCAGTTGGTCGCCGATTGCCCGGAGTTCCCTTGCATCGCTGGCTGGGAAGATTAGGAGGGAGGATAACCAGATTGAAACTCGATAAAAAAAGGCTGTTGGAGTGTCTGGAGAAAGAAGAGGTTTCATGCGGGAAAAGGAAATTCCAGGAGAAGGATCGGTTTTATATGGGTCGCGAGACGGCAATCCGTGACGTCATTGCAAGGATTGAATTGGGAGAGTTCGATGTGAGGGAGGATAACCAGGCATGATCAAATTGACAGACAAAAAATATAAAACGCCAATCTACCTTGCTCCAGAGAATATCAACTCGGTTTACGTGGAAGGACAGCATACGGCGGTGTACGTTGGAGACTTGAGCCACACCGTGCTTGAATCCCCCGAAGAAGTAGCCAAGAAGGTGCTGTTATACAAAATGGCCATGAAAGACTATAGCAATGACTCGGTTTGGCCGGAAACTAAAAATACACTGTTTGCACTGGCCGGACTGGAGGACACCCAATGACAAACAGGGATACGGCTGCCGCTACGCTGGGTCATGCGGTCGAATCGGAGGCGTCGTTGCCGCAAAGCAAAGGCTGGGTGCATGAACGAGTGGAGGTTCACCGGACAGTGGTAACAAAGATTTGCCGCTATTACCTCAAATACACTCAGCGATTCAGAGAGTTACGAGGCGCGGTGAAGGGTTGCGAAATATGCCGCACTAAGTTTGTTGATGGTGAAAAGTTCAACCTTGCTTTCACTAGCAAAGGAAATAAGATAGTTTGCCAAGCTTGCACAGACACCGCTGAGCAACATGGAACCGAGGTAATTCTTTGGCCAAAGGCCATCGAGTCGACCGAAATCGCTAAGGCCGTAGAGGGTCTGGGGGAGGATAACCATGAGAGAGATTAGGTTCAGAGGCAAGCGGATTGACAACGGCGAGTGGCTGTACGGTCACTTGCATACCATCGACACTTTAGGTAAGGGATATACGGGTAAGGCGATACAGGTTCAACACTGGAAAGAACGCCCTTTCTCCGTCCAGGTTCATCCCGAAACAGTAGGGCAATACACCGGGCGCATCACATACGATGAGACGCTTATCTACCGGGGCGACAAACTGCAATTCGTCACATTCAACCACGATGGTACTGATAACGGCATCCAAACCGGATATGTAGAGTGGGACGACGAGGCAGCGGCATATGTGGTAGTGGATGAAAAGGACAGTGATAAGGAGTATTGGCTGTACCTGGTGCTGGCTAATGACGATGGGGTTAGGGTCATCGGCAACCGCTGGGACCAGGAGGGGAGGGTAGAGACATGAGGTTCGTCGGAATCGATCCGGCAACAGCCACAGGTATTGTAGCTATTGGTGAGGATGGGAAATTGATCGGATGGCTTGAAACTAAAGCCAAAGGAGAAACATCAACAACTCGGATCAACGACAACCTTAACAATGTTTTCCGCTTCTTAGTGCCCAATGATGTTGTCTGTATCGAAGGGTTCGCGATGGAAGCCCAGCACGACACTAACAAAGTTAGTAGCGGTCACAACTGGGCGGCAAGACTCGCAACAGATAGGAAGGTTGGAGGTTTTGAGGTAGCTACACCAAATCAATTGAAAAAGTTTGTAGCGGTAGAAGAATGGGAGCAAGATCCAGACCGACCGGGAAAGAAGAGAAGGTTGGAGGGAGAGGAAGTTAAAACACGCGTCCAAGTAGCTGTAAGCGACCATTGGGGAGATGCACCACCCACCTTTAATATTGCTGACGCCTATGTCTTGGCTCGTATCTCAGAAGCCTTGTGGAGAGTCAGGGGCGGCAAAGCTATTGAAGACTACCCAATATACCAACAAGAAGTCATCCATAATATTCTTCATCCAGAAGTTGCGAAGGAAAATAAGAAAGAGGCCAAGGCCCGGAAGAAGAAGCGCGAAGCTGCAAAGAAGGCGCAAGCTACATTGTTTTAGCCGCTCACTCGGTCGGCTACGGGCAAGCACTGCCTAAAAACCAAACATACATTCTCATTCGAGGAGGTGATTGTAAAATGTTTCACGAGCATAGGCCGAGTCCGAACCATAAAAAGCACGAGCCTTTTGTCAGCGGGATTGCTCAGTATTGGCTCACAGACGAAGAGATGGCGCTCCATGAATCTGGTCTGACGCACCTTATCCCAACAGCAGAGGAACGCGGCATTAAGCCGGAGCCGGTTGTGTACGAAACTAACGTCGGTCATGAGATCCAGACAGGCGAGCGCCGCAAAAGGTTGGACGCAGCCGACATCCTAACCGCAGAGTATCTGACAGCAGCCATGCATAATCGCATGACGATCAATATGATCGTGCAAGAAACAGGAATCGCGTACTCGACGGTGATCAAGTACATGAACCTACATGGCGTGGAAAACACCACGCGCAAAAAGACAAAGGGCCAGCAGCCCCAAATGAGGAGGCGGACAAATTGAGGATCACCATCCAACAAAGCATCCTGCACGACCGGCTGTCGCATATCTGCAAAGCAGTGAACGACAGTCCGACTATACCCATCCTGGAGGGCGTCAAGATCGACGCCAGAGGGACGCTGACCCTAACTGGCACAGACATGCATTTCAGCGCCACAACGACGCTCTCAGACTACATTGAGGACGTGCCAGGGGTAACTGTCATCCCGGCGCATAAGCTCGCAGAAGTGGTTGCCAAGCTCCCAAAACAGGAGGTGACGATAGAGGTCAAGGATGGGGCAGCGCTTATCACCTGCGGCAAGAAAAAGGTCACTCTACCGGCGCTGGATGCGGAGGACTACCCGAAGCTTGACCAAGGGGACGGGCAACTACTACCGCTCTCGACAGAAGATTTTGTACTTAGCATCAAGCAAACATTTATTGCGGTCAGTACCAGTGAGCAAACACCGCAACTGACGGGCATCAATTACTACCTCTTACATGGCGTCCTCAACATCACAGCCACAGACCGGCACAGGATGGCGAGGCAGTCGATAAAGCTGGAGGACATCAAAGAGCATATCAACCGGACGATCCCAGCTAAATCCCTACTGGAGGTCGCCAAAGCCGCCGCAAAAGGCAAGGTGGATGGAATCGATTTAGTGATCAGAGACAGCCGAGCCTATGTTACAGCAGGGGACTACAGTTACTCCTTGCGGCTCCTGGATGGGACGTACCCGGATACATCAAAGATCGTACCGAGTGGCGGTGAGCATCACATCATCGTCGGGCGTGAGGAGCTGCTGAACGCCGTCGAGCTCGGAGCTAAAGTGGCTGACGGTAAGACGCTCATCATCAAGCTATCGGTTGCTGACGACGAGCTGACTATCAGTGCCCAAGACGAGGGGGCCAACATGTCAGAGACGCTGCCAGCGCTCTACAAAGGGGAAGGTGTCAAGTTGTCTCTCAACGCCAAATACTTCATAGACGCGCTCAAGGCGATCAGCAGCAAACGTGTGGAGGTCTACATCAATTCCGCGATGCAGCCGCTACTCATTTACCCCGAGCAAGACAGGGAGTCTCTACACCTGATCTTGCCTTACCGGACGACGGGATAGGAGGCCAATATGAGAGACCGATTGACAGTACCAAAGAGGCAAATGGATGTCCTGCGCTTCATCGACTCTTTTGTTGACGAACACAACAAGTCTCCTACGGCGGAAGAAATCAAGGAAGGCATCGGCATTGAGTCAAAAGGCGCTGCACACGGCCATCTGAGCAGGTTGAGAGACAGAGGGCTAGTAACGTGGGTCAAGTATGAATTCCGCACCATTCGACTAACGGAAGCTGGAACCGAACAGGTGAGAAAAGGTCTACCATTTTGAGGGCAGAGCCCGGAGGAGATAACACATGAACATTGGGAACTTAGTACAGGAAGCGCACCAGAACGCCGTAAGCAAGGGCTGGTGGAACGAGGACCGGACGTATGGGGAATTGATTGCCTTGGTCCACTCCGAGGTCAGCGAAGCGCTGGAGGACTACAGGAACGGAAAAGGAATCAATGAGGTTTGGTATGAACATAAGAACGTTGTTGGCGGAGATGTGTATGTTAGCGGACAACCTTACTTGTTGGGTAGTGAGGGCAAGCCCTGCGGCATCCCGTCCGAGCTGGCTGACATCTGCATTCGGATCTTCGACATCGCTGGTCGGTACGAGTGGAGGGACGACCTGGAATCATACGTATTTTCACAGATGCACATTTCTGACGAGGAAGAGAGCTTTGCAGAGGCGTTGACGGGCATTCATCATGATCTGTCAGAATCATGGATCAACTACAAACGTGGGGACAGACTCGCCCCAATTAGTCACTTGGCATACGCCGTTTTAGCGGTCACGCAGCTGGCAGATAAACATAACGTCGACTTGGAGCAAGCAATCGCCGAGAAGATGGCCTACAACGCTACACGTCCACAAAGACACGGCGGTAAGGTGATCTAATATGGACTACATTAAACTAGGATATTACGTCTTCAGGATGAAACGAGCTACCAGCGTGAACAAACGAGAAATCTGGCGAATGAAAGCATGGCGGGCATTGCAGCGTGTCGTCAATAAATCGGAAATCTTTTAAGAAACCCAACCGCATAAACAGGGTGCAGACGTCTCCGGCGATCTGCGGGATATCTGCACCCATTGAACCAAACGAATGTTCTGGGAACGGAGGGGAACGCATGGGATTCATGCCACCATTTAGCCTTTGTGGATGCTGGGAGGTGTGGGACATCAAAACAAAATATCTCTCCCCAAGATGGGCTCAACTGTCATGTAGGCAATGGGTCGTAAACGGCCCGACCGAGATCAAGAACATCATCCATACTCCGCTAGACAGGCTTTTGGGGATCGACTTCGACTCCAAGGTCTTACGGGAGACAGACAAATTCATCGCCAAAATGAAGGCAAAGAATGAGCAGATTTTGCGGCTGAAGGACAAGGAAAAAGCATTATCGGAAGTCATCAAAATTCGATATTGAAAGGTTGATCGCTATGAAGGTACGTGTTGAAGGTAACATCTTCATCGAATCAGATGAACGACAATTCGTCATCAAGGAGTATACCGGAGGAACAGACAACAAAGGGCGGGAAATTTCAAAGACGCTCGGGTACTACCCCAAAATTCAACACTGCCTGAACCACTTCAAGACTATGAAGATTAAAGAATCTACTGCTACGACGCTCTCAGAGCTCCGTCAAGACATCAAACGCATCGAGGAATACATCAAGACGGTCATGCCCGACTAACGTCTGAAATCAGCTATAAATCATCCAAAAAACGAGAGGGGATACACCCAAATGACAACCACTATCAACGCTCTTTTCAACAAGCACACACGCGACTCGAAGAAAGAATCCATGACCTTCTACGTGAAAGGCACCGCAGAGGAAATGCCGGAGCTCCAGCACCTACACCGCAGCGTCGTTGTCCTGCGACTGAAAGGTGTTGACGCCCATGTCGTGGGAGAGTTCAAAAAGCTGAACCGGGACGACAAGAAGACAACCTTGGAATTCGAGATCAAGGGCGGTACATCACTGGAAAGCAGCGGCAAATTTTTTGCGGTATCGGGTACGGATGTCGAGCTTTCGTTGGAGGCAACCGGCGAGGACGTCGAGGACTTCCGGGAGGCTCAGAAGGAGTACAGGAAGGGCGTCAAAGGGGCGATCAACGCAGATGGCACGGTAGATGTGGATCGTAACCAAATGACCATTGACGACGCTCAAGACCCAATGGATGGCGTTGTATGAAGTGGCGTCCAGACTGGCTAAACATATCCGTTTACGGCGGGGTATTGGTCTTCTGGGCAATCGTCATGTGGAGCATCTGGTATTTCAATAGATAGGGGGCCAATCGGCCCCAAAGGGGTGATGTGGTGAGACACAAGCAAATGGAGTTTGAACTTCCTGAATTGGACAAGAAACGGACGCAAGTTGTGGTCGAAGCTGTTCTAGAAAAGTACCGGATGTTCAAAACAATCACTCTTGAGGAACGAGAGGCAAGCACAACAGCATCGTATAGTGACATGCCTCGAAGTTACACAGGAACAACTAGCGATCAGACGGCCAATATTGCTATCCATAATGTTGATGGAGCAGCAGTTCGGCGGGAGTACTGTAATAAGATCGATAGAGCTGTCAAGCGACTCCACCCAAAAGAAAGACTATTAATAGAAGAAAGATATATGAAAGATGATTATGTCTTTGATTGGATGGTGTATCAACAAATCTTTAATCCAGCAATTAGTAAAGACACCTACATCAAAATAAGGTGGAAGGCATTTTACAGACTGGCGTTCATTTTGGATGACATGCACATCTTGCAGATAGAGTCGATTGTAAATGGATCATCATAATGGACAAGCGAATCGGAATAAGATGTAAAGCCACCACTCAGGAGAGGGAGGGAGAGCATTGGAAGCTGCTAAACATATAAAGGAAGTGGATTCTCTCGAAAACATCAAAGAAAAAGTGACCCACTACATCGAGGGCAAGGAAGGAAGGAGAATTGGACTCATAGTGCCTGAGAACTTGCCCACAGAAGAAGAACTCGACGGACTTTATAGAAGACTTGCGGAAATCGCTCTCCGATCCAACAAAAAAAACGACGGCCATTAAACGGCTGTCGTTTTTTTGTTTTAGGATAAAATCTATGCATGTAATCTGTTCCGAGCTATTTCTTCTTCTGCTGCGAGCTCCATCTCTGACTTAGCGTTGATGATCGCAACAGGATTCTTGCTTGTCATAAGCTCCGCATAACTATAGTCTGTCTCTAATGGGATATCGTCATAATGATAGACCACTAATGCGTAAGGCAATCCGATACAGTACCAGTCGTCAACACGATCTAGTTCTTCTTCACTTAATTCGGGATATTTATAGGAAGCTATTCCGTGAAACCCTTGGGGTCTGCATTGGTGATCGACGATGTCCCGGAGTGGTCTGTAGGTCTCTTTCTTTAACTCCTCAATCTTTTCAATCTTCACAACCCAATCCTTCCGAAGCCTCCATCCAAGACAACCAGACCAGAAGACGAGATCTAAGTTGTTAGATTTCAAGAAAGACCTTTCGGCTACACATCCAGAAAGAAACTCTCTATGCAAGTCGTAGGAAGCATTGTACTTGCAATTCGATAAATCTTTGCAAACTTGCTTCCACATCCCGAGGTGGACGTATTTCATTTCGAATGACAATTTCCTTGGCAACACAACCATCTCCTTTGTCCCAATTTATGCTGATCCATCAACATTATTCAGACTTATTATTCTTTTAGTTGTATCAGTTAATTGCATATGAGCTGATCATCGCCCATACCAATGAGACAGAGTACAAATCGTTCATCAGCAACAAGAAAAACGAAGCGCTGCAGTCGCGGATGATCGTCATGCCGATTCCTTACAACCTGAAGGTGTCGGAGGAGGAGAAAATCTACAGCAAGCTGATCCTGCAGAGCGACATGAAGCATATTCATATCGCCCCGCATTCGCTCCGCTCGGCGGCGATCTTCTCGATCCTGACGCGGCTCAAGGACTCCAAAAAGCAAGGCATGGATCCGGTGAAGAAAATGCGCATGTACGACGGCGAAGAGGTCGAAGGGTTCAAGGACGCCGATCTGAAGGAGATGCAAAATGAATATACGGATGAAGGGATGTCAGGCATCGATCCGCGTTATGTAATCAATCGTATATCCAGTGCGCTCATCAAACAGGATCTGCAATGCATCAATGCGCTTGATGTGCTGCGGGCGCTCAAGGACGGACTCGACCAGCATCCTTCGATTACGAAGGAGGAGCGGGAGAAGTACCTAAATTTTATTTCTGTCGCTCGCAAGGAATATGACAATCTGGCCAAAAAAGAAGTGCAGAAAGCTTTTGTCTATTCCTTTGAGGAGTCGGCCCGGACTCTTTTCGAAAACTACCTTGACAACATCGAAGCGTTTTGCAATTGGTCGAAGATCAAGGACTTGCTCACGGGCGAGGAGATGGATCCGGATGAGCGACTGATGCGCTCGATTGAGGAGCAGATTGGCATCTCGGAAAATGCCAAAAAAGCGTTCCGGGAGGAAATCCTCATCCGCATCTCCAGTTACTCCCGCAAAGGAAAAAGGTTCGACTATGCCAGTCATGACCGGCTGCGCGAGGCGATCGAGAAAAAGCTGTTCACCGACCTGAAGGACATCGTCAAAATAACAACCTCGACCAAAACGCCGGATGAACTGCAGCTCAAACGAATAAACGAGGTAACCAAGCGGCTGATGGATGAGCATGGCTATTGCCCGGTATGCGCCAACGAATTGCTGCGGTATGTCGGCAGCCTGCTGAACCGGTAATGAAAAGATCACCGCTAACCAGACTGAGCAGACCTGAGGGTCTGCTTTTTCAAATTGTGAGGGGATTGTTTTGAGAACAAATGTTCTGTATAATGAAAAAAAGAGAATGCTGAAATGGAGGGGCGGCTGTGAAATTCGTATTGGCAGACGAGAACGGAAAGCTGATCGAGGTGCCGATCGAGGATGTGCTGATTATTACTTTAACGAGCAAGGGACCGCTTTTCCGAACAAGCGAAGGCGAATTTGGCTACGCCCGGACGATGGCTGAGCTGTTGCCGGCGCTACAGAAGCAAGGGTTCGAATCGCTCGACCGCAACAATATCGTCAACACCGGGCGGATTAGCGAATATGATTCGGAATACCGGCAAGTTATACTCGAGTCGGAGGGCGGCGCTCAAATACGAGCCTCCGTATCTGCGGCAAGAGTGGACAAGCTGCCCGGGCATTTGCGAGAGTCGATTGCGCCTTATCTCGCGTCAAGGAGGCTTGCAGTATTGCATTCGCTTTCATTCTGGTCTTGAATGTCCAACTCGAATCGATATAATGGAGAGGGGAATAAGAAAACATTACCAAGGTCCAGGGAAGGAAAGACACAGCTATGAATAATCTATCGCCTCATCGACTGAAACAAGTTCAATATACCGGTATTAAGGAGGCGGATCTGCAGCTGCTGGCGAGCCATCGACCGTTGTTCGAGCGGATCGTAGAGGAAGTGGTCGACCGGCTCTATGATCGCATACAGCAAGAGGCTGAGCTGCGGCAGATTATCGAACGGTTCAGTACGATCTCCCGCTTGAAGGATACCCAGCGCGAATATTGGCTCTCGCTTGCGGATGGAGTGGTCGACGATGCGTATATCGATCATCGCATCCGGATCGGTCTGGTCCACTCCCGCATCGGCTTGACGACAGATTGGTATCTGGGCACCTATATGGTCTACACGGACCTGGCCGCAGACATCCTGCAGCGATTGCTGCCTGAGGCGTGGCATCGCGTGCTGTTCGCACTGACCAAGATGTTTAATCTCGACTCTCAGCTCGTCCTTGAAGCGTACGAGCAGGCCGAGCAGCAGCAGCTGCAGACGCTCGCCAGCCAGCAGGAGCGTCTGCTGCAGACGATCACCGAGGCGGTACAGCAGCTGGCCGGGATGATCGTGCAGCTCGACGAGAGCTCCAGGACGATCGCCGAGACAGCGGTCTCCACGGCGGAGGCGCAGGATAAGTCCCACCATCTGTTAGGTGAGCTGCGTCATGAGATTGACGATATTAGCGAGATGGGCACCTTGATCCGCGGCATCTCCGATCAGACGCATCTGCTCGGCCTCAATGCGGCGATCGAGGCGGCGCGTGCCGGCGAGCATGGACGCGGCTTCGAGGTGGTGGCGGGCGAGGTGCGCAAGCTTGCGGCATCCTCGCGACAGGCGTTGGAGGATATCCAGAGCCGGCTTGAGCGCATCGTCCGCAAGGTAGCCGACGTCCGGCAAGAGTCCGAGTCGACCAGCAGACAAGCGCGTCTGCAAGCGGCGCGCTCGCAGGAGCTGGCCAGCTTTGTCACGATGATTGATAAGGTCTCGCGGGACCTCGAACAGCTGAAGGAAGAGGCGACGGTGTAGGCGAGCTTAATTTTCGGTTTTGTGTTAAATAAGTTGACATTAAATGGCGATATCAGTATGATTGATAGTATAAATCATATGGATGTCGCCATTTGTGTCACCTAACATAACTTGAATGTTCGGGTTTTGGCGATTCGGAGCACGGCATCCGCATCCATTGGAGGAGGGGTTGGCATGTCGATAGCCAGACAGCCGGAGCCGTATTATTATGATGCCCGATCTTTCTTTGACGAAATGTACGATCCCGATCTCGCCCTGCGTCCACACTACGCAACCGTTCACCAGTTATTTTCCCGGCTCAAGCCGAGCGAGCTGCTGAACCGTCAGCATGCGCTCGAGCAGCGGATGCTTGAGGAGGGCATTACGTTTACATTGTATACCCCCGATCAGCCGGAGCCACTCGAACGGACGATTCCGTTCGATTACATCCCGCGCGTCATTCCTGCCGAGGAATGGGAGATGATCGAGCGCGGGTTGAAGCAGCGGGTGCGCGCCTTGAACGCTTTTACCCACGACATCTATCATCGCCAGCACATTATCGCAGACGGCTTGATCCCGAGGCGGATGGTCGTCGGCAATAAATATTATCGTCCCGAGATGGCGGGGCTGGATGTGCCGGGCAACGCCTATATGACCACTTCGGGCATCGATCTAATCCGCGACGAGAGCGGACAGTATCTGGTGCTGGAGGATAATCTCCGTTCGCCATCCGGCTTTTCCTACCTTTATACCGGTCGCTCGCTGATGAGCGAGCTATTTCACGAGCTATACTTCTCTTGCTCCGTGCGCGGCATCGAGCAAAGCCTCAATAACTTCCTCAGCTCCTTGCGATCCTTAGCGCCTTCGGGCAAGCGCGATCCCTTTATCGTCCTGCTGACGCCCGGACCTTACAACTCCGCTTTCTTCGAGCATACGTTCCTGGCGCAGCAGATGGGCATCCATCTGGTCGAGGGCCGGGATCTTGTGTACAAGGATCAGAAGATCTATCTGCGCGATCTACGAGGCCTGCGCCAGGTCGATGTGATCTACCGACGGATCGACGATGACTACCTCGACCCGCTGGCCTTTCATCCCGATTCGATGCTCGGCGTGCCTGGCCTGATGAATGCTTATCGCGCCGGCAATGTTGCGATCGCCAATGCGCCAGGCACCGGCGTCGCCGATGACAAAGCAGTCTACGCCTATGTGCCGGACATGATCCGCTACTATCTCGGGGAAGAGCCGATCCTCGGCAATGTCCCGACCTATCTGCTCAGCCGCAAGGAGGATCTGGCGTATACACTGGCCAATCTCGACAAGCTGGTGGTCAAGGAGACGTCGCTCTCCGGCGGTTACGGCATGCTGATTGGCCCGCAGGCGAGCGCGCGCGAGATCGCCGCATTCGCCGAGGAGATCCGCAAGTCGCCGGAGCGCTACATCGCCCAAGAGACGATGAAGCTGTCCCGGGCCCCGATTATGAACAACGGCACGATGTGTCCGCGCCACATCGATCTGCGGGCATTTGCCCTGATGGGCAGCTCGGAGCTGCATGTCATCCCTGGCGGTCTCACCCGTGTTGCGCTGCAGGAGGGCTCGCTGGTCGTCAACTCTTCGCAGGGCGGCGGCGTCAAGGACACGTGGGTGCTGAATCGATAATCCAATCTATATATGCTGGAGGCGATGGCGATGTTGAATCGAAATGCAGAAGCATTGTTCTGGGTAGGAAGGTATATGGAGCGGGCGGAAAACCATGCGCGGCTCATCGATGTCCATTATCATCTGCAACAGGAGCATCACTCGGCTGATCAGGCGCAGGACGACAAGTGGGCGCGCATCGTCGATGCGCTCGGCAGCAGATCGGCCTATGAGCAGCAGTATGGCCAGTATGACGAAGAGGATGTGCTTCATTACATCACGCTTGACCGCGACAATCCCAACTCGCTGGTGGCATGCATTAATTATGCGCGAGGCAATCTGCGGACGTTGCGCGAGAAGGTGCCGACGGAGCTGTGGGATGTCGTCAACAGTTTCTATCTCTGGCTGCGGGAGCGGCATCGCGAGGAGCTGACCAAGGACTCGCCACATCAGCTCTACAAGCGCATCAAGGAATGGACCGCGCTGTACCAGGGTGTAGCCCAGTCGGTGATGGCTAGGGAGAATGAGTGGCACTTCATGGAATGTGGGCGTTATCTGGAGCGAGCGGAGAATACGCTGCGGATTATGCAGGCCGTCCGCAACACGATGGTTGCTGGCGAGAGCGGCGCTCCATTGACCTATCCTTATCTGCAGGCGGTATTGCGCTCAGTTAGCGGCTATCAGGTGTTCCGTCGCTATTATGCCGACGGCATGTCGCCGGAAGGGATCATCGAGTTCCTCGTGCTGCATCCGGCATTCCCTCGCTCGGTTCGGTTCGCTCTCGACGCGATGGATACGCATCTGCGCAGCCTCGAGCTGCAGGAGACGGGGCTGAAGCTGGGTCATGGCAAGATCGTCAGGCAGACCGGCAAGGTGCTTGCGGAGCTATCGTGTCTGGAGCGGGAGGATTTGCAGCAGGATAGAGACGGGCTGATGCTGACGGTGGTGCTGGGGGCGTGCCAGCAGCTTGGTGTGGCGTTTGCCAAGACGTTTTTTCGCGTCGGGGAGGCCAGCGCATGAAGCTGCGGATTATGCACGTGACGGAGTACGTCTATTCACAACCGGTGACGGACAGTGTCAATGAAGTGCGGCTGACGCCCTGCACCAACGAATGGCAGTCTTGCTATCAGCATGCAATCGCGGTAGAGCCTAATGCGCCGCTCCAGTCCTACGAAGACTTCTTCGGCAATCGGGTGACGGCGTTTTCGGTCAATGAGCCGCATCGGAAGCTGACGATTCGCACCCAGATGACGGTCGTGACGACGGAGCCTGGACGCGTCGAGACGGGCAGTCGTACAGGTCGCCTCTTCACCCCTGAGGAGGCTTGGGCCTGGCTGGACAGGGAGGAGGCGCACAACCGGTTTGCCGAATATTTGCTGCCGACCTCCTATACGACGGCGACGCCCGAGGTGCTCGTCTTCGCGGGTGCCGATGAACGGGCGTCGCAAAGTCCGCAAGCCGTCTTCGACTGGCTGGGTGCGCTGTCGGAGCGGATCCGCGAGGAGTTCACTTATGACGCCGAGGCGACGGATGTGAAGACGAAGGTGGCCGACATGATCGGCACGAAGCGAGGCGTCTGCCAGGACTTCGCCCACCTGATGATAACCATCTGCCGCAGCCGTGGCGTGCCGGCGCGTTATGTGAGCGGCTATCAATTTATTGGCGACCTGCAAGAGGAGGGCACTAATTTTCAGCACGCGTCGCATGCCTGGGTCGAGGCGTATGTACCGAATCGGGGCTGGTGCTCCTTTGATCCGACCAATCCCTCCGTCGTCGGCGAGCGTTATGTCAAGCTGGGACACGGCCGCGATTACAAGGATATCGTACCCGTCAAAGGCGTCTATCGCGGCAACAGCGGCGCGGAGCTCGATGTCTCGGTCATCGTCGAGCAGCTCGAAGACTGACAGGCTGCCCTCAAAACAAAGCCTGCGGTCACGGGATCGTTCCTCCGATCGCTGTTGGCCCGGGATTTCTAGCATGGAAAAAAGGAAGGCCCCTGATTGAGAGGCCTTCCTTTTGGCTGTAGAGAAGCGCTGCGCATTTTCATGCATGCCTACGGATACGTCTTACGCTGTGCATCCCCATGCGTGTCTGACGTCACGTCTTACAATGTCGTCGATTGATGCAGCAGACGCTCGCGATCCCACTCTTGCAGCGCCTCTTCGGCTTGCTCGCGGTCTTTTGGACGCACCTGCAGCTTCATCATCTCATGCTGACCGCCGTGGCTGCCGACGGCATTCATCGCCATGCCTCCTTGCGGAGCAAAACCGGCGCCGCCTACCGCCTCGCTTTTCAGGCGGGAAGGAATGTCCTTGGATTGCAGATAGGAATATTTGGATTGCAGCTCTTCTGCCTGATTGCCTCTTGCTGTAGCCAGAGTCAGCCAACGGCCTTTGCTTGCAACTACGATTACGCCAACCACCAGTAACACACCCAATACAATAAGGATTGTCTCCAACATGTGAATCACCTCTGTATCCGGGGGGTTGCCCCTGTGTTCCTCCCTTGGTGAGGAAGGTCGTTTGATTACTAATACCCGCGCAGCGCAAGGCTGAATCAGCGAGAGCAACGACCCCGTATACAGGAGCGGCTGTCAGATGAATTTACGACTCGTCTTGCTGCCGTCGCAACTAAATACGAGCGTTTTGTCCTCGACGATCGTTTCCAGATGGACCGGCTTGCCCCATAGCTTGACGACGGAGGGCAGCGTGCGTTCGACGTACTTGAGGTCGAGCTCCACGCCTTCATATTGGTGCTTCAGATACAGCTCGCCGGAGCGGTTCCAGTCGCCGTCGGTCACCATCAGACTAGGGAATCCGCCGTTGACGCGGGAGTAGACGAGTTGGTCGCGGATGTTTTCCCACGACTTGTCGGTAATTTTCCACTCCGGCCCTTTTTTCTCGAAAATATAGAGGTCGAGGTCGGTCACGAGCTGCTTGGTCAGATAGTTGCGAATGAACGACTGGTCCGAATCGATCTCGCGTACCTCGAATATTTTGTCGCGCCCTTGCCCTGGCACGCGCCCGCGCGCCTGTTCTTCCTCCGTCGGCTGATCCCAGCGCTTCTCAATGTCCTCGAAGATTTTCAGCCCCAGATAATACGGATTGAGACTGTGTTTGGAGGGCTGGACGACAGCCGAGTTCAGCTTGGCAAATTCGATCGTCTCCTCGCTCGTCAGATCCATCTCCCGGATGATGCGCTGATGCCAGTACGAAGCCCAGCCCTCATTCATAATTTTGGTCTCGATTTGCGGCCAAAAGTAGAGCATCTCGTCGCGCAGCATCGACAGGATATCCCGTTGCCAGTCCTTCAGCTCCTCGGAGTTCTCCTCGATGAACCAGACCAGGTCCTTCTCCGGCTGCGGGGGGAACTGCCGCTTATCCGTCTTGGGCGCATCGCTCTCGCGACGCATATCGGGATCGAGCAACCAGAGATCGTCATAGGGCTGGACCGGAGCGGCTGGCGGCTTGCGTCGATCCTGCCGCTTCTCCATCAGCTCGATATAACGCGTCTTGTCCATCTGATAGGGCTTGATCAACGAAGGGTCGACATGCTCCTGGATGGCTAGCACTGCGTCGATGAACTGCTCAACGACCTCGACGCCATAGTCCCGTTCGTATTGTGCGACGCGGTCCGCCGTTGCGGACATGCTCTCGACCATGTTGCGATTGGAGCGGCTGAAGCGGGCATTGTTTTTGAAGAAGTCGCAGTGCGCCAGGACGTGGGCGACGATCAGTTTGTTTTGGATGAGCGAGTTGCCGTCGAGCAGAAAAGCGTAGCATGGGTTGGAGTTGATGACGAGCTCGTAGATTTTGCTCAGTCCGAAGTCGTATTGCGTCTTCATCTTATGAAAGGTTTTGCCGAAGCTCCAATGGCTGAATCGGGTCGGCATGCCGTACGCGCCAAAGGTGTAGATAATATCGGACGGGCAGATCTCATAGCGCATCGGGTAGAAATCCAGTCCGAAGCCTTGCGCCACTTCGGTAATCTCGTCAATCGCGCGCTCCAGCTGCCGTATCTCGTCTTGCTTCATTCTCGTCCCCTCCACTTGTAGCGATAAGTATCCTGTTCTATGTGTATGGGACGACAGCAGGGATTATGCGATACGTCGGCTCAAGCGGGAATGGAGAACCGGCAAGAGCCTATGCTATAATGGGAGCCGATAACACAGACTGTCCTCCTCAGAGAACGAAAGGAGCCTCTCTAGACCTATGCCAATTACATCAGCATCTTCCTCACCTCGCAAATCCCGCCTCCGAAGGGCGCTCCTCTGGCTGCTGCTAACGCTTGTAGTACTGATTCTGGCCTTAGCGGTGGCCTACAGCCTGCTCAATTACAAGCCGACTCTGGACGCGCGAACCTTTTTGCAATCGACAGAGCAGGTAACGGTTACGAAGACGAAGCATTGGATCGCCTATGAGCCCGTCGACAAGGTCGGCGAGACGACCGTGCTGTTCTACCCCGGCGGTCTTGTCGAACCGGAGAGTTATGCGCCGCTTGGGCTTAGCCTTGCAGAACGCGGGTATCGCACCTATATCGTCAAGATGCCGCTAGAGCTGGCCGTGCTCGCTCCGAACCGGGCGACGGAGCTCCTCGACCTCGCCCCTGAGGAGCGTTATGTGCTGGGCGGACATTCGCTTGGCGGCGCGATGGCGGCGCGTTATGCAGCGGAGCATGAGGGGGTGCTGGAGGGCGTGTTTTTTATGGGCGCCTACGCAGACCCGAAGGCTGACCTGAGCGGAGCCGACCTGCAGGCACTGCAGATTACGGCGTCCGAGGACCAGATCCTGAATCGCGAGGCGTGGGAGGAGGGGCGCAGCCGGATGCCGGCCGATACCCGATATGTCGAGATCGAGGGCGGCAATCATGGTCAATTCGGAGCCTACGGGCAACAAAAGGGCGACGGCGCGCCGAGGATTAGCGGCGAGGAGCAGCTCCGCCAGACGGTCGATGCGCTGTCCGGTTGGCTCGCCGAGCTTCGGGCTCCAGCTTCCTGAAGCAGATACAGAACAGCCCGCGCCTTCTAGAAGAAGGCTGCGGGCTGTTTGAGCGCCGATGGTTTGCAGTCAGCCGACAGGCTGCTTTTTAGAGAAAAACGTTTTGAGCGCGTGGTAGACGTCTTGCTTTTCCTTGATGATGGCATGGATGAACTTCTGATGCTGAATATGCTTGTAGGCGGACATCAGCGTGCTGCTGCGATTGTATTGATTGACCTCGCCGTAGCCGAACATGTTGCTGCGCGCCATCAGCTCGGAGATCAGCTTGACGCAGCGTTCGTTGTCGGAGGTAAGGTTGTCGCCGTCCGAGAAGTGAAAAGGGTAGATGTTCCACAGCTGCGGCGGATACCGGCTGTCGATAATGTCGAGGGCTTTGACGTAAGCCGAGGAGCAGATCGTACCGCCACTCTCGCCGCGCGTGAAGAAATCCTCCTCGCTGACTTCCTTTGCTTCCGTATGATGGGCGATGAAGACAATCTCTACTTTTTCGTATTGATGGCGCAGGAAGCGAGTCATCCAGAAAAAGAAGCTGCGGGCCGCGTATTTTTCGAAGCTGCCCATCGAGCCGGAGGTGTCCATCATCGCCAGGATCACGGCGTTGGACTGCGGTTTGATGACTTCCTCCCATGTTTTGTAGCGCAGGTCGTCAGGTGAAATGCCATGGATGCCGGGAGTGCCGTTTGTGCTATTGCGCCGCAGGTTTTCCAGGATGGTGCGCTTCTTGTCGATGTTGGACTGGATGCCTTTTTTGCGGATATCATTGAAGCGGATTTCCTTCGTGTCGAGCAACTCCTTGTCCTTGCGCTGGAGGAAGGGCAGCTCCAGCTCCTCGAACAGCATCGTCTCCAGCTCGGCCAGACTGATCTCGGCTTCGACGATGTCTTCGCCGGGCTGATCGCCGGCTTTGTCGCCCTTGCCGCCCTTCTTGGCTGAGGCGGGATCGGTGCCGAGCACATCGCCTACGCTGCTGTCGCCGTCGCCTTGCCCGACATGCTTGTTTTTGTTGTGGTTGAAGACAAAATGGTATTCATCCAGGCTGCGGATGGGCACCTTGATAATCTGCTTGCCGTCGGAGAGCACGATGCTCTCTTCCGATACCAGGTCGGGCAAGTTTTGCTTGATCGCTTCACGGACCTTCTGCTGATGACGGGCCTGATCCTGATAGCCCTTGCGATGCAGCGACCAGTCTTCGCGGGATACGATAAACAACGGCTCGCGGTTTGAACTCATCTGCAGTGACCTCCTCGTCGAATGCTTCGTATACCTACTATATTCAAGTGAGGAGAGGTTATGTGACCAATCGCTGCCGAGCCTTCCACAATCCGGCTGCTCGCTGCACACGCCAACAGCCCGACCGCAAAAACGGTCAGGCTGTTCGGAATGTTCGCGTTATGCGTTTGGCGGGCAGCCATGGTATAATCTTAAACAGTAAGGAAAAACATGGACTACAGCTCTACATACCTTGGACGGCCATGCCAAGCACCATTAGCCCGCCAAAGCCGACGACAAGCAGACCGTTCAGGACGACGCCGATGATCCCAAATACTTTGCGGCGATTTTTCATAAACAAGCTGATGATGCCCAGCACCAGACCGACCAGGCTGATCAGGATCGTAAACAGCATCAGGATGCCTGCGATGATGACCTCGCTGCTGGAGGCGAGCTCCTCAGGGTCAGGGAGCGTACCGTCGGACTGAATCGCATCGGTGAGCGAGAACACCGTCGTCATCGACAACGCGATGATGCCGATGATGCAGAGCAGGCCGATGATAAAGGAGGCAATGCCAAGTCCAGATTGCTTGCGGTTGTGGTATGGGTCTTGGTCATGCTCGTTAATCGGATGGAATGCGCCCGAGGAGGGATGTTGATCTTGAGACTGGTATGGATTCTGATCCATGACAGGACTCCTTTATAGGTTTTTGTAGAATTATACACTAATTACAGGGAAGTGAACAATTGATGACGTCGAAATACATCCTTACCGGAGCGGTGTACGCCTTGCTGGCGGTCGCGCTCGGGGCATTCGGAGCGCATGCGCTTGAGGATAAGCTGAGCTCGTCTATGCTGGAGACGTACGAGGTCGGGGTACGCTACCAGATGTATCATGCATTAGGCTTGATTTTACTCGGGGCCTTGGCCGATCGCGCGCTCAGGATGCGCGCGATCATCTGGTCGGCCAGGCTGCTGCATGCGGGAATCCTGATTTTTTCGGGCAGCCTGTACGTGTTGACGCTCACCGGCTATACCAAGCTCGGTATGGTCACGCCGATCGGCGGCGTTGCTTTTATCTCCGGCTGGGTCATGCTTATCGTCGCCTTTACGCGCAGCAAGTGACGCGTCTGGCTACAGCGAGCGAGCATCGGCACATACCTGGAGGATAGGAAGGAGCAACGCGTGTGGCGGATCTAAACAAACAGCCTTCTGACCAAAAAATAAATGTGTTCCGCCTGGGCAGCAAGAGTGCGGCAGGAGTTGCAGCCGTTCTATTGGCCGCTCTCGTGTTGTGGAGCGGGCTGGCACTGCTGCCCGTTCAATCCGTTACAGAGAGGGCGCTATGGACGGGGCTGATGCTGTCAGCCTTCGCGATCGTCGCATGGGTGCTGCTCAGACAGCCCAGACGCCATCTGTTGACATGGCGTCGCGTCCACCATCAGATCGCTGACGCGATCTTGTCCCATAGTCCGTTGCCGGTAGTCGTGCTGGATCGGGAAGGGCGCTGCGTCGAGGTGAACGGCGGCGCCCTGCAACTGATGGGCTACGAGCGGGAGCAGCTGATGGGCTGCTCGCTGCAATCGCTGCTGGAGGCGGGCGGCGAGCCGGCAGACTGGCTGCATACCGAGCCGGGAGAGCGTTCAGGAGGCCAGTTTCCATTGACGCTTGTCCATCGCTCTGGACTGCCGTTGGACATTCAGGTGATGGCTTGCCCGCTCTACGAGGACCAGGATTGGGACGGAACGCTGTTGATTATCCAGGATGCGAGCGACCGCAAGCGCAACCGCGAACGGATCCGCTACATGTCTTATTATGACGATATGACCGGCTTGCCTAACCGCCGCATGTTCATGATCCAGCTGACGGAGGCGCTCGAGCGTGCGCGCCGCCAGGAGGAGCGCGTAGGTCTGTTGTATCTGGATCTGGATCACTTCCGGCTGATCAATGATTCGTTCGGACGCGAATTCGGCGATATGTTGCTGCTCCAGGTCGCCGAGCGGCTCACCCGGCGGCTATCGGAGCAGGATATGACCGCCCGCATGGAGGGCGACGAATTCGCTGTACTCCTGATTGATGCAAGTTCGGACGAGTCGCTGGCCGAGCGGACGACCGAGCTGCTAGCGGAGCTGGAGGAGCCTTTTGAGCTGCAAGGGTATCCGTTCCACGTGACAGCCAGTGTTGGCGTGGCGTCTAGCGGTATGCAGGAGGAGGCTGGCCAACTGCTGATGAAGGCCGAGAAGGCGCTGAGCAAGGCGAAGGATAGCGGCAGGAATGGCTTTATCCTCTACTCCGATACATGGAGCGACTCATCACTGGAGCGGTTGACCATGCAGCATGAGATTCGTCAGGCGATCCAGCGCCAGGAGTTCGTGCTGCATTATCAACCGCAGTATGATCTGTCCAGCGGCGAAGTGATCGGTCTGGAAGCCTTGATCCGGTGGGAGCATCCGGAGCGGGGGCTGGTGCCGCCGGGGCAGTTTATCCCGATCGCCGAGGAGACGGGCTTGATCGTCCAGCTCGGAGAGTGGGTGCTGGAGGAGGCCTGCCGCCAGAACAAGCAGTGGCAGGATGCCGGATTAGCTGTTGTCCCTGTCTCCGTCAATCTGTCCATCCGCCAATTCCTGCAGCAGAACCTGGCAGAGAAGGTGGCGGAGGTGCTGGAGCGGACGGGGCTGTCGCCGGAGTATCTCGATCTGGAGATTACGGAGTCGATGACGATGGATGTGGATCATGCGACCCAATGCTTGCTGGAGCTGACGCGGATGGGCATCAACATTAGCATCGATGACTTCGGGACGGGATACAGCTCGCTGAATTATCTCAAAAAGCTGCCGATCGGCCGACTGAAGATCGATCGGTCATTCGTAAGAGATATCCAACAAGATCCAGGTGATGCGGCGATTGTTGCCGCTATTATTGCGATGGCGCATAACCTGAACATGCAAGTGATCGCCGAGGGCGTCGAGACCGAAGGTCAGATGCAGTTCCTCAAGCGCCATGGCTGCGACGAGATGCAGGGTTACTTTTGGAGCGCTCCGATTCCCGGCAGCAAGGTAGAGCAATTATTGCAGCCATAAACGAAAAGCGCAGGGGTTGTCCCGGAAGCCAGTAAGTGCTGACTTCTGGAACAGCCCCTGCGTTTTGGTGTGGACTTTCGTAAACATCCACGGCAGCAATTTCTACTCGACGAAATCGTCCACTTCATTGATCGAAAAGGTGTACACTTGCTTCTCGTCGACGTGATACACGGTCACATTGCCGGTCATCTCGTCGAAGCTGATGATGCGGCAAGGGATGCTGAGGCGCACGCCCAAGCCTTTGTTAACCAGAAGACGGATCAGCTTGTTCTGCTCGATGTAGGCCCTTATACGTTGGTCAGCTGCCAGTGTGTTTACCTGTGCGGATGACACAGCTTCGGCATCAGCAGGCAGGCTTGACTCGTTGGACGGGGCTGTCTGCTCGGCGATCGGCGGTACGAGGTTCAGATGAGGTCCCGGCACGCTCGGCGGCAGATGCCCGGAGCTCATCGTCAGGGCATCGATCATCTTCCCCAGCTCGATGCCGCTCTGGATGCGGAAGTCGGCGGCCCCCGAACGGTTGAGCAGACTCAGGAGGCGCTCCAGTGCTCGCGCATTGCTCTCGTCTTCGATCAGGATATCGACGTTGAATAAGTAAGAGCTGCTGCTTCGCGGTTCTCTAATGATCAACGCATCCTTTCCCCTTTCTCTGGTGTCTAGTCCCACAGAACTATGATCTTTTTCACTGTTATTAATATATCATTAATGTAGCTATGCATATAGTCCTAATTTTATGCGCTATCACAAAAAAATCGACGATGGGCGTAAGGGATGTGCCCCGAACCAAGGCGACTCCCCACACAGGGATAGCGGGGTGGCATATAGTATAGCGTCGGTACTACTTGCTTGCGGGAAGCAAGCCCAGAAAGGTGGAGAGGATACGATGATCCGGATGATTCCGATACCGCTTGGCAAAGGAACCGCGCTGGGCGTAGAGGTCAAGCTGCCCAAAACTACATTGTTGAGCATCTCTACAGACGAGGGGTACATCATGTGCGGCGCACTGGATGTAGGCTTGCTGAATGAGAAGCTGCGCGAGCGAGGCATCGTAGCTGGCCGGGCCGTAGGGGTGCGCACGCTAGAGGAGCTGCTAGAGGCGCCGCTGGAGTCGGTGACGTACGGCGCAGAGGAGAAAGGCATCCATGCTGGCATGAGCGGCCGCGAGGCGCTGGAGCGGATGATCTGAAAAAAAATGATGTGAGTGACGTGCAGAACGTGATGTGACGAAACAGCCCCGGCCGCCAATGGCGCCGGGGCTGAAGATATGAACATGGGAGTGTAGGGAAAGCCCCGACGCAGTTACAATTGCTCGAACAGTTGCTTCAAGCTTACGTTGTAGGGCGGTCGCAGGATGCCCTTCTCCGTAATAATCGCGCTGACATACTCATGCGGCGTGACGTCGAAGGCCGGGTTGAACACCTTAACGCCAGCAGGCGCAGTCCGCTTGCCAAAGCCCTCGGTAATCTCTTCTTCCGGCCGCTCCTCGATCGGGATATCGGAGCCGGTCGGCGTCAGCATGTCGATCGTCGACATCGGACAAGCCACATAGAACGGAATGTTGTGGGCTTTGGCCAGCACCGCTACGCTGTACGTGCCGATCTTGTTGGCGACGTCGCCATTGGCGGCGACCCGGTCGGTGCCGACGATAACTGCATCGACCCAGCCCTTGGACATAACCATGCCAGCCATATTGTCGCAGATAAGCGTGACGTCGACGCCGGCCTGCTGTAGCTCGAAGGCAGTCAGGCGTGCGCCTTGCAGCACAGGGCGTGTCTCATCGGCGAATACGCGCAGTTTCAACCCCTGCTCCAGCGCCAGATAAAACGGCGCCAGCGCCGTGCCGTATTTGGCTGTGGCCAGACCGCCAGCATTGCAGTGGGTGAGTACGCCCATGCCGTCCTCGAACAGCGAGAGCGCATGCTCGCCGATCAGGCGATTGGTCTCCTCATCCTCGCTCTGGATCGCTACTGCCTCGAGTATTAGCGCCTGTTGGCACTCTTCCACTGAGAGACCGTCAGCGGCCAGCTGGACGGCTTTGGCTTTCATGCGGTCGAGCGCCCAGAACAGATTGACTGCTGTAGGCCGCGAGGTTGCCAAATATTCGGCATGGCGGTTTACCTCGACGAGCCAATCTTCCGTCGTATTGTAGCTGCCGCGGCTGCCCAGGACAACGCCGTAGGCGGCGGAGATACCGATCGCCGGCGCGCCTCTCACCTTCAGGTGGCGGATCGCTTCCCACACATCCTCGGATGTCGTCAACGGCAGGTAGACGATCTCTTCGGGCAGCAGACGCTGGTCGAGCAGCTCGAGGCGATCGCTTGCCCAGATGACGGATTGCAGCGCTTCAGTTGGTTTTGACATGATGCATTTCCCTTTCGTCATTCGACTTGCATTCTGTTAGATGCGGATAGCAGATTCAGCGATATCGAGGATGTCCTCGATCGATTGCGTTTGGCGATTGCGTTTGATCAGCTCGGTGCCGATCTGCAGCGCGATCCGCTGCGCACGCTCTTTGGTCTGGGCATCAGGGATCGTGTCGATGTCGGCTACGTGAGCGAGGCCGACGATCCGCCGGACCATTTTGCAGCCCGCGTACCCTGTGGTATCCTGTAGGAGCTGAGCCATATACCATTTTTTATACCCTGCGGCGGTATTGAATAGACGGTCGACGCCATGCTCCTCCCACAGCTGGAGGAATTTGCGTTCGAACTGCGTCCAGATGTCCCGCACCGTATCCAGCAGATAACGCCGGTAATCGGCGCGCGCCGCTTCTTCCTGATGCCAATGTTCTTGGGCGACATAATTGAGCAGCAGGTTAGCGATCGTGGCGCCGATGTCGAAGCCGGCAGGGCCGTAATAAGCGAATTCAGGGTCGATGACCTTGGTCGAATCTTCTTTGACGAAGATGCTGCCGGTATGCAGATCGCCGTGCAGCAGTGCTTGTCCGCTGGTCAGGAACTTGTGGCGCAGCTGGGCGACCTCCAAGTGCAGCTCCTCATCGGTCGTCAGCGCTTGGGCGGCGTCCGCGATGGCGGCGTCATAGCTGTTGTTGGACGAAATGGTATACGGATCGTCGAAGATCAGATCTTCGGTAATTTTGCACAGCTCGGGATTAATGAAGCGCCCGGACTGCAGCTTCTTCTCTTGCTGGTTCATGCCCAGATCCGAGGTGAAGAACAGATTGGCGGCCATGTACGTCGAGATGTCGTCCGCGAACTGCGGATACCGGTTGCCCTCGATCAGACCGCGCCGCATGATGGTGTGATTGCTCAGGTCCTCCATGACCGTCAGCGCGAGCTGCGGATCGTAGCTATATACTTGCGGCACCAGTCCGGGGGCCAGCTTACCTTCTATTATAAGCGCTTCGCTCTCGATGCGGGCCCGGTCAAGGGTGAGCGGCCAGGACTCGCCGACGACCTTGGCATAAGGGAGCGCCTGCTTGAGGATGACGCTTTTGCCGCTGACGGTGTCAGTAATATGGAAGACGAGATTAAGATTGCCGTCGCCGATCTCTCGGCATCCCAGCTCGGCGTCCGCAGGGAAGAAGTTTTCGAGCGAGCGGGCCATTTGAATCGCTTCCTGCTCGGTTAATGGGTGATATGTTGACAAGGGGGTCCCACCTCCAATAGTTCTGTAGCCTAGTATAACGAATATTATTTCGCGTTGGAATACCCCGAACTGATATAATAGGATAAAAACCGATGGAGGAGGACGGATATGAACAATCGAGCGACGAACGGGGGACGCGAGGCTGTCGCCTTAAAGGAGTGGGCGGTAGTGGTGCGTGCGCTTGCGTCGGGCGAGCAGATCCTGCTGCTGCGCAAAGGAGGCATCGCCGAGGAGGCGAAAGCGTTCCAACTGCTCAGCCCGGCCTTCTATCTTATGGAGACCTACGAGCATCAAAAGGCCGAGCTGCTGAAGCCCGAGGCTCAGGCGACGCTGCAAGATACGCTGCGCGAATGGCAGCCGGATGCGGAGACCGTGCAGCTCTCGCTGTATGGCGAAGTAACGGAAGAGCTGGAGATTCGGGACCAGGAGACGTTGGACAAGCTCTACCCCTATCACATCTGGACGCAAGAGATGGCGGAGCAGCGCCTTCGTTGGAAGCGCAAGCAGCCGCTGCATCTGTTGTTGATCCGGGCATGGCGGCTGACGGAGGCTGCTCATGTGCCGATGCGTGCGCCCTATCTCGGTTGCAAGTCCTGGGTGAGCATCGAGGACGATGTGCCGCAATCTTCGCTTGAGCCGGTGCTTACGGACACGGAATATGAGGCAAGATGTCGACAGATTCGCGCAGCGCTCGGATAATGCCGTCCGAATAGCGCTTACTTTCGATCCCTTGATTGCTTTGTAACAGGAATTATTATAAGATTAGATTGAGAATCATTGAGAATGCCGCTCCGGCGAGCGATAAGAAAAATTTGAACCCAATTGGAAGGAGCAATACATCATGTCCACGAAGTTTGTAATTGACGGGCTGAAAGCAACGATCGACAATAAGGAGATCCTTAAAGGTATCAACCTTGAAATAAAAGGCGGCGAGATCCACGCGATCATGGGACCAAACGGAACCGGCAAGAGTACGCTGGCCTCAGCGCTGATGGGCCATCCCAAGTACGAGGTGACAGAGGGCTCGGCCGAGCTGAACGGCGAAGATCTGCTGGAGATGGAAGTCGATGAGCGCGCGCGCGCCGGGATGTTCCTGGCGATGCAATATCCGAGCGAAATTTCCGGCGTTACCAACTCCGACTTCCTCCGTAGCGCCATTAACGCGCGTCGCGAGGAAGGCAATGAAATCTCGCTGATCAAATTTATCCGCCAGATGGAAGCCAAGATGAAGGAACTCGACATGAATCCCGAGTTTGCGCACCGCTACCTGAACGAAGGCTTCTCGGGCGGGGAGAAGAAGCGCAATGAAATCCTGCAGATGCTCTTGCTCGATCCGAAGATCGTCATCCTCGACGAGATCGACTCGGGTCTGGACATCGACGCGCTCAAGATCGTCGCAGCGGGCGTCAACAGCATGCGTTCTGAGGAGCGCGGCTTCCTGATCATCACGCATTATCAGCGGTTGCTGAACTATATTACGCCGGATTATGTCCATGTCATGATGCAAGGCCGCATCGTCAAGTCTGGCGGTCCCGAGCTGGCGCAGCGACTGGAGAACGAAGGCTACGACTGGGTGAAGGAAGAGCTCGGCATCGTAGACGAAACTGTAGGTCAAGCCTGAGGGTAACGAAAGGAGAAGAGCATATCTATGAGTACACAATTATCGACTCCGGTTACGCGCGGTTCGTCCGAGGCGCTATCCCTCATTAAGCGGGAGCCCGAATGGCTGGCAGCGTTGCGGGCCGAAGCCGCAGAACGGGCGGAGGGCCTGGAGTGGCCCAAGCCGGAGAAAATGCGGATCGAGCGCTGGGCGCTCGGCGCACTGGGCGAATACAAGGCAGCTGAGCCGGTTAGTCGGACAGAAGATCTGCCTGCCGTCATTCAACCTTATCTGCCTCAGCAAACTGGGGGAGACTATCTTGTGCAGCACAACTCAAGCATCGTCTTCCGGCAGCTGTCGGAGGAGCTGAAGGCGCAAGGCGTCATCTTCACCGATCTGGAGACGGCTGCGCGCGAGCATGCCGATCTGGTTCGTCCTTACCTCCACACGGCGGTCCGCCAGGATGAGGACAAGCTGAACGCGCTGCACGCAGCGCTATGGAACGGCGGCGTCTTCCTCTATGTGCCCAAAAACGTCGATGTCGAATTGCCGGTACAGGCCTTGTTCCTGACCGACGATCCGGAGGCGACCTTCGCGCCGCACATCCTGATCGTCGCCGAGACGAACAGCCGCGTCACCTATGTCGACCGCGTCATCTCCGCTGGCCGCGCAGGCAAGCCGTCGATCCATCACGGAGCGGCGGAGGTCATCGTCAAGGCCGGCGCGAAGGTTCGCTTCGCGACGATCCATCAGCTCGATGCCGACGTTATCGACCTTTCGATTCGTCGCGCGACAGTCGAGCGGGACGGCGGAATCGAGTGGATTATCGGCGATCTGAATGATGGCAGCGTATTGTCCGATACGACCTCGAGCCTTGATGGCGATGGTTCGACCTCGGATGCCAAGATCATCAGCATCGGCGCTGCCGACCAAAAGATGAGTCTGACGACGCGCGCCGTTCACTTCGGGAAGAGCACCGACTCGAACATGGTGACGCGCGCCGTCATGAAGGACCAGGCGACAGCGATCATCAACGGCATCACCAAGATTGAGAAGGGCGCGACCAAAGCCAATGGCGTGCAGGCGGAGAAGGTGCTGATGCTGAGCCCCAAAGCGCGCGGCGACGCCAACCCAATCCTGCTGATCGACGAGGATGACGTTACCGCTGGCCACGCGGCGAGCGTCGGCCAGGTCAGCCCGGAGCAGATCCATTATCTGATGTCGCGGGGCATCTCGCGCGTCGAAGCCGAGCGTCTGATTATCTACGGCTTCCTCGCTCCCGTCGTATCGGAGATCCCGGTCGAGGCGGTCCGGACTCAGCTGCGCGAGCTGCTCGAGAGGAAGCTCCAGTCATGAATGCCCGCGAGCTCAGGGAGCAGTTCCCGATCCTGCAGCAGCAAGTGAACGGGCATCCGCTCGTCTATCTGGACAATGCCGCGACTTCGCAAAAGCCGCGCGCCGTGCTGGAGGCGGTGAGCCGTTACTACGAATGGAACAACTCCAACGTGCATCGCGGCGTGCATACGCTCGGATCGCGCGCCACGGACGCCTACGAGGGCGCACGCGAGCGGGTCGCCCGCTTCATCGGGGCCGCGAGCACCGAGGAGATCATCTTCACGCGCGGCACGACGACGGCGCTGAACCTGGTGGCGGCGAGCTACGCGCGTGCGGTATGCGGCGAGGGCGATGAGATCGTCCTGACGCCGATGGAGCATCATAGCAATCTGATCCCATGGCAACAGGTCGCCAAGGCGACGGGCGCCACGCTCCGCTATATCCCGCTGCAGCCGAACGGGACGATCGATCTGGCGGATGTAGAGGCGACGATTACCGAGCGCGCCAAGGTCGTGTCGGTCGTGTACGCCTCCAACGTGCTCGGCGTCATCAATCCCGTCAAGGAGATCGCCGCGATCGCGCATCGTCATGGCGCGGTGATGGTCGTCGACGGGGCGCAGAGCACGCCGCATCTGAAGGTCGATGTGCAGGATCTGGACTGCGACTTCTATGCCTTTTCGGGCCACAAGATGTGCGCGCCTACCGGCATCGGCGTGCTGTATGGCAAGAAGCGGCTGCTCGAGCAGATGGAGCCGGTGGAGTTCGGCGGCGAGATGATCGATCATGTCGATCTGTACGAGTCGACGTGGAAGGAGCTGCCCTGGAAGTTCGAGGGCGGCACGCCGATCATCGCGGGCGCTGTCGGTCTGGCGGCGGCGATCGACTTCCTGGAGGAGATCGGTATGGATGCGATCGATCGCCATGAGCAGCAGTTGGCCGCTTACGCTTACGATCGGTTGAGCAGCATCGACGGCATCGCGCTCTATGGACCGGCGAGCGGCCGGGTTGGCCTGATCACCTTTAATCTGGACGATGTGCATCCGCATGACGTAGCGACTGTGCTGGACAGCAAGGGCATCGCCGTCCGCGCCGGCCATCATTGCTGTCAGCCGCTCATGCGTTGGCTCAATGTTACCGCGACGGCGCGCGCCAGCTTTTATCTGTACAATGACGAAGCGGATGTGGACGCCTTGGTGGATGGCTTACTACAGACAAAGGAGTTCTTCGGTCATGCAATTGGATGATTTGTACCGCAGAGTCATAATGGATCACTACAAAAATCCCCGTAACCGCGGCGAGCTCGCAGACGATGCGGTTACGGTTAATCTCAATAACCCGACATGCGGCGACCGCATCTCGCTTTCGATGCAGCTAGCTGACGGTATCGTCAAGCAAGCCCGCTTCACGGGCGAGGGATGCTCGATCTCGTTGTCGTCGGCCTCGATGATGACGGACGCCGTCAAGGGCAAGACGTTGGAGGAGGCACTGGCTATGGCTGAGCGCTTCTCTCAGCTCATGAAGGGCGAGCCGGTCGAGTTCGATTATGAGGAGCTGGAAGCTCTCTCCGGAGTCAGCAAGTTCCCTGCCCGCATCAAGTGCGCGACGCTGGCCTGGAATGCGCTTCGCAAAGGCATCGAGCAGGAACGGCAGAACGGATAAATTAGGCTTACAGGAGGTTGAGAACGATGGCGAAGAAAATGCCGGAAATGGAAGAGTACAAATACGGTTTTCGCGACGAGCATAAGGCGATCTTCGAATCAGGGAAAGGTCTGACCCCGGAAATCGTCCGCACCATCTCGGAAATTAAAGGCGAGCCGGAATGGATGCTGGATTTCCGCTTGAAATCGCTCGAGCAGTTTTTCAAGATGCCGACGCCGAAATGGGGCGGCAATCTGGAGGAGCTGAACTACGACGAGATCCAGTACTATGTGCGGCCGTCGGAGAAACAGGGCAAGACGTGGGAGGAAGTGCCTTCCGAGATCAAGGAGACGTTCGACAAACTGGGCATTCCCGAGGCGGAGCAGAAGTTCCTGGCGGGCGTCTCGGCGCAGTATGAGTCCGAGGTCGTCTACCATAGCATGCAAGAGGATCTGGAGAAGCAAGGCGTGATCTTCACCGATACCGACTCGGCGCTGCGGGACCATCCGGAGATTTTCAGAAAGTTTTTTGGCACTGTAATTCCGCCGACGGACAACAAGTTCGCCGCGCTCAACAGCGCGGTATGGTCCGGCGGCAGCTTCATCTATGTGCCTCCGGGCGTCAAGTGCGAGGTGCCGCTGCAAGCGTACTTCCGCATCAACTCGGAGAACATGGGACAATTCGAGCGGACGCTCATCATCGCCGATGAAGGCAGCTCGGTCCACTATGTCGAGGGTTGTACCGCACCGGTGTACAGTACCAACTCGCTGCATAGCGCGGTCGTCGAGATCCTCTGTCTGAAGGGCTCAAGCGTCCGTTATACGACGATTCAGAACTGGGCTCCGAACATCTACAACCTCGTCACCAAGCGCGCCGTTGCCGAGGAGAATGCGACGATGGACTGGGTCGACGGCAACATCGGCTCCAAGCTGACGATGAAATACCCGGCAGTCGTCCTCAAGGGACGCGGCGCCAAGGGGATGGTGCTCTCGATCGCGGTAGCGGGCAAAGGCCAGCACCAGGACGCAGGCGCGAAGATGACGCATCTGGCGCCGGATACGACGTCGACGATCGTCTCCAAGTCAATCTCCAAGCACGGCGGCAAGGTGACGTATCGCGGACTGACCTCATTCGGCCGCAACTCCGAAGGCTCCAAGGCCAACGTCAAATGCGACACGCTTATCCTCGACAACGAGTCGACGTCGGATACGATCCCGTATAACGAGGTGTTAAACGACAACATCACCCTCGAGCATGAGGCGACGGTATCCAAAGTGTCCGAGGAGCAGCTGTTCTATCTGATGAGTCGCGGTCTGTCCGAGGACGAGGCGACCCAGATGATCGTCATGGGCTTCATCGAGCCGTTCACCAAAGAGCTGCCGATGGAATACGCCGTCGAGATGAATCGATTGATCAAGTTCGAAATGGAAGGCTCGATCGGGTAAAGCCCCGAACCCGTTGGCTGCACCAAGGGTTTCGAGACTTATCTTGTGTACGTTGAATCTCGGCGTGCCAGTTTCGTGCCGGTTCAGATTGATCTTTTATTGTAGGAGGCGAGCTTTTGAGCTCGTCTTCTTTTTGTTTTGCTTGTGTCGCTCGGATTGTATAATTCTCAGGATACGGAACATCCTAAAATAGGAAGTGAGTCCATCCAGGAGGTTACGATCATGTGTAAGAGCAAGTCGCGCGCGCGTTGGTGCACCATTGGTCTAACGGCAGGAAGCCTGCTGCTAGCCATGCAGCTCGCCGGATGCGGGAAGGAAGCGGCGCCGCAGCAACAGGGAACGGAAGAGATCCGCATGCTGGCGCAAGGGCAGTCGGCAGTAGAGATCTTCGAGCTGGAGGGGCTCGACTATGTCGACATCGGCCAGATGGCGCAGCAGATCGGCTTCAAGACTGCCTGGTCGGAGGATCGGCGCGAATACCTAATCGGCGACCATGATGTCATCTGGCGGTTCGTCGTGGACGCGCGCAAGGCGAGCAAGGAGGAGGCCGACGTCGAGCTGGAGGCGCCGGCGCGCAAGCAGGAGGACAGTCTGGCTTTGCCGGTCGAGTCGGTGAAGCGGCTGTTCGGCGATGAAGCGGTATTTGCCCGGCAGGAGCGGGAGATCGTCATCTTCCCGGCGCCAGGGTATCGCGACCCGGAGGCAGGTGATGGCGAGAGCTTCGCCGATGACCCGCAGGACCCGTCGCAGACGCCGGAGCCGGTGCTGGAGTCGTCTGGGTCGTTTTTGCGGGGCGACAATTGGCCGGGCAACAGCCAGGCCGCTGTCAAGGATCAGGCGGTGCTGCAGGCGCTCGTGACCAACGGCGGCGCGGTTATTCAGGAGGCGAAAAAGTACGATGGCGTACCGTATCTGTTCGGTGCTGACGACAAGAGCACGAAGCGCTTCGACTGCTCCTCCTTCACACGGTATATCTACAGCAAGTTTGGCCATGATCTGGCCCGTACCGCGAGAGCACAAGCCAAGGAAGGCGCGTATGTGCCGCGCAGTTCGCTGCGCATCGGCGATTTGATGTACTTTTACGTGCCTGGCCGGTTCAAGAGCAATGAGAAGGTCGGACATGTCGGCATCTATATGGGCGCTCAGAAGATGATCCACGCCAGCCCGCTGCCGGAGGACGGGGTGCAGGTGACCGACATCAACAAAGCGTACTGGAAGGAAACGTTCCTGTTCGCCAAACGTCTGGCGGACTAAAAAAAGCAGCGTCTCTTTGCATCAAGAGGCGCTGCTTTTTTTTACTAAATCTATTCCATTCGGAGGCTAGCGATCTCTTCTTCAGGATGATGGGAGAGATCCAGGAAGCCGTCCTCGAGCTGGATCAGCGGGCGGAAATAATCGTTGGGATTAGTCATGACGATGATGCCCTTCCGTCCCGAAGCGAGCTCCACCTGCTTGCCGATGAAGTTCGGGATCATGTGGCGGATGAAGACTTGGACGGCGTGCGGATCCAACTGACCAAAGCTGAGCCGATGAAGCTCCTGCAGCACGAACAGCAGATCCCGGCTTTTCTGATAGACTCGGGACGAGATCATGGCGCTGTATATATCGGCAATCGCGACGATGCGAGAAACCTGCGTAATCGTCTCGCCCCGCAGTCCGGCGGGATAGCCACTGCCATCAAGACGCTCGTGATGCTGCAAGGCGGGGATCGCCAGCGCCTCGTCGGCAAAGGATTCGCGGATGATATCATAGCCGTAGCGGGGGTGTTTCTTGATCTCTGCAAATTCTGTCTCAGTCAGCTTGCCCGGCTTGTTTAAGATAGCGTTTTCAATGCGGCATTTTCCAATATCGTGCAAAAAGCCTGCTCTGCCTGCGGCTAATGCCTCTGCTTCGTCTAGCCCCATCCAAGTAGCCAAATAATAGGACAGCATGCCGACCTGTACCGAATGCTGGTAGGTATAATCGTCCTTCGTATTCAACTGCAGCAGCATCGACACGACATCGCGATGTTGCTGGACGGTAGCGGCGAGCGGCGCAAAGGACGCATCGACACTTGCCGTATCGATGCGTCCCGTCAGGCGGGCCTCGTCGAACAATGCAGCGCACTGACGGGTCGCTTCCTGGTACACCTTGTTAGCGAGCTCGACGGGGGGAGCGGGAGACTGGGGATGCGCTGTCTCTTCGATCCGCTCGACAAAAACATAATCAATTTGGTGCTGCAAAAGCTTGTTGATCTCTTGCGAGTGCAAGAGCGTGCCCTCAGAGAGGACATTTAGGCCATAAGGATTAAAAATGTCGTTGCTGAGGCGATCGCCTTCTCGCAAGTCTGTCACATGCACCTTCATAGGACACCTCATTTGCATCATTTGCCCTATTTTATCAACTGTAAGGACCGATGGCAATAATAGGAACATGCAAATCGACATTTTTCCCTAACTTTCGACCTACTCCTGTCCCGTAAGAGGGTTCCAGGGCCCTTGTTGATGACCTTTCCATTCCGAGCCGTCTTCCCAGATTTCCTTTTTCCAGATCGGCACGATCTGCTTGAGCCGCTCGATGGCATATCGGCTGGCTTCGTAGCAGGCGTCGCGATGCGGGGCGGAGACGGAGATAACGACGCTGATCTCGCCCACGGGCACGCTGCCGATCCGATGCGCGATGGCGCATCGGGCGCCAGGCCAGCGCTCGCCGATCTCGTCGCCGATCTGACGCATCGACTTGAGCGCCATCGGCACATAAGCTTCATATTCCAGCAAGACCGTGCGCTGTCCTGCGGTCCACTCTCGAGTCGTGCCGATAAAGCTCAAGGCGGCGCCGTGCTCGGGCACGATGACGAGCGCCTCCGTCTGCTGCGGCGCAAGCGGCAGCGAGCTGATCCTGTAAGGGCCATCGGCTTCATTGACGATGACATCGGCCAGTTCGGTATCCTCGCCTCCCGATACGGGCGGCAGGAGCGCCAGCTCCTCCTCATGGCTGACGGCATCGTGGTCGGCGGCATACGCCTGATTGGCGGCCAGGAAGCTGACGGCGATCGCGCTGGCATGCTCCGGATACTGCTGCGCCAGCAGCGCTTTGAGCTCGCTCGCCATAAGTTCGGGCGACTCGGCTGCCAACTGCAGATAAGCCTGGCCGAATCGCTCGGACAAGCCGGCGAACAGCTGAATTGTATAGGTGTATTTCATGCTATTTTACCTCGCACAGTTAAGGTTTCACTTCACAACTAGCATATCATAACGGACCGAAAAATGTTATGCTAGGCAGTGGAAGTTGTGTTTACTGGATAGAAAGGAGTGCAAGCGATGACCGCATTAACGGACCGTTTCGGCCGTGTTCATAACTACTTGCGCATCTCGGTGACCGATCGTTGCAATTTGCGCTGCTTGTACTGTATGCCCGAGGAAGGGGTGGCGTTCGCGGACGCCTCGACCTTGTTAAGCTATGACCAGATCGTCGAAGTGGTGGAGGCGGGCGCGGAGCTGGGCATCACTCGGCTGCGCATTACAGGCGGCGAGCCGCTCGTCCGTCCCGGACTGCCTGAGCTGATCGGCAGACTATCCGCCATATCGGCGATTGAAGATATTGCGCTCACGACCAACGGCATGCTGCTCGCGCCGCATGCGGAGGCGTTGAAGGCGGCGGGGCTGACCCGCGTCAATATTAGCCTCGACACGTTGGACGCTTCGCGCTTTCGATTGATCGCCAGAAGAGGCGAGCTGAAGCGGGTGCTGGAGGGCGTCGAGGCTGCTGCTGCTGCTGGGCTCACGCCGATTAAGCTCAATTGCGTGCTGCTCAAGGGGATCAATGAGGACGAGATTGCTGCATTTTTGAGACTGGCTTACGAGCAGCCGCTGCATGTGCGATTTATCGAATACATGCCGATCGGCCATGCCGACGACAATTGGAAAAAGCATTATTTGCCGCTCGCGCGCGTCCATGAGATTGCTGCAGAGCAGGGCTATAAGACGGAGCCGGGAGAGGCGATCAGCGGCAATGGGCCTTCGGAGAACTGGCGGCTCGTCGGCGGGGTCGGCAGCTTTGGGCTCATCCACCCGGTGAGCGATCAGTTCTGCAGCCAGTGCAATCGGCTGCGGCTGACTGCGGACGGCTACATCAAGCCGTGCCTGTATTGGGTCGATGAGCTGGATGTTCGTCCGGCGCTAGGCGATCGCGCATCCATGCTGGAGCTGTACAGCCGCGCGATGGATCTGAAGCCGGAGAGCCACGAGATGGCCGCCAAGCTGGCCGACGGTGCGCAAAGCCATATTCCGACCAGTCGGCGGATGTCCCAGATTGGCGGTTGAAGCAGAGGAGGAGATCGAGATGGAGGATCATTCACAGGCGGTGCGCATTGAGCACGCAGGGGCGGATAATGGCTCTCAGACCGCTCAGCAGCTGAGAGAGCTCGGAGGCGACGTATTCCCGATCGGCGAGCGAGTGCCCGGCGCGGCCGGCTTGGCGGTAGACTTCCACCAGTGGTACGCGGCGTGGCGGGCGGCCTGCGGTGTGACTGGGACAGAGACGCCCGCGGCGCTGCATGTGCGCGCCCATGACGCTTTCGAGGCGCATATCCCTTGGGCGCAGCTTGATGGAGCAGCCTTTGGGATCGCGGACGAGGACGGCGGTCCGCTTCGTCGGGGCGGCCCGATCCGCTTGTATGTGCCGGGTGGCGCGAGCGATTGTCTGCATGTCAAGCAGCTCGCCGCGATGGTATTCGACGAGCAGCCGCTACCAGAGGACGAGGCAACTTATGGGTTCAGGAATATCGTCGAGCCGGCGCAACTGCGCAAGAGGTAAGACGACAAACAGAGCTGCATGCGAAGCCGGCAGCTGTATGCCAGGAGCAAGCGAAGGAGGTCAGTATGAAATTCAAGGCGTCGGCATCGCGACAAGTGATCCTGCTTCATAGTAACGATATCCATAGCCGGCTGGAGCAGGCGGCCCGGATATCCTCCCTCGTCACCGAGGAGAGACGCAGCAGCGGCGTCGAGCATGTGCTGCTGCTGGATATCGGTGACCATATGGACCGGATGCGTCTGGAGACCGAGGGAAGCGACGGTCTGGTCAATATCGAACTGTTGAACGAAGCGGGCTACGATGCGGTAACGTTGGGCAACAACGAAGGGCTCACCTACAGCAAGCCGCAGCTGGAAGCCGCTTATCGTGAGCACGCCCGATTCCCCGTCATCTGCGCCAATCTGCTCGATCGCCAGACGGGCGAGCTGCCGGAGTGGCTGTCGGCCCATCTCGTGCTGACCCGCAATGGCATCCGCTTTGGCCTGGTCGCCGCGACGGCGGCATTCAGCCCGTTTTACAGCTTGCTCGGCTGGGAAGCGACCGAGCCGTTGGGAGCGATCGCAGCGCAGGTGGCCTTGCTGCGGCCTAGCGTCGACGTCATCGTCGTCATGTCGCATCTCGGGTTGTCTACCGACGAACGCATCGCTGCCGAGATCGAAGGGATCGACCTGATCCTGGGCGGGCATACCCATCATCTGCTTGAGGAGGGCAGAGTCGTCGGCAGCACGACGATTTGCGCCGCCGGCAAGTTCGGAGAGTATCTGGGACGCGTCGAGATCGAGCTGGCTGCGCCGGGGACGCGCCCTGTCATCCGGGCCGGCTGCGTGCCAGTAGCGGCGGCCGTGGAGGATCCCGAAGCGGCTGCGATCGTCCGCAGCTACCGGGAGTCCGGCGAGCAGCGACTAAGCTTTGCTGTGACTCGGCTAAACCAACCCTTGCCTGTGAGCAGCCAGCGCGAGTCGCCGCTGTCCAATCTATTGGCGGCCGGGTTGCGCCGCTGGACTGGGGCGGATATCGGGATCGTCAACAATGGCCAGTTGCTCGGAGGGCTGGCGGAGGGCGTCGTGACGCAAGGTCAGCTCCATGCCTTGTGTCCATCGCCGATCAATCCTTGCCGCTTGCGGCTGGGCGGATCGCAGCTGCGACGAGCGCTGGAGGAGGCGCTGTTGTCCCAGTTTACAGAGCTGGAGATCCGAGGCTTCGGGTTCCGAGGGCTTGTGCTCGGCACATTGGCGGTCGACGGACTGGATATCGTCTACGACACCTCGGCGCCTGACTATGCCAAGCTGGTGAAGGCGACCGTGACGTCGACCGGTGAGCCGCTGCGCGATGATGGCATCTATACCGTCGGCACCATCGACATGTTCACCTTCGGCGCCGGCTACCTTAGCCTCCGAGAGCATGAGGGGGCGGAGTTTTTCTTGCCGGAATTCATCCGCGATGTATTGGCTCGCGAGCTGGGCGATCCGGCTGCTGTGACCGAGTGCCTAAGCGCCAGGTGGCATGCGGCTGGCGAGCAGGTGTAAACATTACATTAACATTACGAGCGTGTTATGCCGATAATAGAGGGACGACAATAGATGACGGGCAGGGATCGATAACTATGCGCTTGGTGCCCATTACAATGTGCCAGCCTGGCATGAAATTAGCCAAACGGATTTTCTCGGAGGATGGGCTCGTGCTGCTCGGCCAGCATGTCGAATTGACGCAAAATCTCATCACAAGGCTGCGTCAATGCGGCGTCGACTTCGTCTATATCGAAGACGCGATGACCGAAGATCTGGTCGTCCCCGAGATGATCAGCGACGAGACCCGGATCCGGGCGCTCAACGAGATTCGCAGCGGCTTCCGGGAGCTGATGAACCCGGCCAAGCAGAGCAAAAGCGCCCCGAAGCCTTACATAGCCAAGCAGTTCCGTAATGTCATGACGATGCTGCTCGAGGAAATCAGCAATCATCAAGGCGCGATGCTCATGCTGATGAATATGGGCCTGGTCGATCATTACCTGTTCCAGCATTCGCTGAACGTATGCATCTACACGTCGCTGCTCGGCATGTCCGACGGGCTAAGCCAAGAGGAGCTGATCACGCTGGGGATGGGTGCTCTGCTGCACGATATCGGCAAGACGCAGATCTCGACTGATGTCCTGATGAAGCCGGGGCGTCTGACGGAGGCGGAGTTCGCCGAGATGAAAACCCACGCGGAGCGCGGCTTCAAGCTGCTCAAGGACCAACCGAACCTGCCGTTGATCGTGGCGCACTGCGCCTACCAGCACCATGAGCGGCTCGATGGCAGCGGCTATCCGCGGGGGATCAAGGGCAACGAAATTCACGATTACGCCAAATGGATCGGACTGGTCGATTCCTACGATGCGATGACGACCAACCGGATCTATCGTTCCCCGATGTTGCCGCATCAGGCCATCGAAGGACTCTACGCGGGGACAGGGACGCTCTATGAACAGCGGATGGTGCGGATGTTCCGCGACAAAATCGTCATCTATCCGGTGGGCGTTAGCGTCGGCCTGAATACCGGCGAAAGCGGCGTCGTCGCCGGCTATGACCCTTTATATCCGCAACGGCCGATGATTCGGGTGCTCTATGATGAGTACGGCGAGCCGTTAGCCCAGCCCTACGAGATCGATATGATGAAGCAGCTGTCGATTATGATTACGAGCGTCAATGAGCATCGCGTTGCTACCCCGGAGGGTACATCCGGTTAACCGGAGTCGTCGACTTCCTCTTCTCCCGCTGGGGCAGAAGCAGGAAGTTTTTTGCATGGATGTAAGCAAGCTCAGCCTTAAGCACGCTTGGCGACGAATGGGCATTGCATGCCCCAGCTTCGAGCTTTACAATAAGTAGAGGCAAGTCATACTTAAAAGAGTCAGGTGCTGATCAATGATGCAAGCTATAACCAATGGGAGCCTTCGGCTTCCTGCGATATCTCCCGATTGGGACCCTTGGGACCCGATTCTCTCGCTGCGCGAGCACGGCAAGCATGTACTCACGAGCGTCGAGATGACGATATCCAATCTGTGCAACATGCGCTGCGAGCATTGCGCGGTCGGCGATACGCTCGTCTGGAAGGAGCCATCCAAGCTGCCGCTAGCGGATATGCTGCGTCGTCTGGATGAGGTCGAGCATCTGCAGACGATCTCGATCACTGGCGGAGAGCCCACCTTCGCGGAAGAGACGGTGCGCGAATATATTCTGCCGTTGCTCCGCTATGCGCGCGAGCGCGGCGTTCGGTCGCAGATTAATTCCAACCTTACGCTCGATTTGAGTCGTTATGAACAAATCGCACCTTTTTTGGACGTCATGCACATATCCTTTAATTATACCGGGTTGGACGACTTCCATCAGATCGGATTCGCCAGGTCGCCGCATGCCGTGGGGCGGCCTGCCGCCGCCAAGCTGTACGAGCGGATGATCGACAACACGCAGCGGCTGAGCAAGGGCGGATTGTTCGTCTCGGCGGAATCGATGATCAACTATCGGACGCATGAGCGGATCGACGAGATCCATCGGCTGATCGTCGAGATGGGATGTCTCCGTCACGAGGTGCATCCGATGTACCCAAGCGCCTTCGCCGCCAATCTGCCGGCGATCGACAGGGGGCAGATGCTCGAGGCGATCGAGCGGCTGCTCGCGCACCGCGATCCGAGCATCTGGATGCTATTCGGCACTTTGCCCTTCTACGCATGCAGCGACGACAATCGGGAGCGGGAACTGCTGAGCAAGCTTCGGCAAGCGCCGGCAGTCACGGTGCGCAATGATCCGGACGGGCGCAATCGGATCAACGTCAATCTGTTCACCGGCGAGGTGTTCGTGACTGATTTTGCCGATATTGCCTCGTTTGGCAACATCGCCGACGATCGGCTGGACGACCTGTTCAATCGCTGGTGCGAGAGCGAGCTGGCGCGCAGCGTCGATTGCCGTTGCGTGGCAGCCGGCTGCTGCGGACCGAATCTGCTGGTGAAGGACATGTATTACCAGGAGGTTGATTTTACGATCAGGAAGGCCATCGACCCGGTATAATCGCTATTTTGCGAGGGGGAAGTGCATCGATGTCGCTTCGCGCGCTGGCCATGATTGCTGTCGGACTCGTCTTGTTGTATTTGCTGTTTACTGCGGGGGCTCCGTTTATGCTGGCGCTCGTCGTCGTTATTTTTTTGGAGCCGTTCATCCAGTTATGCATCCGTAGCGGCCGGATGAACCGGGCAGCCGCGGGCGCGCTCGTCAGTTCCCTGTTTACCGTCATGCTGCTTGGCTTGATACTGGTGCTGGGCGCCAAGATCATCGCCGAGCTGATTGCCTTCTGGGAGCGTGTCCCGGTGTATGCCGGGGATGCCAATCGGTATGCCCAGGAGGCTTTTACCCAGCTGCAATCCTACTACTCCGGCCTCTCTCCGGAGACGGCTCGCCAGCTCGAGCGCTGGCTGTCGAGTTTTTCTTCCTCGGTGACCGGCATGGTCAGCGCCGTCTCCGTCTCCTTTGTCAACTTCGCCGCCGGCATCCCGGGCATGTTTATCTTCTTCATCGTCTTCCTGGTCGCGATCTACCTCTTCAGCTTCAGCTTGCCTGCCATCAAGTCTGCGTTTCTCTCTTTATTCGACGACAGCTCGCGCGAGCAGGTCGATCTTGTGCTGTTGAATCTTCGCTCCTCGATCTTCGGCTTCCTGCGGGCGCAGCTCGCCCTGAGCGTCATGACGTATCTGATCTCGCTCATCGGTCTGCTGATGCTTGGCGTCCGCTACCCGCTTGCGATTGCGTTGCTGATCGTGCTCGTCGACATCCTGCCGATTCTGGGCACCGGATCGGTGTTGGTGCCCTGGGCGCTCTATCTGCTCGCGACCGGCGATTCGTCGACCGGGGTAGGGCTGCTCGTACTCTTCTTGGTTATTACGGTGTTTCGCCGGATTATCGAGCCCAAGGTGCTGGGCAATGCGGTCGGCATCAGCGCCTTGGCGGCGCTCATCAGCCTCTATGCCGGCTTCCAACTGGTCGGCATCGTCGGCGTTTTCCTCGGTCCGCTGGTCGTCATCATCTATATGGCGGCGCGCAGGGCCGGGCTGTTCCAGATCCGGATCAAGCTGTAGTCGATGTGTGAGATAGCGTCCTCCCGGGTAAGTAGACCCAAAGAGAGCGGTTAGCTCGCGCGCTGCATCGGGTGCGCCGCTCTCCGCCTGAGGAGGGATAACATGGCTTTGTATACTGTGAACAGCTGGTCTTTTGAGCGTCAGCTCGGCCCGCTGCGGATGGTCAGCTGGAACAGCGACAAGCAGGAGCATGAATTGACTGTCGAATCTCACCCTGAGCAGATGACGCTGGTCGAGTTCATCGAGCGGCTCGGCCAATCGGGTTATGAAGGAGTGGAACTGTCCTATGCCCAGTTCCAGGAAAGCTCGCCCGCGTATCTGGAGGAGCTGCGGACTGCGGCCGATCGATCCGGCGTTCGTCTGGTGTCGCTGCTCGTCGACGATGGCGATCTGTCGGCCGCCGACGCGCATCGTCGAGCGCTGGAGGTCTCGTGGTTCCGCAACTGGATCGATATCGCGGCGGCGGCCGGGTTCGAGCGGGTGCGCCTGTGCGCCGGCGAGTCCGAGAGCGCCGATCAGGAGGCGCTTGGACGCGCTGCGGAGGGACTGCGGATGCTCGCGGACTATGGAGAGCCTCGCGGCGTCCGGATCGTCACCGAGAACCTTGGTTCTTTGCTGGCCGACGCTGCCAGCTGTGTGCAGCTGCTAGCACTGTGCCAGGGCAAGATCGGTTTTACCGCCGACTTTGGCAATTTTCAGCAGGACAAGTATCGTCAGCTCGCTGAGGTGATGCCCCATGCGGAGACTGTGCATGCCAAGGCGGATGTCGGCGAGGACGGCGCGCTTGCGCTGGACGATTATCGCCGTTGCGTGCAGATCGCCGCTGAGTGCGGCTTTGACGGCCCCTACACGCTGACGGTGCTCGGCGAGGGCGACAGGTGGGCGCAGCTCGCCGAGCTGCGTCAGGCGACAGAGGCTGGGCTGGCTGCACGGTCGGGCGCAGGCGCCCGTTAGTTCGCATCCTAATCTTAGGGAGGAGTGGGTAAGATGTCTCATTTGTAATCGGAACAGCTGCAGACGCTGCGAACGCGGCTGCTGCAGGAGCAGCGGGAGCTGGAGGCGCGCCGCGATGAGGCGGCGGCGACCACCGAGGAGGAGAGCGGCGAGCTGTCCTCCTACGACAATCACCCTGGCGATCTGGGCACGATCACGTTCGAGAAGGCGCGCGACCTCGCCCTCGACCAATCGGTAGAAGCGCAGCTGGAGCGGGTGGAGACGGCGCTCAGGCGAATGGATGACGGCACGTATGGCCTGTGCGAAATAAGCGGCGAGCCGATCCCTTACGAGCGGCTCGAGGCGCTGCCCTCGGCGACGCGTACGGTCGAGCATGCCGAGTCGCCGACCCCGGACGAGCGACGGCCGCCGGAGGAAGAGGTCATGACGCGTCCGCCCGCCAGCGAGCAGGACCGTCCGGGCGAAGGCAAGTTCGACGACGCCGGCGCATGGGAGACGCTGGAGCGATACGGCAATGCCGAATAGCGCAAGACTCGGCTGAGGCCGTCGCCTCATAAAAAACGGCAAGTCGCCGAATGCATCGGGACTTGCCGTTTTTTGCTTGCGTTTGATCATTTGCTTGGGCGGTTGATTAATAGTAAGGCGAGATCAACAGGTAGACGATGACGCCTGTGCAGCTTACATACAGCCAGATCGGCATCGTCCATCTGGCTATGCGGCGGTGACGCTCGACCTTCATCGTCAGTCCCATGAATACCGTGATCAGCGCCAGCGGCACATTAAGGATGGCGAGCAGGATGTGGCTGATCAGGATGAACAGATAAATCGCTCGCATCGTAGAGCTGCCTCCGAATACCGCCGGTTCGGAGAGGAAGTGATAGGTCACATAACAGATCAGGAAGAAAAACGTCGTGACGAAAGCGGCAAAGACGAAATTGCGGTGCATGGCGATTTTTTTCTTCTTGATCGCATAGAGCGACAGGACCAAAAAGGAAAAGGTGAACACGTTGAAAATCGCATTCAACAGCGGCAGGATCGTAATGTCGAAGCCGACATCGCCATCGTATTGCGGCATGAAAAACAGCGCCGCGATTATGCCGATCAGCACCACCGAGAAAATATAAATCGCAATGGTGTATTTACGTGATTTGTCCACGGTGTCCGAAGCCCCCATTCTAGAAATCGAGCATAAACATGTCACTTTCTAGAATAGACGATGTAGGCTACGAAACACAACAGCGGATTGTTACAGCTTCTTGACAGCTTTGGCTTATGCAGGGGCCGGGCGGCCGGTGTCAAAATATTTTTTGCTGCTCGCGGTCGGCCTTGATCATCTCCACCGCCTCCTTGAAGCGCATCGCGTGCACGATCTCGCGCTCCCGAAGGAACTTCAGACTGTCCTGCAGGTCGACATCGTCGGTCATATCGATCAGCCACTGATAGGTAGCGCGAGCCTTCTCCTCGGCGGCGATATCCTCGTACAGATCGGCGAGCGGGTCGCCTTTGGCCTGGATATAAGCGGCGGTCCAGGGGACGCCGGCGGCATTGTTATAGAACAGCGCGCTGTCATGAGCTACATAATGTGGACCAAGACCAGCCGCTTCCAGCTCCTGAGGCGTCGCATCCTTGGTCAGCTTGTAGATCATCGTCGCGATCATCTCAAGGTGGGCAAATTCCTCGGTTCCAACATGTTAGACGTCTAGGCTAGGCAAGGGTTTTCGGGTACACTTCCAGCGTAAAATCGTCTTCACGCTGATGTTTCTCCTTGTTATAGACGCAATGGTCTATAACCGTCTTGAGCAATTCGTTACGCCCGGACATCGTTTCCGTCTCGTAGTATAGTGCTATGGCGTTCTCGGCCTTCGGGACAATATCGCTCTGTGCGGCCTCCCGTTGCCTCTCCTGTTCGATTTCCTGGGTGAGCTGGGCGATAGAGGCCGCTTGGTCATCCAAGCGCTTAGAGAGGACGCCAGAGCGCTCAAGGAAGGTGTCCATATCATAGACCCCTTGCTCCAGAAGGTCATGCAAGCTCCCTTTTTGCTTTTTGAGTTTATTCAGCTCCTCCTCCATTTTTCCGAGTGCCTTGATTTTAATTTGTGTTGCGTCCTTTGCTCCTCTATCCTCGGACACATCCCATTGTGATTTGTGGTGTGCAATCCATCCTTTGATCCAAGCCAGCACCGCAGCCTCGACATGCTCAAATTTCGAACTTTTGTTTGTACACATCTGATTCGAGCACATGATATGCGGCTTAATGTTCCTATCGTTGTAGGGGCGATAAGTCATCGCTCGCCCGCACTTCGCGCAGCGGACCAGTCCCGCTAGGGGATTGATTATCTTCCCCGCTGGTACAGGGACATGATATTTTGACGCCAACATCTTTCGTGCGAGATCAAATGTCTCCTGATCTATTATCGCTTCGTGTTTACCTTCGACAAGAATTATGTCCTCGATCTTGGCGCGTGGCCTGGACTTGACAATACCTTTTTCTGTCTTTTTCTTTACGCTCGCCCGTCCACCCCACTTAACTTTGCCGGTATAGACCGGGTTGCGGAGGAGTGCGTTAATGGTCGCTACAGTCCAAATACTTTGTTTGGCTGAGGGGATGCCCATACGATTAAGCTTTTTGGCAATCGCTCCCGTGCCCAATCGCTTAAGCTGGCCGTCGTCATCTACAGCGCCCACGGTGTACCACTGATAGATCAGCCGGACGATGTCGGCCTGATCGGAATGATGGGCGAGGGTTAGCGATCCATCTTCAAGTTTGACCTTGACATACCCATAGGGAGGCAGGTTGCCAATATAGTTACCCTCTTTAACGGATGCGATACGGCCCGACTGGAGCCGCCGGTTGATTGTTTTGTATTCGCGGCGGCTCATAAACAGACCGAACTCAAAATACTCTTGGTCGTACTCATTGTTAGGATCGTACGTTTTGAGCGGGGTTACGATTAGCGTGCCCTCTAGTGCAAAGGCGCGAGCAACGACGCCTTGATCGATGGTATCGCCACGCGCCAGCCGCTCGACCTCCATGACCAGAACACCTCGCCACAGACCTTCCTCGACCTCCTGCAGCACCTGCTGCACGACAGGACGGTCGGCAATGCTCTCCCCGGATACAATCTCTGAGTAAATCTCTGTAACATCCAGACCCAGCTTTTTAGACAACTGGAGCAATATCGACTTGTGGCGTTTCAGTGTTTCGCCTTCCCCGCGGGCCTCTGCTTCGAGGTCGGCGCGACTTTTGCGTAGATAAATGCAATATTGATCAGCCATAAGGCACCTCCGGTTAGCAGTAAAATATTCCACATATTGATCAATGACCAGCGTTAAATAAACCGCTACTATGGTTTTGACAACTAGACCAACTGAGGTGATCGTCATCAAAATCATTGGAGTAAAAGCAGATAACAGGCAGGGCGACGACAGCGATTTTTCTGTCTTTGCATTAGAAAGCGTCAACTATATCAACGTTCGCCGTCCAGGCAAGACCTCTGATCTCGTCCCAGTGTATCACACAAGCGACGGATCGTTTATGCCGCTGCTTACACTGAGGGATATTTCAACGGCTCTCAAGGCTTATGGGTTTAGTTATTATGACCGATCGACGATCATAAATAATGCCAGAGTCACAAAAGTAACTCCGACAGAAGAAGGACAAATGTTGAAATTTGTCGATGATGTCGAAATCATCGTCGCAAAGAAATCCAGGATGTAAAAGGGGAGTTGACAATTCAACCCCCCTCAGTTTTCCGGGAAACCTGACATGGTTCGACAGAATTGTCGGAATAGAACATGTATAATAAGGGAACGCCTTAAATGCGGGATGGTGACTTCTCCTGAAGGAGAAGTCGCCATCGGATCGGGAGGGGAAACCCTCCGCGCCATCAATCGAGCTTGCGCCAGGTGTACAGTTGATCGATGCAATCCAGACGGAGGCATCGAACAATTGTACGAGCCACGCCGAGCCCCATTACCTTGCGGTTATGGGCATAGTCGGACAGTTGACTCTCGGAGATACCCGACAGCAGACTTAGCTCCCGTTGTGAGATTTTAGTCTCCTCGTATAGCTCGATGAGGCGGCAGCGATCCGGTGTATACCGCATCATACTGCCCCTTGCATTTTTTAGTTTTTGTAATATTTTCTTGAACAAGAACAAACGTTCGTATATAATGGACAGACAATAAACATAGGAACGGTTTGGCTAGTTCACAAAGCTTCATTACACAATATACATAACACAAGGTTGGTGCATCCAATGAATGATGAGCTTAAGAGAGAAATAGAAATTCTTAAAAACCAAATAAAAGGTTTGGAAAATATCAGTGTAAATGAGCTGGAAGAATTTATTTCTTACTTATATCAGAAACAACAATCTCAATAATTTTTTCTAACTTCTCTCTTTCAGCGGGATTACTCAAATTAAGTTGGTATTTCTCGACTATTTCTCTTAGTATATACTCGGTTTTAGAAGGCTCGGGGTATTGTGCCCCGGGTTTTTCTGATGCACCAACTAACCAATCAACCGACACTTCGTAAAATTCAGCCAGTTTTTTTAAAGTCTCCGCATCAGGTTCTCTGTAATTCCTTTCGTAATTCGAAAGCGAGGTGTTGGAAATTCTCGTGATCTTTGAAACATATCGTTGATTCCAACCACGTCTCTCCCGAGCTTTTTTCAATCTATCCCCTAGCGTCATGGTTACACTCCTCACAATTCGATTCATAACTCATTTTAACTCTTTTGCACGTTTCGTAAATTAAATTACACGTAATGCATTTTTTTGAGTTGACATCCACGTTTCGCAGATGATATATTTATCTCGAAGTTACACGAAACGCAGAATAAAGGAGGGTCACAATTGGAACTGCACGAAAAAATCAGGATAGTACGAACGAAAAAGAGATTCACACAATCTGAGATCGCAAAAAAAGCCAATATGCCGCTCTCGACCTATAATATGAAGGAAACTGGAAAAAGAACGATTAGGCCGGATGAATTCGAAGTTATCGCTGAAGCCTTGAACGAAAGGCCGGAAATTTTTTATTCGAAAAAGTTCCACGAAAAGTGGAATTCTGATTTATCGGCCTGCATCTAATATTATGCCCGTCCTACTAAGACCTCAGCATACATTATCCCAAAGGGGTGAAGTGATATGAGTTATGTGCCCAAAGGGAACGTCATCCAGACGATGACGCACGGAAAAACGAAAATCTACATCTGCGATGATCATGTCAAGCGAACGCCCGAAGAGATCGCTAGGGTGTGGAAGGAGTACGACGCAGTCGGGTCTCGCCTCTGGCGGACCATCGTTGCAGAAAGAACCCGCGCCGCCGAAGTCGGCGGCCGGTAGGGGAGCGGTACAGCACAATTATAAGGCATCGGCCTCCATCGCGTCTGTTCGAATTTAGAACGGAAGGAGGTGCAAAAGGTGTTCGGGGTTATCGTGAAGGCATATAGAAAGCACATGGGCTGGAGCCAAGAAGACACTGCCCAAAAGCTAAACATGTCACGGAGCGCCATAAGCAAGATCGAGCGCGGCCTACAGGCTTTTGAAGTGTCGACGCTCGCCAAGCTGATGAAGATCACTGGTGAGCCTGGGATCGGGCTGTCGATCATGGCCGGGATGGAAGGATTTCAAATTGTAACACAAGTCATAGGAGGCTGAAAAAATTGAATAGAGAGAAATTGGTAGCAGAGGCGCGCATCTGCGCGGAGGCCGCGAGTCACAATCTGCGGTTGATTCGGAAACACCCGGAAAAGGTGCTGCCGGGGGAAATGATCCATGTCGAGGGGCAGTTGCTCCAGTTGATGGAGTTTGCAAGATGGGAAAAGCGAAACGCCCGGCGTGCAGGCCGAGCGCTTCTGGTAAAGCGAATGAAATTGTTGGTTTCACCTATCATAGCACTCCTGCCGCCGAGGAGCAAGAGCAATGAATCGGCAAGCTGAACTAGCGGCCGAGAAGGCCGACCTATACCGCAGGCTGCAGGCGCTGCTCGATCGCGCAGACAAAATCCAAGAGGAGGCCGCCCATGCAAACATATGTCATCCGCTTAATACATCCGGAGTTCGGTAGCTGCTCGGCCGAGGTGCCAGCAGCTACGGAGGCGGACGCAAGAGAGGACATCGAGCGTCGGTTCCCGGATTGCGACATCATCGGCTGCTACGTCAAGCCGACCAAGCAATAGATGGACAAGCTGTATACCGCCTGACGAGGCCCGAGGGAGACGGGCCGAAACCCCTACGGGGGTCGCGGATATCCGCCGTGGACAACCTCCACGATCCTAGTAATAGAGGTGTTTGAATGAAACCGACAAAAGGACGAGTTGTGTTTTACAAGGATTCCGTCGCCGAGTATGCAGCGCGCATTGTGTTCGTGCATGAGGACGGAAGCGTAAATCTCGCTGTTGATGGTCACGACGGCGAATCGAGCTTTGGCATCCAGGCCGTCACGCAGGGCGACGACGCCGGGCAATGGAACTGGCCGCCACGCGTATAACCGCCTAACGAGGCCCGAGGAGGGGAGTGGGCAGATGTACATATTCAAGGGCGACGTCGTCCGCACCCGATCGGGCGAGACCGGCGAGATTACTGCAACCTGGGGCGTGGCTCGTGCGCATGCCGAGCTGCGCCAGGATTCAGACGGTCGAGCCGTCCCAATCTTTCAGACAGAGATTGTGGAGGTCATCCGGCGGGGCGAGCCAGCCAAGAGCAAGGGACGCCGCCACAAAGCATAACGCCAAGCGCTTGGTAATTTGAGGGGGTGCGCATTTGGGGGACATGAAGCAGGCAAAAGAGCTGTACGCAACGCCTGATTTTTTTGAGGTGCTGGAGTTATTAAAAAAAGGCTGGCTACTACACAGAGTCGCCAGCCAAGGGGATAACTTCACTTTCTTGATGATTCGAGTAGATTAAACCTTACTCATCGCTTCGAATTTTTTGCCGATATCGGCGTATGATTCGTGTCGACCTAACAAGAAGAAGAATTGCGCTTCCCCTTCTTTGATAACATGGCCACTTTCCATGAGACGCCAACCGTTTTCCAATAATGCATTGGCTTCTTCAATGGAATCAACCTTTTTCAATTCTTTCAGAACGGACATCTGTTCACCTCCTACAGTGAAATTTGCTTAACGATCATATTTTACCATATTACTTGTCATATCTGGAAAGGGGGTGAAATGAACATGAAACCAAAGCTGAATTTAAACGAGCTGTCGGGCGGTGCGCTCGTCGAAAAACTCGACATCGAAATGCGCAAACTCGCCGAAAACGTCCTGGACCCGAACACTCCGGCCGAAGTGGCGCGGACGATAACGGTCACCATCAAGATCAAGCCCAATGAACAGCGCCAGGTCGGCAACGCCGACATTTCCGTCAAGTCTTCGCTGGCACCATCAAAAGGCATCCCGACGTCATTTGTCTTTGATTATGACAAAGAGGGCAATGCCGTCGTGGCAGAGCTAGTCACTGGCGACCGCAATCAACTGATTATCAATAATGACGGCGACGTGGCCGACGATACGGGGCTTAAGGTCGTCGGGGGCACCAGCACAGGCACCACAAACACAAGAGGATTCAGATAAAAAATCATAATTCGGAGGTTTACTCATGATCAAAGAGTTCGTTCAATATCTGCTCCAGCTCGGCAACACTCGGCAAGAGGAGGTCGGGACCCAGATTTACACCACTCAGCCGATGCACCTGGTCAAGCAGCCGACCCCCGAGCAACTGGTCACGCGCAACCTGACCGGCCTGGTCGACTACCTCAAAAGCAACTACGACAATCAGCCGCCGGTGCTTCTGCACGTCGAGAGTCCGACAACTGTCAACGTGTACAGCACGTACAACCGCGACATGCGGCGCAATTTGCTGATCAGCGCGCAGGCGCTCCTCCCGGACATTCCATTCAGCAGCTTTATGGACCTCGAGCGCTTCAATATTTTGCTCCAGAGCTGCTTTGTCGTCAGCGAGACGCGGGACAAGCTGCTCGCGATCGCTGGAAACGTCCAAGAGAGCAACGTCGCCACGGTCGGCGATGACGGCATCGCGCAGCAGGTCACGGCCAAAACAGGTGTTGCAACAATGGGCAATGTCGTTTTGCCTAATCCGGTACACCTCAAGCCGTACCGTACGTTCGTCGAGATCACGCAGCCGGAGAGCCGTTTCATTTTCCGGATGCAACAAGGTCCGCGCGCCGCGCTGATCGAGGCTGACGGCGGAGCCTGGAAGCTCGAAGCAATCCAAAGCATTAAGGAGTTTCTTGCGACCATCCTTGGCCCTGAGATCGACGCGGGCAAGGTTACGATCATCGCCTAATCCGACAACATCATACGGGGCGGTTACGGCCGCCCCTGAACGGAGGTTATTTGTCATGCTCAAAGAGGCACTGAATAAGCTGCAGCGCGAGATTGCAGCTAATCCCCAGAGCGAGTACACAAGATTTGTTGGGAGCGAGATGATTAAATTCGTCCGCGAAAACCCGGATAAAGCAGAATTGTTTGCCGACCCGAATAAGTCGTTGTCCGAGGGGCTTGTGGCTATGCGATATTTAGCCATGCGCAAACGCAACGGGTCGTCTGTCAGTGTCCTGACTATGGAAGAGGGATTAGGTGCTGTACTAAAGTATTACGGCATTAAACAGCCCAAGGCAGCGCCAGAGCCAGTTGTCGTAGGGTTTTCTGTTGACCTAGACGATCTGTAAAGGAGGGCTATTCATTGAAAAAACGTAACGAAAAAAGACAAGCCTTCATGGCTCACTTCTCCAGAAAAATTTCTCCTTCCGTCGTTAAGTATGCCGAAACCAGTGTACTACCCAGATCGTCCTATATCTTCATTCATCGGAACAAACTCCGGATGCAGTATGCCTATTGCACCGCTTGCAATGTCGAATACGCGACGAACGGCGAGTTTCGGGAGAAGAGCTGGACGGACTGCTGGAAGTGCAAGGCGAAAGGCTACGTCAGGGCCAGCGGTCGCAGCCGCAGCAAGCTGCGCCACAGCGCGTACTTCGTGTACTACGAGAAATCGCTGCACGACCCGCAAACAATTACGGCGACAGGGTACTGGGCAGAACGGGACTATCGTCAGAGCTTTAAGGATGTGAGCTTGACGCTGGAAGCTTGCCATCGGTATATTTTCCGGCTCGGCGAGAAAGCGCGAATGTTCAGCTTGGCTCAAGGCGATTGGTACGAGAATGCAAGCGTCAGATCGCTGTTCGGCGGCATGTATTACGAGCAGGGGTATACGATGGTCAATCGTTATCTGTGCAAGGAGAGCATCCAACAAGCGGTCCAGGGTACGCCCTACCAGTACAGCATGTGGGAGCACTTTTATTATCAGGACATGGTAAAGTTCTTTGCATCGTTCTCGCTGTACCCATGTATGGAGTACTTGACCAAGCTTGGTATGCGTTACTTCGTCGAAGCGAAGCTTTATGGATGCCAGCCCACTTATGGCGCAATCAACTGGAAAGGCACGTCGGTTCACAGCGTGCTGCGGATCAACAAGCAACAGTTGAAGGAGATAGATCAGTTTAAGAAGCAAGAAAAGCTGCACCCGTTAACCCTTCGATTGCAGCAAATTGTGAGCAAGGAAGGTCGGTATGTTCCACTGTCGGAATTGCAGTCCATTGCTAAAAAATACGATTCTCTCTTTAACAATTTGAAGAAGATACTTAAATACACAACCTTGTTCAAGGCTTTGAATTATGTGGAGAAACAACGAGAAGTCTTGAAACGAAAACGAAACATGGCAGGCAGCTCCGATGAAGTCCTTACGTTCTGGAAAGATTATGTCGCCGATTGCCTCAAGCTGGACATGGACCCGAAAGACGAGCAGATATTGTTTCCGCGAGACATTCACGAAGCACATCAAAAGACGCTTGAAAAAGTGAAGTATCAAGCCGACGCAGCCCTGAATGCCAAGATTGCCGAACGACTGCCTGCCTTGTGCAAGAAATACGAATTTCAACTGAACAATCTTTTCATTCGGCCGTTCGCGGACACGGTAGAGCTTGTGAGAGAAGGAAACGCCCTTAAGCACTGTGTGGGCGGTTATAGCAAAAGTTATGCGGATGGCAGTAGTATCTTGATGGCCATTCGTGAATCCGATAAACCGGATACGCCATTTTATACATTGGAAATTCGCGCCGGAAAAATCGTGCAGTGTCGAGGATTCAAAAATCAGATCATGACACCTGCAGTCGAAGCATTTGTCGAGCGCTTTAAGCAAGAAAAAATGAACAAAAAACAAATACAGGAAGCGGTGGCAGTATGACAACGAAAAAACAAGCTGCTGCAGCGGCGATCGTGCCAGCAGCAGAGACGGTAGTATCGACTCGGACGGTGGAGGTCATCGCGGCGGAGATCCGCTATATCGACGGCCAGGCCCGACAGTACGTCATGCAATCGGCCGTAGAGATCGGGGCCAAGCTGACGGAGGCCAAAGAGCTTGTACCTCATGGCCAATGGGGCAACTGGCTCAAGGAGCATGTCAATTATAGCCAGTCGACGGCCAACAACTTTATGCGGCTGGCCTCCGAGTACAGCGCTGCCGGTCCGGCGCTGCAAAACCTGAGCTATACGCAAGCCGTCGCCTTGCTGGCTGTGCCAGCCGAGGAGCGCGAGTCCTTTGTCGAGGAGACCCAGGCCGATCAAATGTCATCCCGCGAGCTGCAGGCAGCTATCAAGGCCCGCGAGGCTGCGGAGCAGCAATTGGTCGAAGAACAGAGGCGGCAAGCTGATTTGAAAGCTGAGATGGAGAAATTGGCCGCCGAGAAGACCGAGGAACTGAAAAGCCTGGAGGAGCGGCACAAGCTTGGAGCCGAGCTTAGGGAGGCCGCCGAGAAGCAAGTCCAGGAGCTGCAAGCGGAGCTGGAGAAGGCACAGGCCGCCGGTGACGACAAGGCGCTCGCTAAGTCCAAGGCCGAGCTGAGGAAGGCCGAGAAGGCCAAGTCTGATAGCGAGAAGAAGCTTGCCACGTTGCAGCAGCAATTGGAAGCAGCCAAGGCCGAAACCGAAAAGACTGTCGCCGATCGAGTCCAGCAGCGCGAGCAGGAACTGCAGGCGGAAGCCAAGCAGCGCGAATCAGCGATGCAAGCTGAGATGGACAAGCTGCAGCAGCAGCTCGCCAGGAGCAGTAACGAGTCCTTCTTACGGGCCAAGCTGCAGCTCGAAAATATCATCAAGTCCGGCGACACACTGGTCAAGGCCATTGACGAGGTCAAGGACGAGGCCGAGCAGGCCAAACTCAAAACAAAGGCTGCAGAGATCATCGACAAGCTTCGCGGCATGCTGTGATATGTTCTTCTTCTTCTTTTTCGAGGAGGAGGCAATCAAGCCGGGGACCGTCTGCAGGGTGAAATGCCGGTTTGGCATCAGCCCTGACAAGCTGGTCGTGGTCGATAAGCAGGCCGGGGGTGACTCGTATTGGGCTTATGATAATCGCCCGGTACGATACCGCATTAACCGTAAGGGCGTGCGTGTCGTGGAGTCAGACCCGGCCTGTATCCAGACAATTTATAGCGCCGAGGACCTGGAGCCAACGAATGAAATACCGCTCCAGGAAGACGGATGGGGCGCGAAATATAGGAGGGCAAGGCTATGTATCAAGTAGTCACACGCGATGGCGATCAAATAACGACGCTCGGGCATCAGCCTGATTTGTTCGACACATTTACCGTTAAAGGCACGACTTACGTCGTTAATATGATCAATCACGGCAACCAGTCCTGCCAGGCCGAAGAAATCGTTTTTGGCGATTATGACACCGAGGAGACGGTGTATGCTATTTGCCCGCATTGCGGTTACAGAGACGCGGATTGCTTCGAGTGGACGCCTGACGTCCACACCCACAATTGCGGGAAGTGTAATCATAAGTTTACCTATGAGCGGCACGTCGAAATCAGCTATACGACCCGAAGAGTCGGGAGCTTTGACTAAGGGGGATCGGATATGAATAACGAATTGAACCAGGACGGGAGCGCCTGGAAGATTGAAACCGTATGGGTCACGCGCAACGCGGCGGGGCAGATCGTCCAGGCTGTGGACATGGAAGCGATGCGCAGGATTGCGCAGGGCGTGCAGGATATGGCGCAAGCCGCGCAGCCAAGGCCAGACGTGGAAGCCATTGTCACATATTGCAGCAGGATCGAAACGTACGATGATGACAACTTCACACCGCCTCCTTGCGTTAATGAGCTGTCCTTAGAGCAACAGGAGGAGGTTATGGATTGGCTTGCCGATATCCTCCAGTATTGCTCCCGAACCGCAATTGACATGTATTTGGATGAGACAGAGCCTCCAGACTCCATAAGGATAGCCCGTCCCATAGAAGAATGGCACGAGGATTATGGGGATGCGCTTTGGTGGACGTTTCCAATCGAGGAAGCTCCGTATTGCGGATCACCGTTGGACTCCGACTGGCCGGACTACCATACGCACTGGACACCTTTTACCTTGCCCCTGCCAGAACCGAAGGGAGTACTGCCCCATGCACAGAGATAATCTTCTGCCGCCTGCTTGCGCGTGGGGACTGTGGGAAGTATGGAACATCAAGATGAAATATCTTTCAGAGGGTTGGTTCCAGTTGCGGTGCCAGCATCATGTCGTCAATGGGGAAACCGAGGTTAGAAACGTATATTACACGCCCTTGGACCGGATTTTGGGCATCGACTTTGACCGTAAAGTCTTGCGAGAGACGAGAAAGTTCATTGCAAAGATGGAATCTCGTAATGAGCGTATTTTGCGACTCAAAGCAAAAGGTGAGGCCCTATCTCACGTCATCAAAAGTCGCTAGGGGTTGAAACAGCATGAATTACCTGGAACTGATCCTCGCTTTCCAACGATGGAAGGAAGTGAATCCTTTGCCTGCCAGCGCAATTGCATTGTGGCTTGAATTGACGGCTGCTTGTAATAAGGCTGGGTGGCCGGAAGAATTCACTGTCCGCAGCGAAGTGCTGCAGGCGAACGCTGGAGTAAGCAGAAAGCAATTTGAACTTGCTCGTCAGACGCTTATTGAATCTGACTTGCTTCATTATAAGAAGTCAGCAAGGGCAAACAAGGCCGGGAAATACCGTATCATCATTTCCCGATTGTTCAAAAAGGACAACAGAATGGACAACAGCAGGGACTACGAGAGGGACGACAGAACGGACTACGGTAGGGGGCACTCTATAAAAGATTTAAAAGACTCTTCTTCATCTTCTTCATCACAATACGAGCCATTTGCTGCAGCTCATAAACGAGTATTCGGGCACCCGATCAATCCCAAGCAAGCGGAAACGCTGGGTAGCTACATCGATCATGACGGGATGGACGAGGCTGTCATTGTTCGGGCAATCGAGCGAGCAGGGGCTTCGTCGGTCGGGTATAATTTCAAGTTCATTTTGCGGATCGTTGACGACTATTTTCGCGGGGGAGCAAAGACGCTGTCGGAGGCCATTGCCATTGATGCGGTATACGACCAGCGCAAGCAGGCCGCCGCCAGCTCGCCCGGCCAGCGCCCGGCGAAGAAGTCATTCGCCGAAATCGGGAGGGAAATGGAATGAACCGAGCAGAGACAGGTCAATTGTTTGACGAAATCATAAGCTACTACCCGTCCTACGAGCGCAGGGTATCCGCTGATCCCGAGGGCATGATCGACAAGTGGCAAGCCGTCTTGCAGCATACGCCGCTTGACTTTGCTATAGCCAAGCTGAAGGAATACGCATCACTGCCAGACAATCGCTTCGCGCCGCATCCTGGGGCGCTCGCCAAAGTCAAGACGGAACTGGAGCGATATTACGAGCAGCAGCAGGCGGCCGGGGCGGTTACGTTGGAGATGTGGGACGACATGCGGCGCAAAGCCGTCCCCCCGACCGAAGAACAACGCAGAAAGGTGGAGGAGTTACGTGGACGATAACGCAATGCTGTTGCCCAGCAATATCGATGCCGAGCAGGCGGTTCTCGGTGCCGTGCTGCTCAATCAGCACATGGAGGGCGCGGAACTGCTGCAGCCGGAGCATTTCCATTCCAACGAGCATCAGATCATTTACCGATCGATGCAGCACCTAATAGACAAGGGCAAGCCGGTCGACCTGGTGACGCTGACATCGCAGCTCCAGGACGAAAACGAGTTGCTTAACGTCGGCGGTGTTACTTACCTTGCCAAGCTGGTCGGAGGCGTACCGACAGCCGCAAACATCGGCCATTATGTGGGCCTTGTCCATGAAAAGCATTTGCACCGGGAGACGATCCTAATGTTGCAGCGTCAGCTCCGAGCGGCCTGGTCCGGCAGCGATCCGCGAGCCTTGATTGCGGACATCCAAACGGATGCTTTCGAACTGTCGGACAAGTCGGTGCGATCGCGAGATTTTAAGACGGCAAAAGAAGCGGCTATCGAGGTCATGGAGGCGGTAGAAGATCGATACGCCAATTATGGCGATGAGGTGACCGGCGTCGCGTCCGGCTATCGAGACTTGGACAAGCTGACGAGCGGATGGCAAAAGAGCGATCTAATCATCGTCGCAGCTCGCCCGTCAGTCGGCAAGACGGCATTTGCGCTGAATCTGGCGCAGGCCGCAGGCATTAAAGGCAAAGAGGCGGTCGCCGTTTTCTCGCTAGAGATGTCGGCTAATCAACTTGTGCAGCGGATGCTGTCATCCGAGGGTCACATCGAGGCGATGAAGCTGCGGACCGGCTATATGGCGGGGCAAGATTGGGAGAACCTAACTATGGCCATCAGCACCGTTGCCGACTCTAGGATTTTTATAGACGACTCGCCCGCCCTCACCGTGCGAGAGATTGCCGCCAAATGCCGTCGATTGCACAAGTCCGAGGGGCTGGGCCTGATCGTCATCGACTATCTCCAGCTTATCGCCGGTCGAGGAAAAAACGGAGAAAACCGGCAGCAAGAGGTGTCGGACATTTCGCGGACGTTGAAGCAGCTCGCCCGAGAGCTGGACGTCCCGGTTATCGCTTTGTCACAGCTCAGTCGGGGCGTGGAGCAGCGCCAGGACAAGCGGCCGATGATGTCGGACCTGAGGGAGTCCGGATCGATCGAGCAGGATGCGGATATCGTCGCATTCCTGTACCGCGACGACTACTACGACAAGGAGTCGGAGAAGAAGAACATTATAGAAATCAACCTTGCCAAGCAGCGTAACGGCCCGATCGGAACGGTAGAACTGGCCTTCCTGAAAAACTTCAACAAGTTTGTCGGCCTGGACCGCTCGCATCAGCCAACGCCGACCAACGGCAAACCGATCCCGGACATGCACCGGGGAGCGTGACGCCATGAATGAGCGAGTGATTGCATACATCGAGTACAAGCTGCGGCCGATGCTTAAAAGCGGGAAGCACATTGGCCGTTTGGTCTTATACGTCTCCCGGCAGGCCGACATTGCCGAAGATCACATTATAACGAAGTTCGGTCGGCTCCGGGTCGCGGTAGGCGAATACATCCCGAAGGGATACGCCTACATCCTGGAGCAGCCACTATCAAAAGGAGGGCTAGGATTCGTATGGGTGACACATCCGCCGCAAGCAATCAAGGAACAATCGAGCAGCTAGAGTTTTTTCCTCGGCCGACGAAAAACGAGATATGCCAGGTCAAAAGAGAGCTGGAAAGCTACTATAAAGACCGCATGCAGCTTTTGGCGCTGGAGCATCGCGGCATCCATCGCATGGCTCCAATGAAGATCGTAGAATACCGTAAAAAGCTAAATCGGTTGAATGACTTGCATTGTGCAGTCCAGATGATCGTAGACAAAAGTATAAAAGAAGTTATAGAATGCAGGTACATCGAAGGCAATACAAATAAATGGACGGTCGCCCACTTCCAGCCCTGGGACGAGTCAACGGTGAACCGCAAGCTGTCAGAGGGCATCCGCGTCATTGCCGACGCCCTTAAAATGATGTGAAAAACGTGCATGTATTTTGCGTGTACTCTGCCACTGTTATATGTAACCACATAAGGTACAGTAGATATTACAGAGAGCTAATCCAGCTCAGGTAATGTCTACTGTACCTTTATCATTGTAGGCACTCGGCCATGCGGTGGGTCTAATGGACCTTAGCGGTTAACGCGAGCGTATGGAGATGAGGCAGGGTTAGAAACCCTTTAATGTCTTTAATGTCTATTGGTCTGTCCATCGGACGCGATCCGGTAGACATACGAACAGACAAGGAGGGACGCTTTTTGAAGCAACAAAAATTGTGGGTTGTCGACAGAAAGCCTCCTGAGCAACCGGAGCTTTGCAGAGGCTGTATATGGGGAAAGTGGACAGGCGTTAAGCAAGTCTGTTCGAAAGTGCGATGCGTAAAGGAGAAATCCCAAGCGCTTGGCAATGTGAGGTGAGGAAGAATGAACTTCGTCCAGCCGATCCGCGATACGCAAGTCATCGAAGAGATTAAGCAATTCCTCATGGATTGGAGCCATCGCAATTACATGCTTTTTGTGTTTGGGATTAATACCGGGCTTCGCATACAGGATATTCTCAGTTTCCGCGTGAAGGATGTTCAAGGCGAGCATCTGGTTATGCGTGAGATGAAGACGGGGAAAAGGAAAATCTTGAAGTTGACGCCCGTACTGAAACAGGAGTTAAGGCGCTACACGGAAGGAATGGACAAAAATGCCTATCTCTTCCCGTCCAGGCAAGGGAAGGGCAAGCCGATCCAAAGGGACATGGCTTATAAAATCATGCGCCTTGTCGCCGACGAGTTCAAGTTAGTCGACATCGGAACGCACACGTTACGGAAAACATGGGCCTATCATCTATACCAAAAAACTAAGGACATAACACTTGTGCAGAAGATGCTCAACCACTCAGACAAGTCCATCACCATGCGCTATATTGGCATGGATCAGGACATGATGGATGCCGCCATGAACGATTTTGGCCTATGACTTCACTTCGTTAAGAGAGTGTGGAACTGAATCTAGGAATGCCCCACGGAGCCTTATAGAATAAGGCTTTTTAGCATTTCCGTGAGTTCCGCTCACTAACAAGATATGAGGAAGTCGATATTTATGCATTCAGCAGAAGAAGAGGTCTTTTCGAGGGGGCAAAAGCTCGAATTGAGGTCGGAAAAAGCCAGTGTTTTCAAGGGTTCCGGCCGACGCGATATCTAGTCAATCGCATGCATAAATATGCACGGCCTATAAATCGGGCTGCATAAACGAAATGAGGTGTACCATGCCGCAAAAACCGAAGCGCCCATGTAGCAAACCGGGATGCCGCGATCTGGTCGACAAGCATCGATACTGTAAGAAGCATCAGCGAGAGTCCGATAAGCGACGCGGCACATCTGCTAGCCGTGGTTACGGCCATAGGTGGAGGCTCGCCAGGGATCGATACCTTGCCGAGCATCAACTGTGTGTTGCGTGTATGCAGAGCGGTACTATCTCGGCCGCTACCGTGGTCGATCATATCAAGGCCCACAAGGGCAATGAGGTACTGTTCTGGAGCGAGGCCAATTGGCAGGCGCTCTGTAGCTCCTGCCATAGCAGGAAGACGGTCCAAGAGGATGGAGGATTCGGACGATGAAGGAAAATATTGATCTATTCAGGAAGCTGCGCGACACATGCGACGGCGTGGTGAAGGCGCTTGAAAGTGATGACGAGCAGGAGATTGAGGCAGCTATGGGCAGATTCCTATACTTGATGGTGCAAATGAGCGCTTTGAAATAAGAAGGATGGTGATTACGATATGGCCATTGCTCACTACGTCAAAGCTGGCGTGCATATCAATGATTGGGTCAAGGTCCAGCTAACGCCTGTAGGCATTGAAATCCTACGGCAGCAACATGAGAAGCAACAGCAACGGATCATGATTCTCACAGACGGGACCGGCCCAGCCAAGCCCTTCACGATGCGTACCGACGAGAAGGGTTATGCATCGTTCCAACTATGGAGTTTGATGGAGCGCTTCGGGCCGCACATGGGTTTGCAAAAGCCTGAGCCATTCACGGAATTGATCGTGCTGGGCACTACGATAGTTGATGCGAAAAATAATCATTGACAAAATGACGCTTTATCCGACTAAAGGGGTGGGGGCGGTCAAAAATGTTTTGGAAGCCCTCCGGCGAGACCGCCGCCCCCCTTAACGCGAATTTTTTTCGTTTTTTGAAATTTTTTCGAAATCTGAGGAGGTGCCCGCATGCCAGGGAGAAATGCAAAACCTGTCGCTCTCCACGTTGCGGAGGGCAACCCGAACCGATTGACCAAAGAGCAGATCGCCCAGCGCCAAGAAGCAGAAATTAAACTTGGCGAGGCTGACCTAAAAAAATTGAAGCGCCCGAAGTTTGTCCGCGATGACAAAATCGCAAACAAGCTGTGGGGCGAGCTGATTAAGATGTACGAGGCATCGGCCAAACAGGGCGTATCCCTGTTGACCAGCTCGGACGTCGGCACGCTCGCGCTTTACTGTAAAACGTATAGCGAGTATGAGCAGTTACTAGTGCATCATCAGCGCATATCCGAGATTGCGATCGACGAGCAGTTGCTGCATGACTACCTTGATCGCTATGAGGAGGCCGACGAGATCAACCTTAAGGCGCTGCGGTACCTGTCGCAGCTCGCGGCGGTCGAGGGCATCCTCAAAGTGGAGACAGCCATCAATAAGAAGATGGACATGCTGTTGAAAATGCAGGACCGCCTCTTTTTGAACCCGCTGGCAAAGGTCAAGAACGTGCCAGCGCCGCCTAAGAAGAAAGACACGTCTGCGATGTCCAAGTTTTTGAACCGGCGAGCTGGCGGCCATGCCCCATGACGAGGAACGGGCGCAAGAGCCGATAGAGTTTATGAGCATGCTGCATGCGGTGGATGACTTTTACGGTCAACCGCTCGTGCTGCAGCCGTGGCAGCAGGACTTGCTGCGGGACGTGTACGGCACCGTCGATCAGTGGGGATACCGTCAATACTGGTATGCCTACCTGGAGATGCCCAAAAAAAACGGCAAGACGACGATGATTGCCGGTCTCGGCCTCTATCATCTGACCTGTGATCCGCCAGGCGGGCAGATATATTGCTGCGCGGCGGACAAAAAGCAGGCCGGACTCGTGTACAAAGCTGCTTGCGGCATGATCGAGCAGGACCAGGACCTTGCCGCGTTGTTGAAGGTCAAGGACAGCACGAAGGAGATCATCAACGTCGAGACCGGCACGATCATGACCGTCCTGTCGGCCGAAGCGTACACCAAGCATGGCATTAATCCGACCGTCGTCATCTTCGACGAGCTTCACGCTCAACCAAACCGCGATTTGTGGGACGTTATGACCTTCGGCTCGGGCGCGGCTCGGCGGGAGCCGCTGTGGTGGGTCATTACGACGGCTGGCGACGATCCAGATCGACACTCAATCGGGTATGAGATCCACGAGCAGGCATCGAGAATACAGTCCGGCGAATTGGTCGACCCGTCTTGGTATGTCAAAATCTACGGCATCCCGGACGAATACGGCACCGACCCGGAGAAGCCGGAGGAAGACATCTATGACGAGGCACTGTGGTATCAGATTAACCCGAGCTTGGGCCATACGATCAGCATTGAATCAGTGCGCAAGGAGGCCGCAGCTGCAAGAAAAAGCCCGGCTACGGAAAAACTGTTCCGCTGGTTACGCCTTAATCAGTGGACATCGCTTAAAAAGACCGGCTGGCAACCATTAACGCTATGGGATAACACGATTGGTAAATGGGCAAGGTCGGAGCTGGACGGCAAGCGCTGTTATCCAGGACTGGACCTCTCCAGCACAACTGACCTTACCGCAGCATGCTACCTGTTCCCGCCGCAGGACGGACTCCCGGACTGGCGTTTCATTTTTGACGCCTGGATACCCGAGGAGAACATGAAGGAACGGGTGCGAAATGATGGTGTGCCTTACGCCCGCTGGGTCGAATCCGGCCATCTGCTGACAACGCCGGGGAATGTCGTCGACTATGACTTTGTCGAGTCTTCCATCCTGGCGGCGAACAAGCAACATGAGATTGCGACGCTCGGAACGGACCAATGGAATAGCCGGATGTTGGCGCAGCGCCTCATACGCGGCGGCGTCGAGGTGGTCGAAATTCCGCAGGATATGAAGAATATGAGTCCTGCCATGAAACTAATCGAACAACTCTTGAAACGGGGACTGATGACGCACGAGGCCAACCCGGCGGCCCGATGGTGCTGGGGTAACGTGGTCATTGCAGTCGACGGGAATGAAAATATAAAGCCGATGAAAAACAAGTCCAAAGAACGCATTGACTTGATTGTCGCACTCATCAACGCAATGGCGACCGCCATGCTCTACGAAGAAATCGACATGAACTTCGACGAGTTCGCCGATCGGGATTTTTTACAGAAACTATGGGCTTAATTGCTTGAAAGGAGGGGGTGCGAGTGTGAAGCCTAATCTTATCACCCGCATGATTAACATGGCTTTCGGCGGGCCGGAGACGCGCAGCGTGGAGGTTAGTTTGGCAGACCGCAAACTGCTGGAGTGGCTTGGACTTGGCGAAGGAGCGGGAGAGGTCGACGTCAAGGGCTGGAAAGCTCTGAAAGTTGATACTGTATTCGCCTGCATCAAGATTTTGTCGGATAACGTCTCTAAACTACCGCTTAAGACACACCAAGAGAGCGAGACGGGTATCATCAAGTCGGCCCGGCACTATTTGCAGCGTCTGCTCCGGCTCCGCCCCAATCCATACATGACAGCTGCGGATTTCTGGAAAGCAATAGAGGCACACCGGGCGATGGGTAACGCGTATGCAAGCATTGAGGTCGACCCCCGGACAGGCCGGGTCATTGGGCTATGGCCAATGGATTCGGCTAAGGTGCGGGTGATTATCGATGACGCGGGCATTTTGCCTGATCTCACACGTCGTATCATATCCAGCAAAACGCGGGTATGGTACGAGGTGGACGTCGGGAACGGCGAGAAGAGGAAGCTACTGCCCGAGGAAGTGCTGCATTTCAAAGGATCGGTAACGCTTGATGGTCTGATCGGCGTTCGGACGATCGATATGCTTAAAACGAGCATCGAGAATGCGGCATCGGCGAATAAGTTTGTCAACAACTTTTTCAAGCAAGGTCTGCAAGCCAAAGGTCTTGTGCAATACACTGGCAAGCTGGACGGCCCCGCGAAAGCCGTGTTCCGCGAAGAGTTTGAAGACATGACCTCCGGTTTGAAAAACAGTCATCGCATAGCGTTGATGCCGATGGGCTATCAATACATGCCGATATCCATCAGCATGGCTGACGCTCAGTTTCTCCAGAACACGGAACTGACGATAAGGCAGATCGCCAACGGGTTCGGGGTCAAGCTCCATCAGCTCAACGATCTAGGTAAGGCAAGCTATACCAATGTAGAGCAGCAGCAGCTCGCTTTTTATACGGACACGCTCCAGCCGATCTTGACGACCTACGAGCAAGAGCTGTCGTACAAGCTCTTTTTGGAGGACGAGCTAGAAGCTGGGTTTTACGTCAAGTTCAACATCGACTCCATCCTGCGGGCCGACCTGAAAACGCGCTACGAATCCTACCGTATCGGCGTCCAGGGCGGCTTTTTGCTGCCCAATGAAGCGCGAGCGATGGAGGATAGGGAGCCAGCAGCAGGCGGTGACCGCCTGTATGCTAACGGTAACTTTATCCCGCTGGAGATGGCGGGCCAGCAATATATGAAAGGGGGTGAACAACCTGAGCCAGAACCTGAACCAGAAGACATCGAAGAAGGGGCCGGAGAAACGGACGATGGCCGTGAACCTGGAAATCCGGGAGACGGTCGAGGGGGAGACGAGCAAGAGGACGCTTAACGGTGCGATTAAATACGACTCCGAATCACATGTCATGCGGGATTGGTACGGTGACGAGTTTGTCGAGGTGATCGCCCCCGGCGCATTCGCCGAGTTCCTGCGATCTGATCCGACCGTGTCGCTGTGGTGCCATCGTACCGACCAGATTCTCGGCAATACGAGGTCAGGGACGCTGCGCATCTTTGACGGGCCGACCGAATTGCGATTCGAACTTGATTTACCCAACAACAGTTGGGGCAACGATGCTCACGAGTCGATCCAGCGTGGCGACGTCGACGGCGTCTCATTCGGATTTAACGTCCGAACAAACGGCGACCGCTGGTCGAAGATCGAGCGGGACGGCAAGACGCTGTATCGGCGGACCGTCCTTAACGCGACACTGCCCGAAATCTCGCCGACGCCATTTGCCGCCTACCCTGAAAATGAGGTTTCCGTCCGATCGCTAGAAGAATACCGGGATGCCGAGCAGCGGTCATTGAACGAACATAAGAAAAAGATGCTTTTGATGGAGCTGGAGCTGATCTAATCGGCTCTTTTTTGTTCCAAATAATTTAAGAGGTGATGAACAGTGTCGAAAGAATTGCGTGCGCTGCTGGCTAAGCTGGAGCAACGGAAAACGGAAGTGCGGACCTTCATAGCGCAGGATAACGCGAAGGAAGCCGACGAATTGATGAACGAGGTCCGATCTTTACAGGCACAAGTCAAGGTGCTGCAGGAGCTGGAGAACGAGGAACGCGACGGTTTGGACGGTGGCACGCCTGCAGGTGGTCAGTTCGATAGCCTGGAAACACGCGAAGAGGCGCAACTGGAACAGGAGTACACCGGCATCTTCTTGCGTGGCTTGCGTCGACAAGGTGTGACGGCCGACATGCGCAGCATCGTCAAGGAATACCAGCGTCGCGCCGTGATGAATGAGGGTGAAACGAGTCCGGCCATTCCGGAGGGGAATTCTACACTGATTGTCCCCAAAGACATTCAGACGCGTATTCACACGTTTATGCGCACACTCAATGATCTGTCGGAGCTGGTCAATGTCATTACAGTCAGCGCATTGTCCGGTTCGCGTGTCATGGAGAGCGACCAGACTATGATCCCATTTCCAGTGATTGAGGAGTACGGCGCGATTCCCGAGAGTGATAACCCGAAATTCAGCAACATTGATTATAAAGTCCGCAAACGCGGCGGCATTCTGCCGATTACAAACGAGTTGCTGGCCGATACGGATCAAAACCTGTTGGCCCATATCATCGATTGGCTCGGTCGCAAGGCCGTCGTGACCAAAAACACGATGATCATCAACCAACTGCAGACGCTGCCGAAACAGCAATGGGGATCGTTTGGCGATATTAAACACGCGCTGAACGTCGGTTTGGACCCGATGATTAGTCAGCAAGCGGTCATTTTGACCAACCAAGACGGTTACAACTGGCTTGATCAGTTGGTAGACACGCAAGGACGGCCGCTGCTGCAGCCGGATATCACCGCGCCAGGTAAATACGTCTTCAAGGGCCGCCGTATCGAGGTGGCTTCGAACCGATTCCTGCCATCTGACACGGTTAACGCTAAAGCTCCTATGGTGGTAGGCAATCTTAAGCAATTGATTGCGATGTTCAGCCGCAAGTTCTTCGAACTGGCATCTACGACCGAAGGCGGCGACGCTTGGAGACGCGACACGACGGAGCTGCGCGCGCTGATGCGTGACGATATCAAAACGTGGGACGCTGCGGCTGCTGTATATGGTGAACTGGATATTTCCGACACGGTATAGACCAAAATGACGACCGATTCGATCGGCCGGAGGAGGATATCATGCAGTACGAAGTGACAAAGGTATTTCGCGACAAAAATACCGGCAAGCGATACCCGGTCGGAAGTGTGTACACCGGGGAAGATGCCGAGCGGATCGAAGAATTGCAGGAGAAGGGGTATCTAGCAGACGAACCTGTCGAAAGCAAAGCGCCCGAAGATCCTGCCGAGGAACTGAAACAGGTCGGAAAGGGCGTCTACGAGCTGCCAAATGGGGAGAAGGTCAAGGGCAAGGAAGCGGCCCTTGAAGCGCTGGCGAAGCTCAACGCTGAAAGCTCGGAGTAGACAGGGGGCGCGCCAATGCTGACAACCATCGAACGGGCGCGGCGCATGGGCGTCGACCCCAGCGAGGCCATGCCGGACGAGGAATTGACGATGCTGATCGCCGTAGCCTCCACGGCGATCGAGGAATACTGTCGCCGGAAGTTTGGTATGGCTGAGCATAGCGACCGGGCCAGCGGCATGCGCGGCCCGTATTTGCAGTTGCCTAACTACCCGATACACAGCGTCGTCATTGGCCGAGACTTTGAGCATCCGGTCGAAGATGTGTCCATCCTGGCCGACGGCATCCTGTTCAGCCGTTGCGGCTGGCCGGGCGGCATCCGAGATTATGCCGTCACCTACACGGCGGGCTATGTACTGCCCAGCCAGGAGACGGAAGATAACGTCACGACCCTACCCGCGACGCTCGAATATGCCTGTGTGCTGATGATCAAGCATCTGCAGCGCGAGCATGGCGTTGCGTCGGAGCGGGTCGGTGACATATCTGTGAGCTATAGCGCGGCCGAAGCAGACATGCCGTCAGCGGTCAAAGCCATGCTGGCGCCCCATGTGCGGCCGGAAATATGAGGTGAGAAAATGACCATGCTTACAACCGTCGCCAGGGTTCGCCGGGCGACGAGGAGGGAAGAAGACCATGAAGAAACGAAGGCGCTGGCGGCGGCAATTGCCGCCGTATCTGCTGCTTTTGAACGTCATTTTGGCGCTACACTCTCACTTACCCCGCATCAGGTGAGGGTCGAGGGGCCGGATGCGCCCTATTTGCAGCTTCAACATACACCGATTCACTCGGCTCGGGTCAAGATCGGCGGGAAGCTGGTCGACGAGGCCGATTACACGATTGATGCCACGTCAGGCGTCCTCGTCCACGAATCTTCGTGGCCGGACGCCGAAAAGACCGTCCAGGTCAACTATACAGCCGGATACGTCCTGCCCAGCGACGACAACGAGCATATGACGCTGCCTCGGCATGTGGAAATGGCGTGCATCCTCTACGTGCAACGGCTGCTCGACGAGCTGGCATGGCGTGGCTTGCCGGACGATGCGCTAAATCAGCAGCTCAGGGAGGCGACGGCCGGAGAAATGCCGGTCGCTGTCGCTGCCCTGCTGCGTCTGTGAGGTGATCCGATGGCAAGTACCAAGTCCAGAGCGCGCCGCGCCGGGGTGCAGGTCACCGGCGCGGACAACCTGAGCAAGCTGGCCGCCCGGCTGCGGCCGCTGACCCAGCAAAAGGTTATCATCGGCGTCCAGGGCGACGCCGAGCTGGCGCTAATCGCTGGCGTACATGAGTACGGCAGCGTCAAAATGTCTATTCCGGCACGGTCATTTGTCCTGACCGGGCGGAAGAAAGGTCAGGTGCCGATCGGCAAGCTCGTCCGGGCGGGCGTCGCGGAGATCGCGCGGGGCAGACGCCGGATCGGCGACATGCTCGACGAGGTCGGCCGCGTCGGCCTGGACAAGATGCAACAAAACTTTGACCGCATCAACGATCCGCCACTCAGCGCCCGTTACGCCCGCAGTAAGATCGGCCGCCGACTGCTCCAGCGAGAGCAAGACCTGCGGGACAGCCTGACCTATGATGTCGTGCCGAGGAGTCGATAGCGATGCGTTTTAGGTTCGCGGGCATACTGCGCAAGTACAACCGACCCTATACCCTGGTGCGCGACGCTGGCGGCGCGTATGTGGGCGGCAAATGGGTCCCAAGCCCGCCGGAGCGTCTACGCCTCTCCGGCGTCGTGCAGCCCGTCAGCGCCCGTCTGAGGGCCTCTGAGGGCGGCAACTACACAGACACCGACCGGATGCTCTACACGGTCACGACGCACGCCAGCGGCGAGCGGATCGAGCATCAGGGGGTACAGTACACCGTAGCAGAGCTTACCGAGCGGGAGTATAGCGACGTCAATCAGTACCTGTTGAGGAGAGTGGTTGTCAATGCTCCCGTTTGAGGCCATCCGCCTAGCGATTGTCGAGGGGTTGCAGCAGGAAACAGGGCGGCTCGTAATCCAGATGAACGGCGGCGGGCCGGTGCCGGAGGGCGATTTTTACACGTACCATTTCCCCGGAGGCTTCCGGGGGTCTGGGGGCCAACCGATCCTCCTGCAGCAGCAGGCCAAGCTCCATCGCTTGGAGGCGGTGACCTTCACGTTTTCGTTCAATTCTTATGCTGACGATACCGACGTCGCACTGATCCACGCCATGCAGGCGAGGGATTGGTTTCATACGACAGGAGCGGAGCGTCTGAAATGGGCGCTTGACGTCGTTGTCGTCGATGTCGGGGACATCCAAAACCGGGACGTTAATCTCGGTGAAGAGTGGGAGCGACGGCAAGGCTTTGACGTCGAGTTTCGCGCGACGGATGTCGTCATCACCGATTTATCCGGCTGGATCGAGACAGCACCAATACAAAGGAGTGAGTAACATTGAGCATTAGCGATGTAACGGTAACGATATCCGTCCAGCGGCCGACGCCGATCCTTGGCGGCTTCGGAAAGCCCCTGATTCTGGGGGCCAGCACGGCAGGCCAGGCATTTAAAAACTATGCCGACCTGGACGCGGTTCGGACGGACTACCCGTCCGCGACAGAGGAGTATAAGGCGGCGGCAGCGCTGTTCGGCCAGCGTAACGCACCGGCTGAGGTGGCGATTGCCTGCCGCCGGACCGGGACGGACCCGGAGGCGCTGGCGGACTATGTCCCGCAGCTCCTGCAACGGGATTGGCATTTCCTCATCGCCACGACGGCCACAATCGCCGATCAGATCCTGATCGCCGACGCCGTCGAGGCAGACCGGACGCGGCAATACCTCACGCGAACCAGCAGCAAGGCCGATCTTGCCGAAATTAAAGCCAAGGGGTACGAGAGGACAGCGGTCCTGTATCACCCGACCGTAACCAACTATCCTGATGCGGCGTGGGTCGGCGCAGTCGGTAGCCTGCCGCCCGGCTCGCCGACGTGGAAGGGCTGGACGCTGTTCGGCATTGCGCCGCTCGACCTCGACGCTACCGAGCTTAACGAGATACACGCGCTCGGCGGCAACGCCTATGTCACCAAGGCCGGGGTCAACGTCACCAGCGACGGCCGGGCGGTAAGCGGGGAGTTTATCGACCTGGTGCATAGTCAGGATTATATCGTCCAGTCGATCAAGTTTGGCATCCAGGACCTGTTTAACCGGGCACAGGACACCAACACCAAAATCAGCTATGACAATACCGGCATTGCGCAACTGGAGAGCGTCGTCCGCACAGTACTGCAGCGGGCCTACATCAATGGCATGATTGCAGACGGCGAGGACGGCGTCCCTCTGTATAGCACGACATTCCCGCCGAGATCGGCGGTCGACCCGGCAGAGATCGCGGCTCGCAATTATCCAGACGGTCAGTTTGAGTTTGTGTTGGCCGGAGCGATCCACAGCGCTGCGATTCGCGGCGTCATCAAATTTGCATAGGAGGAGAGAGCATTGGCAGTATCTACGTATGATCCGAAGGACGTCACGACGATTGTTAAAGGCACATATCTGACGGGATACGGCGAAGACTTGGTCACCGTCGCCAAAGACGAAGAAAACTGGTCTACGGCGGTCGGCGCGCAGGGCGATGTCGTGCGCAGCAAGGTTAACAATCCGCTCGGCACCGTGACCGTTACGCTGCAACAGACCAGCCCGCAATGCGCTTTTCTCGATCGTCTCGCCAACAGCGAGGAATTGTTCCCGATATCCGTCGTCTACTCCGGCACACCCAAGGAGACGACGACCGTCACGCAGGCTTATATCAAAAAACCCTCCGATCGTGAGTACGGCAGCGAGGCGGGCGACCGCACGTATGAGTTTCAATGTCTCGACATTTCCATGACTTAAATTCGCAAGCGCTTGGCATTATTCATTCAAAGGAGAGATAGAGCATGGGAGTATTTAAGCAAAAAACAGTGGTGACCAAGTCGGGTAAGGAGTACAAGCTGCAGCATCCGGGGGTACGGGCCGTAACGAAAATCACGGACCGCATCAAGAATAAGCACGGCATTCCCTCTGACGAGCGTCTGGCCGAGGAAATGCTGCAGTACGTCGTCGTTGAGCCTAAGATGCGGCTGGACGATTTCGACTCCTACGCCGAGATGACCGAGATCGTCGGCAAGGCGTTCGCCTTCATCACAGGTCAGGACGACGAGCCGGAAGACGATGCCGATCAGCAAGACTGAGGCTCGGCGGCGGGCGCTCGAGCGCTGGGGTTATTGGCGCTTGCTGCTCTCGGACATGGGCATCACCTATAGCGACCTCCTGCAGATGGATGACGACGATGTCGCCGAGGCTAACGCGGCGCTTGACATTCATCTGGAGTTCTTAAAAAAAGAGAATAAGCGCAAATAGCGGGCGGCCCTTTGGCCGCCTCTCTTTTTTTGCGAGAAAGGAGGCATCATGGCAGGCGGGATTATAGGCTCGCTGATGTACTCAGTCGGCTTTAAATTTAACTCCAAGGGCATTAAGAGTGCCGATAGTAAGGTCGCCAAACTGACCAAGAGCGTTATTGGCCTGGGCACAGCAGCGACGACGGCGATGATCGGCATCGGCGCTGCCGGGCTTGCAACGGCGACCAACTACGAAAACGCAATGGGTCAAATACAAATGGCGACTGGGGAAACAGCCGCTCAGATGGAGGCGACGCGGGAAGTCGCGTCCGGCCTCTATAGCCAAAATTTTGGGAAGGATTGGAACGATCTCGCGACATCGATCGCCAGCGTCCGGCAGATCACAGGAGATACGGGCGACGAGCTAGAGCGCACAACCAAGCACGCGCTGCTGCTGCGCGATGCGTTCGGAATCGAGGTCAATGAGTCGGTTCGCGCGGCCAAAACGATGGTCGAAAACTTCGGCATCACCTCAGAGCAGGCATTTAATTTGATGGCTCAGGGTACGCAAAAGGGACTCGACTTTTCGGGCGAACTGATCGACACAATTAATGAATACTCGCTCCAGTTTAAAACGCTAGGCTTCAACGCTGACGAGATGTTCGACACGCTGGCAGCCGGATCGGCGGAAGGCGCGTTTAATTTGGACAAGGTAGCCGACGCAGTCAAGGAGTTTGGCATCCGCTCAAAAGATGCCGGTGACAAAGGCGCGGTCGAAGCCTTCGAGATGTTGGGCCTCAACGCTGACAAGATGATGTCAACCTTTGCAGCGGGCGGGCCAGCGGCCAAGCAGGCATTTACCGACATCGTGCAGATGATCGGGGATATCTCAGACCCCGTGCATCAAAACACGGTGGCCGTGGGTCTGTTCGGCACGCAATTTGAGGACCTTCAAAAAGATGTCATTACCGCGATGGGCTATGTCGACAAGCAATTCGACATGAGCAAAGGCACGATGGAGGAGTTAAACCAGGTCAAGTTTAACCGGCCTGGCGAGGCAATGGCGATGTTCCGCCGCTCGATCGAGACGGGCATCCTGATCCCGATCGGGCAAAAGCTGCTGCCGTACCTTAATCGGTTTGGACAATGGCTGTCCAACAATCAGGCGCAGATCAAAACCGTGGGCAATGCCATAGGCGGGGCGATCGGAGGCGGCATTGAAAAAGTAATCCTGGTCGCGCAAATTGTCGTGCCGTACATCAAACAATTTGTCAATCAGGCCGTAAACGCCTTTGTCGCTCTGATCGATAAGGGTAAGGTGTTATGGGCTGACCTGGAGCCGATCGCAACCTTAATCGGCACGAAGCTCGTCGCGGCCGTTACCGCACTATGGCCGCACATCCAGGAGATTGGCCGTAAGATTGCCGATGTCGGCAAGTCTGTTGTGGAGTGGGAGGGCTTTTTACCCCTGGTCGCCTCGCTGACGGCGGCCTTTGTTGCGTATAAAGGCGTCGTCATGACGATAACGACCGTCACCAAGGCAGCCAGCATAGCGACAAAAGCCTGGTCGATTGCACAGGCCGCATTTAATGCTGTCATGGCGCTAAACCCGATCGGTATCGTCGTCGCAGCTCTTGTCGGGCTGGGCGTCGCCCTCGTCATTGCCTACAAGCGGTCGGACAAGTTCCGGGCCTTTATCAACAAAATGTGGGCGGGCGTCAAAAAGGGCACGATGGCCGTCATTAACTTCTTCCGGGTGACGGTACCCAAAGCATTCGTGACGGCGTTTAACGCGGTCACGAATTTTTTGAAAAAATGGGGCGTGGTGCTGCTTGCGGTCATTCTCGGTCCGATCGGGCTGCTGATCGGACTTGTCATCAAGTATTGGGATCAGATTAAGTCGGTCACAATCACCGTATTTACGGCGGTGTGGGATTGGCTTAAGTCGACCTGGAACAGCATTACCTCGACGGTATCCGACGCGGCGTCGTCCGTTTGGTCCGCGATTAGCGGCGCGTGGACCAATGCTGTCAACGCGACGCAAACCAAGATGACCGAGGTCTGGAACAAGGTCAAGAGCATTTGGGATGGCATCGTCACGAGCATCAAGACGGCCGGGACCAATCTATGGACCGAGGTCAAGGAAATGTGGGACAAGGTCGCCGAGTTTTTTGCCGGGATCAGCCTTATCGACGTTGGCCGAGACATCATTAACGGTCTAATTGAGGGTATAGGTTCCATGGCCGGTGCGCTCATGGACAAAGTCGAGCAGATGGGCACCAATTTTGTCAATGGAGTCAAGGGCTTTTTTGGCGGCAAGGCGGAAGCTGAGGTCACAGTCAGCGGGGCGGCTGGAGTGGACGGGAGTTATGCCAAAGGTCTCTCCTATGTCCCATATGACGGATTTATTGCCGAGCTGCATAAAGGCGAGCGCGTCCTTACCGCCGAGGAAAATAGGCAGTACCAGGAGCGGCCGCGCATGCCCAAGGTTACGTCAATTGGCGCAGATCGCATCGACGACGGTCGACCTGAGCGAGAGCGGCCTGCTATGCCGCAGATCGTGCTGGTGCAGCCTGTCACCGCCGAGATCGGCGTCCCTCGTGCCGAGGAGAGCCAGCCCGAGCGAGAGTGGCCTGTTATGCCGCAGATCGCGCCGGTGCAGCCCGTCATCGCCGAGGTTGACGTCGTCGGCATCCCTCGCGCTGATGATAGTCGGCGAGAGCGGAGCCAGCGACCGCAGGAGCGGCCATATACGCCGGAGTCGGCCCCAGCTCGCAGCAGCGGCAGCCGTGACGTTAGCTTTACTGCGCCGGAGATCAATATCAACATCAACGGCAACGCCGACGACAAGACGATTGCCGATATCCGGGCGGCCGTCCGACAAGAGATGCAGGACATGTTGGAGGCTGCGGCGCGCATAATGGGGGTGGATATCGATGGCCTTACTGGATAATCACTATCTAACGGTCGAGACGGAGTCCCCATCCTACCCGGTCGCCGTCACAGAGCAGCCGGTCGAAAAGGGAATTAACCTGATTGACCATGTGCAGGCCCAGGCGCGCACGCTGGCGCTCTCCGGCATCATCGCCGGTCCAGATGCGGCCAAGGTGCGGGCCTACATCCTGTCGGTCAAGGACAAGGGTCAGGTAATCAAGTATGTTGGTCGCAATGCCTTTACGGGACTGATTACCGCTTTCGACACGACACATGATTATGCCCACGCAAACGGCATGACCTTTACGATGGAGCTCCGCGAGGTGCGGGTAGCGACAACGGCCTATGCCGAGACGCTGCCGCCGCCGGTCAAAGCGCAAGTGGTGCCGATCGTCAACAGCGGCACCAAGCAGACCAAGAGCAACAAAAAGGCTGGCGGTAGCAAAAAGAAATCCGGCAGCGGCAAGAAGGAAAAGGAAAAGCCGCCGAAGGTGACGTTTAAAGCAGGCAGCAAGTGGGGAGGGAGCTAAGTGGAATACATCGAAATCGAAAAGGAGCTGGTCCCGTACCGCTTCGACATCTCGATCGCCGACGAGCCATTTACCTTCGAAGTCCATTACAACCCCGACCACGATTTTTTTACCATCGACCTATCCCGTGACGGGGAGGTGCTGGCCTACGGGGAAAAGCTCGTCTACGGGCAAACGATGTTTTGGGACATCTACGATCATCGTTTCCCAAAGCTCGCGCTCGTTCCCTTCGACGAGTCAGAAAGCAGCACGGCGGTAACCTGGGAGACGCTCGGCGTGAGCGTCTTCCTTTATGTCGTAGATCGGGAGGGAGCGGACGGTGAGCTATAAAAACTTCGGCCGGGCCGTCGAGATCATGACGGCCAACATGTCGTTTAGCCTCGGCAAGTTTGGGATGAGTGGTACCGTCCCCTTTGACGCGGACCCCCTGCCCAACGAGTCGGAGCTGCAACTGTACAACCTGGCGCAGACGACGATTAACAACATCAAGCGCAATGAGGTGCTGATGGTTAATGCAGGCTACACCGGCGACGTCGGCGTTATCCTGCACGGCCGTATCTCGTCAGTCCGCACGCGCTGGGAGGGCGTCGACAAGATTACGACGATCTACGTCATGGATAGCGAGGATCTGTCCAAACGCGAGGTCAAAGAGATTGCTTACGCCAAAAACACGCTGGCCAGCGCGATCATTAAGCAGATGGCGACGTACATCGGCCTGCCGGTCGCACAGATGCAGCTCAACCGAGACTACCGCTATCAAGATGGGTACTCGGCCAAGGGAAAGGTGACGGACATCATCGCCGACGTCTGCAAGGACTGCGGCACGTCCTGTTACATTAACCAGGGCAAGCTTTACGTGCGTAGCCTGCGCAGCGGAGCCGACGCCGTCTTTAACCTGTCGCCGGACACGGGCCTGATCGGCAGTCCGGAGTATTTTAGCGACGGCGGGCTACAAGGCTATCGGCTGCAGGCGCAGTTGCAGCGCCGACTCACGACGGGATCAGTCATTAACCTGACGAGCCGCGAATGGTCCGGCAAGCTGCATGTCCGCAGCGGCAGCCATACCTTTAGCAATACCGGAGACTTTTTAACAGAGGTGGAGGCGATTATATGAGCGGAGTCAATCCGGCCGGGACGCTCTCCCGGCTACTCGGCGGCCAGGGCGGCCAGCAGGCCGACCGCCTGAACGTCGCCCTCCCGTGCAAGGTGGTCGCCTTTGACGAGACAACGCTGCTCGCCGACGTGCAGCCGCTGCTGAAGCTGACGGGCGATCAACCAGCGCAGCTCCTGGGCGTGCCGACGCTCGGCCAAAAGGTGAGCTTTACGCTGCAGCTCGGCAGCAGCACCTATCCAGTCGAGACGACGATGCGGCCCAAGCTGCAGCGCGGCGACGTCGTCTTTGTCGTCTGCGCCGATGCTGAGATCAAAAACACGCTATCCGGCCAGGTGGCCGCGCCGGATACGGGCCGACGGCACAGTCGTAACGATGCGGTCATTGTGGGGGTGCTGCCATGTTCGCTCTCCGAGTAGACGCATTCGGCGACCTGGTCCTGCTCGATGGTGAGCTGCAGACCGTGTCCGGCCCGGAGGAGATCGCCCAAGGCTGTCGGCTGACGCTCGGCACGCGGGCCGGGGAGTGGTTTTTGGACCCGGTGCATGGCCTGGACTTTGATGCGATCATCGGCAAGGACGTTTCCGGGGAGTCGTACCGGGATGCGATCGCCGCCGCGCTCCTGCAGGAGCCGCGCATCCAGACCGTCGACGAGGTGACCGTGGTCTTTGACCGGGCAGAGCGGACGGCGAAGGTCCATGTGACGGCGAGCGCGATCAACGGCGACATTATCACGATCGAGGGGGTGGAGACCGTTGTTGGATAGCAGAGGCTTTAAGCGGCTGCGCTTCGACGACCTCCTGTCACAGATGGAGGACAAGGCGCGGGAGGCATTCGGCGACACGGTCAATACGTCGGTTCGCTCGCCGCTCGGCATCATCCTGCGTATCTTCGCGTGGTTCCTTGCGATGAGCTGGAGCAATGCCGAGGATGTCTATAACAGTGGCTACATCCCGACCGCGACCGGTAACAACCTCGACCGGCTCGGGCCGCAGGTTGGGATTACCCGAACACAGGCGCAATGGGCGTCCGGGCTGCTGACGATCACCGGCACGCCGGGCTATATCGTCCCAGCGGGGACGCGGGTTACGACTCGGCTAGGCATAGAGTATGAGACGACGACCGCCGTCGAGCTGGAGGATGGCACGGCGACAGTGCCGATCGAGGCGCTAGAGGCGGGAGCATCGGGCAATGTGGCGGCTGGGACAATCACGATCCTCGTCAATCCCGTGCCGGATATCCTTACTGTCAACAATGCAACGGCCGTCACTGGCGGCCGTGAGAAGGAGACAGACGCCGAGTTTCGGCAGCGGTTCGATCTGTCCGTCGCTGGCGGGGGCGCGGCCTCTGTCGACGCCCTGCGCGGCGCGCTGCTGCGGCTGCCGTCGATCCGGGCGGCAACGATCCTCGAAAACTACGGTATGACGCCGGACGCCGGACGCCCGCCGAAGTCATTCGAGGCGTTTGTATTGGGCGGTGAGGATCAAGAGATTGCCGATACGATCTTTAGCGTCAAGTCGGGGGGCATCGAGCCGTATGGAGCGATCAGCGTACAGGTGACGGACCTGGGCGGTCAACCGCACACGGTCAAGTTTTCCCGCGCGGCCGAGGTCGCGATGCTGGTCGAGGTCGAGGTCACGCGCAACGCACAGTACCCGATCGACGGCGACGAGCAGGTCAGAGCGGCGATCATCCGCTATATCGGCGGTGAGGATGCGGCCGGGACGTATTACAACGGCCTGTCGATGGGTGCGCCGGTCGTCTATACACGATTGGTTGCGGCGGTCTATGCCGTTGAGGGCGTCGAGGACATGACGCTGCGCGTCGGTAAGACGTCCGGCAGTATGGCGATGGGTAATGTGTCCATCGCGCCGCACGAGGTCGCTCGGACGCGCGCCGTCGATATTGAGGCGAGCAGCCATGTATAGCGTCAAGGACATGCTGCGACGCTTTTCTGACGCTTACAACAAGTCACCAACCAGCAACCTGGGTAAGCTGATCGGCATTTTACACGGCCAGCTCGCGCAGCTCGACGAGACACTGGAGCGCGTGCGAGAGTGGCGCGACATCGACGCCGCCCAAGGGACGACGCTTGACCGGATCGGGACGAACATCGTGCAGCCGCGCGGGGCAGCGACCGACGAGGTTTACCGAGTGCTGCTTAAGTCCAAGATCGCACGCAACCTGTCCAAGACAGACGTCAACACGATTATACGGGTGCTGGCTATCGCGCTTGATTGCGACTATAGCGACATTCGAATTGTCGAAAAGTTTGCTGATCCGCTGGAGCCAGAGCCAGCCGCAATTAACCTGATCCGCGTCCCGGTGCGGCGCTTGAACGAGGTCGGCATGTCGCCGATACAGTTTGCTCGGATCATCCAAAAGACGGTAGCGGCGGGCGTCCGGGTGGCACAGATCGAGCTAGCCGGGACGTTTGCCCTGTCCTCGCAGTATGACGTGTTGGAGAGCGGGCCGCACGGCCTGGCCGATCCAGCGATGACGACCGGCGGCGAGCTGGGGACAATCTACGAGCCGGGCGACGATTATCCATTGCCCATCTAGGAGGGAGATATCATGGCATTTGATCAACAGCCGCCAGAGTGGCAGGCGGAAGGGATCGAGCCGCCAGCGTCCAAGCGGACGGAGGGATGGCAGGTCAATGACAAGCCGCCTGCTGCCTGGCTCAACTGGTTTTTCAACAAGGTGTGGCGCTCCATCAAGGAGCTGCAGACCAAGGCCGTCGAAAAGGTGGACGGGAAACAGCTCTCGACCGAGGACTACACCACGGCCGAGAAAACCAAGCTCGGCGGGATCGCCGCCGGGGCGAACAACTACACGCATCCGGCGACACATCCGGCGAGCATGATTGTCCAGGACGCAAGCAATCGCTTTGCGACCGACGCTGAAAAGTCGACCTGGAACACGGCGGCCGGACGCGTCAATCAGGATGTACGGACGTCGGCCAATCCGACGTTTGCTGCTGCTACGATTGGCCGGACGGTGCTACGGCCTGCCAATGAGGGGGAGTCCTTGCTGCTTAAAGGCGGCACGGCCAATCATGTCTATTTAGGCTTTTACCCGCTGGCCTCCGACCAAAATACACGCGGAGCGTATTTTGGTTATGTAGGGGGAGGCAGCCGCACATTTACCTTTCACAATCAGCTCGACGATGGCGACCTTGTATTTGGGGTCGGGGGGACAGGAAAGATTAAGTTGGGCACCAACTGGCGCAGCAGCACTGAGGTATCGGGTCAGCTCATATCGACAATTGACTCCTCTTATCCGCCGTTTGTCATCGCCAGCCCGACGCTAGTAACCAACCTGAACGTCGATATGCTGGACGGATACCACGCCGCAAACAACAGCACGGCCAACACCGTTGCAGCTCGGACCGCCTCCGGCAACATTGTAGCTAAGGCATATTATTCTGATGTTGCCCAGGGGACAGCACCGCTAAATGTGTTGAGTAGTACGCTAGTGGGCAATCTTAACGCTGATCTGTTGGACGGTTTACACGCCGTTTCCGGGGCTTCCGCAGGAAATACAGTAGTCGCACGTAATGCGGCTGGGGACGTACATGCCAACTCCTACGCCTCGTCAGTCGCGACAGGGACCCCGCCCTTGTATGTTAATTCTACAACCGTGGTGGCCAATCTAAACGCCGATATGGTGGACGGGTATCACGTCTCCGAATCTGCCACGGCCTCAACACTAATGGCGAGAAATACAAATGGCGATGTATGGGCAAGACGGTTCACATCAAGTATAGCAACAGGCACATCACCTTTTGCGGTATCTTCCACAACCGTAGTCACGAACCTGAATGCCGATATGTTAGATGGGTACCACGCCTCTTCTGCGAAAGACGGAAACACCGTAGCCAGAAGGAACGATGATGGCGATTTATTTGCACGAACTTACTCTTCTTCGAGAACAGGAACATCGGGCGGGGCATTACATCAAATTTTGCGTAATAGCGACGATGCCCTCCGTTGGGGGATAGGGTTTCAAAACGAGGAAACGGGCTCGAATGCAGGTTCTGACTTTGCCGTTTATCATTATGGCGACAATGGCACCGCAGGCAGAGCATTGACAATTACGCGTTCAAATGGCAACGCCGCATTTGCAGGAAGCATCACTGCAGCTAACATTAATCAAGACGTGCGTAGTGGGGCAAGTCCCACATTTGCAGGTTTAAATCTTAACGCTGCAACAGGCGGCTACAATCAGAGAGTTCCTAATAATAGCGGAACGCCTGGATCGTGGGCGCGCGGCGCAAGTTTTTTGGAAGACACTACCGGTACTAGAATAGCTGGCGTAGGTTTGTTCGGGACCGGCGAATCGACCCAAAGGTTGTATTTGGGGTACGGAGCGAGTCCATGGTCGACATCAAACGGCATACACATATTACCTAATGGCAGACTAGGCGTAAGGAAAATCAGTCCTCAACACGAACTCGACGTAGAAGGCAATGCAGGTGCCACACGGTTTATCTCTAGCCAGGCGACTGGACAAGCTCCGCTAGTCGTGGTGAGTACTACGCTGGTCAGCAACCTTAACGCCGACATGTTGGATGGGTATCACGCAACCGACTTTATTATGCGTCCCCAAGCCATAGCGGCAAACACCGACCTTAATAACATAACAACGGCTGGTTTCTACCATTGCGGCGCAAGTGCTACGGCTCAGACCCTTACTAACTGCCCGACAAACTATGCTTTTTCTTTGTTCGTTGAAATACATGCAGGCAGCAAACAAACGCTGACGGAATATCAGATAAACAATGCAAGGACATGGACTCGAAACCGTTATGGTTCAGATTGGGGAGCCTGGTTTAGAGTTTGGGATGCACGAGCGATGGGATCGGGAAGCGGCCTGGATGCAGATACGGTAGATGGTTACCACATTAACCAAGACTTGCGGACGACAGCAAGCCCGAGCTTTGCAGGGCTGACCGTCGCAAGCATCACATCCGCTGGAACGGTAGGCAACTGGGGAATCGCGCCAGATGGCAACGAACAGTTTTTTACCCGAGCAGGAGCAAGTTATATCAGGTCTCGATCCTCATCAGGCTATCTAAATTTTGCTACGGGTGGGGCAAGTCTAAACGATGGGGCTGCAGCGCTGCGGCTCGCCCCTAACAACGACGCCTTTTTTACCGGGACGATATCTGCTCCAGCGCTGACAATCACAGGCAGCGGTGCACCGTTCACGGTCTCCAGTACGACGCTGGTCAGCAAAGCGGGCAATATAGTCGAATACAACGTGGCGTCCGCATCGACAGACGCAACGGCGTTGACCTATACGCCAACGACGCAAGGCAACCGGTTAGTTAATGTTTATGTACGAGTGACGGCCACGACGGTGCTAAAAGTTGCTGTAACTTATACGGATTCGGGCGGCGCACAAACGACGTTCATCGTCGATACAAAGAGTTTCGCAACAGGGTCATATTCACTGGTGCCGGTATTCATCAACACGACGGCCGCAGCGATAAGAGTCATTGTCAATTCATCCGTGGCCGGCGCCGTTAAGGTGTCCGCGTCAATCTTGGAGGTGTAGACGGATGGGGCAAATATATTACCCGGATACAGCCACACAGCTGGATGAAATTGTTTATAACCATACGTACAACAGGGCCAACCCAGATGTGGGTAAATGGCGAACGTCCACGGCGTCGACCAACTTAGTGTCATGGGTCCGTTTTTCCCCGAGTGGGAACATGCTGGCGGTAGCCTACTCTGCCAATTACAGCAACCAATTGATTGAGATTTACCGGAAAACAGCCGCGAACGGTTGGGCCTATGTATCCAATTATTTAGCGGCGGGTAAAACCTTAATGGTAGATTGGGTCCATGACGGCCTAATCGTATTCACGGAGTCAGATGCTACACCGGTGGTGAGCATCTACGTAATGCCAGTGAGCGCCGATGGCATCTTATCGGGAACCAGGACGTTGGTATTCTCGACAACGGTGAACTATGTCGGAGGGCCGTTCGAAAGTACTGCCTCAAATGGCATCGGGGCGTTGAAATGTTCGCCTGATGGTCGTTGGATTACTTGCGTGGTTTATAACGGATCGTCCTACGTCATGCGGGGCTATCGTGTCGACAGTGATACCAATTTTGTCTCGGTACTTAACTACTCCCTCGGGGCAAATAAAAGCCAAGATATCGCATGGAGCGCCGACAGCAAGCATTTATTCGCGATCATTAACGCCACGTCATCCAATATCAAGCACTTCATGGTGTCATCCTCGACTTCGCTTGCCTTCTACACGACATACAGCACGTCGGTGTCGAGCGTCCCGACACGCATTGACTTTTCGAGGTTTAACAATGGCTATTTTGCAATTGCTACAGAAAGCACAATCATTATAGGCTTGCATAATGGATCGTCGAGCGTTTCGTGGATCGGATCTCTAGCCTATGCATGGATCGACGGGGCCTTTAACTACGAGGGAGCTATGTCCTTCCACTACGACGTCACAACCGGCGGTTTCATTCTCTATGGACACAGGGGAGCAACGGACAGGAATATTCTTTTTGGAGTGTCGGCCACGACACCGAACACCATCACGCAAGTTGCCTCTATCGTGTCTGGTTATGGTACAAGCAACGACATAGATCGTCTTGGCCGCTATTATGCATGTGCAGACAAATCGGGCAGCACCTTTGCGTTCGAGGCGCTAGGCACATCAACAGGGCGACAAATGGGCTTCATTATGAGCGACGGTAAATATGCATTCATTCCTACGACAGTAAAAGCGACCTACCCGCCGCGCGCCAAGGTAGGCGGCAATGTGTACGAGCTGCCAAACCGTTAACAAGCTCATAAGTCGCTACAAACTAATTTTGAGGAGAGATGAAAATGAATACTAGACAAAAAGCTGCAGAAAGACTGACCCAGGTACAGGCCCAGCTCTACGCACTGAGCGTGGAAAAGCAGGCGCTGGAAGACGAGGCGAAGACCCTCGCCGGTTATCTCAACCTTGCCGCACAAGAGGACAAGGAGCAGCAAGAGCAGCAGGAGAGCGAACAAACAGCATAGGTAGTCAGGGCCTCGCTTCGGCGGGGCCTTTTATATTGGAGATAGGGGGGCCATGCATTGGGAGGTGGAGAGGTCATGGATATGTCACAACTGCACAACACAATCACCGAGATTAGGGTCGAGCTGGGCAAGCTCTCGACACGCTTGGAGCGTTTGGACGAGTTTACCCGTCGCCTCGACGATCTTCACCGGCGACTCGATGATGTCGAGGGGGCAGTCACAAAAGCGGTCGAAAGTACAAAGTCTGCCCATCTCCGACTTAACGGCATTGGCAAGGTTGGGTTTTGGCTGCTGACAGCAATCGGTGGGGCGGCGATCGTTTTTGTGGTGGGCTTTGCTATGCGTGGGGGATTCAACATTTAATAGGAGGAATGGTAATCATGGAATGGACTGTAATTGAGGCTTTGATCGTGCCGGAGCTGGCCGGGGTGCTGGCTCTTTGTTGGGTTGTCGGATATGGCGCAAAGCTGACGCCGCGCATACCTGACTGGCTTATCATCTACATCGTCACAGCGGTCGGAGTGGTCATGTCCGGCCTGCTGATGGGCTGGGGCGTGGATAGCGTCATCCAGGGCGTGCTAGTGGCAGCCGTGGCAGTCTACGGTAACCAGGTCGTCAAGCAGGCAACAAAGGGGGCAAACAACGATGCTGACGCGTGACCAAGTTCAGAGCAAGTCACAGGCCCGGCTATCGGGCCTTTTGCCTGTTGTTCGGCTGGCTGCCGAGCGGCTGATCGATCGCTGCTACGCTCGAGGCGTGCCGATCGTCATCACGCAGGGGCTGCGGACCATCGCGGAGCAGGACGCACTCTATGCCCAAGGCCGGACCAAGCCGGGAGCCAAGGTGACCAACGCCCGGGGCGGCTACAGCTACCATAATTTCGGCGCGGCGATTGACTTCGCCCTGCTGCTGCCGGATGGGCGCAACGTGTCGTGGGATATGACGCGAGATGGCAACGGGAACAAGCTGCGGGACTGGATGGAGGTCGCCGAGGAGGGAAAGAAGCTCGGCTTTGCCTGGGGCGGCGATTGGAAGGATTTTAAGGACAATCCGCATTTCGAGATGACATTCGGGCTGACGACGGCGCAGTACCGGGCGGGGCGCAGACCGACACAGGCGCAGATCGAGGCGGCTACACGGCGCATCCTGGACGGCGATGCCCCGGAACCCAAGCACCCAGCCTGCCGCATCGTGGTCAACGGCGTAGAGGTCGCCAGCGGCCTGCTGATCGACGGGCGGGCCTATGCGGCGCTGCGAGCGGTAGGAGAGGCTGCTGGCTGCGTCATCGGCTGGGACAACGTGACCAAGACGGCCACGGTCAACGGTAAGCCTGTCGCGGGTATGCTGATCGATGGCGTGACCTACGTTGCGTTGCGGGCCGCTGGTGAGGCTGTCGGGGGCGTTGTGGCGTGGGATGGGCAGAGCAAGACAGCGAGCATCACGGTATAGGAAAAGCCCTCACTGACTTTCGTCAGTGGGGGCTTTTTGTCGTTTATCCCGATACTCTTCAATTTGCTTGACTGTCCAAAGCGGCCCGCCAGCAAGTCGCTGGATTGGCTCGGGGAACTTCCCGCGTTGCATGTAAACCGAGACATGCTGTTTCTTCCAACCGAGCATTTCAGCGGCTTCTGTCACTCCTGCCAGCGGGGGGATTAGTTTCCCGAGAACGCCTCATCCAGAGCTTTATTTAAATTTGCTGCATGGTCTTCAAGGTCTACACTTCCTGCGGATTCGATTACTTCCTGAACTGCTTCTGACCCATGTTCTTCCTTCAATGCCTCGATACGCTCCTCCAATTCCTCATTTTCCGTCAGCACCTTCGCCCACCAGTCATACGTTTCTTGGTTAGCTGTGTAGATGCCCGTATCGGAATCAAGTTCAAACTGCCAGCTCTCAGAGCCGAAGCCGTCGTGATTTCCGATCATGTCAGCTGCTGCATCTGTGCCGTTAGACGCGATCATGCTCAGTGTTTCCAAAGCACCCGTTTCTTTAATTATAACTTTCACCACTGCTATTTCCTCCCGCGCCCGACGCCGTTGTCGCATCTGCGGCAATATCTGTTCTCTAGTTGTTTGTTTGACTCCGTAAAACAAATATACCACGGTTGTTTTACTCTGTCAAACAAATGGTTATTTCGTTGGGCAAGTCGGCAGCGAAGTGCCTCAGTTGTTTTTTTTAAATCAGCTTGCCGATGGAAATGATTAAGGCCGCAATACTGATGATTACCGCAGCGACCTGCATGACGCAGGTTACAATACTTATGGCCCTGTTCATGTTCTCAGCTCCTTGTGATATAATATAGAAAGAAGAAGCCCCTTATATTTCATCCCGGTGGTTCCGGGAGCCTTTCGGCTCCCTTCCCCGTTGTGATTATCGCATCGCGGCGATGAGGGTGATTAGCGAAGCTGCTAGGTGGATGGCTGCTACCAACCACTTTAGAATTACACTTCGCTTAATCTTGTGCTTCTTCTTTCTTGTTTGTCTCATTGTCTCACCTCCTTATATTCTTATTATATACTAACGTGAGTATATTGTCAAGGATTTTTGTACTTGCGTGAGTATATTTTTTGTGTTATTTTGGATGAAAGGAGATGATAGTATGAGCGAGAAAAAAGGAACGGCCGCCACGCGGGCTAAGAACAAGTACAACGCGGCGGCATACGATCGGCTCTATCCTTATGTGCCGAAAGGTCGAAAGGCTGTATACGAAGAAGCTGCCAAGGCTGCCGGAATGAGTCTGAATGAATTCTTGACCGAGGCCCTGGAGGAGAAAGTGAAGCGTCAGGAGGGGTCATAATGCCCATTCATCCTGCGCAAATGAAAAAAGTGTACCGGGTAGTGGAACGATATATTGCCGGTGAAAAAATCTCGCATGAAGTTATGCGGATAGCAGTAGCCCAGCTGTATAAAGCTGAGCAGGAAGCACGGGAAGAAGCAGAAGAATGGGCACAGGAATACGACGATCTATTCCACAAAACCCAACAGCAACAGGAGCCAGCGGAGTAATTCGGCTGGCTCTTTAAATTCCCAAGCGCTTGTAAATTTCCCTATATACAAAATCAGACAAAATGTAGTACTATCTTCCTAAGGATAATAATTCCATAGGAGGAGATTATTTTGTTCGCGATGGGTTTAGTCGGGGGGATTTTTGGTATTATCGCCGCAATTGTTGCTATGATGATTGGCGGGGTCGACGCTGCGCTGTCGGATTCGGGTACATCTCAAATTACAGGTTTGGGTATATCCGCACTGCTATTCAGTATTCTTGGTATCATCGGATCAGCGTTTTCTAAGAGCAAGCCTAAGCTTGCCGGTACTTTGATGCTGATTAGCGGCGTGGCTGGGTTCATCAGCATTTCAATGTTTTACATACTGTCTGGCGTTTTGCTTATTGTTGCTGGATGCATGGGATTGTTCAGTAAAAAGAAGAAAGAAGCACCAGCAACTGCAGCCATATAAAAAAGAGCCGCATGAGGGAAATCCTCGGCGGTTCTTTTTTATACCTACAACATGTTGGTACTGATTCCTCGGTACCTATGTCAGTTAACAAGCCGATCACTTTGTCGGGAATCGTATAACGCTGGTTCAGATACCGAAGCGCAGCGGCAAGCTCGCCGTCCGCGCCGCCGTATTGCTCAGCCAGATACTTGGCCATCCGCACGTCACACTTGCTCACCCTGACCGGATACTGCAGCTTCTTGTCATAGATCCACATGGCTCATCCCCCTCGTATAGTATCTTTAGAACCTAGTTTTAAGCCAGTTTCCAGCCCCCGAGGGGGCTGGAGCGGCCCGCTTAATTTCCAGCACAACAGCACC
>NZ_BFBX01000016.1:1024-1345 GCF_003851045.1 Paenibacillus sp. 598K | reverse complement strand
GTGTCCATTCCCTGAATCCCTTAATGAAAGGAGGAATCCCCCTATGAAGCTTTTTGTTGGTATTGACGTGAGCTCCAAAGAACTGGAGACGTGTTTCATGAATACCGACGGGGACAAACTCGAGACCCTGACGGTCCAAAATAATCTGGAAGGCGCTGCGTACCTTCGAGACCGTATCGTAGCCTTGGCGGACAAGCATGCGGTGGCCGAGATCCATATCGGTCTTGAAGCCACATCGGTGTACAGCTGGCATCCAGCCATGTACTTCCATCAAGATGCTGCGTTGCAGGCGCGGAAGGCTAAGGTGTTCACCATCAATCC
>NZ_BFBX01000016.1:0-841 GCF_003851045.1 Paenibacillus sp. 598K | reverse complement strand
AAGGTGTTCACCATCAATCCCAAACTGGTCAGCAAGTTTCGCGAGGCCTATCCCGACCTGGATAAGACCGACCGGCTCGATGCGTGGGTCATTGCCGACCGACTGCGCTTCGGACGCTTGACGACGACCATCGTCATGCAGGAGCAATATGTCGCGCTCCAGCGCCTGACTCGCATGCGGTTCCATCTGATCCACAACCTGACCCGCGAGAAGCAATACTTCTTGCAAAACCTGTTCTACAAGTGCAATGCCTTTACGACCGAGGTCGAGAGCTCCGTATTCGGTCATGCCATCCTGGAGATGCTCTCCGAGAAGTATAGTCTCGACGACATTGCCACGATGGAGGTCGGCGATCTGGCCGATTATCTTCGGGACAAGGGTCGCAACCGTTTCCCGGATCCAGAGAACGTTGCCCGTTGCATTCAAAAGGCGGCCAGAGCCTCCTACCGTCTCTCCAAGGTGGTCGAGGACTCCATCGATCTGGTGCTAGGCACGTCGATCCAGGCCATCCGGAGCATCCAGACCCAACTCAAGGATTTGGACAAGGCCATCGAGAAGGTGCTGGAGACCATTCCAGGCGCTCTGTGCCTGCGTTCCGTGCCGGGCATTGATCGCGTCTATGCGGCTGGCCTGCTCGCGGAGATTGGCGACATTGATCGCTTTAGCGACCAAGCCGCGCTAGCCAAGTATGCCGGCCTCACGTGGCGCAAACAGCAATCTGGCGCTTTTGAAGCGGAAGACACCAAGCGCATTAAATCCGGCAACCGATTCCTTCGCTATTACCTGGTTGAAGCTGCCAACTCGGTCAAAAACCGCGATGAGGAATTCGGTGCGTACTACC
>NZ_BFBX01000015.1 GCF_003851045.1 Paenibacillus sp. 598K | reverse complement strand
CAAGCCAAAAAGCCGAGTCGGCGCAGCGTATATGATACGCGCGCGACTCGGCTTTTTGGCTTGGATGACGAGATATGCTCTTGCATCCGCCGACATCTATTGCTCGCCACGGCGAGCGTTTGAATCTCGAATGTCCCCTACTCTTCTTCCAGATGCAGTCCGATCTCGCGGTAGATCGTCCGCTCCAGATAATCGTGCAGATAGAAGCGCGACAGTACGAAATGCGTGGCCATCTCCGGTGTCTGGTACTGCTCCAGCAGCGCCTGCATGCGCGGTCGCGCCCGCTCGCGATCGCGACGGTTGCGCTGGTAGTTGTTGAGCAGCGAGCGCCATTCGGCCGGATCGCCGGGGAACAGCTCCCAGCGGTACAGATACTTGTGGATCGCTCGCGAGCGGTCCGTCGCCACCTCGTAGTCATGCATGTTCGCGATCAGCTCCGCTTCCTCGCGATGACGCTCCACCAGCTCCAGCACCTTCCAGATGCTGTCGTAATAATCCTCGATACGGTAGTTGCCGAGCGCCGCCTTCAGCGCACTCTCGCCGATCCCATGGAACTGCCCCATGAAGCGAGTCATATAGCTGTCGGTGTCGGCCTGACGGTTCCACGCCAGCTCGGCATGGAGCAGCATCGGGTACCAGGTCGTCTCGAATACGCCGTAAGGCACGCCCAGGCTGAAAGGTCCGGTCCAGTTCGTCCCGACGATGCAATCGAGCGCTAACTGCTCCGACACCTCGGCCCACTGGATTAGATTGTCCGTCCGGTTATCCAACACCGGGTAGTTCTGATGCTCGGCCCAGTCGAAGCTGCGGACTGCCGGCGCGCCCATCACCTCGATGCCCAGCGCGCGGAATTTGTCCGCCAAGCGACTTACATCGCTGACGATATTGCGACCGTTGTAGATCCAGATCATCGCGACGCCGCGGCGATCGAGACGAGCCAGCTCCTCCGGCGGACATTTGTCGAGCATGTCATGCCAGAAGATCGGCGTCTTGCCCCGCTCGGCTGCGAAGGCGATCAGCTTGTTCAGGAAGTCGATGAACGCCCGCTCCCGGATGCCGTCGTACCGCTCGATGCAGACTGGACATTCGCACAGGCTGTACACCTCATCGCAGCCCAAATGAATATACTGCGCCTGCGGATGACGGTCGATCATCTCCCCGAGCAGACCGGCGACCAGCGCAAACGAAGCGTCCTGAGACGGGCAGAGCTCGCCGATCGAGCGCTCCGTCTCGCGCAGCGGCTTGTAGGCGTCATGCCGCAGCGCATACTCCAGATGGCCGAAGCTCTGCTGCAACGGGATAATCTCGATGTACTGCTCATAAGCCGCCTTCAGCAGCGCCTCCAGATCCTGCTCGGTCAGCGCATAGCGAGGATGGACGAGCTCGGGATAGCCGCGGAACGGGAACTTGTCCTCGTATTCGATCAGCAGACCATTGATCTTGACCCGGGCGAACTCGGTCAGATATGCGGTCAGCCGCTCCGGCGTCGAATGCGTCTGTCGCAGATCGTAATTCATGACGCGCAGCGCCGTATCCGGCCAATCCGTCACCGCCTGCAGCGGGACGCCTGCAGGCTCGCTCTCCGTCAGCTCCAGCAGCGTCTGCAAGCCATAGTACAGGCCTGGCGCATCGGCAGCCGCGATCCGCACCCGATCCGTCTCCACGGTCAGGTGGTAGCCCTGCGGTCGATCGGTCAACGTCTCGGGCAACGGCACGTCGGCGTCCGTCGCTGCGATCGGCTGAGCGGATAGGATGACACTCCAATGGTCTGCGTCTATCTGCTCCTCCAGCGTGAGCGACGGATAACGCCGCTGCAGATAACGGGCCAGACGCGGGTCGGCCTGGCGCAGCCGCAGCCGGGCATAGAGCCGCTCGGGCGCCCGCCAGGGCGCCCCCTCTAACGGCTGTACCTGCTGCGCTTGAGGAATCAATGTGGTCATGGTCAGTCAAGCCTCCTGTTCATAGGGATCAGCTGCGCGCGATGCGCAGCACATAGTTGTCTGTTGTACCGTCCGCGTTGTACACCTGTACCGATACTGTGGCCGGTCCGCTGCCGATCGCGATCGGCGCAGCGGCGCTGCCGCTCGCCACCCGCTCGCCGCCTGCGACGATGACGCTCGTGGCCTCAGCCGCTGTAGGGGTGAGGATCAGCGACGTCACTGAGGCGGGCACGGTCAACGTATAGAGCGTCTGAGCCGTAGCGAAGGGCTGCGACCATGTGCCGGAGCTGGCCGTCAGAGCGCCGAGCCCGTGCCACGGCTTATACGTCGTCGTATGCGGTTCGTCGTAGGCGCTGGCATAGTAGTAACCTGCCAGGGCGATGCGCCGCGGCTCGAAGCCGGCTTGCAGCGCAGACGACAGATCCTCGGAGGCAATGGTCACATTGCCTGACGCATCCGTCGTCGCCTGCGCGTAGCGGCCGCCGGCATAAGTGAAGCGGCCTTCGGCCAGCGCGCCGGGCAATGGAGCGCCGGTCGCCAGATCCGCTACCGTGAAGGACGCCCGGAACTTGCCTGCGGAGTGGCTGATGTTCAGGTTGTTGACGATGAGCGGCTGCAGCGTCGTGCTGCCGGTCGTCACCGCCACCTCGGCGGTCGCCGGGCCGATATTGCCCTGCAGATCGCGAGCAGCGATCCGATAGTAGTAAGTCGTATCAGGCAGTAGGCCCTTGTCCTGGAACGTCTGGCTGCGCGAGAGACCTGCGATGTCGGCCGCGGTCGGCGTGAATCCGGCCTGCTCGCTGCGATAGATGACGTAGCGGTCGACCTCGGTATTATCCGTCGCCATGCCGTAGCGCACCTGGACCGTCTGATAGTCCTGCGCCGTAGCCGTGACCGTCCCGGCGAGCGCCGAGGGCGGCGTCGTGTCGGCAGGCGGCTGCCAGCGATAGCCCCCGTCGCCCCAGAAGGCCGGCAGCATCCGGTACGAGTCATAGTGATGGACGGCGATGCCGCCGAACGCGGAGCTAGGATCAAAGGCGGTATAGACTTTGTCCAGCTCGGCCTCCATATGGAGCCGCCCCTCCTCCCAAAACGTGATCGTCTCGGGATCGCCGCTGTTGGCAATGTCTAGCGTCTCGACGCCGATGACGACCGAGTCTGGCTTGCCGATCAGCTCGGCGTAGGCCATCTCGCCCGCTGCCCCGGCGATGATGCCCGCCGTGCCGTCCGCCGTATCGCGATAGTCCATGATCGAGATATAGTCCGAGATGTCCTGGATATGCTCGGAGAGCCATTTCGTCTGACCGTTCCAGACGATATTCGCCCCTTGCTCCGAGGTGTCGTACCATTTCGGGATCGCCGGGCCGAACGGCAGATTGATGCCTGCAGCGTCGCGGCGCGCGATCATCTTGCTCAGCCCGTCCAGATACTCGCCCTGCAGGAACTTGCTGCTGTCTTTGAAGTCTGGCGAGATGTACGGCTCGATATCGACGTTGATGCCGTCGAACCGCTCATTGGCCGCCGCCGACAGATTGTAGTTGACGATCTGCTCCATCTCGCGCACCGCATGGTGATGATATCGCTCGTATGCGCCCATATAGGCGGGCGACGTGCCGCCAGCGATCAGCGCATGGACTTGCAGATCGCGGGCATGTGCCCAGCGCATGAATGACTTGAGCTGCTCCGTCTGCTCCTCGAGCGCCCGATATCCGGCATAGCTCCCGACAGCGAGATACAGGGTCGTCACCGGCTCGCCGTCGAAAGTTGTGTCATGGATGAAGCTCTCCAGCACGCTGCGCGAGCCGGGATTCAGCAGCAGCTTGTAGCTCTCTGGCTCCCAGATCCACATCGCCCGGTCCTGATGCGGCATCGCGAACGGCTCGTTCGTGCCTGTGCCGACTTGCGCGTACACTGTCGGGCTATAGCCGTACCGTCCAGGCGCATTGGTCGCCCGCGCTTCGAGACTGAAGATACGATTGCCGAGTCCCGTCGTATCCCAGCTGTACGTATACGTACCTGGCCCGCTCAGCGCGACAGACTGCCAAGCGCTGCGGTTAACGCGGATCTGTACGAGATTGACCGGCGTCGCCGATTGCACGTCGATCGTCACGCTCACGACGCCGCTCAGCGCCACGCCCTCCGCCGGGCTGGTGATCGTCACGGTCGGCGCGGCCGCGGCCGCATTGTCGACGTCGATCAGCGCGCTGTCGCTCCAGACGCCGTAGCGGGTCGTCGTGTCCAGTCCTCTGGCGACCAGCTCGACACTGCCATGCCGCTGGACGGTAGGGAGCGTATAGCTCCATGTGCCGGCATCGGCGCCGCTAGGCGTCAGCTGCGGCTCCACCTGCTCGGTGCCATTGATGTAGAGCCGGACATCGTAAACCCCGGCGTAACTGCCGCTCACCGTTACCGGACCGCTTGTCACCGTCGCGCCTGTGGTCGGCGTATCGAGCGTGATCGATCCGGCCGCATGAGCGACCGTTGGCAAGCTTACGACAGGCATTACTAAGGCAAGCACGAGCACACAGAGCAGACTTGCAGTCCAACGCAGCTTTGGGCGGGGCATAATCATTAATCATCATCCTCTCGCTTCGTTTGATGGTTGATGGCACATCATGAAAAGCACACGGAGGCTCCGCTCGCCAGGCGAGCGGAGCCTGCCGCCTTCATATTCACCAGTAGCTCGCTCCTGAAATAACGTTCCGCTCCGCGTTACGAGGAGTGGGGGCTTCCACTAGTTCACTTTCAACTCGACATTTTGTTGACGGTCATAAGCAGCTTTATAGGTGTCGAGCAGCTTTTGCAGGCCGAGGTTTTCCAGCTCGGCGACATAGCTGTCCCACTCAGCGAGATCGCGCGAGCCGGTGACGAACTTGGCGAAGCTTTCGTCGCGATGCTTTTTGATCGCCTGGCCGGTCAAGGAGATAATCTCGTTCTCCTCCTCGGTGAACGCCGGGCGCGGCTGCATGTTGGCCGGATCGTACTTGGCCGCCTCCGTATAAGCGTTTTGCAGATCCTCGGAGAACAGCGAGAGATGCGCGTTATAATCGATCCATGCGTAAGTGCCGCTCGTCTGCAGCCCGGTCTGCTTGCGCATCTCGGTCACATCGGTGAATTCCGGCTTGAACTTGTATGTGTCGCCTTCCTTCTCGTACGTCTCGCCCTCGACGCCCCAGCTTGTGAGGACGCGCCCCTCTTCAGAGAAGAAGAAATCCATGTATTGCATAATATCCTCGATATGCTTGGAGGTCGAAGCGACGGTCAGACCGCCCTCCATATAGTGCAGGTACGGGTTATGCTGCGGTACGCCAGGAACGCCTGCCGGCGGCGGCATGAACTGCATATTGTATGACGGATTATCTTTTTGCATCGCATTGTTGAAGAAGTCGACGCGGCTAATATAATCGATCGTTACGAATGCCTGACTCGTCGACATCATATCCTGCCATTGCTTCGTCTGCAGCGACAGGAAGTCCGGCGGGATCAGCCCTTCATCGTAGAATGTCTTCCATTTCTCCACGAGCGCCTTGTAGTTGTCCTGGACCGGGCCGTACAGCCATTCCTTGCTCTCGAAGTCATAATAGGCACCCTCGCCTACGCCGAAGTTGACCGCGAGATTGGTGTTCATCTCATCCGGGATCTGACCGTAGCGCAGCGACAGCGGGTAGGTGTCCGGATATTTCGCCTTGAGCTTCTTCAGCGCCTCATACAGCTCGTCGAACGTCGCAGGCGCCGCCAGTCCCTCCGCCTCGAAGATATCCTGGCGATACAACCAGATCATCCGGTTCGTCTCGCCGAAGCCCTGATTCGGGAACATATACATCTTGCCGTCCGCAGACAACGCCGCCTTGGACTCCTCGGGGTACTGCTCCATCCAGGAGCTCAGATTCGGCATCTGGTCGACGTACTCGAGGATGTCGACGAGCGCGCCCTGTTGGCCAAATTTGTTGGACTCGCGCCGATTCGGCATATACATCAGATCCGGCAGATTGTTCGACGCGATCGCCAGATTGAGCGACTCGCCCAGCTTGCCCGACGGGGTCTGGACGTCAAGCGTGACGCCGGTTTTCTCCTTCAGCCATTTCCAGATCGGCCAGTCTGCCGTATACGGGAAGGTGGCGTTGTTATCGAGCAGCGCCGTGAACGTCTTGCTCGGCAGCTCGGTCTGCTCGGTGGTTGGCGGCGTATTGGTCTCCCCGTTCGTGCCAGGCGTGTTGGTGCCCGAGTTGCCGTTGCCCGACGTGCAGCCGGCCAGCAGAGCGACCGAGAGCAGGCCGGTCATCATGATCGAATACGGTTTTTTCATCGCTGTGTTCTCTCCCTCATATTGTTGTGGACAGCATACCCCGGCAGCACGCGATCGCGCAAGCGCGCCCCCGTGCGCCGAGCAGCGCAGTCAGGCTTAGCCTTTGACCGCGCCGATCATGGCCCCCTTGACGAAATACTTCTGAATGAACGGATATACGATGAGGATCGGCAAGGTTGACACCATAATGGTGGCGAACTTCAGCGACTCCTCGACAATCTGGTTATCACCCCCGATCCGGGTGACGTCGCCGGAGCTGACGCTTCCGGCCAGGACCAGGTTGCGCAGCAGCACCTGCAGCGGGAACATATCCTGCGAACGCAAGTACAGCAGCGGGAATATGAAATTGTTCCACAGTCCGACCGCGTAAAACAGCGCGATCGTCGCGAAGGACGCTTTGGACAGCGGAACGATGATCCTCATGAAAATACCGATGTCGTTAAGTCCGTCGATCCGCCCCGACTCCTCCAGCTCGCGCGGGATGCCGGAGAAAAAGGTGCGCATCAGAATAAGATTCCATGTGCTGACCGCGCCGGGCAGCACCATGCCCCATAACGTATCGACGAGGCCCAGCGAGCGGACGACCAGGAACGTCGGGATCATGCCGCCGCTAAAAAACATCGTGAAGACGATCAGCATCGTCAGCGGCGTACGGAAGGCCATCTGCGGCCGCGATAAGGAATAGGCCCCCATCGAGGTAACGACCATCGCGATGATCGTGCCGAGCACGGTGTAGATGAGCGTATTTTTGTACGCGGTCCAAATCTTCGGATCGCCTAGTACGATCTCATACATCTTGAAGTTGAGTCCCTTGGGCCACAGACTGACCTCGTTGCGCATGACATGGACGTCGGAGCTGAGCGATACCGCCAGCATGTGGACGAAGGGATACAACGTGACGACGACAACAAACAGCAGGATGAATGTACTGATCACATTAAACAGACTTAGCTTCCTTAACATGCGTCTCTCCCTCCCCTTACCATAGACTGGTCTCGCTGACTCGTCGGCTGAACTGATTGGCGCCATAGATGAACACCAGACTGATGATGCCCATGAACAGATCGATGGAGGCGCCGTAGCTGAAGTTGCCCTGCTCCATCCCGACCCGATACACATAGGTGCTGATAATATCCGCTGTCTCGTAGATCGCCGGATTTTGCATCAGGAACACCTTTTCGAAGCCGATCTCCAGCACCTTGCCGATGTTCAGGATAAGCGTGATGACGATCGCCGGCGAGATACCTGGCAAGGTCACATGCCACAGCTTGCGCATCCGGCTCGCGCCGTCGATGCTGGCCGCTTCGTACAGTCGAGGATCGACGGCAGTCAGGGCGGCAAGGTAGATGATCGTCTCCCAGCCGATATGCTGCCAGATCTCGGAGAGGACATAGACGCCGCGGAACATCTCCGGCTTCATCATAAAGTTGATCGGTCCGACGCCGAACATGCCGAGTAGGTTATTGATCAGTCCGCCGGAGGGAGAGAGGAACATGATCGCCATACTCGCGACGATGACGTTCGAGATGAAGTGAGGCAGATAGCTGACCGTTTGTACAAATCGTTTGAAGACGGCGTTTTTCAGCTCATTGAGCAAGAGCGCCAGGATGATCGGCGCCGGGAATCCGAACACCAACTTGTACAGACCAAGCAAGAAGGTGTTTTTCATGAGCAGGAGAAAGTCGGGATTGTCCAGAAACATCTTATAGTACTTGAAGCCGACCCACTTGCTCTCCCATATGCCCTTGAACAGGTTGTAATCCTTGAAGGTGATGATCAGACCAAACATCGGCACGTAGCGGAACAAGATAAAGTAGATCAGGCAGGGCAGGAACAAGAACCACAAATACTTGTTGTTTTGCCACAGCCGCGCCATCCGCGATTTGCGTTCCGGTCTAACATTCACCTTCCTGACCATGTTAGGTGTTGAATTTGCTTGCGCCATACGCATGTCTCCTCGTCGCTAGATATCGTCCTGCGTTCCGTCTGACGGCGGAGGACCTGTACACCGAGTATAGCTAGCGCAGCAAGTGAAAAGCTATCGCCAACATGCGGGAAGTATACACAAATCGGCGATTCTCGCAAAGATGTAGATGGAATATGAAAAGTGCATATTGTTTCTGAAGGGCTTAAAACGCTATCATATATATAATGAAGCTTCATAATGATGTTAGCTAATATATCGCGTTAGAAGGATTTCGAAGCGATTCATCGCCATGACCCGGGAGGTAGTACAACAATGATGAAACGACTGGCGCGATTCCGGCTGGCTTCCGGTTCCCTGCTGACCAAGCTCGTCCTGAGCTTCCTGAGTGTGATCATCCTGCTCGCCGTCTTTAATGTCGGCAGCTATCTGTACCTGCGCAACAAGCTATACGATGAGATCGTCCGTTATAATGAGCTGGGCATCCAGCAGTCGGTCGGCAATTTCGAAAATCACTTCCGTCTCATGCACAGCACCTTGATGGCGCTCATGCAATCCGACAAGTGGGTCGCCAACATGGGCGTGCTGAGCCGTGTGCAGGAGAACCGTCGCTACGATGTGATCGGCGAGGTGAAGGAAGAGCTTATCGCGCTGTACACCAATCCGTTCTTACATATCGAAAACTTCATCCTGTACTTCAAGGACGCGGACTATGTGCTGGAGAAGGATGGCACCAGCAACGCCCGGCAAATGTTCAGCCGCTACTATGAGAGCGAAGCTTATCCGCCGGAATTTTGGGCGGCTCAGGAGACGCATGACTATTTCCTGCAGATGCTGCCTGCGGCACGGTTCACCGAGTCGTCGGTCAACGCCGAGCGTTCGCTTGGCTTGCTTATGCCTGTGCTGGTCAAGGCTGCGCCTTATGAGGATGTCTACTGCATCCTGATGATGAATGTGAACAAGCTGTATCAGGCTTATGCCTACTCCGGCAATACGCCGTTTTATATTCTCGATCGCGAAGGCAGCCTGCTCTACTCGTCCCACGCTTCGGTGGAGATTCGGCAGCCCGTTGCCGCCGAGGGCAAGCTGCATGAGCGGAGCGGCGATCAGTTTTACTTTTATGCCAAAGGCGAGGCAACCGGATTCACCTATGTGCGCGTCACGCCGATCGCCAGCATTACAGCGGAGATGCTGCGACTGAACATCCTGCTGATCACGCTGCTCTCGGCAGCGATCCTGATCAGCCTGGTGACGGCCGTCCTGTTCAGCGTCCGGCTCACCAATCCGATCCAGCGCATCATCGATATGCTCGAGCGCAAGCAAGGCGCCGCCACAGCGACGACTTCGATCAAGGAATTCGCCCTCATCAGCGATCGCATGAGCCATATCCTGAAGACCAATGAGCGGATCAAGCTCGATCTGGACAACAAAAATACGCTCGTCCGGCAGTACGCTTATACGAACAAGGTGAAAAACATCCCGATGAACCTTAATCTGAAGGAGCTTGACGACAGTGTACAGATGAACCGGCCGTATATGGCGGTGCTGTACCAGATCCACTTCAAGCATCCCGATCGCGACTACGCGCAAGAGATCCAGCTCTTGTGGAAGCTGGTGCAAAACCTGCTGAAGGACGCCACGGAGGAGCCGGTGACGCTGCAGATGGAGCATAACCAGCTGATGTCGCTGCTGTTCCGACCGGCGTCGCAGCGCGCGGTGATGGATGTGCTGGAGACGCTGAAGGAGCTGCTGAAGGTTGACGACTATATGTATCTGACGATTGCCGTCAGCCCCGTCTACCCGGAGGATGCGGCATTCACCGATGCGTACGCCTCCCTCTCGCAGCTGCTCAAGGAGCGCAGACTCAATGAGGACACGCAGATCATCGTCGAGCCGCGCAGCGGCGTTATCCGCTCCTTCCATCTCACGGTGTCGCAGAGCGAGGAGCTGCATACGCGCTTGTCCTCGGGGAGCGAGCCCGCGATCCTCGAGTGGATCGATCGCCAGCTCGAGCAGCTGCAGCAGCAGGACGCAGCGATCGAGGATTACCTCGCCTTCGCGCGCGGCGTCGCGGAGCAGCTGGACAAGACGCTCGCACAGCTGAACATCACGGACCTGCCTGTCGACCCGGAGCGGCTGCGGCGGCTTCGCGACTACTACTCGGTCGAACAGCACCGCGCCTGGTATCGCGAGCTGGTCCTGCCGGCAGCCCAGCTCATCCAGAGCAAGCAAGAGACCAAGGACCCGGTGACGAGCTTCGTGATGGCTTATCTCGACGAGCATCTGCATGAGGATATCAACCTCGACCTTGTCGCGGACAAGCTGAATATCACGCCTGGCTATCTCTCCAGCTCGTTCAAGGAGAAGACCGGCACCAACTTCAGCGACTACCTCAACGACCTGCGGATCCGCCGTGCCAAGGAACATCTCGCCAATCTGGAGCTACGCATCCAGGATGTCGCCGGACTCGTCGGCTATCACAATGTGAACTCGTTCATCCGCATGTTCAAGCGCTACGCCGGCGTCACGCCCGGCGAATATCGCAAACGCATCGTGCGGTGATCGGTGAGGACGGTCTGCGTGGCGTGAGGCGTGGCAAGACGGGTGGCGTGAGGCGTGACAAGCGACGTGGCAAGACGGGTGGCGCGAGGCGTGACAAGCGACGTGACGAGCGGCGTGAGAAGCTTGGCGCTAAGAGATCATGCCGAATAAGTATAGCGCTGTTAAACAAAGCAGGAGGCTGGTGAAATGACAGAATCGCTCGAGGCGTTCCACAGACATATCGGAGTTTATGGAATATGCATCGCAGACGGATGCCTGTTGGTCATCCGCAAAATTAAGGGACCTTATGCGGGGAAATACGATTTGCCTGGCGGGCGACTGGAGCCTATGGAGACGCTGGAGCAAGGACTGCAAAGAGAGATTGCCGAGGAAACGGGATATCGGGCTCGCGCGTGCAAGCCTGTCGGGGCGTGCGACTTCACTGTGCGTTGGACGATGGCAGATCGTACGAACGAGTACCTCCATCATATTGCTATACTCTATGCCTTCGAGGTCAACCGGGTGGATACCGTCGAGGCGATCAGAATGTTCGAGGAGCAGGACTCTGAGGGCGCGCTCTGGTTGCCCCTGGCGGATGCAAAAAGCAACCATTGCTCGCCGCTTGTCATGCAAGCGGCAGAATGGCTGCGCACCGGTACGCTGCCTGTCAGCGCCGTCTCGGTCGATTATAGGGGATAGACCGAAATCCGGGGACAGCGTAACCATTCGAAGCTAATGGTCCTACTTGTGCGATATTTCGCACAGATCGGAGCCGTTTGGACGGTTTGCGGCGTTACTTGTGCGATATTTCGCACAGATCGGAGCCGTTTGGACGGTTTGCGGCGCCACTTGTGCGATATTTCGCACAGATCAGGACCGTTTGGACGGTTTGCGGCGCCACTTGTGCGATATTTCGCACAGATCGGAGCCGTTTGGACGGTTTGCGACGCCACTTGTGTGATATTTCGAACAGGTCGAGGCAGTTTGGACGGTTAGAGGTCCCACGGTCCGGGATCGTTCTTCCGATCGCTGTTGTCCCCAGTTCTCTTGATTTGTGCACCGGCTTTGCGTTTGAAATCTGGGGACAGCGAATGCTTTCGAAGCTAGCTCTTCTGCGAAAAACTCCGAGATGCACTAATTGCTTTCTGCAAGAAAGCGACTTCGAAAGTATCTTATTCGCTTCTCCAATAACGATTCCGTGTGTCCTCGGCATTTTGAAGTCAATTGGTCTAATGCTTGCGCTTGTAGTAAGTGATCGCAAGCGCCAGAGCAAGCACCGCGCCCTTGACGATATCCATCGCATAGTAGGGCACGGACATCATGACTAGACCATACGAGAGGATGCCGATCAGCACGGAGCCGGCTAGGGTGCCGAGCGCATTGGGCTTGCCCGCGCCGAGCACGGAGTAGCCGATAAAGGCGGCGGCGACGGCATCCATCAGCATCGGCGCGCCCGAGTTCACCTCGGCCGTCAACACTCGCGCGCCGATCATGATGCCGCCAATCGTCGCCAGTAGCGCCGAGATCAGATACGCCGCGAGCCGATAGCGGCTCACCGGCAAGCCCGACAGCTCCGCTGCCTCGCGGTTGCCGCCGATCATGTACATATAGCGTCCATGCTTGGTGTAGTTGAGGAACAGATGGACGAGGACGACCAGCACGAGCATGATGACGATCAGCCACGGCTCCTTGCCCAGCTTGCCGAAGAGCGCCGGGATCTGACCTGTGGCGTACTCGCCGCTCGGCAGGATCATGTTCTGCGACACGGTCGCTCCGCGCGTATACGTCAGGGCGATGCCCTGGAAGATGAACATCGTCGCGAGCGTCATGAGCATGTCCTGTATCTTGAAGTTAATGACGAGGAAGGCGTTGAGCACGCCGACGAGCAGACAGAACAGGATCGTCAGGCCGATGCCGACGCCGAGCGACTGGCCATGCCAGACGAATAGCGAGATGACGATCGCATTGGCCAGCGAAGCCGTCGAGCCGATCGACAGATCGAAGCCGCCGACCGCGAGCGAGACGGTCAGACCAGTGGCGATAATCGTAATAATCGAGATCTGGCGCAGGATATTAATGAGCGAGCTGCTCGTCAGGAAGTTGTCTGTAAATAGTCCGAATATGATTATGAGTACGACGATCGTCAGTAACGTGCCGTATTTGTACATAAAATCAAGAAATGAAAACGATGGTTTCTGCTTGGCTTGAGCCGATGCACTCATGCTTGTCCTCCCCCGGTGCAATAGACCATTAGTTCTTCTTCATCCGTGTCGGCCGTGACCAGCTCGCGGACGATCCGACCGTCATACATAACATAGACGCGATCGGTGATGCCGATAATCTCGCTAAGCTCGCTGGAGGCGTACAGGACCGACTTGCCACGCGCGGCCAGGTCAGCGATCAGCTCGAAGATGTCCTTTTTGGCGCCGACATCGACGCCCTTGGTCGGCTCGTCGAACAAATACACCTCGCTGTCGGCCAGCAGCCATTTGCCGATCGCCACCTTCTGCTGATTGCCGCCCGACAAATTACGCACGAGCGTCCGCTCGCTTGGCGTCTTGATGCCGAGACTGCCGATCATCGCTGCCGACGCCTGCCGCTCGCGTGACGGGCTGAGCCAGCCGAACGCCCGCGAGTAGCGGGATAGCGCCGCTGCCGTCAGATTGGCCCCTACCGGGTCATGGACGAAGATGCCCTCGCGCCGCCGCTCCTCCGGGATCAGCGCCAGTCCCTGGCTAACCGCTTGATGCGGTGTCCGCAGCCGCACTGCGCGCCCCTGGAGCCGCAGCTCGCCGGTGATGCCGGAGCTGGCTCCGAACAAGGCGCGGCACAGCTCCGTCTTGCCTGCGCCGACCAGACCGGCCAGGCCTATGACCTCTCCCCTTCTCAGGTAAAGGCTGATGTCCCGCAGCATCCCATCGTCCCCGAACCGCTCGACTTCCATAGCGATATCGCCCGGTTGGGAGACGCGCTCGGGGAACTGCTGCTCCATCCGCTGGCCCAGCATATGCTGGACGACGGCAGCTTGATCCATCTCGGCGAGCGCTGCTGATGCGACCTTCCTGCCATCCCGCATGACCGTGATGTCCTCGCAGATCTCGTACAGCTCAGGCAGACGATGCGAGATGAAGATGATCCCGACCCCTTCGTCTCTCAGCTGTCTCACTAGCTCGAACAGACGTGTCGTCTCGCTGCTGCTGAGCGGCGCCGTCGGCTCGTCGAGGATCAGATAACGGCAGTCGACCGCGACTGCCCGGGCGATCAGCACCATCTGCTTTTCCGCAAGCGTCAGCTCGCTGACAAGCTTGCGCGTCGGGATCGCGACGCGCAGACGGTCCAGCACCGCCTGAGCCGCCTGATGGAGCTTGCGCCAGCGGATCACCTGTCGGCTGCCCATGCCGCTGACCGTCTGGTCGAGCATAATATTCTCGGCTACGCTAAGGTAGCCGATCAAGGCGGTATCCACTTCCTGATAGACGATCTGGATGCCCAGATCCTTGGCATCGCGCGGCTTGCGGATGCGCGCCGGTTCGCCATCGACCCGGATCTCGCCCTCATAGTGATCGTAAGCGCCGGCCAACACCTTCATGAGCGTCGATTTGCCCGCGCCGTTAGCCCCGATGAGCGCATGCGTCCGACCTCTGGCAGCCGTGAAGTCGACCTCGCTGAGCGCCTGTACGCCAGGAAAAGCGATCGAGATGTTCCGCATCTCCAGACCGTCCCGCGCCGCTTGCTTCATCATTGATGCACTCCTTCCCCTAAACAGGATCGGGCGCTCTTATGTCAGACATAAGAGCGCCTTGTGTGGCTGACTTTGTTGGAAGTCAGCCTTGCCTACTATAGTTGGATTGCAGCGCGCAGGTTCATCCTACTTGCCTGATGCCTGCTTGAGCTCCTTCATCCAGTCTTCTTCGAATTCGTCCGTCTTGCCCCAGCCAGGGATCAGCTCAGCCAGATTGACCATGTTGACCGGCTCTGTCGATTGGGACAGCGTCTCCACGTCGATCAGCTTCGCGTCCAGGCTGTACTCTGCCGGCGTCTCCTCGCCCTTCATCTTTTTGGCGAGCAGCCGCATATTCACCTCGCCGATCATCATCGGATCAACCGCAGCTGTTGCGACCCATGGACTGTTCTCCTCCTGCATCAGCTGCAGGTCGGCGTTCGAGACGTCGATGCCATAGATTTTGATCTCGTCGCGTCCGGCTTCCTTGATCGCCCGGGCAGCGCCGATAGCGAACGCATCCCAAGTTGCGAAGATCGCATCAATCTCGCCCTTCGGGTGCTTGGTCAGCATCGCGGCAACCGCGTTTTGCGTCTGCACCGAGACGTCGCCTGCCGCCGTGCCGAACCGCTCGACCTCCGACCAGCCCGGGTTTTGCTGCAGCATGTCCTGGAACACCGCATTGCGGCGCACCATCGGCGGGAAGCCGTCTACCCACAGATAGACGATCTTGGCGTCGTCGCCTTGCTCCTCTTTCAGGCGATCAAGCGCCAGCTGCGCCAGGGACTCGTCCTTTTGCGAGGTCAGGGTGACGCCTTCGACAGTCGCCAGATCCGAGGTGGAGTCAAAGGCCACTACCGGCACGCCGTCCGCGACGAGCTTCTGTACAGCTTCTACCGTTGCGGGATCATCGCCATGCGAGAGGATGATGCCGTCGTAATTCGAGGATGCCGCTTGCGCCAGCGCATCGTGGAATTTGGTCGAATCGCCGTTGGCAGCAAACGTATCGACCTTGTAGCCGAGCGCTTCGCCTTCTTTTTTGGCCCCCGCCAAAAATTGAGCCGTATGATCGTCGCCGCCGATTTTACGGATGACCATGACGCGTTTGTCTTCATCCCCCGCCTTGTCCGATCCGTTGTCCGATTGGCTGCAGCCGGTTACGAACAAAGCAGCTGTCAGCAGCAGCAAAGATAATTTTTGAAATGGTGCTCGTTTCATCTCTTTGTGTCTCTCCCTTTTTCTGTTTATACAAGTAATCCTATAGGAAATAAAAAGAATCGTCAACGATTACTTTTTTTCGACATTTATTCACATTCGGCGCCACAAGGTCTTATTTTACCAAACTTCTTGTCCAGTTGGAATCCTTTCTTCATGGGACGAAGCTTCAAATGTCGAAAATTACTAGAATGTTCGGGAGTGTGGTATTCTATAAGCCGATAGATCAACTTAAGGAGCGAGACGCCGAAATGAAAAAGCTGTTTCTGGTCTCATCCTTTATGGATGTGGCCGATTTACTCCCTAAATTCGAACGTCAACTGAATGGAAAAACCGTCACCTTCATCCCGACAGCAAGCAAGGCGGAAGAGATCGTATTCTATGTGGATAAAGGTCGGCAAGCGCTTGAGCGCATGGGATTGATCGTGGAGGATTTGGAATTGTCTACCGCCTCGCCTCAAACGATAAGCGTTGCCCTTAAGCGCAATGACTACATTTATGTAACGGGCGGAAACACCTTTTACTTGCTGCAAGAGATGAAACGTACGGGCGCGGACAAGTTGGTGATCGAGGAAGTTCAGTCCGGCAAGCTGTATATCGGGGAATCGGCCGGCGCAATCATAACCGCTCCGACGATTGACTATGCTCAGGAAATGGATGATAAAAGCAAGGCGCCTCACTTAGAGAGCTTTGACGCTTTAGGTCTGGTCGACTTTTGTATCGTGCCCCATCACACCAACCCTCCCTTCGCAGAAGCGGCGCAGACCATCCTGGATCGTTATGGCGCAACCTTAAGCCTGGTCCCGATTAGCAACCAGCAAGCCGTTGAAGTCCGCAATGACGACTATATCGTCACACCGTAGCAAATAGACTCATCCGGCTGCCTGGAGGAGAAACCACAAGAGAATTGGGTCCGCACGCTACGCAAAGACGCTCTCAAAGCCACTAGGAATGTGGAATGAGAGCGTCTATTGTATTATGAACATCCGTGTGCAGCGATAAATTAGCCCATCGTCGCGGCCTGACTCCGATCGCCGATGCGAACGTCAATCGTCAGCTGCTGATCCTCGCGCTTCACGGTCAGCTTCAACTCATCGCCGACACCGGCATTCTGGATGATCGAGGTCAGATCCTTGGCGCTGCCGATCTTCTCCCCGTTTGCTTCGACGATGATGTCGCCTGGCTGCAAGCCGGCTTGACCCGCCGGATCTCCAGTCTGCACATAGGCAACGCCCACGCCTTCATCGTCCGCGAGGCCCAGATTGCCGCGCATCTGAGACGTCAAATCCTGCAAGCTCACACCGATGTAAGGCGACGGGATCGGCGTATCGCTGAGCAGGTTATCCAGCACTGACTTAATCGTGCTGGTCGGGATCGCAAAGCCGATGCCCTGTGCCTCGCTGCTGACTGCGGTGTTGATGCCAATCACCTGGCCGTTCATGTTCAGCAGCGGCCCGCCCGAGTTGCCGGGATTAATCGCCGTATCCGTCTGCAGCAGATGCTTGTAGTTGCGCGTGCCCTCCTGATCGGGGATGCTGATCTCCCGCTCGCTGGCGCTCAGCACGCCGGTCGTGACGGTATAGTCGAGGTCATACGGATTGCCGATCGCCACGACCCATTCGCCAATTTTCATCTGATCCGACTCGCCCAGCTCCAGATAAGGGAATGGCTTGTCGCCCTGGATTTTCAGGACGGCCAGATCCAGCTCATAGCTGCTGCCAACAACTTGGGCGACGAACGGCTCGTCATAGCCCTGCAGCTTCACTGTGACCTTCTCGGCGCCATGGATGACATGCTCATTGGTCAGGATATAACCGTCGGCATCGAACAGAAATCCAGTGCCGAGTCCGCTCTCTGCGAGCTCGCCTTGCGACGAGTTGCTCTGCATGCCGTACCAGTTGACGCCGCCGCCCCCCTGCCGGGTTTCCGCGCCAATTCGTACGACAGCCGGACCTGCGTTCTCCGCAATATCAGCGATTGAGCTTGTACCGACGGCGGGATTATAAGAAACATTCTTGACCTGCGCGCTGCCTCCCCCGGCGCTCGTCGGACTGTCTCCCGTAAACAGATTATAATGATCGGAGGCGAACATCAGACTGCCGATCAGCAGCGCGCCCGCCATAAAAGCCGGGAAGATGCCGCGTCCGCGGGAGCCGTTGCTACGCGGCCGTCCAGGCGATGTGCGCTTGACCGCTTCCAGCGTCTGACTGCCGTCCAGCGGCGAGTAGACCTCATATACCGTGCGTTCCTCCGACCGTTGCTCCTGTACGTCCCGCTTCATCTCATCGTTTGGATAGCGATTGTCCATCTTGCATCCCTCCGTATTGGGTTCATTAATGTGGTTCGTTGTTCATAGATTAACGTCCCAGTCTGAAGCCAATATGAAAGGAAGCTTATGCAAGATTAAATCTTTGCTGAAAACAAGCTTAAAAGTCCGCCGAGCGTCCAGCTGTCCTCAATCGATAATCAGGCCGAGCAGCGGCGCGAAAGCAATCGCCTGCGCCGGAGCGATCCGGCAGCCTTGCAAATCCCCAGGCAGGGCGTCGATGGCGCTGAACTCGCAGCTGCTCAAATCCATCCCGGCCAGCTTGACGCCAGTCAACTGCATCTGGTCAAGGTTGGATCGGGTCATCGACACCTCGGCAAAAGAAGCCTGATAAGCATCGCCGTTCACCAGCGAGCAGCCCTCTATCGTCACCCGCTTCAGATCCGCATAACGAAGATTAATATATCGCATATCGCAATTGTCAAAAGCAATCTGCCGCAGCGTCGCCTCCGACAAGTCCAGTCCCATCAGCTTGCAATCCCGGAATGCCACGCGATGCATCACCGCGCCGCTCAGATCAAGATTGGACAGATCGCAATGCTCGAACAATACATCCACCCATTCGACTCCCTCTGGTCGGAGAGCGGTCGCATCGACATGCCGAAAATGATACGAATCGATCGTCGCCTTGCCTCGTAGCTCCCCCTCCAGCCGTTGGTTTTGCAGGCTGCCTCGCTCCACATAACCTTCCTGGGCCAGTCGAGCCACCATTTCCTCCGCCGATTGCTCCTCAAGCGAGTCTGGCAGTCGCGGCTGATCTGCTTTTTTACTGTCCTTCATCCTGTTCCCCTCCCGGCAATGACTGTCGACAGACGGGCTGACGCACGCTCGCGTACGTCGCGCCAATCCTGTCGCATGCTCTGCCAAGTATATCATGATTCGAGAGGAACGGTCGCGCAGATTGCATCCCGGATCGATGGATCAGGTCACAGACTCCTCCTCCGGCAGCTCTCCCTGGATCATCCCCGGCACCTCGCGCGGCGTATACTCGATCAGCTCACTGGAGTAGACCGTGACGAACATCTTGCCATGCACCGACAAGGCCTTGATCAGCACCGGCTGATTGTAGTCGTTGCGGAAGCTGAAGTCCGGGCCGCCCCAGCTCACCGTCGCATCGCGCCCGGCCAGCACGTACGGCACCCGCTTGCTGTGCGAATAGCGCTCGATGATCTTGAGCCCCGCCCGATCGACGGCATTGTACAGCGTCGAGGACACCTGGCAGATACCTCCGCCTACTCCCTCCGACAGCTCGCCCCTGACGATGATCGGTGCCGGCTTGTAACCCCGATCCGGAGTCCGGATGCCGACGGTGCGATTAAAGGAGAATAGCTCGCCTGGGAAGACGACCGTCCCGTCGATCGCCCTTGCAGCCAAATCGATATTATGGGAGCGGCTTTTGTTGCGTGAGTTGAAATACGTCGCGTAGTAGCCGATCGGCTTTTCCCGGATGGCTGCCAACAGCTCGCCATCGACGCGCGGGTACAGCTTGATGATCGGCAACTGGAGCGTCTGGCCATGATCCCCTTCCCGGTAGTAATGAGCGGCAAACCACTCGTAAAACCGGCTTCCGTCCAGCTTCTTGCCGACGCGTTCCGCACGGATCGAGCCGTCCGGGCCAATCCTGGCATTGTCGGGAGGCATGTATACCTGCTTGGCGATACGCTCGGATAAAGCTTCAACCCGGCCCATGTCCAGCATCCGCAGGCCAGGCAGCGCGTAATCGCGCTCCTTCACTTCAATGATCTGTTCGTCCGGCAGACGGATCTGCCACTCCTCCGACGGCACTGCAAAAGGATTCGCCAACACAAGTCCCGCATGCAGCGCCAAAACAGCCAGCCAAGACATCGTCCTGTACGCCTCCTCGCTCGCAGCACGATGACCGCACTGCATGGTTCCAATGATGGTATTATGAGTCGCCAGACGCATAATATACAAGGCGAGACGACGCATCATAGAGCAATGGTTAACGGTGCATCGCAGATCGAGACGCGTCGTCTTGGCACAGGCATGACGACGCGCGCAAACAGCCCCTCAGCGTAAGCTGAGGGGCTGGGCTATCGGTGATATCAGTTGCAACATCTACCGGACATCCATCTGGATGTCCTCGGTCTCCGGGTCGAAGGTAATGTGGAGGTCCCGGTTGTCGAGATACCAAAGCTGATCTTGCTCTATAAAGAAGTTGACGCCTTCGACCTGCGCCTCTAGGCCAGGCTGTCGCGGCTCTTCGCGCATAACCCCAAGCGAGAGGCCAGGGACGACGCTGCCGCAGCCCCCCATCCGCACGAATAGTCGCACATGATCGCCCTCGCTCAACGCCAGCTCTTGCTTATACCAGCTCGCTGCCTTCTCCGCTACGAACAGTTTCATGAGTACCCGCTCCCTTCGCGTCATGCCGTGACTTTTCTTCTCCAGTATAGCATAGTCGATCCCGCACGCCTATGACGCGCAGAAGCCGCGCCCGATTATACCGTTGGACGATAATGCAGGGCAGGTTCCCCGCCAATAGCCAGATCGTCACCACGAGCAGGCCGTCGGCGGTGTTCCATAAGCTGAATAGCGGTAGCGTGAGCAGCATGACCCAGTGCGCCCATTCGCCGCGCCGCGTCTCCGACGCGAACAGAAGCAAGTAGGCCGGAGATCGCGAGTCCAGCCGCGCCTTAGGGAAGCCTCTGCGGAACCAAGCGCCGCCATCGGGCAACAGAGGCTTCCAAGACCGCACCCGCAGGAGCCGCTCATACAACCGACCTCCTCGCTCAAAAGTCCGAATATGCGTCAGCCAGCAGTCCCTGACGAACCATGTCGACGACGCGTGTGTCGATGCCCAAGCGACGAGCAGATGCAATAGTCCCAGTACCAAGCCGTTAAGCAGCCAGACCAAGCCAGAAGGAGGATCAGCGAACATCGACCGATCGTCCCTTCCAGCTCACGCGACGCACGATATAGGAGCGCAAGAGCGCATACGCGAACAGCCCGAAGAAAAAGAGGAGGAACAACGGATAAAACAGGCTCGTATACGTACGAAACGAACCTGCCGTGCGTCCGGCCAGCCTGACGCTCAAGCATGCGACGCCATATCCGGCAGCGGCAGCGGTCGCTGCGTAATACTCGCCGGCAGCCAGCAAGCCGGGGATGGCCATCGTCTGTAGCGCACAGCCGAGCAGCGCAGCCATCCACACCGAGCTCAGACCCAGATAGACCGGATGAGATGCGCCGGCGCCGATCGCAATGCTCTTCGTCCAACCGCGCAACAGCTCTGGCCAGCCCTCCGGATACATGCGGAATCGCAGCGCATCCGCCAGTATCCCCCCGCTGACCTCCCTCCCCGTCTGGCGGAATCGCTCGCCCAGCTCCAGATGCTCCAGCACCGCCCCGCGTACGGCGCGATGGCCGTCCACGCTATCATAGTCGCAGCTCCAGCAGGCGGCGCACGGTCCGAAGGCGCGCCTACGTCCAGGGAGCGGACACAATGCGCCGCTGCCTGCCAGCACCGCTATGTTGAAGAAGAGCGACCACTGCTCGCGAAAGGTAGGCGCTTTATGATAGGGCTGCAGCGTCACCCACCCGCCTTGTCTGCGCAGCAGCGCGCCGATCCGCTCCACGAACCCGGGCTCTGGCTGCGTGTCGGCATCCAGGAAGATATACCAGGCGCCACTTGCCGCCTGTGCGCCATTCCAGCATGCCCATGACTTGCCCTGCCAGCCTGCCGGCAACGGCGGCGCCTGGACGACGCGCGCGCCCCGCTCGGATGCCGTGCGAGCCGTATCGTCTGTTGAGCCGTCATCGACAACGATGATCTCCATCCGTCTGCACCCTTGCAGCCGCAGCATCGGCAGCAGACGCTTCAGGTTGCGAGCTTCGTTGCGCGCGGGGATGATAATCGACAGCGGCGGCATGAGCGGCTCCGAGCGCGAGGCCCTCGCTCCGCCAAGCTTGCTTCGTCGTCCTCGGCCGATCTGCCAGCCCGTCCTCCCGCCGAGCAGCACAACACCAAGGGCAGCGCCTGCTGCGTGCATTATCCCTATCCAATCAGCCATCTTCTGTCCTTCCTTCCTGCACAGCTCGCGCTGATTTGTCATGACCCTGTATGATATGAGGCAATCCCGTCCACAATGGATAGTACTGGAAACCTATCTCAGCTTATGAATCTACCAGACAGTATCGACCAATCCCTCATTATCAAATCAGGAGGAACCGATGAAAACAAAAAAAATCATCGTCATCGGCGGCGGACTAGCCGGTCTGTCAGCCGCTATCCGATTGCGCGCCGACGGCCACGAGGTCATCGTGCTGGAGAAAAACGAACGCGCCGGCGGCAAGCTGAACATTCGTCAAGGCAAAGGATACCGCTTCGACACCGGTCCATCGATCTTGACGATGCCCTGGGTGCTTGACCAGCTCTTCCAGGCTGCCGGCCGCAGACTGAAGGATTATCTCAAACTGATCCGCGTCGAGCCGCAGTGGCGCGCACTCTACCCGGATGGCAGCCATATCGACTTGCTCGGCGACCTGCCGGCCATGCTCGAGCAGATCGGCGAGCTGTCGCCGCGCGATCGCAGACAGTTCATCCCGTATCTCAACTACTGCCGCAAGCAATACGAATTAAGCACCAAAAGCTTCTACGCCCGCAGCTTGTCCGGCCTGTCGGACCTGCGGCAGCAGCACAGCCTGAGGGAGTTGCTGGCGATGGACCCGCTCAAGACGATGGCGCAGACAACCGAGCAGTACATCGAGCACCCGAAGCTCCGTCAATTGTTCAACTTCCTGATCATGTACGTCGGCTCTTCGCCTTACGCCGCCCCCGCCGTGCTGTCGCAGTTGATCTACGTACAGATGGGACTCGGCATCTACTATGTAGACGGCGGCATGTACAATATCGCCCGAGCGATGCTGCGTCTGCTGGACGAGCTCGGCGTAGAGGTGCGCACGTCCTGCCAGGTCGATGAAGTACTGGTCGAGAATGGCCGGGCGGCAGGGGTGCGGATCGGCGACGAACGGCTGCAGGCCGATATCGTCGTCAGCAATCTGGAGGCGATCCCGGCGCATCAGACGATCCTCTCCGGTCATTCGCAGAGCTCCCGCATGGTCAAGCGGCTGTCCAAGTTCGAGCCGACCGTCTCTGGTCATGTGATGCTGCTTGGCGTCGATCGTACATACGATCATATGAAGCATCACAACTTCCTGTTTGCCGAGAACGCGGCGCTGGAGTTCGAGGAGCTGTTCGTCAAGAAGCGTCCTGCCGCAGATCCGACCATCTATGTCGGCATCTCCTCCAAGACCGACGCCTCGCAGGCGCCGGAGGGCAAGGAAAACTGGTTCGTGCTCACCCATGTGCCGCCGCTCGCGCCAGGCGAGAGCTGGGAGCGCTGGCGCGTGCCGTACCGCGATCTCGTGCTGGACAAGCTGGAACGACTCGGAGCTACAGGCTTGCGAGAGCATATTGAGTGGGAGCATACCTTCCTGCCGGACGATCTGCGCACGCTGTACGGAGCCAATGGCGGCTCCATCTATGGCACGGTCACCGACCGCAAGCTGAATGGCGGCTTCAAAATCCCACAGCGCAGCCCGATGCTCGACAACCTCTACTTTGTAGGCGGCTCCACTCATCCGGGCGGCGGCGTGCCGATGGTGACGCTGAGCGGCCAGTTCGCAGCCGACCTGATCCGTGAAGATCTCGCCAAGTCCGATGTCATCTGAAGACCGGGCGAACGACAATAACCCCGGAGGCACGGCATCTTAACAGAAGATGCCCCGCCTCCGGGGTTATTGGTTTGCTATCGCAAGAGTACATGCAACACGATACGAGCGCGGTTACGCCGTGCCAAGCGCCTGCTCGATCTTGCCCAGCAGACGATCGAGATCGATCGGCTTCGTATCAAAATCGTCGCATCCCGCCTCCAGCGCGCGTGTCTGATCGGACTTCATCGCATGCGCCGTCAGCGCGATGATCGGGATATGCGCCAGCTCGGGGTCCGACTTGATGCGCCGCGTCGCCTCCAGACCGTCCAGCACAGGCAGACTCAGATCCATCAGGATCAGATCGGGGCGGCGGCTGGCTGCCAGCTCCACGCCTTGCTGCCCATCCTCGGCCAGCACCACTTCGTACTCTCGCCTGCGCAGACGGCGGGAGAGCATGTTGCTGTTTAGTTCATTGTCTTCCACGAGCAGTATGACCTTCATGCGTGCCATTCCTTCCCTTTTATCATCTACAGATTGGATACCGTGACCGTAGGCTTTTTTTCCACAGTCTAATCCAAACAGGCTTTGATCTCCTCTAATAGCTGCGAACGGTTAAACGAGCCCTTCTGGATAATATCCTTCACCAATCCGTTCAGCTTGTTGCGATCCTCGGCGGTAATCGTCTTGGCGGTCAGCACGATGACAGGAATCCGGCCGAGCTGCTCGTCGTTGCGCAACTGAGCGATAAACTCAAAGCCGTCCATCTCCGGCATCATCAGATCGAGCAGGATCAGGTCGGGCTGCTCGACCTCCAGCTGCGCCAGCGCCAGTCTGCCATTGTCCGCCTTGCGGGCCTTGTAGCCCTCGCGATGCAGCATCCGCGTCATCATCTCGCTTGTCGTCTCATCGTCCTCGATGACGAGCACCGAATGATGCTCACGATCGACGATGAACCGATCCATCACCTCGATCAAGCGGTTGCGGTTGACAGGCTTGGTCAAATATTCAGCTGCGCCAAGCGAGTAGCCAAGCTGTCGATCGTCTGTCAGCGAGAGGATGACGACCGGGATATCCGCCAACTCCGGGTCGCTCTTCAGCTCGGCGAGCACCGCCCAGCCGTCCATGCTCGGCATCAGGATATCGAGGCAGATCACTTGCGGCTTCAGAGCTCGCGCCATGCGCAGTCCGTCCCTGCCGTTCGTGCTGAAGGCCAGTCGCCAGCTCTCAGCCGCCAGCAGCCGCTCGATCAGGACTCGGTTATCCGGCTCGTCGTCGATGAACAGGATACTGACGCCAGCCTCCCCCGCCGGCACCGCCAGCTCCTCCAACGTATCCTCCTCGGTCACCGTCTCGACAGGTTCTGTCAAAGCCATCTCCAGCAGCTTCGCAGGTTTTGCGGGCAGCCAGCAGGTGAAGGTGCTGCCTGCGCCAGGCTCGCTGGTCACATCGATGCGTCCGTCCATAATCTCGCAGAACCGTTGGCTGATCGACAGCCCAAGGCCGGTTCCGCCGTACTTGCGCGTCGTCGAATTGTCGGCCTGGACGAAAGGCTGGAACAACTGGTCGAGCTGCTCCTTGGAGATCCCAATGCCGGTATCTGATACGATGAAGGCATAACCGGGCACGCCTTCTCTTGCTTCCCGGCAAATTTCGAAATGAATGGTGCCGTCCTTAGTGAATTTGATGGCATTCGTCAACAGATTGATCAGGATCTGTCTCAGCTTGGTCACATCGGTGGTCATTTCTCCACTTGTGAGGTTCAGCTTCAATTCGTTTCCGCTGCGTTCGAGCAGCGGTCGAAGCGTCGCCATCACATCCTCGATCAATTCCTCGACCCTATAAGGTTCATAATAGAGATCCATTTTGCCGGACTCGATCTTGGAAATATCGAGGATGTCATTGATTAGGGCGAATAGATGGTTGCCGGAGCGATTGATCTTCTGCAAATCCTCGGCCAGCATCGGCTCCCCGAGCTCGCGCGCCTCGTCCATCAACAGCTCGCTATAGCCGATGATCGCATTAAGCGGCGTCCGCAGCTCGTGACTCATGTTGGCTAAGAACTGGCTTTTGGTCAGGTTCGCCCGCAACGCCTGATCATGCGCTCGCTTCAGATCGGCTGTGCGCACGGTTACCATGTCTTCAAGATGGCCTTCGAGATGCTCCAGCTGCTGCTCCAGCTCCCGTATCCGCTTCAGCTGCTCAGCCTCCCGTTGCTCTGCGTCGATGCGCAGCGCACGCTCCTGTGCCAGCTCTTTTTGCAATTGTGCCCAATCATTCATTATACGGATTCCTCCAACGTCAGATCATTGACGGAACGGACGATAGCCAGGAAGGCATCGACGACCTCTGGATCAAAGTGGCGCTCGCGCTGGTTGATGATTTCGGCCGTGGCCTCTTCAGGCGACCAGGCTTTTTTGTAGGGACGCTCATGCGTCAAGGCATCATAGAAGTCTGCCAATGCGACAATCCTTGCCTCCAACGGGATCGCGCGGCCGCTGAGACCTTGAGGATAACCGCTGCCATCCCATTTCTCGTGATGCGAGCGGGCAATCAGACCGGCAACCTTCAACACCTCAAACGAGCTGGCCTGCAAAATATTGAATCCGATCGTTGTGTGAGCCTTCATCCGCTCCAGCTCGCTCGCATCAAATCGGCCCGGCTTGAGCAGCAGCTCGTCGGGAATGCCGATCTTGCCGATATCGTGTAGGGGGGCAGCCGTCTCGATTAGCTCGATCGTCTTCTCGGGGAGCCCGAGCTGGGCGGCGATCAGACCGGACAGCCTGCCTACTCGCTGCGTATGCTGACCGGTCATATCGTCCCGATACTCCGATGCGCGACCGAGCAATTGCAGGATTTCGAGCTTGGCCTGCTGCAGCTCGGATGTCCGCATCAGCACCCGTTCTTCGAGCGTACTCTTCTGTGTGCTTAGCTGCAGGTGCAGGAATCGCGTCCGCAGCAAATTATTGATCCGCAGGATCACCTCTGTACGGTCCACCGGCTTGGTAAGGAAGTCATGTGCGCCCGCTTGCAGCGCCTTCTGCTTCGCCTCGCTCGTCACATCCGCCGTGATGACCAGCACAGGCAGATATTGATCCTTGCCGCTCTGCTCGCGGATCATCCGCAGCGCCTGCAAGCCATCGATCCCGGGCATATGCCAGTCCAACAGGATAATATCCGGCTGAACTTCTTTGATGACATCAATGATATTTTCGGGCTCTACAAGCGGCACCAGCTTGTTGAACCCGGCACGACCGAGGATGCGTTCCAGCAGTCGGATATTGTATTCCTGATCGTCTACGATCAGGATGGTAGCCGCACCGATCCGTTCGTTTTCCATTGCTCGTTCTCTCCCTATATCTTTCTAAGGTGCATGGTCTGGCCTTCGCTTATATATGTACAGAACCGCTCTCTCATACTATATAACGGCTTTTTGATGTCAGATATTAATTTTTTTGTCGAATTTCAAGAGAGGAAAAAGAAAAAAAGTGATGACTCGCACAATCGATCGGATTATGGTAGGATAGAAAACAATACAGAAATCGATTACTTAACGAGGTGTAAGCCATGAAAAGACCGGTCACCATTCACGATATCGCGAAACTGGCCAATGCCTCCGCAGCCACTGTCTCCCGCGTGCTCAGCAACAGCAGCTATCCCGTCAGCGCCGCCATGCGCGAGAAAATTATACGGATCGCCAAGGAAGCAAACTATATCCCCAACATGCTGGGCAAGCAACTGAAGACGAACTCTAGCATGACGATCGGCGTCATCATCCCATCGATTAGCAACCCATTCTATTCCTCTGTTATCCTCGGTGTAGAGGAAACAGCCCGTGAGCATAATTATCATGTCATCGTATGCAATTCCTTGCAAAACCCCGACCTCGAGCTTATGTACCTGCAGACGATGGCAGAAAAACAGGTCAAGGGCATCATCCTCTCCTCGATCGCCCAGGATACGACGTTGCTCAAAGGTCTGCTGAAAACTGGCATGCAGGCGATTGCCATCGACCAGCGGATCGACGAGGACGAAATCTCGCAGATCGAATTCAATTACGCCAAGGGCGGTTATATGGCTACAAAGCATCTGATTGAGCACGGCCATACCCAGATTGGCTATGTCACCTCCGAGCTCGACCGTCACAGTCGAACGGAGATTTATCAAGGCTACCTGAAAGCGATGGATGAAGCCGGCCTGACGCCAGTTGTCGAGGAGGCCAAGGCGTCGGAGGTGGCGTTTGGGGCCAGCTTTGAGTTCAATAGCGGCAAGCGGCTGGCTGCACAGCTGCTAAAGCGGCGCAGCGAGTTGACGGCGATTTTTGCGTGCAATGACGTGATGGCGTTTGGCGTAATCCACGAGCTGTCTTCGCGGGGACTGCGCGTGCCCGCCGATATGTCCGTGATCGGTTTCGACGGCATCGAGTATGGCGAGATGATCCATCCTCCCTTGACGACGATCAAGCAGCCAGATCACGAGATGGGTATCCTTGCTTGCAAGCTGCTGCTCGACAAGCTGCAGGACAAGGACAGCTCGCAGATGTCCGTCATGCTGCAGCCGCGCCTCGTCGAGCGGGCATCGATCACCTCCGTTGCGGGAAACCTCTAGTTTCCCGCCTTTTTACCAAGAGATAGCAATCGGTTTCTAAACGTATTGATTACCCACTTTTCCTCCCCTTTAAACGATGAAAGCAATGTGTAAGTTTTGGTATTTTCAAAAAAAACGCTCATTCCTCCGGTATTTGCAAGCGTTACCTGTATGATTAGCTAACATTAACCGATTTTTATTTTTTGAGAAAACGTTATCTTCGAAAAAATAATGCTGGTTTGTTCACATGGATCATGCTATACTCTCGTTAAAGAAATCGATTTCTGTCGAAACTGGGAGGTTCAAACATGAAAAAAACAGGTAAGCTTGCCCTCGCATTAACGCTGTCCGCCACACTGTTGTCCGCCTGCACGCTGTCCAACAGTGGCAACGAGCCCGCGCCCGAAGGCTCCACCGTTCGGCTGAAGCTTGGCCTGCCAGGCAGCTACGAAGTGACCAGCAAAGAGATTATCGACGGGTTCATCGCCTCTCACCCCCACATCAAGGTCGAGATTCAGGAAGCGCCTTGGGGCGACTTTACGAACCGGATCGCCACACAGATCGCCGGCAACACGATGCCGGATCTATGGTTCCAGGAAAATGCGGTCATCCTCGGCTATGGACAGCGGGGCGTCGCTGAAGATCTGGCGCCTTATATCGAACGCGATCTGAGCGCGGACGACTACATCGATACGCTGTTCGCCGCCAAAACGCCGGAAGGACAAGTATGGGGCGTGCCGCATGGCGCCAACCCGATCGCGCTGGCCTACAATAAGACGCTGTTCGACGAAGCGGGGCTCGACTACCCGACGGACGACTGGACCTTCGCCGATCTGATCGAAGCATCCAAGAAGTTAACCCGAACAGACAGCAACGGCAACCCTGAGGTGTTCGGCTTCATCGGCTCCAGCTCGATCACGCAAGGCTGGTTCCCGTGGATCAAGCAAGCCGGCGGCATGGTGCTAGACGAGACGCTGACGAAGTCGCGCTTCGACGATCCGAAGACGGTCGAAGGCTTGCGCCAGCTGCGCGAGGGTATCGCCGAAGGCTACTTTACCGATGCCGACTCGATCACTGCGTTCGGCGGCGAGCTGCCAGCCTTCGGCTCGGGCAAGGCGGCGATGTTCTTCCTGCAGTACAGCACGCAGGTGACGATGAACAGCGAATTCCCCGATACCGACTGGGATGTCGTCAAGATCCCGCGCAGCGTCGACGGCGAGCGCTACGTGCCGACCATCTCGAACTCCTGGCTGATCTCCTCGCGCGCCACGCAGGAGTCCAAGGACGCAGCCTGGGAATTCCTGCAGTACTATCTCGGCGACGAAGCGCAGGCGATCATCGCCGAGAGCGGCTCCGCCCTGCCGGTCAAGCAATCGGCGCTGGCGCTGCTCGAGGAGAGCGACACCAAGCCGGCCAACAAGCTTGCCTTTACCGACGGGATCGCCGAAGGCGGCGTCACGATGGATGAGAACGCCTCGTGGAACGAATGGCGGATCGCCGTCCAGCAGATCGTCAACGAGATCGTCAAAGGCACCGTAACGCCGGAAGCTGGAGCCAGCGACATCCATACCAAGGTGCAGGACATCCTGGACAACCAGAACTAATCTATGCGGGCCTATCGTTAGACGGGGCGCCCCCCGTCTGACGAACCCAACAGCGAAAGGTTGCGGTCATCATGCACAAGCAAGGCTATTGGGGTTATATTTTCACGCTCCCCTTCCTTATTAATTTAGTGGTCTTCGTTTTTTTTCCGATTGGGTTCTCCGCGTATATCGCCTTTACCCAGTGGGATCTGTTTAATCCGCCGCGCTGGGTCGGGCTGGACAACTGGATTCGGACGCTGAGCGATCCGCCGTTCTGGATTTCGGTGCGCAATGTGCTCGTCTTTGCAGGCATCTTCGTACCGCTCCAGACGTTGTTCGCCTTTATTATCGCGTATCTGCTCAACCAGTCGATCCGAGGCAAGTCGCTGTTCCGACTCTTCTACTTCATGCCGGTCGTTACGCCATGGATCGCCGGCGGCATCCTCTGGGTATGGCTGTACAACTATCGGTTCGGCCTGATCAACTGGCTGCTCGGCAACGTCGGCATCGATCCGGTGCATTGGCTCGACAACAAGCACTGGTGGGTCGTCATCGCCAGCGTCGCGATCGCCAACGTCTGGAAGGGCATCGGCTCCTCGATGATCCTATTGCTGGCCGGCATGCAAAACGTGCCCAAGGAGATGCTGGAGGCTGCCGCGATCGACGGCGCGACCCGCTGGGTACGGCTTACCCGGATCATCTTCCCGCTCGTCTCGCCGATGCTCTATATGGTCATGATCCTATCGACGATTGCGGCATTTCAAGCCTTTGACGTCTTCCTCGGTATGTTCGGCTCGGTGACGGCCGGCATCCCGGAGCAGCATATGGTTACCAATCTGATCATCTATCGCGACGCCTTCCTGTTCTTCAAGATGGGACCGGCCTCGGCGATGGCCTGGCTGCTGTTCGTTATCATCCTCTCGATCACGCTGTTCCAGCGCTACTTCGAGAAAAAGTGGGTGCACTATGACTGAGAAACCGACGCTGCTCAAGCAGATTATCGTCTATACGCTGCTGACGCTGGGGGCCATCGTCATGGCGTTCCCGTTCGTCTGGATGCTCTCGACCTCGCTGAAGACGCTCGGCGCCGTCTCGCAGCTGCCGCCCCAGCTCATCCCAGACCCCGTGCAGTGGTCCAACTACGAGACAGTATGGAACCGCGTCAGCTTCGGACGCTACACGCTCAACAGCGTGTTCATCGTTACCGTCGATTTGATCGGTACGCTGATCTCGTGCGCCTTCGTCGCCTTCGGGCTGGCGATGTACAACTTCAAGCTGCGCAAGCCGCTTTATCTGATGATGCTAGCCACGCTGATGCTGCCGTTTCAGGTTACGCTGATCCCCAGCTACTTCATCTGGAAGTCGTTTGGGATGTTGAACAGCTATTACCCGCTCATCCTGCCTTCGTTCCTGGGCGGCGCGTTTGGCATCTTCCTGATGCATCAGTTTTTCAAAAGCTTGCCGCGCGAGCTGTATGAAGCCGCCGTCATCGACGGCTGCCGCCCGCCGGGTATTTTCTGGCGCATCTATATGCCGCTGTGTCGGCCGGCGCTGTCGGCGCTTGGCGTCTTCACGTTCATCGGCGCCTGGAATAATACCGTCGGGCCGCTCATCTACCTGCAGGACCGCGAGCTGTATACGCTGCCGCTCGCTCTGCTCTATCTGAAGTCCGACACGCAGAATACCGCCATGTTGATGGCCGCTGCGGTCATCGTCACTCTCCCGGTCGTCGCGGTCTATCTGGCGGCGCAGAAGCAATTTGTCCAAGGCATCGCTTCGACCGGTCTGAAAGGCTAACTAGCGAAAGGAGTCCGTTCCCATGAAAAAAACGTACGCGCTGGTCGGAGCCGGCTCGCGCGCCTACTATATGTTTGCGCTGCCGATGGTGTCCGACGAACTAAACAGCTATGTCCAACTGGACGGCGTCTATGACAAAAACCGCAAACGCGCCGAGCTGCTGAGCGCAGCTTGCGGAGGCGTGCCGGTGTATGACAGCTTCGAGGCGATGCTCGCCGGGGCCCGCCCCGATACCGTCGTCGTCGCCAGTACAGACAGCACCCATCATACGTATATCATCGCTGCGCTCGAAGCCGGCTGCGATGTCATTACCGAGAAGCCGATGACAACGACTGGCCCTTATGCAGCGGCAATCCTCGAAGCGGAGCGACGCACTGGCCGGACCGTCACCGTCACCTTTAATCTGCGGTTTGCGCCTTACTTTGCCCAGGTCAAGTCGCTGATCGCTGCAGGCGAGATCGGCGAGGTGCAGCATATCGCCCTGGAGTACTATCTCAATCGCATCCACGGCGCCGATTACTTCCGGCGCTGGCATGCCGAGATGGCCAACAGCGGCGGTCTGCTCGTCCACAAGTCGACGCATCACTTCGACATTATTAACTGGTGGATGGACAGCCGGCCCACCGAGGTCCATGCCTACGGCGGTCGCCGCTTCTACGGTCCGACCCGCGAGGAACGCGGCGAGCGCTGTCTGACCTGCGATTATCAGGATCGCTGCGATTTCTACCTCGACATCCGCCAGGACGAGTTCATGGCGAGCCGCTTCCTGGAAGCCGAGCAGGAGGATGGCTACCTCCGGGACCGCTGCGTCTTCGATGAGCGCATCGACATCTACGACACGATGTCGGTCCACGTCCGCTACGACAGCGGCTCGCTGCTCACGTACTCGCTCCTCGCCTTCAGCCCCGACGAGGGGTGGCGAGCTACCGTTACCGGGAGCAAAGGCAAGCTGGAGCTTGCCAATCTGTACAGCAATGCCGATCTGAGAGGCGAGTCGACGAGCGAGATCCGCCTGCTCCTGCCTGGACAGCCTGTACGGACGATCGAGATCGATACCGGCGCGGACGGCCACGGCGGCGGAGACGCCAAGCTGCGAAGCATGCTGTTCGGAGAACCGGGAACGCCAGACCCGCTCGGACAGCAAGCGGGCAGCGAGGCTGGCGCCTTATCGCTCCTGATCGGCGCGGCCGCCAATCTCTCGATTGAAGAGCGTCGTCCTGTCGCGATCGATGAGCAGATGGGCGCTGCCGTACCGGCCGGCGAACGGAGGTGAGCTGGGATGCTAACGCTGCAAGAGCTGGAGCAGACGATATTCTCGCTCTATGACACGCGCGATCAGCTGAAGCGCTTCGTCTTTGACCGTGCCGACGAAGCCTTCGCGCGCGGCGATGCCGCTCGCGACAGCCTGGAGACTGCAGCGGCCGTCCGTGAACGGCGCAACCGGATGCGGGCCGCCTTCCTGGAGGCGATCGGCGGATTGCCGTCTTCGGATACGCCGCTAGCTGCACGTACGACCGCCACCCTGCGCGAGCCCGGACTGACGATTGAGAATGTGCTATTCGACGCCCGTCCCGACCATCCCGTCGCCGCCAATCTGTACATCCCGGAGGGCGCTGCGCAGCCGGAAGCTGCCCTGCTCTTCCTCTGCGGGCATGAGCCGGGCAGCCGGTTCAGCCCGCTCTACCAGCGCGTATGTCGGCAGTTGGCTGCAGCAGGTCTGATCGTGCTCGCGATCGATCCGATCGGTCAGGGCGAGCGGCTCGGTTACCCGTTGACCGAAGCGGGCGATAGCATCTTCCAACCAGGCACCCATGAGCATCAGCATGTCGGCGCTCAATGTCTGCCGCTTGGCGAATCGCTCGCCCGCTACTTCGTCCACGATGCGATGCGCGCCGTCGATTACCTCTGTTCTCGTCCAGAGGTTGACCCGCAGCGTATCGGCGTCACAGGCAATTCGGGCGGCGGCACTCAGACATCGATGCTGATGGCCGTCGACGATCGGCTCGCCGCCGCCGCTCCAGCCACCTTCATCATGAACCGTCAACAGTTTATGCATGCAGGCGGCGTCCAGGACGCGGAGCAAGTGTGGCCGGGGCTCACCGCAGCCGGCTTTGATCACGAGGACCTGCTGCTGCTGTTTGCGCCGAGGCCGCTCCATGTGCTGGCCGTCAGCTCCGACTTCTTCCCGATCGAGGCGACGCAGCGCACGGTGGAGCGCGCGCGCAAGTATTGGCAGCTCGAGGACGCGGAGTCCTCGCTAGAGCTGACTGTCGACGATTCGACGCATAGCTATACCGTGCGGCTAGGCAAGGCAGCGGCGGCGTTTTTCTCGCGTGTGCTGCTCGGTCGTCCGTACAAGGCCTCGACGGAGATCGCCGTCGACGCGCTGCTGCCGGAACAACAACTATGGGCGACTGCTTCCGGGCAGGTGCTCGCCGACTACCCGCAGATGGCAACGGTTCACCGCGCCAACATTTCCCGCGCTCGGGAGCTGGCGGACCTGCGTCGCGGCCGCAGCAGCGAGGAAGCGCTGGCATGGCTCGGTCGCCGTCTGCTCGAGCCGCGCCGCCCTGCCCGCCTCGGCACGCGCAAGGTGCCGCTTGGAGACTGCGGCGATGCGGCCGCCGAGTACCGTCTCTGGTGGTCGCAGGAGGGCGTGATGAATAGCGGTATTCTGCTGACTCCGCGCGCTGGCGCTGCTGCCGGGCCTGCGATCATCGGTCTGTGGGAGGGCGGTTCGACCTTGCTGGCTGTCCATGAGGCATGGATCGCCGAGACGATCGCCAGCGGCCGCTCGGTATTCGTGTTTAATCCATCCGGCGTCGGGCCGCATCTGCCCCACCCGATCCACGGCCAGGCGCAGCTTGATTTTTTTGGCGTCGTACACAAGCTTGCGGACGACCTGCTCTGGCTCGGCGATTCTCTGGCGGCGATGCGCGCTTACGATGTCATCCGTTGCGTCGACATGCTGCTGCAGGATGCGTCGCTGCGCCCCGAGGCTCGGGTCGAGATCCGCACCCATGGCCGTTATGAGCTGTATGCGCAACTTGCGTCGGCGATCGACCGCCGGATCGGAGCGGTCTACCCGGAGGCGGGGATCGGACGGATCGAGGACTGGGTATGCGCCGAGCATTATGAGGAGCGCGACAGCATGAGTCTGATCCTGCCGGGCATGCTGCGCTATTTTGATCTCGATGAGCTGGCGCGCTGGCGCGCACAAGATACTACGACTACCGAACAGAGAGAGGGAGATACGAGATGAAACCGATAACCGTCACGCTGATCGGCGCCGGCATGCGCGGCATGATCTATACCGGCTACGCGCTTGCCAAGCCGCATGAGCTGCAGATCGTCGCCGTCGCCGACCCCGACGAAGGCAAGCGCGAGCTGTGTCGGGAGCGCTACGGGATCGCCCCTTCCCGCTGCTATGGCAGCTGGGACGAACTGTTCGCCGGTCCCCGCGTCTCCGATGCCGTCTTCATCTGCACGCAGGACCGCGACCATTACGAACCGACGATGAAGGCGCTGCAGGCAGGCTATCATGTGCTGCTGGAGAAGCCGATGTCGCCTTCGTGGGAGGAATGCGTGGCGATGGCCCGCCAGGCTGAGCTGAGCGATCGCGTCTTTGCGATCTGCCATGTGCTCCGCTACTCCCCTTTCTTCCAGACGATCAAGGGGTTGTTAGACGAAGGACGGATCGGCCGCCTCATGTCGATCCAGCATAACGAGAACGTCGGCTATTGGCATCAGGCGCATAGCTATGTCCGCGGCAAATGGCGACGCGCCGACGAGGCGAGTCCGATGATCCTCGCCAAATCCTGTCACGATATGGACATCATCCAATGGCTGGCGGGTACGGAATGTCTGAGTGTGGCCTCTTATGGCCATCTGTCCCATTTCCGTCCCGAGGATGCTCCGCCCGGCGCGCCGCGCTATTGCATGGATGGATGCCCTGTCGAGGACAGCTGCGTCTACTATGCGCCCAATATCTATCTCAAAGAAGACGGCGGCTGGAAGGCCGCATCGGTATGCGAAGATCCGAGCTATGAAGCCCGGTATGCGGCGCTCCGACACGGCCCTTACGGACGCTGTGTCTACTATTGCGACAATGACGTCGTCGATCACCAGGTCGTCAGCCTGTCGTTCGCCGAGGACATTACAGCCGTCTTCACGATGAGCGCCTTTACCAAGGACTCCAGCCGCACGCTGAAGCTGATGGGGACGCGCGGCGAGCTGCGGGCTACGATGGAGAGCAACGAGATCGAAGTAACGCTCTTCGGCTCCGGCAAGACGGAGAAGACCACGCTCACCGACCCGGGCGGCCATGTCGGCCACGGCGGCGGCGATCTGCGGCTCGTCCGCGACTTTATCCGCTCGGTCAGCCAGGCGGGCGAGCATACATCGGCGACCTCAGCGGCCGCCTCGGTGCAGAGCCATCTGATGGCCTTCGCCGCCGAGCGCTCGCGCCTCGAGCAGCGCATGGTGCAGCTCCGCGAGTATGCGACTGTCAACAATGCTTGATGAGGTTTGGCGCAACGCTTCACGTGACAGCATAGGTTTACTATACTAAGGAGGACTGATTTATAATGCAAATTCATATTCACGATACAGCCGAACAACTGGGGGCCCGCGCGGCCGAAGCCGCCGAGGCGGTCTTGAAGGAGATTATCGCCGAGCAGGGTTACGCCCGGATCGCCCTGTCGACCGGCGCCTCCCAGTTTCCCTTTATCTCCGCCTTCGTCACGCGCGATCTGCCGTGGGAGAAGATCGAGATGTTCCATCTCGACGAATACATCGGCTTGCCCGAGTCGCATCCGGCCAGCTTCCGCAAATACTTGAAGGAACGATTCCTGGACAAGGTGCCGCAGCTGACGAACTACTGGCTCGTCGACGGCGAGCGCGACCCGAGCGCCGTCATCGAGGAGCTGAATGCCGAGATCAGCCGTAAGCCGGTCGACCTGGCGCTGATCGGGATCGGCGAGAACGGTCATATCGCCTTCAATGATCCGCCCGCCGACTTTGACAACCCTGCTCCCTACAAGATCGTCGATCTCGATGACGCGTGCAAGCAGCAGCAGGTCAACGAAGGCTGGTTCGGCTCGCTGGAGGAGGTGCCGAAGCAGGCGATTAGCATGACAGTGCAGCAAATCCTGCGCAGCCGCCAGATCATCTCCTGCGTCCCTCACGCCGCCAAGGCGGCAGCGATCCGCTCGACGCTCGAGCAGACAGTGGACCCGCAGTTCCCGTCCACGATCCTGAAGACGCATCCGAACTGGCAGCTCTATCTCGACAAGTCGTCGTCCGCCGACAGCATCGCATGGGCCTAATCGACGAAGACGATGATCAACAAGGAGGAATCCCCTATGCGCTATGAGGGCCGACGTCCCGATACGGGAGAAGCTGTCGAGCTGGAGGTGCGCGGCGAGACAATCGCCGCGATCCGTCCGCTGGAGGACCAGATGCGCCAGCTCCCCTGGCTCTCGCCAGGCTGGATCGATCTGCAGGTGAATGGCTTCGCCAGCTACGACTTCAACAGCGAGCACGTAACGGCCGACGATATCGAAGGCGCGACGCGCGCCCTCCATGCCCGAGGGGTCGCTGCGTACTTGCCGACGATCATCACAGGCTCGGACAACAGGATCAAGCAAGGCCTCGGCGCGCTTGCTGACTACTGCGAGTCTGGCGGCTACGGAGCCTCCTCGCTGCTCGGCATCCATCTGGAGGGGCCGTACCTCTCCAGCGAGGACGGCCCGCGCGGCGCTCATGACCGCGCGCATACGCGCGATCCGGACTGGGAGGAGTTCCAGCGCTATCAGGAGGCCGCGAGGGGCCGTATCGTCATGGTGACGCTCGCTCCCGAGCGGCCGGGGGCGATCCCGTTCATCGAGCGGCTCGCCGCCGCTGGCATCGTGCCTGCGATCGGCCATACGA
>NZ_BFBX01000014.1:5069-44157 GCF_003851045.1 Paenibacillus sp. 598K | reverse complement strand
GCATAGGCCTACTCGATGTACCTGATGCTGCTGACAGACGGCAACAAGATCGATCTGACCTTATACCCGCTGGCCGATCTGGATCGGTACTTCGCAGATAGCGACGGGCTGGTTGAGGTCTTGCTGGACAAGGACGGACGACGCGAGCGCGAGGTCGCGTCGTCCGATGAGGCGTATTGGATCAAGAAGCCTACGGCACGTTCCTTTGACGATTGCTGCAATGAATTTTGGTTCGTCTCGACCTATGTCGTCAAAGGACTGGCGCGCGGCGAGCTCCTGTATGCCATCGATCATCTGAGCGAGATCGCCCGGCCCAACCTGCTGCGGATGATGAGCTGGCGCATCGGCGCAGAGCGGGGCTATACGTTCAGCGTTGGCAAAAACTACAAATTCATCGATCGTTACCTGCCCACAGCGGACTGGGAGCTGCTGCTCTCCACTTATGTCCAGGGCGGCGACGCGGAGATGCGGCGAGCGCTACAGACGTGCTACGCGCTGTTCCGCAAGTACTCTCGCGAGACGGCGGAGCTGCTCGGCTACCCGTATCCGGATTATGACGAGCAGGTGACGCGGTACACCGAGGAGCAGCTGAAGTAAGCAAGTCGGAAGCTGTCTGCCGGTGTTAGAAACGATTGAAGCGATGAGAGCAAGTCAGCCGTCCGGCTGGCTTGCTTTTTTGCGTCCTTGCTCCCGATACGAGCCTGGCGCCCGGCCGACGACTTTTTTGAACAGCATGGAGAAATACTTGTCGTTCTCGTATCCGACCATGGCGGCAATCTCGTAGATCGGTTTGTCGGTGTGCAGCAGCAGTCGCTTGGCCTCGTCGATGCGACGGGTGATCATGTAGTTGATCGGCGAGTCGCCGAGGTCCTTTTTGAACAGATGCGACAGGTAGTGGTGACTGACGTACAGCGTGTCGGCGATATCCTTGAGCGTCAGACTCTTTGTATAGTTGCGGTCGATAAACGCCTTGGTCCGCAGCGTGATCTCGCTCTTGCCGGTAAAGTCGTGGAACGAATGCTTGACGTCGAGGATCCGGTAGATGAGCGTGATCAGCGACATCAGCAAGTTCTGGGTCAGCGTCTCGTAGCCGAGCACCTGGGCGTTGCACTCCTGCAGCATCTCGCTCAGACAGCTCTCGACCCGGTACGCGTACTTGTCCGCAGCGATCACCGGCTCGATCGAGGGCGGCAGCAGACTGCCGACCGGGATGCCGTCGATGTGCAGATTGCGGACGCCGCAGTAGATGATGCGGAAGGGCGACTCCGGCAGGGCGCGCTCCTCGTGGACGACGCCGCTGTTGTACAGGATCAGATCGCCCTGACGCGCAGTGTACAGCTTGTCGTCGATGGTAAATTCGCCCGCTCCCTCGGACACATAGAGGATCTCGCAGTAGTCCTCGTGCACCTGGGGCGGCGTATGGAAGTGCCGTTCGTCCATGAGCTGGCCGGCGAACAGCAGCTCGGGCGGCTGGATGAACCGGAAACGGTCGGTTTTGATATACGGGATCTCGATCTTGGGCATGCGCGTCTCCTCCAGGGCGAAGAATACTACCATTATAGCTCAGTTAGCGGGGCGGCGCATCTAGCGGCAGGGTCAGTTTATTGCTATCGGCGGGGGGCAATACAGCAGAATAGTAGGTTAACGTGGCGACGGAGGCAAAGGTACAATAGGGCACATAGGCAAACTAAAGGAGGCGTAATCGTAATGAATGTAAGCGATAACAGATGGCGTGGAGAGTTCCCCAAGATCGGTATCCGGCCGACGATCGACGGTCGTCGCAGAGGCGTAAGGGAGTCGCTGGAGGATCAGACGATGAATATGGCCAAGGCGGTCGCGGCGCTGCTCAGCGAGACGCTGCGCTACCCGGACGGCTCGCCGGTCGACTGCGTCATCTCCGACACTTGTATCGGCGGCGTGGCGGAAGCGGCTGCATCGGCGGAGAAGTTCCGCAAGGAGGGCGTCGGCGTATCGATCACAGTGACGCCTTGCTGGTGCTACGGCACCGAGACGATGGATATGGACCCGATGCTGCCCAAGGCAATCTGGGGCTTCAACGGCACGGAGCGTCCCGGAGCTGTATACCTGGCGGCCGTGCTGTCCGGTCACGCGCAGAAGGGGCTGCCGGCCTTCGGCATCTACGGGCATGATGTGCAGGACTCGAGCGACTCGACGATCCCGTCGGATGTCCAGGACAAGCTGCTGCGCTTCGCCCGGGCGGCGCTCGCCGTAGCGCTCATGCGCGGCAAGTCCTATCTGGCGATCGGCTCGGTGTCGATGGGGATCGCCGGCTCGGTCATCAACGAGGAGCTGTTCCAGAACTACCTCGGCATGCGCAACGAATATGTCGATATGTCCGAGCTGACTCGCCGGATCGAGGAGACGATCTACGACCCCGAGGAGTACGAGCTGGCGATGAGCTGGGTGAAGGCCAACTGCGCCGAGGGACCGGACAACAACCCTGAGCAGCTACAGTCCTCCCGGGAGAAGAAGGACAAGGACTGGGAGATCAACGTCAAGATGGCGCTCGTCATCCGCGATCTGATGGCCGGCAATCCGAAGCTGGACGCGCTTGGCTTCGGCGAGGAGGCGCTGGGGCACAACGCGATCGTCTCCGGCTTCCAGGGTCAGCGGCAATGGACGGATCACTTCCCTAACGGCGACTTCCCGGAGGCGATCCTCAACTCTTCGTTCGACTGGAATGGCAAGCGGGCGCCGTATCTGGTCGCGACAGAGAATGACAGTCTGAACGGCGTGGCGATGCTGTTCGGTTACCTGCTCACCAACACGGCCCAGATCTTCGCCGACGTGCGGACGTACTGGAGCCCGGATGCGGTGAAGCGCGTCACCGGGCATGAGCTGAGCGGCCATGCGGCAGGCGGCATCCTCCATCTGATCAACTCCGGTCCGGCAGCGCTCGACGGTACGGGCGAGCAGAGCAAGGACGGCCAGCCGGCGCTGAAGCCGTACTGGGAGATCACGGATGAGGAGGTTGATGCCTGTCTGCAAGCGACCTCGTGGCGTCCGGCATCGGCAGAGTACTTCCGCGGGGGCGGCTACTCCTCCGACTTCCTCACCAAGGGCGGCATGCCGGTGACGATGTCGCGGATCAATCTGGTCAGGGGTCTCGGTCCGGTACTGCAGATCGCCCAAGGGTATACGGTCGAACTGCCGGACGAGGTGCATGATACGCTGGACAAACGGACCGATCCGACCTGGCCGACGACCTGGTTCGCACCGACGCTGACCGGCACTGGCGCGTTCGTCGATGTGTACTCGGTCATGGACAACTGGGGCTCCAATCACGGCTCGATCTCTTATGGCCATATCGGCTCGGATCTGATCACGCTGGCAGCGATCCTGCGTATCCCGGTCAGCATGCACAATGTGCCGCAGGACGAGGTGTTCCGGCCGCGCGCATGGGGCAACTTCGGCACGCATGATCCTGAAGGCGCCGACTTCCGTGCTTGCAGCACATTCGGACCGCTGTACAAGTAAGCAATCAAGCGATGGGAGGAGGTACTGCGATGGGCAACCGTTCATTAGCTATGCTGGCTGCCGACTACGGCGCCAGCAGCGGCCGGGTCATGCTCGGGCGCTTCGATGGCCGACGGCTGGCGCTGTCGGAGATTCACCGGTTCGCCAATGAGCCGGTGCAGCTCGGCGAGACGCTGCACTGGGATTTCCTGCGGCTATTCCACGAGCTGAAGACAGGCATCCGCGCCTTCGGCCGCGAGAGCGGCGAAGCGCCGGCCTCGATCGCCGTCGATACCTGGGGCGTCGACTTCGGACTGGTCGATGCCAAGGGGCGGCTCGTCGGACATCCGGTCCATTACCGCGATGCCCGTACCGACGGCGTCATGCCGGAGCTGTTCGCGCAGTACCCGGAGCATGAGCTGTTCGCGACGACGGGTATCCAGCCGCTGCAGTTCAATACGATCTTCCAGCTGTACGCGATGCGGGAGGAGTGGGACGCGCGGTTCGCACGCGGCGAGGCGCAGCTGCTGTTCATGCCCGATCTGCTGCGCTACTACCTGACTGGCGAGCGGAGCGCGGAGTATACGATCGCCAGTACGAGCGGACTGCTAGATCCGCAGCGCCGGGACTGGTCATCCGAGGTGCTGACGCGGACCGGGCTCCCGAGGCAGCTGTTCCCCGAGCTGGTGGAGCCGGGGACGGTATGCGGCGGGCTCACCGAGGCGGTCGCCGAGGAGCTGCGGCTGCCTCGCGTACCGGTCGTCGCCACGGCGTCGCATGATACGGCGTCGGCGGTGGCGGCTGTGCCGACGCAGCACGAGCAGGCGGTCTTCATCAGCTGCGGCACCTGGTCGCTGATGGGCGTCGAGACGGAACGCCCGATCATGACCGAGCAGGCGCGGGACTGGTCGTTCACCAACGAAGCCGGGGCGTTCGGCAAGATCCGGCTGCTCAAAAACATCATGGGGCTATGGCTGCTCCAGGAATGCAAGCGGCAGTGGGAGCTGGAGGGCGAGCCGATCGGCTATGCGGAGATGGTCGAGCTGGCGCGCAGCGTGCCGCGCAGCGACAGCTACATCGATCCCGAGGATGCCGGCTTCCTCGCGCCAGGCGGGATGCCGCAGCGCATCCAGAGCTACTGCGCGCGCACCGGACAGCGCTCGCCGCAGAGCAAGGCGGAGCTGATCCGCTGCGTCCTCGAAAGTCTGGCGCTCAAGTTCCGCCAGACGCTGGGCGAGATCGAGCAGTTGCTCGGCTACCGCGCACCGCAGCTTTACATGGTGGGCGGCGGCATCCAGAATACGCTGCTCTGTCAACTCACAGCGGACTGCGCGGGACTTCCGGTCATCGCAGGTCCGGTGGAGGCGACGGCAGCAGGCAATCTGCTGCTGCAGGCGCATGCGCTCGGCGAGATCGGCTCGCTGCGGGAGATTCGCCAGATCGTCGCCGATTCCTTTGCCCCGACGGTCTACGAGCCGCGCTCCAGCGAGCAGTGGGATGACGCCTATGGGCGCTTCCTGCGGATCAGCCGAGCGGCGGCGGAGGGGCAATAGTATATCGTGAGTCAGATCGGAAGGTGACAGAGGAGCGGACTACTAGCTAGTAGCTGGCTGGAGCGAGCTTTCTGCAGGACGATGAGCGAAGTTTACAAGATTGAATGGAATTAAGGAAGGGAGCGAACCTCACGCATGACAGAGGCCAGCATTAGAGAAGAGTTAACATTATACGCTCGCAAGACGGTCGACAAAGGACTCGTTGTCGGTCCAGGCGGCAACATCAGCGCGCGTCTGGGCGAGGATATGTATTTGTCGCCGAGCGGCTTTGCGCTGGAGGATATCGAGCCGGAGCAGTGGGTCAAGGTGCATATCCCGAGCGGCGAGGTGGCGGCAGGATCGGTGCGCCCATCGTCGGAGGTGCTGATGCATCTGTTCTGCTATCGGGTCAACGAGGCGATCCAGGCGATCGTCCATACGCATCCGGTCTATTCGATCGCACTGACGACGATTAGCCAGGAGCTGCCGATGCTGTTCCCCGACCAGGCGGCGCTTGTCGGCGATATCGCCTTCGTACCGTATGTCGTGCCGACGACGGATGTGCTGGCCAAGCTGGTCGCAGAGAAGGCGGAGCATCACAATTCGATCCTGCTCTGCAACCACGGACTGGTCACGACAGGCAAAAACCTGCGCGAAGCCTACTACCGCACGCAGGTCGTCGAGGACAGCGCCAAAATCTACATGATCGCAAGCAGCGTAAGGCCGCCGCGCACGCTGACCGAGGCCGAGTACAAGGAAATCCAGGCGCTTGAGAGCGAAGCGTACCGCGTCCAACTGCTGCAGCAGATGAAGTAGTCTGGCGGCGAAAAGAAAATGCAGTCTGCCCAAGGCAGGCTGTTTTTCTTTTGCAATGCCAAGTTTTCTACAGAACGAAAAATTCAAGAAAACGGGAAGTCTGTAAAGTATAATAAGAAGAGAAACAGGGAGGGGGAGACTGCTTGGAGGTAAACGGGTATACAATGACGATCCTGATTATTCTTTTACTAGGGATCGCAATCAGTATAGCAATATACATATGCAACCGAGAATACTATTTAAAGCATCGCGTTGCAATACGAAAGCTATATTATGGTCTCGTGGTTATCGCTTCCTTTGGGTTATGGGCTTTTGGTGTTTTTCCAGATGTCGGTGAAAATCTTCAACATTTGATTGCTCTTGTCATTAGTGTAGTCATCATTGATCTGTTCGTCTTTCAAACCCCGGATATAACCAAATTTATGTCGAACGAATTAAAGCAAGAGGGTTTGGTCGAAAGCATTAACAAAAATCGTGGAACTTTTATTGAGTTGAGCGAAAAGCTCATCAAGGTAAATGAAATGATGCCAAAGAATTTGTCAGACTGGCATATGGATAATTTTCAATTCACGCCAGAAAAGTATGAAGAAACGGTAAGTTCTTATTTAAGAACTTTTGCGCTTAACTTCCACTTGGATATATTCTCCTATCGGGTGGAAGCCTCGGCCGTGGAAGAGAAGTTTAGAGAGAATGTTAGTCTAGCGTACAATTCAATCATAAAGGAACATGGGTTGACTACACGGGGAGTCGGAATGAGGCAAAATCAAGCCATTAGCACCATTCTTGCTGGAGAGAACATTGAAATTATAGAAGGGAACAGCACCTGTGTTTTGTTTCCCTACTTTGGAGAGTTCTACAATTTGCTCTTTTTGGTTCGTTCCAAAAAGGATAGTGAAGCGACAGGCGCAGACGCTTCTCTTATGCTGAATTTGCTATACACTTTTGACCTGTGGCTGCAAGTCAACGAAGACCAATTTGTATCTATGCATGTTGATGATGATAATGACGAGGCTGAGGCCATGGCGAGTGAACAGGTAGAACGTAAAAGCGAAATATGATATAGTTAACTTAACTTAACAGATGAAGGGAGAGGGAAAACATGAAGGCTGACACAAACACCAAACTGCATCATTCAGGTTCGTCAAAGACTGTTTCCCGAAATCAAGCGACACCTCCCAAAAATCCGAACAAACGACCGACAACGATTAATATGGAACGTTCGATTGGACGAATGAAGGCTCACGACATGGATGTAATTAGACAAGTCAAATAATAGTTGGTTGAAGAGAAAGCTGAGTGTAGGACAGCCTTCTCTTTTTTTTTGTGTTTACTTTTCCGATTCCATGCGTAAGCTATAGCAATAAATACATCGGAAAAGGCGTGAACGTGTTGATGAAGAAAAGATTCAAAGATCTGGTGCCTGCGAATCCTAATAAGCGAGCTTGTGTGGCTAAGCATATTACCTTTTCCGTTCAAAAGGAGAATGAAGTCTGGCTTCGAATACTGACAAAAAAACCTTTGATCCTCAAATAGAAAAGGCTTCTCTCCCGCGACATGCGTAGGAGGGAAGCCTCTTTCATTAGGTTGTTTTTGTATTCGGTTTGTTATGATTACGCGTTAATCTTCAGGCGGATCACGTTCCAGGACGCCTTGGCCAGCTCGGCGGTTACGCTGCTGCCGTCGACAACGGCAGAGCCGCGGTTGTGCGGCTTCACGTGATCCGGCTGCTGCTCGGTATTGGCCGCCTTGAGATCGTCGTGCTCGAGGACGATATGCTCGATCAGCGAGCAGCCGCCAAAGCTGCGCAGGTCGACGCTGAGCGGCATCGATGCTTCCAGGTGACGGTTGACCGCGAATACGGTGATCTCCTCGTTTTCTTCATTATGAACAGCAATCGCTTCGAGATACGGCACGTCGGTAATTTCCTTGGTGTCGTACTTCGGCGAGGTTACGAGCGGCACGAGCGCCTTGCCGCGGCCGTAGACGGAAGCGTGCAGGTACGGGTAGTAGATCGTCTGCTTCCAAGCGCCGCCACCGTTGCTCGTCATGATCGGCGCGATGACATTGACCAGCTGAGCCATACACGCCATCTTGACGCGGTCGGCGCGCTTGAGCAGGCTGATGATCATACAGCCGACGAGCAGCGCATCCTCATGGTTGTACACGTCCTCAAGCTGTGGCGGCGCGATCTGCCAGCGATCGAGTTTCTTATCCGTCTCGTGCGAGTGATACCAGACGTTCCACTCGTCGAAGGTGAGCATCATGTCCTTTTTGCTGCGCTTCTTGGCCTTGACGTAGTCGCTCGTCGAGATGACCGTATGGATGAACGCGTCCATCTGTACGGAGCGGGCAAGGAAGGTCGGCGTATCCTGCTGAGGGTTGCCGTAGTATTGATGCAGCGAGATATAGTCGACATGGTCATACGTATGCTCGAGTACGGTGGCTTCCCACTCCGGGAAGGAAGGCATGCCGATATGGGAGCTGCCGCAGGCGACGAGCTCGATCGTCGGGTCGACCCACTTCATCACCTTTGCCGTCTCGACGGCGAGTCGGCCGTACTCTTCAGCTGTCTTGTGGCCGATCTGCCAAGGCCCGTCCATCTCGTTGCCCAGGCACCACGTCTTGATGTTGTGAGGGTCCTTGTAGCCGTGCTTGGCGCGCAGGTCGCTATAGTAGCTGCCGGAAGGATGGTTGGTGTATTCGACCAGGCTGCGCGCTTCGTCGGCGCCGCGCGTGCCGAGGTTGACGGCCATCATCGCTTCAGTGCCGGCCTTGCGACACCAGTCCATGAATTCGTTGGTGCCAAACGTATTGGGCTCGATCGTCCCCCATGCCAGCTCGAGGCGACGCTTGCGCTCCTCGACAGGACCTACGCCGTCCTCCCAGTTGTAGCCGGAGACGAAGTTGCCGCCAGGGTAACGGACGATTGGCACCTGCAGCGCCTGGATCAGCTCGAGGACATCCTTGCGGAAGCCGTTCTCGTCGGCGGACGGATGACCTGGCTCATAGATGCCGTTATAGACGGCGCGTCCCAGATGCTCGATGAAGGAGCCGTAGATACGTTTGTCGACCTCGCCGATGACGAAGTCCTTGTCGACGATCATGGATGCTTTGTTGGACATGGATGATTACCTCCGATGGATTAATGAAAGTGTTAATCGATATAATTATCTATTAATCATAAGCCTATTTAATCACGAAATGTCTCGGAAAACAAGATGAAATTGTTCCTGGGCCTGCGACTATCGAACCAAATTTAACCTGCGGTTTACATGATGCTGCATTTCGGATAATCGACGCGACGTACAGTAAGGGAGAATAAGGGACGAGACAAGGAGGCGTATGCGTGCGGATGGCAACAGCAGTCGATAATAACAAGGTGCTCGCTGAGCGGAAAATGATCAAGGATGAAGAGGAGCAGAGGCAACCACGAATCGCGGCTGTGCCAGAGGCCCGCAGCGCGGAGGAGAAGATCGCAGCGGTCGACCCGGTACTGAGCCAGTTCGTCCGAAAGAGTCCGATCGTCTCGTCCGCCTATACTTGCCGGGAGGTTGTACAAGTATTCGAGCATTATCCGGACGCCGAGTGCATCACGGTCGCTACGGATAGCGGGCATCCTGAGGGGCTAGTGATGCGGGACCGGTTTTTCCGGCAGCTAAGCCGCCGATTCGGCATGGAGCTCTACTATGATCGGCCGATCACCTATCTGATGACGAATGAGCCGCTCTGCGTCGAGCTGTCCTCGGGCGCTCAGCTGTTGATCGAGGAGGCGCTCACGCGCGAGGATCGTACGTTGTACGACTGTGTGCTGGTCACCAGCTCCGGCCGGGTCGCCGGCATCCTGACAGTCTCGGATCTGCTCGGCATCTCGCGCGTGATGCAACGCGAGGCGATGCTCTCGCAAGCCCGTACGATCGAGGGGGCGGAGAGCCGCATGCAGGAGATCAATCAAGGCGTCGTCGCGGTGCGAACATCGGCGGAGCAGGGGAGCCGTCTCTCCGAGCATATGGTCGATCTGACGCTGGAGGGCAAGCGTCAGCTCGATCAGGTGACGAGCGCATTCCAGCGATTCTCAGAGCAGACCGACACGCAGGAGAGTCAGGCAATGGAGCTGCAAGCGAGGGCAGGCGAGATCGGCAGCGTCTCCCGTGTCATCCGCGAGCTGGCGGATCAGTGCAATTTGCTGGCGGTTAATGCGGCCATCGAGGCAGCGCGAGCAGGCGAGCATGGACGAGGCTTTGGCGTCGTCGCCGATGAGGTGCGGTCGCTGGCGGCGCAGACGAAGCGGTCGGCGGAGGAGATCCATCGGATGATCCAGTCGATCCTCGAGGCGGTAGGCTTGACGGTCCAACTGGTGAACGCGGCGCGCGCCGAGACGAAGGCCAGCTCAACCTCTGTCAGCCAGGCGGCAGGGCTGTTCGAGAAGCTGTTCATCGCCGCCGCCGACAATCAGAAGAGCAGCCGGGAGATGAGCGCGTTGTCGATCCAGGCCAATGAGCAGACCGAGCGCGTCATCCGGGAGATGAAGGAGCTGCTGGCGGAGATTACGCATGGGGGGGAAGGAATCCAGCCTCCTCAGAAAGAGCAGAGAAAAGAGCAAGGTTATTGCAGACAGTGAACGAAACTGCGGGCATTCTGAGAAAGTACCCTGAAGCAGCTAAAGAGCTCCATGCCATTGCTGGTCGTGAAGGTGAAGAGGATCGGGAGGGCACGCAGCTGTGAGCCACTAATTATAAATACAAAGACGGAGTTGAGCCATTTATTTTTATGGCCAACTCCGTTTTAGTTTGTCGTGCAGTGACATTGGGTTCTTCTCAGCCCTGACGAAGACGCTCCACCGTCTGGCCGAGCAGCGGCAGGTTCCAATGCTGCTTGGGTACGAGCACCTGCAGTCGCCAGAGCGGCGCGCGGCCGGGCAGCGGCAGTCGACGCAGACCGGGCGTCTCCTTGGCGACCGCCGCCTCGGGCAGGATGGCGATGCCCTGGCTGCGTCGGAGCGAATCGATGAGCAGCGCGCAGCGGTCGGCATAGAGCTGTGGCTGCAGCGAGAGGCCTTGCTCGGCCTCCCATACCATCATCGCCTCTGCCACCGAGCGATCCTCCAGCATGAGATAAGGGTAAGCGGTCAGATGGACGCCGCCGAGCTGACCGTCGGCGTAGACGAGCGGGTGCGATTCGGAGACGAACAGGGCGAGCGGCGATTCGAGGATCGTCTGCATCTGGTAACGGCTGCTCTCCGGCTCGCCTTGGGCAGTGAGCAGCAGATCGAGCCGACCCTCGTCCAGCATGTCCATTAGCGCTTCATGCTCCCCGGTGCGCACATGGTAGAGCGGCTCTTCTCGCGATGCCGCAAGCGTCAGCCATGGCGGGTCGGGCAGGGCGTCCAGAGCGGTATCGGTGCAGCCGATGACGAGCGAGCCACGGCCATAGCGCTTCATCTGGCGGACGCGCGCCATCGCCTCGTCGCTGCCGGCGACGATCCGCTGGGCGTAGTGATGGACGAGCCGCCCGGCCTCCGTCAGGATGATTTTCCCCGCTTTGTATTCGAACAGCTTGATGCCCCACTCCTCTTCCATCTTCTTCATATGAAAGCTGACCGTAGGCTGCTTCATGCCAAGCTGCTCGGCGACGATCGTCGCCTTTTTGTAGCGCTCAATGAGCAACAGCATCCGGAATTTTAAAATGTTCATCACATTCACCGCCTGAAGGATCGATAACTATAGAATTATTCTATGATAGCGGCGGTCATTATGCAATTTATCGAATCAATTTTGTTATTGCGTTTACAATCTGAAGATATGGAATTAATGACAGGCTTCTATACTTGGTCCTGTAGAGCAAAACAATCACATCTGTCCAAACGGAAGGGGAACCCAAAGAAATGAAAAAGAGCTTGCTGTTGATGATGACCCTGGTCCTGTCAATTACGCTGGCGGCATGCGGCGGAGGAAACAATGCGCCTGCCAATACGCCAAACAATACGGCTGGTACAAACGGAGGCACGAATAGCGGCACTGGCAACACGCCGGAAGAAACAACGGATAAGGAACTCGAAGGCTCCATCCTCGCTGTAGGATCGTCGGCTATGGCTCCGCTCGTCGAGCAAGCAGCCAACAAGTTTATGGACGAGAATGGCAAAGTAACGGTACTGGTACAAGCCGGCGGCAGCGGCACGGGCTTGACGCAAGTGTCCGAGGGACAATCCGACATCGGCAACTCCGATATTTTCGCCCAAGAGAAGTTCAAGGACGACGAAGCGGCCAAAGCCGACGAACTGGTCGATCATCAAGTCGCTGTCGTAGCGATGGCTGCGGTCGTCAACCCGGCTGTCGGCGTAGACAATCTGACGAAGGATCAACTAGTGAAAATCTTCAACGGCGACGTGAAAAACTGGTCCGAGGTAGGCGGCGCAGATCAAGAAATCGTCATCGTCAACCGTCCATCGAGCTCCGGCACGCGCAAAACGTTCGAGTCCTATGCCCTGGGCGCTGCTTCCCCTGACCTGCCTGGTCAAATCCAGGAGGAATCGTCCGGCAACGTCAAAAAGCTGGTCAGCGAAACGCCTGGCGCAATCGGCTATCTGGCTCTCTCTTACCTGGATGACTCGGTCACGGCGCTCAGCTATGACGGCATCGAGCCAAGCGAAGACAATGTGAAGAGCGGCATATATCCGATCTGGGCTTACCAGCACATGTATACCAAAGGCGAGCCAAACGAAGTGGTCCAAGCCTTCCTGGACTTCATGCTCTCCGACGAGGTTCAGAACAATGATGTTGTCGAGCTTGGCTACATCCCGGCTGCCGCGATGACGATCACTCGCGATGTGGACGGCAACGTATCGCCGAAATAAGTCGAGGTCCGACAACAGCATAACTCGTGCTGAACTATAACCGTAAAGAGGTGGATGCGATCCGCCTCTTTGTCGGCGTGTGAAGGAGAGGGTCACCCTGGAACACCCCAAAGTTAACCTGGAACACCCGAAAGTCAAACCAAGCAAGCAGCATCTGACGGAGGAATGGGTCGGCAAGCTGTATACCTGGTTCTGTATTATCTTCCTTATCATCACCATCTTCTCGATGGTTTATTTCGTCGCTTCGCGAGGTTCGGGGACCTTCATCAAGAACGGCATCAATGTATGGGAATTCATCACCGGCACGACCTGGCAACCGGATGCGAAGCCGCCGATCCTCGGCGCGCTGCCGTTTATCTTCGGCTCCTTCAGCACGTCGATCATGGCGGCGCTGATCGCGGCGCCGCTCGGCTTCTGCGCGGCGATCTTCATGACGGAGATCATGCCCAAGTACGGCCGCCGCTACCTGCAGCCGGTCATCGAGCTGCTGGCGGGCATCCCGTCGGTCGTCTACGGCTTCGTCGGTCTGAGCGTCATCGTACCGTTCCTGCGCGACACCTTCCCTGGTCAAGGCCTCGGACTGGCCGCAGGGGCGTTAGTGCTTTCGATCATGATCCTGCCGACGATCACGACGATCGCCACCGATGCGCTGTCGGCGCTTCCCGGCGGGCTCAAGGAAGGCGCTTATGCGCTCGGGGCGACGCGCTGGCAGACGATCTACCGAATCGTGCTGCCGACGACCTTCCCGGCGCTGATGACGGGCGTCGTCCTCGGCATCTCGCGCGCCTTTGGCGAGGCGCTCGCGGTACAGATGGTCATCGGCAATGCGCCGTTCCTGCCGCGCTCGCTGTTCGACTCGACGTCGACGCTGACGAGCGTCATCACGCTCAGCATGGGCAACACGGTAGCCGGGTCGGCGCATAACAATGCGCTCTGGTCGTTGGCGTTGATCCTGATGCTGATGACCTTCGTATTCGTCTTTATCGTCCGCTGGCTCGAGAGGAGGACCAAGGTATGAGCGCCAAATTAGCCAATCGCATCGCAACGGTCGTCATCATCGCTATGGCGCTCTTCATCGTCGCCATCCTCGTCGGCTTGCTCGGCTATATCCTGATCCGCGGCCTCGGCCATGTCAGCTTCGACTTCCTGACCTCGGTGCCGCAGACGATCCGCGCAGGCGGCGGCATCGGGCCGCAACTGTTCAACTCGCTGTTCCTGCTCGTCCTGACGCTGCTCATCACCGTCCCGCTTGGCGTTGGCGCAGGCATCTATATGAGCGAATATGCTAAAGCCAACCGCTTCACCGACTTCATCCGGCTGGTCGTCGAGGTGCTGTCGTCGTTCCCGTCGATTGTCGTCGGCCTCTTCGGCCTGCTCGTGCTCGTCCAGTTTTTCGGGCTCGGCTACTCGCTGTTCGCGGGCGCGCTGGCGTTGACGGTGTTCAACCTGCCGCTCATGGTGCGGATCACCGAGCAGGCGATCCGCTCTGTGCCCAAGGAGCAGAAGGAAGCGAGTCTGGCGCTCGGCCTGTCGCGCTGGAAGACGATCACCTCGATCATGCTGCCGATCGCGATGCCGAACATCCTGACCGGGACGATCCTCGCCTCCGGACGCGTCTTCGGCGAAGCGGCGGCGCTGCTGTTCACGGCGGGGATGAGCTCGCCGCGTCTGGACTTCACGAACTGGAATCCGTTCAGCCCGAACTCGCCGCTTAATCCGTTCCGGCCGGCGGAGACGCTGGCGGTCCATATCTGGAAGATCAACAGCGAGGGACTGGCGCCGGATGCGGCCGAGATCGCCGCAGGCGCATCGGCGGTGCTCGTCATCGTCGTCCTGTTGTTCAACTTTACGGCTCGCTTCATCGGCGGATATATCCATCGCAAGTTCACAGCGAGCAAGTAAGATGAGGCTGGTATGAGAGGGGGAGGCAGCATGCCTGACAACGGACTATCGGCACGCGACTTGAGCGTGTATTATGGCCAAAAACAAGCGGTTAAGGAAATCAGTCTCGACTTCGCAGCCAGGGAAGTGACGGCGCTGATCGGCCCGTCCGGCTGTGGGAAGTCAACGTTCCTGCGCAGTCTGAACCGGATGAACGACCTGATCGGCGGCGCCCGAATCACCGGAGAGATCTGGATCGAGGGGCAAAACATCAACGATCCGTCGGTCGATGTGGTGCTGCTGCGTCAAAAGATCGGCATGGTATGGCAGCGGCCCAATCCGTTCCACAAATCAATCTACGAAAATATCGCCTTCGGGCCAAGATATCACGGCATCAAAAACAAAAAAGAGCTCGACGCGATCGTCGAAAGCTCGCTGCGCAAGGCGGCGCTCTGGGAGGAGACGAAGGACCGCCTGCATCAGTCGGCGCTCGCGCTCTCCGGCGGTCAGCAGCAGCGTCTGTGCATCGCCCGCTCGTTGGCGGTCAAGCCGAGCATCATCCTGATGGATGAGCCGGCCTCGGCGCTCGACCCGGTGTCGACGGCGAAGATCGAGGAGCTAATCGCCGAGCTGAAGCGGGACTACTGCATCATCATCGTCACGCATAACATGCACCAGGCGGCGCGGATCTCGGACAAGACGGCGTTTTTCTACATGGGCGAGCTGGTGGAGTACGACGATACGCAGAAGATGTTCACCAACCCGTCCAAAAAACAGACCGACGACTATATCTCCGGACGCTTCGGATAAGAGAGGTGAGAGCATGCAGAGCAAGTATGAGATCAAGGATCTGAAGCTGTACTATGGGGAATTCATGGCGCTCAAGGGACTGAACTTCACGATCCCCGAAAAGTCGATCACGGCGCTGATCGGCCCGTCTGGCTGCGGCAAATCAACGTTCCTGCGGACGCTGAACCGGATGAACGACATGATCGCCGGCACGCGGGTCGAGGGCGACATCCTGCTCGCCGGCAGCAATATCTATGCCCCGGGGACCGATGTCGAGCAGCTCCGCAAGCGCGTCGGCATGGTGTTCCAGCAGCCCAACCCGTTCCCCAAGTCGATCTATGAGAACGTCGCCTTCGGCCCGCGCCTCCATCTCAAGCTGCCGCGCAAGCAGCTCGACGAGGTGGTGGAGCGCAGCCTGCGCGGCGCTTCGCTGTGGGAAGAGGTCAAGGACGATCTGAACAAAAATGCAATGGGCCTCTCCGGCGGCCAGCAGCAGCGCCTCTGTATCGCGCGGGCGCTGGCGGTCGACCCGGATGTGCTGCTGATGGACGAATCGACCTCGGCGCTCGACCCGATCTCGACGCTCAAGATCGAGGAGCTGGCGCAGGAGCTCAAGGAAAAGTACACGATCGTCATGGTGACGCACAACATGCATCAGGCGGCGCGCGTCTCGGATCAGACCGTGTTCTTCCTGAACGGCGAGGTCATCGAGGCGGAGCAGACGGGGCAGCTGTTCTCCAACCCGTCCGACAAGCGTACGGAAGAATACATCACCGGCCGCTTCGGCTGATTAAATAGGTGACAAGGACAATATGAAGGGGTGGCCTATCCAATGATGACTATTCGCAAGGAATTCGATCTGGGGCTCCAGGAGCTGCACAATCTGATCGTAGAGCTGGGCGGCCGCGTCGAGAAGGCGCTGAGCGAGGCGATGGCTGCGCTGCAGGAGGTCGATGTCGTCAAGGCAAAGGCGATCATCCGCCAGGACCCTGAGCTGAACCAGTTGGAGGAGCGGATCACGGAGATCGGCTCCAAGCTGATCGCTACCCAGCAGCCGGTAGCCAAGGATCTGCGGATCATCCTGTCGGCCTTCCGGATCGCCAGCGATCTGGAGCGGATGGGCGATCTGTCGGTCGACATCGCCAAGGTCGTGCTCCGACTGGAGGGACAAGGGCTGATCAAGCCGTTGATCGATCTGCCGCGGATGGCGGAGATTACCCAGACGATGACCTACGAGTCGATCCAGGCATTCATCCACGAGAATGTCGATCTGGCCTACAAGGTTGGCAAGGACGACGACAGCGTCGATGCGCTGTACAGCCAGATCATCCGCGAGCTGTTCTCGCTGATGATGGAAAATCCGGCGACGATCTCGCAGGCGGTGCTGCTCAGCTTCGTCGGCCGCTACATCGAGCGGATCGCCGACCATGCGACCAACATCGGCGAGAGCGTCGTCTATCTGGTGACGGGCAAGCGCCCGGACCTCAACGTCTAGCTTCGGACGCCGCGTCATCGCCGAGAGCATCGAGCTGCCAGAGGAGCTAGACAAGCTGGAGACGATGGGTGTCGATTATGCCCAGGGCGATCTGCTGGGCTGGCCGGCACGCTGGATCGGCGGAGGCTGATCACAAGCTATGGCCGCTTCATAGTCGGGATAGATCAGACGATACCTGAAGCGGCGGGCTGCGGCGTTGGTCGGACCGTATCTGACCTGGCGGTATCTGGCGCTGGAAATGATGCAATCGACGGGGAGCAGAAGATATGTCCCCGTCCTCGCAAGCCCCCGCATAGCGGCGGATATTGGCTGACAGCCATGTCTACCCTGTGCGGGGGCGTTTTGTGCTATGATAGAGGGACAGACAAGTGATGAGTGAGGTGCCTTGATGGATAAATGGATGTTGATAGACGGCAACAGCATCGCCTACCGGGCGTTCTTTGCTTTGCCGCCGCTAACGAATAGCGCAGGGCAGCACACCAATGCGGTATTCGGGTTCACGACGATCCTGTTGAAGCTGATCGAGGAGGAGAAGCCGACGCATATTATGGTCGCTTTCGACGCCGGCAAGACGACGTTTCGGCATGAAGGCTACGCGGAGTACAAGGCCGGACGGGAGAAGACGCCGCCCGAGCTGTCCGGGCAGTTCCCGCTGCTTAAGGAGCTGCTCACCGCCTTTGGCGTCGCCCGCTATGAGCTGGAGGGCTACGAAGCGGACGATATCATCGGCACGCTGACGCGTCTGGCGGACGAGCAGGACATCCCGACGCTCGTCGTCAGCGGCGACAAGGATATGCTGCAGCTGGCCTCGGAGCGCGTGACGGTGGCGCTGACGCGCAAGGGCGTCAGCGAGGTCGAGCGCTATGACCCGCCGGCGATTCAGGAACGGTACGGCCTGGCGCCGCTGCAGATCATCGATCTGAAGGGGCTGATGGGCGACGCCTCGGACAATATCCCCGGCATCCCGGGCGTCGGCGAGAAGACGGCGCTCAAGCTGCTGCACGAGCATGGCTCGGTGGAGGCGGTGCTGGCGGCGAGCGAGACGCTCAAGGGCAAGCTGAAGGAGCGGGTCGAGACGCATCAGGAGGACGCGCGCAAGAGCAAGGAGCTGGCGACGATCTACCGCGAGGTGCCGCTCGAGCGCGGGCCGGAGGGGATGAAGTACGACGGCTACGACCCGGCCGTGCTGGCGGGGGCGCTCCGCAAGCTGGAGTTCCGCTCGCTCATCGAGCGGTTGGAGCTGCCATCGGGCGCGGCGTCCGGCGATAACGCCGAGGCGGCTGCCGAGCTGGAAGTTATCGTCGTATCGGGCAAGGACGAGCTGGATGCGCTGGCTGCAGAGCTGCCGCAGGTGGAGAGCCTGCTCGTCGAGGCGGTCGGCGAGAATCCGCATCAGGCGGAGCTGCTGGCGGTCGCCCTCACGATCGGTGAGCGGGTGCATGTCGTACCTGTGGACGTGCTGACGAGCGAGGCTGCGACAGCGATACGCGACTGGCTGGCCGACGAGCAGCAGGACAAGCATGGCTACGACATGCACAAGGCTCAGCTCGCCCTCGCTTGGCGGGGTATCCCGCTGCAGGGCATCCGTTTCGACGTCTATCTGGCCGCCTACCTGCTTGATCCGACCAATCCCGACCATACGCTGAACGGACTGACGCATCGCTACGCGCTGCCGCTCGTCGCCGCAGACGAGGATGTGTACGGCAAGGGGGCGAAGTTCAAGATCCCCGAGCCGGAGGCGCTCTATCCGCACCTCGCGGCCAAGGCGCACGCTGTCGGCGCGATCGCCGACATCCAGCGGCAGGAGCTGGAGAAGAGCGGCATGCACAAGCTGTATTACGAGCTGGAGCTGCCGTTGTCGTCGGTGCTCGCCGGCATGGAGCGGCAGGGCATCACGGTACAGGCGGAGGAGCTTCACCGGCTGGGCGCGGAGATCGAGAGCCGGATCGCTACGGCGATGCAGGAGGTGTACGCGCATGCGGGCACCGAGTTCAACATCGGCTCGACCAAGCAGCTCGGCGAGATCCTGTTCGAGAAGCTGGGACTGCCTGTCATCAAGAAGACGAAGACTGGCTACTCGACTGATGCCGACGTCCTGGAGAAGCTGGAGCCGTATCACGGCATCATCCCTTCGATTCTCCATTACCGGCAGCTGACCAAGCTGCAGTCGACGTACATCGAGGGACTGCTCAAGGAGATCCGCGAGGAGACGGGCAAGATCCATACGTATTTCCGCCAGACGATCGCCGCGACGGGGCGTCTCTCCAGCCAGTTCCCCAATCTGCAGAACATCCCGATCCGCCTCGAGGAAGGCCGCAAGATTCGCAAGGCGTTTGTTCCCTCGGAGCCTGGTTGGTCGATCCTGGCCGCCGACTACTCGCAGATCGAGCTGCGAGTGCTGGCGCATATCTCGGGCGATCCGGGGCTCAAGGAAGCGTTCATTAATAATATGGACATCCATACGAAAACGGCGATGGACGTGTTCCGCGTGTCGGAGGACCAGGTCGATAGTAATATGCGGCGTCAGGCGAAGGCGGTCAACTTCGGTATCGTCTATGGCATCAGCGACTTCGGCCTGTCGCAGAACCTGAATATTACACGTAAGGACGCAGCGCGTTTCATCGATCAATACTTCGATGCCTTCGAGGGCGTGCGCGCGTATATGGACAACATCGTCAAGCAAGCGCGCGAGGACGGTTATGTGACGACGCTGCTCGAGCGGCGGCGCTATCTGCCAGAGATCAAGGCGTCGAACTTCAATGTCCGCTCGTTCGCCGAGCGTACGGCGATGAATACGCCGATCCAGGGCACAGCGGCCGATATCATCAAGCTGGCGATGGTCCGCATGGACGAGGAGCTGCGCGCGCGCGGACTGCGCAGCCGGATGCTGCTGCAGGTGCATGACGAGCTCGTCTTCGAGGTGCCGGAGGAGGAGCTGGCGACGATGCGGGAGCTGGTGCCGCAGGTGATGGAGTCGGCGATCCAGCTGGACGTGCCGCTGCGGGCGGATGTGAGCGACGGCGCCAACTGGTATGAGACGAAGTAAGGTCGTCTCGGTTATAATGGATATTAAGGGAGTGAATCATCATGCCGGAATTGCCGGAGGTTGAAACGGTGCGTCGCACGCTGGGGGCATTGGTCGCGGGTAAGACGATCCGGCGCGTCTCGGTGCTGCTGCCGCGCATCATCCAGCGCCCGGAGGAGCCGGAGGTTTTTGCCGCCGCGCTCGAAGGACGGACGATCCAAGGCGTCGAGCGACGCGGCAAGTTCCTGCGGCTGTTGCTGGACGGGCTGGTGCTCGTCTCGCATCTGCGGATGGAGGGACGTTATGGCGTCTACGCCGAGGAGGAGCCGATAGAGAAGCATACGCATGTCATCTTCCACTTTACGGATGGCACGGCGCTCAGATACAAGGATGTACGTCAGTTCGGCACGATGCATCTGTTCGAGCCGGGCCAGGAGTTCGAGCTGCCGCCGCTCAACCGGCTAGGCGTAGAGCCGTTGTCCGAGACGTTCACGGCGGGCGAGCTGCGCAGCTTGCTCTCGGGCAAGACGACGCGGATCAAGCCGTTGCTGCTCAATCAGGAATACGTTGTCGGTCTGGGGAATATCTATGTCGATGAAGCGTTGTTCCTCTCGCGCATCCATCCCGAGCGAACAGCGGACAGCCTGACGCGGCCGGAATGGCAGCGGCTCCATACGGCGATCCTGCAGACGCTCGGCGAGGCGGTGGAGGCAGGCGGCTCCTCGATCAAGTCCTATGTCAACGGGCAGGGCGAGATGGGGATGTTCCAGCAGCAGCTGTCGGTCTACGGCAGGCAGGATCAGCCTTGTCCGAGCTGCGGCCGTGCCATCGTCAAGTTCGTCGTCACCGGACGCGGCACACATATCTGCACGCATTGCCAGCGGGCCCCGCGGGGCAGCGCGGCACCGGTCGCGCGGAAGCGTGCCAAGCGGACCGAGGACGCTGTCCGCTGACCGGCGGTCTATTATACAGACCGGCGGTCGAACACTGCCCGGCAGATCGCAGGCTGACAGACCAGGGCCTTAGCGGCAATGATCCCTAGCTGCACGGTTTGCGGGGCAGTCAGAGCTGTATGCGGGATATCCGCCCAAAAACGAATGCACCCGCCCCCCATCCTTGCATATGATGTGTAACAGACCTGGGCGCGCCTATGACGCGCCAGTGTGAGGAGGGACACATCGATGCTGGCGCATCTGATTTCGCTCGTGGTGCTTGCTTGCGCCGTCAGTTTGGATGGATTCGGGGTAGGGGTTACATACGGATTGCGCAAGATTCGCATTCCGTTGCTATCGATTCTGATTATTGCCGGATGCTCGGGGCTTGTGATCGGCCTCTCGATGGTATTCGGACAATGGCTGTCGGGTTATCTGTCGCCAATGGTCGGACAGATCATCGGGGCTGTCATCCTGATCGGCATCGGCTTGTTCGCACTCGTCCAGTTCGTCCGCGGCGAGTCGGAGGAGACGACGGAGGGGAACGGCTCGGCTATCGTACCGCTCGGGCAAGGCGGCGGGGCGTCGCTCTCGCCGACGATGGTGATGATCGTCGAGTTGAAACGCCTTGGCATCGTCATCCATATCCTGCGCAAGCCACAGGCGGCAGATATGGACCGTTCGGGGACGATCTCGGCTTCGGAGGCATTGCTGCTCGGCAGCGCGCTTTCGCTCGATGCATTTGGCGCGGGCCTTGGGGCAGCGCTGCTCGGATTTTCGCCATTATGGACGTCGTTGTTGATCGCGGTTGCGAGCGGCTGCTTCCTGCTGGTCGGGCTGCGCGTTGGTTTCCGCTTCGCGACCTCCGGCCGGATGCGCGCATTGTCGCTGCTGCCCGGTGTGATCTTGATCTTAATGGGTATCTTAAAGTTGATGTAGCTGTGGGTAAGGAAGATGAGGTGAACCCTTATGATAATCGGACTGACCGGGGGCATCGCCTGCGGCAAGAGCACAGTCGCGGCGATGCTGGTCGCCCGCGGCGCCGCGCTCGTCGATGCCGACCAGGTGGCCAGGGAGGTCGTCATGCCAGGCGAGGCGGCGTTATCCGCTGTCGTCCGGCAGTTCGGACAAGCCGTACTCGCAGATGACGGGACGCTCGACCGGCCGGCGCTGGGCCAGCTCGTGTTTGGCGACCGGGAGAAGCTGAAGACGCTCGAGGCGATCCTGCACCCGGCGATCCGCGAGCGGATGCAGGATAGACTGCGGCGCTACGAGGCGGAGGATCCCGCAAGACTGGCGGTCGCGGACATCCCCTTGCTGTACGAGACTGGACAAGCCGACTTGTACCAGGGCGTACTCGTCGTCTATGTGCCGCAGTCGCTGCAGCTTGAGCGTCTGCTGGCGCGCTCGCCGGAGATGACAGAGGAGCAGGCGCGCTCGCGGATCGCGCTGCAGATGGACATTGAGGAGAAACGCCGCCGCGCTGACTGGGTGATCGATAACAGCGGTACGTTATACGAGACCGAGCTGCAGGTCGAAGCGTTCCTGCGCGAGGCGGTGGCGCGATGAGGAGGCTGGCCAGATTACTGCTGTTGCTGGCGGTTGCCGTGACTGCGATCGTGCTGTTCTTACGTTCCGACTGGATCGAGCGGATGATGTACCCGATTCACTATCAGGATGACATCCGTGCCAGCGCGCTTAATTATGAGCTTGACCCCTACTTGCTGGCGGCTATCATCCGGTCGGAGACGAACTTCCAGACTGGACGCGAATCGCCCAAGGGTGCTCTTGGCATTATGCAGATCATGCCAGATACAGCCGATTGGATCATCGATCAAGCCAAGTTCACCTCCGTGACGATGGAGGATGTGCATCATCGCGCCGATGTCAGCATCGAGATGGGCTCGTGGTACATCCAGTCGCTGATCCGGCAGTTCGACAATAATACGACCGCTGCCGTCGCTGCCTACAACGCGGGACCGGGCAATGTGAAGCGATGGCTGAGCGAGAAAGTATGGAACGGCTCGCGTGATCAGCTTGCGGACGTCCCGTTCGGCGAGACCCGGCATTATGTGAAGCGGGTTTTTTATTACTATGATAAGTACAAGTCCCTGTATCCTGATATGAAACGGTAATGGATGTAGGTCGTTCAGTTTCTAACAAAAGAAAGCTCTGGCCGGGGCGACTGGCGCCCGCGGTCAAAGCTTTCGGATTAAGCCTTATTATTTGTATTGACCGGCAAGCGATTGCTCAGCGATCTGTACCAGGCGGCGGGTAATGTAACCCCCGATGGAACCCGCGTCGCGAGTAGCCATGTTGCCATAGTAACCGTCTTGCGGAATCGCGATACCCAGCTCTTGTGCTACCTCGTATTTCATTTGGTCAAGAGCGGCTGTTGCTTGAGGAACTACCAGTTGATTGCTGCTGCGGTTTTGGCTCATTTGTTTCACCTCCTCGCGGTTGGTAAAAGTATTATGTGCTTTTTTCAAGAGATCATAACCGCGTAAGCCTGGTAATTTGTACCGACGGCGAGCAAACCCGATAGAATGGAGGGAATCACGAACATGAAATGTCCCTATTGCGACTATGCCGGCACGAAGGTGCTCGACTCCAGGCCGGCCAACGAAAACAAGTCGATCCGCAGACGCCGCGAGTGCGAGCAGTGCAGTCGGCGCTTCACCACCTTTGAGATGATTGAGGAAACGCCGTTGATCGTCATCAAAAAAGACGGCAGCCGTGAGGAGTTCAGCCGCGACAAAATCTTGCGCGGACTAATCCGTGCATGCGAAAAGCGGCCCGTATCGATCGATCAGCTCGAGGTCATCGTCTCCGAGGTCGAGAAGGAGCTGCGGACGACGGCGCAAGCCGAGGTGGACAGCTTCCAAATCGGCGAATTCGTCATGGAGGAGCTGTATCCAATCGATGAGGTTGCTTACGTGCGCTTCGCTTCGGTCTACCGCCAGTTCAAGGATATCAATATGTTCATGAAGGAGCTGACCGGGCTGCTGTCCAAGCACCCGATGGCCGATAAGGATGGCAGATAAGGCTAAGGCTCGCCAGATCAGCGAAAGCGCCACGTTCGGATTCGAACGTGGCGCTTTTTTGACGGCTGGAACTGCGACAGTGACGCTAGAGATGCGGTTAGAACCCTTTGGCGATCATCAGGATAAGGACGGCGACGGGGACAAGGGTGGAGACGATGCCGAAATAGTCCCATCTGCGAGAGGCTAGGCGGAAGGCTGGAGACAGCTCGCCTGTATGGATGCCATCCTCGCTTAAACGAATCATCGCTCGTTGCAACGGCAGCAGCACGGCAGACCAGATGATGCCGGTGATGCCGAATAGAATGACGGACATGATGAGCCAGTTGAATCCGCTCGAAAATAGGTTGCCCTCATGCGCCATAATGATGCCCGAGACGGTGACCAGGACGAGGCCGGGAATGGTGAAGACGAAATCGGCAAGCATTACATTTTTCACTGCATGGTGGACGATCTCAGGCTTGCGGGTCGCTTCGGCCCGGAGCTTCCAGAAGGCGGCGGTGATGATGTTGCCGAGGAACAGGACGACGCCAAGCATATGCAGGATTAACCAGACCGTCATAGATGCTCCTCCTTGTCGATGGGCCGCTCTGTATGCCGCAGCATTCGGCCCATATAGTCTGCTAGCTCTGCGGCGGAAAGGCTGGTCGAGGCAGGCTGCAGCGAAGCGCGCATGCGCAGGCCGAGCGAGAGCATGACGAACAGCTCCGCTGTAACGGACGCATCGACCGCGCTTTTAATGACGCCGTGTCTTTGTCCGGTAGAGATCCACTCCCTCGTATAGCGTACGGACTGATCATGGAATTGTCGCAGCGCCTCGGCGACGGCGGGGTCGTCTTCCTTGCCTGCCAGGTAAAAGAGCACCTTGTTCGTGATGTCGCTCGGGTCCTCTAGCCGGATCAGATTGTCAGCGATCGCTCGCATCGGTCCATCGAAGCTGGAGACCTGACTTGCGTTCACTGCGTTGAAGAACCTTTCATTCAGCGCTTCGAGTCGCTCTTGCAGCACCAAGGCGAACAACTCGTCGCGGCTTTTTACATAGTGGAAGATCGCACCCTTGGAGAGGCGAGAGCGCGCCATTACATCCTGGATCGTAATGAGGTGACAGCTTCGTTCCTCGAGCAAGGCCTGGGTCGCTTCGATCAGCTGACGGGTGGTCTGCTTGCGGCGTTCTTCATTTTTCATTTAGCGGTCCTCCTTGTGATGGTTAATCTCATTATATAAACCGACCGGCGGTTTGTGAATGGGGAATTCGAGTTTTGGCGGATACAAAAACACCCGTCATGGCTCTAGGCATGACGGGTGGGGGATAATGGCGTTTTTTATCGTTGCGGACAAAAGTCGCAGCTTATTTTTCGGCTGGGACGATTTCGCTTGGCGAGCTTCCATCCGAGGGACTTGCAGCTGGAGCGGCTTCACTGCGCGTGTCCGCAACGAGGGTTCCCACATAGGGCCCTTGAGTGGCTTCAGCAACCGGAGCGGTTTCGCTCGCTGGGCTCACTTCGGATGGTACGAGGGAGGGGCTGTCAACTGACGGGGCAGGTACGCTCGCTGCGCCCTCGTCACTTGGTACAAGATACGGGCCTCCAGGCGTCGGGGCGGCTTTGGTCGCTTGGCTCTCGTCGGTCGGTACGAGGTACGGGTCCTCCGCAGCAGGGGCGACCTCGCGCGGCTGACTTTCGTCCCTTGGTTCTGTGCGAGGCCCCTCGCCTGCCGGAGCGGCAGCGGCTGCAGGAGCATCGGTAGCCGCTTGGTCCGGTTGCAGCTTTGAGGCAGCGTCAGGGCGCGTTTGCTTATCCGGACCGATCTCTTTAGACTGAGACGTGTAAGGTTCAGACTTATAGTCTACAGCTGGCGCGTAGTCTGCTGCCCACACGGCAGCCGATGTGCCGACGATACCGGCGATCAAGAGCGTACCGGATAGGAGGAAGAATGTTTTTTTGCGCGTAGGCTTGCTATTCATCATAAGGGTTAATCTCCTTTTGAGTTGTTGTCCATGAGGCGATAATGACGCATATAGCGGCGTGGGCAGCTTGGCATTGCCGGCTGACACGCTCAGGATGGTCTGGCCGTATCGCTTGCGCTCGCTGGGCGACATCGGCTGGACGGCCGCTTCGTCGCAAGAGAGCTCGCTCCAGGTCTGGATATGGCGTTGCAGCATATGGACAAGCGGATTGAACCAATGCAGCGCGCTTGCGCAGAGCATGAGCGCCTTGGTCCACAGATCGTGCTGCTGCAGATGGGTCAGCTCATGGCGCATCGTCATCTCCAAGTCCATGTCGGCAGGTAGCTCCCGTGGCAGATAGAGCGTCGGACGCCATAGTCCGATGAGCAATGGCGTATGCAGCAGGTCGCTGCTGACGAGTCGCACGCGTCGGCGCATCGACATCGCAGCCTGAGCGCGATGCAAGGCGATCGAGGCCTCGCTATCCGGCGGCAGCGGGGCGCTGCTGCTCGCCAGTATCCGTACGAAGCGACGGTAACGATAGAACTGGCGGCCGGCGTAGACGAGCGCTCCGGCTAGCCAGACGATGAGCAGAGCGATGGCGACAGGTGCCGGCAACAGCCAAGCAGCCTCCTGTGGCTCAGCGCCCCCATACAAGGGGGCATAAGGCGCGGCAGGGAGTGGCTCCGGGACGATCAGCCAGGGGCGGACGATGCCGATCAGCCACGGTGCAAGGGCGGCTAAGGGCAGGAGGTACAGGAGCAGGGCAAGACGCTGCATCCGGTAGCGCCAACGTGCGGGAACTTCTCGTAACGGCAGCGCAGTCAGCAGCAGCGCGCAAGCGACTCCGATGCTTCCGGCGACGGTGAGCGAGATCAGCCAAGCGATGATTGTCGTCATGGCGTTACTTCTCCGAGAACCATTGCTTCAGCTCGTCGATATCCTGCTCCGAGAGCTTGTCGCCGTCGTAGAGCGCGGAGATCAGATTTTTCACCGAGCCTTGATACAGATCATCCAACACATGCTGCGTCTCGGCCAGCTTATAGGCCTCTCGAGTCACGCGCGGAGCATATCGATTGGCGCGTCCGTCTCGGGTCGTCTCCAGCGCGCCCTTCTCGACCAGCCGGGAGAGGAACGTCGACATCGTCTGCGCCTTCCATGCCCGGCCTCTGTCTGCGAAGAGCCGCAACAGATCTGTGGAGGTCACGGGCGGCTCGCTGGCCCAGATCGCTTCCATCAATTCCAGCTCGGTATCGGATAATTTCTGTACAGAATTCATAAGCTGTATCACCTCAAGGGTTCGTTATGCGTCCATAACGAGGTTATTACTACACTACGTAGTAGTTATAATCTACTACAAGGCGTAGTAATTAGTCAAGCGTTGCATCGCTGCAAGGGGAAATGCAACTATTCCCAACGCTGTAACGTTTATTTTGGTAGTACCAAGTGAAAAGGAGCGTTGCCTTTTGTTAGTAGCTACTCATATGGCCGCCGCAGCGGCTTTGTATCGACTGAGCTCGGTCCGATCCTTGCCGACTCCTGTCAAGTGGGCAGCGGTGCCTGCCGTGCTTGTACTATCTTTTGCTTCTCACTTTGCGCTTGATGCGATTCCGCATCGCGAGCTGCACATGACGGGCAATACAGCGCTTGGCCTGCTGGTCATCGCTTACCTGTTCTACATCGCCTGGCGAGACCGGGACATTTTGGTGCTGGCGGCCGGATTCCTCGGCGCGCTGCCGGACGTCATGTGGGTGCTTGATGCCAGTCCGGCATTTAATGAGATCCATTCCAAGCTCCATTTCCATGGCGTCCGCGTACCATTCTATATGTTGTTCGTGGAGATCGCAGGTCTGCTGGCACTTACTGTGTTGATCTATCGGAAGTCCAGACTTGGACGAGCCCGGTAGATGAGGCGAGGGCTTCGAATCGCTGTGGAAGTTGGATTGTGTTGCAGGCTGGGGTGGGTCCCAGCCTGGTAAGTCATGAAGAAGCGCTGGGAGTTGATATCTTCGAAAAAATATTAAACAGACAGGTTGACAGAACTGTCCGAATCATGATAATATCTATTTTGTGCCCGACAAACTTAGTAACCACGGAACGTCAGCTCCAGTTACATAAGATGTAGGAAATACGGGGCCTTAGCTCAGCTGGGAGAGCGCATCGCTGGCAGCGATGAGGTCAGGGGTTCGATCCCCCTAGGCTCCATAAAAAGCAACGTCATCACTTATGTGATGGCGTTTTTTTATGGATTGCCTAGGGGGTGATGAACCCCGAAACGGGGGTTCGCCCGCGCGCAGGAAGTGAAAGAAATGGCTACAGAGAAATAACTTCAAACGTACGAGCACGGCGTCTGAATCTACCGCCAGGATCTACTTCATCGATTAGGCTTCGACAGCCAATTAGATCAGGATTCATACATCCCCCTAGGCTCCATACGAACAAGAACGCCACTCATATCGTGTGGCGTTTTTCGTATGGATTGCCTAGGGGGTGAGAACCCCGAAACGGGGGTTCGCCCGCACGGACGGAGCGAAGCGGAGGAGTACGGCGTCTGAATCTACCGCTAAAAGTCCTCGTCGAGTTCGCCTCGTCTGCCTATAATCAAGATTCGGACATCCCTTTATTGTACTTTAGTCAATGAATTAATCCGTTTGTAGCTTTTTAAACCGCGAGAAATCCGAATCTACTGCTATAAGCAATTCTAGTCAGCATGTATTCAAGATTGATACAACCCTAGGGCTCCATAATAAACAAGCTTCACTTGTAAAGTTAAACTTTTTTATAAGATCTACGTGGCAATTACTTCGTTACCGGAATCGTTACATTCCCAATCGAAATGCTTTCCACATCTTCAGGGTTAATGATCTTACCCAATTCGTAATAGAGGTGATTGCCTTGATCGTCGTTATGTGTAACATTAGTGTAGCTAAATGATTTGCCTGGGCTCTTATAGTTAAAACTCAGTTGGCTGCCGTCTTTGAATTTTACGATAGGTTCTACTCGGGTCAATATATCGGTACCCTCTATGAGAACAAAAACGGATAGTGGTGATACTACAATTTTTTTAATTTTGTTTTTACTTCCTTTTAGGCTAACAGATTTATTAGGTTCAAGTTTAATGCTTTGCGTATCATCAAGTTTATAATCCCACGTTAACTGCCATTCACCCTCTATAAGTGGGATTTTTTTTAAATCAAGATATTCCCCCTTTTTATCAAAAATTTTCTGATGCAAAGTCAAATCATTAAATTGCAAAGTAGCTGTACCTGCACCGTCCTGGACTTCTAGTGTCCAATGAAGTAATACGGTACGTGAATGTTTATCCTGCTTCAAAATGGTTCCGGAGCGTGACACGTCTCTATTCGTGGGAGCTGGGTTCAAATGAAGAGAGCTCCAACCCCACACGATATCGTCATTCAGTTCAATCGATTCGGGCACAGTCATTTCATACAGCACGTAAAAATTTTGAGAGTCAGCAATCGTTTGTTTCACAGTTATTGTAACACCATTGTTCGTCACAGTTGCTTCTGGTTTGCTTACCGTGTCATTCATTTTATTGATTTGATCTTCCGATGGCTTGAAATGTTGAATTAATAGTTCGTTCCAATTCAAGGTTGACGCAAACGCGGCCGTAGTGAATAGGAGTAAAGCCGCTGTGACTACCGCAAATACGGAAATTTTTTTTGTTTTGTTCATGGGTACTTCTCCTTCTTTATAGGTATTTATTTTGGCATACATATTCCGCATCTGTTCGTCGGTTGGAGTAATTTCATTGAAAAAAGAAGTTAGTTCTTTCCGATTCATTTGATTTTTCCTCCTCCAACATGATTTTTAATTTGTTGCGGGCTGCACGCATATGCGTACGAACTGTTGCATGATTAAGACAAAGGATTTCGGAAATTTCCTGAGTAGAATAACCTTCATAATAGTATAAATAGATGGGCAGCTTATATTTGTTGCTCAAGCTCATCACCTTCTCCCACACATCGCTATTGGAGAATTTTTGAATGTAGGCCTGTTGCTCAACCTGTTTCAGGTTATCTCTTTGCAACCAACGCCACCAACTCTTTAACGCATCTTTGCAAGTGTTTTTTGTCGTAACAATAAGCCACGCTTTAATGTGCTCATCATTCTCAAACTTACCATCATATTTCAGCAACTTAAAAAAGACAGTTTGAGTAGCATCCTCGGCTTCAACGACATTTTTAAAAAACATAAATGCGATTCGATACACCATTGCTGCATATTTGTCAAAAACTGCAGCTATCTCATCATCCTTGCTCACTATAGACATGCGAATTCTTTCACCTCCAAGGTTGCTTATAACTATTAACACGATTGAGATATTGAAAATGTTTTATTTAGAGAAGATCATATTGATATTAAAACATTGTCATTATATATTAACTTCCAGCCAGTGTCTTTCTATGTGCCGTCTGGGGTCTTGCAATTATCCGGTTGATGCTACGCATAATATGAACGGTATTTACATGCTGCATGGAGGAAAGGACGCACGCCTTAACAGTTGAGTAGCGCTTCCAATCTCGATATGTTAGCGGAGATGCTTGATTGCAACGCGAGGTATTTGACTATGCAGTTCAAAAACAAAATTTCCTCCATCATAAGAAATCCTGAATCTGAACTTAATCGGATGATGGCATCTGGGAGGCAGATCTGAAAAAGGATTTTAAACTTGAGATGCTATTAAATCCGGGTAAGGTATACGCGATCTAATGATCATGATAAAATAAAAATAATCGTTACGTGGGGAGGGTAAATCATGCTTTGGTCCGAAGTCAGGGAGTTGTTTCCAAATCAATTCGTATTGGTTGAAGAATTGAAATCCCATTATGAAGACAATCAGCTTCATGTGGAGGAAGTGGCCGTGATTAAAGCAGTCGATGGCCCCCAGTCCGCTTGGAAAGAGTTGTTTTCCGCCAAAAACGATCGCTTTGTTTATCATACGTCGAAGAAAGAAATCATCGTAGAAGTAAGAGACAAGCCCATGATCAGGAAAGCCCCCAAACATGAAGATTCTCGAAATTTTCCACCAGTCGGCTGCCTTATGGGTAGTGATCTCGTCTCAGCCGGGATAGCGTATCATTGGCAGCAATGAGATCGAGTTAAAGCATGATGTTTCTCGGTAAAAAAGAAATCGCCTTGACCTTTTGAATAAGGGCAAGGCGATTATTTGTCTTGTTCAACACTTGGATGAAAGGCGGACAATAATGGGCGATGATTATTGAATCGGTCTCAGCGATTCGATTTCTGCTCCAGAGAGTCCGCTGGCTTTTACGACATGCAAATATTTCTGCCTCTCCTCATATAAGCGGCGAGCCTCCCGATCCTGGCTTAGAAACTCTAGCGTATCCATTGCCTTCTTCAATGTGGGCTCGTTCATCTTCAGCACCTCCCAACTAAATCTTGATATTGATCAGTTTTTCTTCAACCGCATTGATTCTATTTAAACATGCTTTCAGATTGATTTTGATGGTGCGGCTTGACATTGGAGTCAACTCCAATGATATTCTGAATGCATGGAAAAACATTATTCTATACAAGAGGTTTCGCAGATGCTTGGGATTTCCAAGGATACGCTTCGTTATTATGATCGGATTGGGATCGTCTCGCCGTCCCGGGAAGATAATCGATACCGGAGGTATTCAAAGGAAGACCTTATCCATGTCATGAATATTCAGATCATGCAGTACGCGGACTTTTCTCTTGACGAAATCAAGGGGAAATTTGGGTTCCGTAAGCTGGAAGCTATCGATTCCGCTTACTGCGAAGAGGTTTTAGCGTTCCTCGATAACAAAAATGCAGAAATACTTAAAAAGATTGATCATCTGGAAAGGGTCAGACAGCTGCTCAACTTAGCAGCCGAAACGTTAAGAGACTTTAATAATGAAAGCGACCAACGGTTGGCACAGTTCGTCCGTGAGCTTTACAAGGATATCCAAAAGAATGAAAAGCCATTTTTCAAGGAGGGCTGTGATGAACATTAGGATTAGGAATTTTTATTATCTATTTGCAGGCGTTCTTGCGATATTGTTTGCGGTCACTCACGCATGGAACGGGCAATCTGCCGTGCTACCGACACTTGATATGAAGGCGATTTCTTTGGGTACCCAGACGGTATTCACCTACGTTTGGCACATCATCACGGCGGAAAATCTGGTCATCGGCATCGCATTCATGATCATGTCATTTCAAATCGAGCGATCAAAAATACAGCTTGTCGCATGGATGATCGTCGCGATCCTGATCGTCCGACTAATGGTCATACTTGGTATAACGGCATTGCTTGATGTTTCGGCGCTTACGGATACATTTATAGATTCGGTTGCTATTCTAATCTACATCGCCTTAATCATTCTGGGCACAAGAATGAAGAAGAAACAGTAGAGGCTGTCCCGAAAAGTCATCGCCAGATGACTATCGGGACAGCCTTTTCGTCGCTTGTCGGCGGCAAGAGCCTCGGCATGCTGTTTGGCGCATGAGGAATTTATTCGCCATACACCTGTGCAAGATTTGACAACAAATGATGCAATGATATGAATTCAAATTTGAGCGAGCAAGCATTATACTCAACCTGTAAGTGCTTTCAGCCAGTGCTTATCGCCAACACAATGATTCCACAGGGGGTTTACGAAAATGAAGAAAACGTCTTCGATGCTCTTAACCACGATTCTTTGTATGTCCGTCGTGCTCGGTGCTTGCAGTAGTAATAACACTCCGAGCAATAAGGGGAATACGGACAACCAAAATACGAGCAGCACGAATACGCCGAGTGAAGAAGCAGCGACGCCAGTCAAGCTTAGCATCCTTTCTTGGAACAATGAAAAAGAAATGAAACCCGTCCTGGACGGCTTCCAAGCGAAATATCCACATATCTCGTTCGATTTTCAATTTGCCCCGCCGGTAACAGATTACATAGCGAAGCTGCAGACGATGCTGTTGTCCGATACGGCCCCGGATCTTTTCATCATCGCGGCGGAAAACCGCAATGAGATTATCGATGGCGACTTCGCGCTAGACTTGACCGATGAGCCGTTTATGTCCGTTATGTTGGACAGCAACAAGCCGATGGTTAGCAAGGATGGAAGAATCTATGCGTTTTCACAAGCAGGCTGGGCTGGCGGCTTGTTTTATAACAAGAAGTTATTTGCACAGGCTGGCATAACTGAACTGCCACAAACCTGGGATGAATTCGTCCAAATGTCCCTGAAATTAAAGGATAATGGCATTCTCCCGCTTTATGACAGAATGCACGATATCACCATTATTCATTCCGCGATGTTTGGTGCGAATGTACTGTCGAAGGACCCGTCGTTTGACGAAAAGCTCTTTAATGGCGAGGCGACATTCGCGGAGGGCTGGACCGAAGTGTTGACGATGTGGAAAGAAGGGTTGATCGACAATGGCATTCTGTCCCCTGACATGATCGGTCTGACGAGTGAGCAGGTCATGAACGAGTTTGCTCTTGAGAACGTAGCTATGGTGCCTGGCGGCCCTTGGAACATCCCGACGATTGAGGAGATTAATCCGGATATCGAGTTCGAAATTATGGGCATCCCGGGTAAGGAGCCTGGCAACACGTATTACAACGGAGCGCCTGGTGTAGGCTTTGCTGTCAATAAAAAGACGCAAAACAAAGAAGAGGCTTTGCTGTTCCTTGAATACTTGACAACAAATGAAGGATTAAAGGAGTTCGAGGAGGGTACGGGCGGCATCATAACCGTTCATGGCTATGAAACTGAAGTGCACCCAGCGTACGAACCGGCTTATCGAGATGGACTCATGGAAGGGCGAATTTACTTGCCGATGGTCTCGTGGAATCGACACCAAGAAGCACTGCGACTCCAATTTTTAGTATCGTTCCAAGACATCGCGACTAACAAAATAACGCCGGAAGAAGCTACCGCATCCCTTGACAATAAATTGAAGGAAATGGATGAATAATCAGCATTAGAGTATTGAGGGGGGAGGGGGCAGCCTGCTCCCTCTCTTTTGACTATTCGAATTTGGAGGCAAAGCCATGAACAAACTTAAACGACAGCTACAGTTCCAGTCCTTTTTGCTTCCCATTCTCGTTGTGTATACCTTGTTTACCATCTATCCATTATTGCAATCTCTGTTTTTAAGCTTTACCAACTTCGGTGGCTATTCGAATATTTATGATTTTGTAGGTTTTAAAAACTATGAACGGCTATTTGTAGATGATGCTATTCGTGCTTCCATCTCCTATACGCTGTTATTCACGTTTGGCAAAGCTTTGCTTGTGACCGTTTTGGCCATACCGCTCGCGATGATATTGGATCAAAATTTTGTAACAAGGAATTTGCATCGGGCCATTTTTTTCTTCCCTTCCATTCCAAGTGGGTTGCTCATCGCCTATATATGGGGATTTATTCTGGCCCCGATTGGATCTGGGGTATTAAATAAGATCCTCAATCAATTGTTTAACATCGGGGCACAGCCTTGGCTTTCAGACCCGTTGCTTGCGAAGCTGTCTACCATTTTCGTTGCGACTTGGGCGATCACAGGCTGGCATGCCGTGTTGTACTTAGCCTTTCTACAATCGATCCCAAAAGATTATTACGAGGCAGCCTCCATTGACGGGGCGAATCGCTTTCAGCAAGCCCGATATATTACGTTGCCCATGCTCGCTCCGGCGATGACCGTTAGCGTCATGTTGCTCCTTACAGGCGGACTCAAAGTGTTTGAAATTCCATTCGCATTGACGAAGGGCGGACCTGGCTTCGAGACGTTAACCGTCACTCAGGTTATCGTGCAAAAGGGAATAACGGAAGCACAATACGGTCTTGCATCGGCAATGTCCGTCGTATTTTTCCTCATTGTACTCGTGATCGCGATCTTCCAGGTGACAATGATGCAACGAAGGGAGCAGGACTTGTAATGACGACGACTTCTCAAAAGCGCAAATGGATTCTTGATCTAGTCATGCTCCCGATAGGATTAGTTGTTTTTTTTCCGTTTTATTTAATCATTATTAACACGTTCAAAACGATGCAAGATGCCACAAGGAACCCGATAGGTCTCCCTAAAGAGTGGATCTTAACGAATTACGTACAAGTTTTCGAAGAAACAGCACTCTTGCGCAGCTTTGGAAATAGCTTGACCATCACCTTCTTTTCAGTAGCTCTGGTTGTGTTAATCGGCGCGATGGGAGCCTATCCCGTTGTGTTCAATGCGAATCGTGTCACAAAGTTTGCTATGCTCTATTTGTTAGCTGGATTTATGATTCCATTTCAGGCGACTCTTATCCCATTGTTCCAACTGATGACTGGTTTGAACCTCATTGATAGGCTTTACGGTCTCATTGCGTTATACTTGAATGGCTCCGTTTTTGTGTTCTTCCTTATGATGGGTTATATGCGAACGATACCGCGGGAGCTCTCCGAAGCGGCTGTCATAGACGGTTGCAGCGTTTGGGGCATCTTTTGGCGGATTATATTCCCACTCCTGAAACCGATCTCGACGACGGCTATTATTTTTCAGACGATGTGGATATGGAACGACTTTTTGGCGCCCATGCTGTTTCTAAACTCGTCCTCCAACTCAACGCTTGTTCTGCAAATTTATCGAGCGAAAGGTGAATTTACCGTTCAATGGCCGATGTTTATGACACTTACGGTCGTCACCTTGCTCCCGATCTTCCTTTTCTTTATTTTCATGCAAAAGCATATCGTCAAGGGAATCGCTTCGGGTGCTGTGAAAGGCTGAGCCAAACCAAACAAAAAAGAAAAAAACATGTTAACCGCCCAATCCCTTGTCACGCTTGAGGTTGAGGCGGTTTCTGTGACTATGAACGGTCAAAGCTGGGCCGGGATCAACTGCCAACAAAAATTTACATAGACATCTTCATTCTCATTTGCTATTATGTGGCCATGTATAATAAGATAATAAGAAACTGCGTTCTATATTATAAAACATTTGTTGGGAGGGGATAGATCTATTGTATTTGAAAGCGCTTCACAGCAGATCATAGATGGCTTAAAGGAAGTGCCGAATGAAGAACACGGGAATCAAATTTTTAGTTCGTTCTCTAATCGGAAATACCATTATTCGAACGATCTTGTTCTCCTATTTGGTCGTTAATATCCTGCTCTTGTTGCTGCTCGGATTGTTATCGGTTCGCGATTCAACAGCAAGTCTTACCAGGGAAGTCACGCAGTCCAGCTATAAAGTGATGGAGCAAGCGGCACGTGGTCTGAGCTTTAATCTGGAAGAAGCCACTCGCTCGCTTGTCCTTATGGCTGGCGATCACTCCGTTCGCAGGATGATGATACCAGGCAGAGGGATAGATGTCGGAGGGCGGATCCAGCATGAAAGGAATATTGCTGACGTAGCTTTCGGTGTGTCTTCTTTGCAGTCCATGATTAGCGATATTTTAATCTTAGGCAAAAATGATTATGTCAATAATCTAGATGGAAGAAAGTCTCTGCAATGGGACTATTCATTTACCGGGCAGACTTGGTTTAAGCAGGCCATTTCGGAAACGGGAAGCAAGGGCTTCATCGCGCTTGGACTTCATATGCAGGACTACTATTTCAAAACTAATATTTCAAAATATAACCTGCCTACGTTATCGATCGCTCTTCCAGTAAAGGATTACACGCTCAAGACAATCGGTGCGGTTGTCGCTAACTTGGATATTGCCAAAATCAATGCGATGTTTGAATTAAGTTCCTATAACAATGAAAGCATCTTTATGATCGATAATGAGCATAACATCATCGCACACCGAGAGATTGCTGCAATCGGCACAAAGCTTAACTTTACTGGCATCGAACGTATTTACCCCGGATTTTCTGGAAGCTTCATGACAGAGCTTGCTGGAGAACAAACACTTGTCATTTTTCACCCTACGGCTGTAGAAGGCTGGAGTATCATCTCAACGATTCCAAAGTCGGTTATTAACGAACAAGCAGACTCGTTAAAATCTACTTTGATCGACTTTATCTGGTTGTGTTTGTTGCTTAACATTCTGATCTCAATCTTGATCACCGCAAAAATCTCTCTTCCCTTCGGAAGCTTGCTTTCCAATTTAGATAAGATTGGAAAAGACGACATCTATGTGATTAAGAATAATTACAAATATCGCGAACTGGACGTAATAGGCGATAAATTTAGAGAGTTAGTCGTGCGAATCGAATCTCTGGTCAAGCAAAACTATCAGTCCGAGATTGCCTTAAAAGAAGTGGAGCTTAAAACGCTGCAGTCTCAAATTAATCCGCATTTTCTTTTTAATACGCTGCAACTGCTGCAAACCGAAATTGTTTGCGGGAATACGGAGGACTCCAATCATTTGGTGCTTTCCTTGAGCGGGCTGCTGCGGTACTCCATGAAGCAATCGGAAGAAATGGTCGAGCTGAAACAGGAGATTCAAAATGTCAAAGATTATTTGTATATCGTGAACAAGAAATATGATAATCGAATTGATATTCAATTTCACATCCCGGATGAGGACGTTTTGAAAAATAGAGTGCTTAAGCTGCTCCTCCAACCCCTTGTAGAAAACGTAGTTCTTCACGGATTTGGGGAAAATCCGCAATCTGCAAAAATGACGATTCATGTGGTGACCGTCAAAACGGGAATTCTAATCGCTATTCATGATAATGGAAGAGGAATAGAGAAGTATCGATACCGTCAGCTTGCGAGTCAATTGAACAAACAGGACATGAAGCCGGATAGTATAGGTCTATTCAACGTCAATCAACGGATTCGTTTAAAATTTGGACCTCAGTACGGATTGAAGCTCCGAAGCAAGCAAGGTGTATTCACAACGGTCTATATTGTGTTGCCTAGAAATTGATATCAAGGGGGGATCTAGTTGAAGCTGCTTATAGTAGACGATCAAATCTCATTGCATAGATATTTAGACAAAGTGATGGATTGGAAGGAGCTTGGACTAACGAGTGTAGAGCATGCTTATGATGGTGAGGAAGCGGCAACCATGGTCGAGCAATTGCTCCCGGATCTCATGATCATGGATATTCATATGCCGATATTAAATGGGATTCAATCGTTGGAGCGCATGCAAAGCTTTAAAAAAATACCGCAGACGATTATCCTAAGCGCGTATGATGAATTCGAATACGCTAGGGATGCGCTTCGACTCCGGGCTTCCCAGTATTTGTTGAAACCGGTTGATGCGCAATTGCTTAAGAAATCTTTAAGCGATTTAGTTGAAACGTCCATATTGGCTGCCCGACAATCGATTCTCAGCGAAATTAATCGAACGGTGTACTCCGGCCAGATTGATTCCGAGTCAATCATGAACGTGCAGAAAGCATTTGAAATTCTCGCCATCGACCGTTTTGCGATTTTGACATTCGAGGACAGTCTGAACTCGGAAATTGATTATTCATGCTTATTGCAAGGACAAACAGAGATCAACAACCACTGTATCCTATGTACGAGACACCGCAACGGGCAAATCGTATTCGTTGGCGGGGGAGAAGGCTTAACCGACGATCGTTTGCGTCAAATCAGTGAAACGGTGGTGGACAGTATGGCGGTATCAACGGACACTTTGTCCGTCGGAATTAGCTCGATTGCCCAAGATACCGCATACCTGCCGCAATTAATTACGGAGAGTACGCAAGCCCTTCGCTCGCCCGCTTCGGGAACCAGGTTCAAGCTGAGGGATGCTGTCCGTCGGATTAAAACGTATGTAGAAAACGATTATCAAGAGGATTTAACTTTGCAAACGGTTGCAGATCGATTCGATATCGATAAGTATCAATTAAGCCGTGCATTCAAACAGGAATTCGGTATTAATTATTGGGCCTATGTCACGCAAGTGAGGATGAATAAAGCCGCGGAGCTGCTCATTGGCACGAGTTTGAGGAACATACAGATCGCAGAGCATACCGGCTTTTTGGGCGAAAGTCACTTTAGTCGCGTGTTCAAAAAATACTACGGAGCTACGCCTAAGGAGTACCGTGAAGCGTATGCTCGCCCGAATTAATCGAATCTAGAGACTTGTGCAAGATTTGGCAACAACTGATGCAATGATATGAATTTAAATTTGAGTGAGCACAGACTATACTTTCCTTGTAAGCACTTACAAAAGAGCTTATCAGAAAAAAGGAAAAGGAGTTGTGGCTCAATGCGCAGAATGGCGGCTCTCTTGGTTTGCTTTGCAATGCTAGCAGGTTTAGTCGTTTCCAACCATGCGGAGGCAGCGCAAGAACCAAATGACACGTGGAGGCAGGTCGACCCTGCGAATGTCGAGATTGGCAAAAGCTATCTCGTGGTTTCCGAGCACGGCGCGTT
>NZ_BFBX01000014.1:266-4870 GCF_003851045.1 Paenibacillus sp. 598K | reverse complement strand
GAAGATGTGACCTTCACGTTTAATCCTGCCTTCGGATTCGAAGTGGATAAGGTCACGGTGAACGACGAAGCAGTCGAAGTAAAAGACAATACGTACACCATTCAGAAGGTTACCGCCAGCGGCACCACAATCCACGCCACCTTCAAGGCGGCTGCAAACGCAGGAGAGCTGCCATTCACGGTGTATAACGACATCTTCTCTGTCGGCAACGTGACGACAGCAGCGATCATCGACCTTGGCGAAGGCAACGCGGCCAACCTGGCTGACTTGAACGCAGATATGTTCACGGCAGCTGGCAAGAGCACAAGGCTTGACGGTACGACCAACATTTTCGACGGGTTCCGCAATATTACCAGAGTCTATGTCAATGACGCTCCTGAGCCGCTTGGTTACATCTCGCCCGCACCGGGCTCGGATAACCTCGTCAAGGATACGCCAGCGAGCGGACGCTACATTATCGTAGAGTTTGAGTTCTGGAATGCCAATGGTTACACCTCCGGCGCGATGGTTTCCGGCAACCTGCAAAACGCCTTCTCGGCGATCCTTAATTACCGCATCAACGTGGATCGCGAGATCAAGCTGACTGACGGTTCGACGATTACGCCGAGATTCACGCAGACAGCGGTCGTCAACCCGGCGCTCAACAAGTTTGTCCCGGACAAAACGAATCCGGACGGAACCGGCAGCATGGACATCCTGATCTCGATCGACGAGTCCTGGAAAGAGAATGGTCCGCTTCCGCTGTTCATCTACAACCATGGCGGTGGCCGCGGCGGCCCAGCGGGCGACTACTTCGCACCCATGGCAACCGCGAATGGCGCAGCTGTACTCTCCAAACGCCAACTGGAGAACCCAGGCAAGTACAACGCGCACATTATAGCTGCGCAGAACCATGCGAACAATCAGGAAAATAATGAGGCGCTTATCGCTTACGTGGAAAAACTGGCTGCTGAGGGCAAGGTGGATCCGAACCGTGTCTATATGTCCGGCTTCTCGATGGGCAGCATGTACACACTCGGCTTCTATAGCCGCAATCCCGAGTTCCTGGCAGCGATCGTTCCGCTTGCAGGCGGCAGCTTGCCAACCGTGGAACAGCTTACTGCGAATCCTGAGCTCGCCAAAACGTCCATTTGGGCGCATACCCATAAGAATGACGGCGCCGGTACAACCTGGACGACATATTTCACAACAGGCGCAGGCGCAAGCGGTTTATTTGCAAATGCCAACGTGAATGTCCTGGATACCAACCAGGCCTTTAACTTCCCGTACTATGGCTATGACTGGACGCCGCACGAAACCGAAGCTCAAGTGTACAGCAACCGTCTTGGCCAATCCAACGCCAGCTTCCGATATGGCCCAAGCCAAGAAGCGTTCGCTGAGAAGAACATTTTTGATTGGATGTTCGCACAGAACAGAAAAGGCACGACCAGCTCGGCCACGTTGACAGGTCCGGATGTGGTGCAAACTGGCGCTACCTTTGATGTGACCTATGGACTGGAAGGCTTGAAGCAGGACGTATATGCGCAAGACATTACGGTCGAATACGACGCTGATAAGCTCGAGCTTGTCGGTCAGCCAGTATCCGTGGATTCAAACAAGTTTGCTATTGTTGGTACAAAAAACGAACCAGGCAAGATTCGTATTCTGGGCACTCATCTGAATGAGAGCATAAACAACCCGAATCAGAACCTGTTCAAGCTTAGCTTCAAGGCAAAGGATACCGCCGGTGTTGCGGATATCGCAGTCACGCTTCTCATCCTTGCCGATGGCGAGGGAGTAGAGGCAGAGATTGACGGCGATACGCACAAAGTGGAGATTCGCAAGCCTGTCATCCCAGGCGACTTCAACAACGACAACCGCGCAAGCGTAGGCGACCTGGCTCTGATGGCCAAAGCTTATGGTAAATCTTCGACTAGCTCGGATTGGAATGACGTGAAGAAATTCGACCTGAATAATGACGGCACGATCGACATCGAAGACCTTTCCGCATTGGCTCGTCTTATTCTTCAGTAAGCTATATAACACGGGGGCCGGCGTGATGCCGACCTCCGTTTCTCCACTCTTCAAAATTCACAGAAAAGGATCGATCCCATGATGAGACTGAGACGTAAAGTGCTAGGCCTATATTTAGCTCTGATGCTATCGCTAGCTATCATTCCGTTCACCGTGTTTGCCCAGGATGCTTCCTTTACCTTAACTGTAGACAATGAACGCCCAGCAGTCGGTCAGACGATCCAGGTTACCGTAACTGGAGACCACTTGACCGATGTGTACGGCTATGAAATAAAGCTGACCTTTGATCCAAGTCGCTTGCGTTATGTGAAAGCGGAAAGCTCCTTGCAGGGCTTCTCCGTTCCGATGGCTCCCGAGGGTGGAGAGCTTGTATTCGCCCATACGAAGATTGGCAAGGTTGCTGGTGAAAACGGAAGGGTGGTTCTGGCTACGCTTACGTTTGAGGCCATCGGTACAAGCAATGACCCGACAGCGATCGAACTGAAGCAGGCGAAGCTTGTGAAGAGCGACCTGACCGCAACGAATCCAGTAGCTAATGTAAAGCTGAGCGTGCTACCTGCCGATATCACCCCACCGCCAACGGTAAGCTTCACTGACCTTGATAACCACTGGGCGAAGCAGGAGATCGAAAGAGCAGCGGGACTTGGTTTCGTGAACGGTTATCCCGACGGCACGTTCCGCCCGCAAAATAATGTCACCCGAGCAGAGTTTATCGTGATGATCGCCCGGGCGATGGAGCTTACGTCCAAAGGCGGGGAAGCTTTTGATTTTGCCGATCTGGACGCGATTCCGGATTGGGCTAGACCGTCTGTTACAGAAGCCCAATTGGCGGGCGTGATTACGGGATACGAAGACGGAACCTTCCGTCCGAACCAGCTGATCAACCGCACCGAAATGGCAGCCATGGTTATGCGGGCATTAAATATGGTGCCTGATCAAGGATTGAAGCCGACATTTGCCGATACCGACAGCATTGCAGCCTGGGCTCACCCCTTCGTTGCTGCGGCAGCGGATGCGGGGCTGATCAACGGCAGAGGCAATAATTTATTTGTGCCTGCGGCTAACGCGACTCGCGCGGAGGCAGTGGTCTTAATTTTGAGAATGATGGACTTTGAATCGAATCAGTGATCCGGAGACCACAAAAAAGAAAAAGGAGTTGTAGCTCAATGCGTAGAATGGTGGCTCTCTTGGTTTGCTTTGCAATGCTAGCAGGTTTAGTTGTGTCGGGCCATGCGGAGGCAGCGCAAGGACCAATCGACACGTGGAGGCAGGTCGACCCTGCGAATGTCGAGATTGGCAAAAGCTATCTCGTAGTTTCCGAGCACGGCGCGTTATCTAACGCTCAAGCGACAATCAAAACACCTGGCGACGTCACCGGCGACACGCAGGTTGGCATGGCTTCGAAGCCTGTCACTATCGAAGGGGACCTCATTACATCCGAAGTAACAGACGACATGATCTGGCAGTTTGGCCGTGGCGCCAACACGGCGGCGGCATCCGGCGGTCTGGGCGAAGGCTCGGGCTACTATCTGTTAAACAACGCTCCCGGCCCAGGCGCGGGCAAGGAACCGCTGAGACGGGAATCGAGCTTTAACGCCCAGCATGCGCCGCTCAACACAACGGGCGCAGCTATCAATGGCAACCAGCAGAGCATGCTGCTGCATGTGCTGGATGAAGAGGAAGGCACCGTGTCCCTGTACATATGGGGTGGGAATAACCAGTGGAACTTTGCTCTGACGAGCACGGAAGACGGCTTCACCTCCAAGAGCAGGGCGGCAAACACGACGAGCGCCGCGCAACTGCTGGAGCAGATCAAGGAGACACCGGCCCTGCGGCTGTATGAGCCGAACGTGACCGCGGGCGTTCAGCACTATGTCATGGCATCGACCGGCGCGAATGGCAGTATGAGCCCGTCCTCCCTGACCGGCCATGTCTGGGTCAACGATGGCGAAGATGTGACCTTCACGTTCAACCCTGCCTTCGGATTCGAAGTGGATACCGTTACGGTGAACGACGAAGAAGTGGCTATGACAGACAACACGTACACCATTCAGAAGGTTACTGCCAGCGGCACCACGATCCACGCCACATTCAAGGCGGCTGCAAACGCAGGAGAGCTGCCGTTCACGGTGTATAACGACATCTTCTCTGTCGGCAACGTGACGACAGCGGCGATCATCGACCTTGGCGAAGGTAACGCGGCCAACCTGGCCGACTTGAACGCCGACATGTTTACGGCAGCTGCCATGAACACAAGGCTGGATGGCTCGACACTCATTTTCGATGGCTATCGTAATATTACCAGAGTGTATGTCAACGACGCTCCCGAGCCGCTTGGGTACCTGTCGCCCGCACCGGGATCTGAGGATCTCGTAACCGATACGCCGGCTAGCGGACGCTACATCATCCTCGAATTTGAGTTTTGGGATGCTTACGGCTACACCTCCGGCGCGATGGTTTCCGGCAACCTGCAAAACGCCTTCTCGGCGATCCTCAATTACCGCATCAACGTGGATCGCGAGATCAAGCTGACTGACGGTTCGACGATTACGCCGAGATTCACGCAGACAGCGGTCGTCAACCCGGCGCTC
>NZ_BFBX01000014.1:0-154 GCF_003851045.1 Paenibacillus sp. 598K | reverse complement strand
CGGTCGTCAACCCGGCGCTCGACAAGTTTGTTCCTGACCAGACGAACCCGGACGGAACCGGCAGCATGGACATCCTGATCTCGATCGACGAGTCTTGGGAAGAGCAAGGTCCGCTTCCGCTGTTCATCTACAACCATGGCGGCGGCCGCGGCGG
>NZ_BFBX01000013.1:5072-53527 GCF_003851045.1 Paenibacillus sp. 598K | reverse complement strand
AACTGCACTTTTGCATTTAAATCCTGATTGAACGCGCTTTGAAGCCAAAATAGAGGTACTATTGCAGTTAAGCAAAACAGGGGACCGCATGAGAATCACTCCTACGCAGACCATGCGCGAATCGAGAACGGGAGCGAGCCTCAGCAAACAATTGTTTTTTCCTAATCTGACCAGGGGGTGAGCTTATCCATCTCGGTTCGTTAGAAGCACTGCAGCCGACGGTTAATTTTGCGAGCCGTTCCAGCGACATTACTGGAACCCATTTCGGCCTGCGCGTCATTCCGGATTATCAGATTTTCGGCGTCCTGAGCGGCAGAGCCGAGCTTCGTCTCGGCGCCGATACCTACGACCTGCAGAGCGGCGAAGCTGCCTATTACGGCAGTGCGCCCCACCTGCTGACGCTGACCGAGGATACGGAATATTACAGCCTGCACTTTCACTGGAACCGCCCGTCGCCGATCCCGGAGCACCCGGCGCACGGCATCCGTTATGTCCCGGAGCACGCCTTGGACCTCCCGGCCGATACGGACAGCATCGATCTTCATCTGTCGCACCGCCTGGCTGTGCCCTCCCGCTTCCCCCTCGCCGCGATCGCGCCGATCCTCGAACGGATCGTCAAGGAGTACAAGCAGGAGAAGCCTGGTTATCCGACCATGCTGCGGGCTTTGCTGATGGAGGGCTTGACGCTGTGGCTGCGTCAGACCGCCCAATCTGCCGGCGAACAATCGACGAAGATCGGCCCGGCCGTCCAGGCGCTGTCGGATCATCCAGAGCATCCCTGGAGCGTGCCGCAGCTGGCCGCGTTATGCGGCTATCATCCGATCTACTTTTCCAAGCTGTTCCGCGAGGAGATGGGCATGGCGCCCAAGACATTCCTCATCCAGGAGAAAATAAAAAAAGCGAAGCAGCTGCTGCTCGAGGGCATGAAGCTGGAGACGATTGCCGAGCAGCTGCAGTACGGGAGCCTCCACTATTTCAGCCATCACTTCAAAAAAGAAACCGGCCTGACGCCAACCCAGTTCAGACTGCAGGGCGGCGAAGCGACCGGACGGAAATCTTGAGAAAACGCAACCATTGCATTTCGTAATAGAAAATACAGCGGCGTCCCGATCCCCTACAATAGGCTTAAGCAACACCCTACTAGCCTAAGTTGAAAAGGAGCCTGGATTCCTATGCTAAATGCACAGCAAGTGGCCCAGTTTGAGAAAGACGGTTTTCTTAAGGGAGATATCGTATTAGACGATGAGCAGGTCGAGCGGCTGCGCGAAGAGCTGGATCTCGTCATCGCAGGCAAGTCCGTCAAGAAACCCGTGCTCAATCATAATATGCTGAGCGCCGAAAGCGACGCCCTGTACAAAAATATGAAGATGAGCGTCAATGAGAAGGTCGTGCAGATCGTCAACATATGGATGGCCAGCGATCTGTTCCTGCAGCATGCCAAGCATCCGGTCATCACCGAGGAGATCGCCCAGCTATGCGCCTCCGACACCATCCGCATCTGGCATGATCAAATCCAATACAAACCGCCGGTATCGGGCGGGCCGACGGGCTGGCATCAGGATCATCCGCTCTGGCCGATCATCCAGCCTGCCGACCTGGTCAGCGCCTGGGTCGCTCTCGACGATGCCGTCATCGAGAACGGCTGCATGTGGATGGTACCCGGCAGCCACAAGTGGGGCGATCATCAGAAGTATCTCGCTAACACGCCTGATTTCAAGCCGTATCACAAGCAGCCGGAGCTGCTGCCCGAAGGCGCGGTCGTCGAGGCTGTCCCGTTTGAGATCAAGAAGGGGCAGGTCGGCTACCATCATTCGCTCACCTGGCACGGCAGTCCCCACAACCGTTCCCAGCTCAAGCGGCGCGCGATCGCCGTCCACTACATGCCCGGTCATACGCGCTACGAGCCGACCACGCGGCACCCGATGCTGGACTACGTGGAGGTTGCGCAAGGCGAAATATTGAAAGGTGAGCATTTCCCGGTGGTCTATCAGGCTTAGGCTGCCGCCGCTCTCGCCTCCCGGTGGCGCACCCGCTTCCCGGAGCAGATGTACTTACGTCAGCTTCGGGAAACAGCGGGCTCGTCAGACGATATAGCAACAGCCATTCAAAAGCTGCTCATCGATTCTCCCTTAGCTCAACGAATTGCAATTTCCGTATCAAAAAAAACGATTGATGAGATTTCCTTATCATTAATGACGTGTTCAAACCTTTTGACTGTAAATAAATAGCGATGACTTTCACTCAAGTGTATTCCGTTCAATAAACTCGTCGTTTCTGATGTGCCGTCCTGGTACTTTATTGTAATCGGGTAGTCATCCAGGTTTTGATTCAATCCGATTTCCTTTAATGGCCCTGCAGCCTGATGGATTACATCCATTGAACTGCTCTCAATTTTTAACGAAATGGAGATGGGAGAGATAGAGATCGATTGGAGAATCGCCTCGTGACCAAACATGGATATCTTTTTGTTGACCTCATAGAGCATCGAGTACTCCGTAAAGCCCAACTGAAGCTCTGTTTCCCAATCACCGCCTATGACCGTTTTGAAGTGGCCTGGATATGGATCTGACGCCTGTAAATCCTCGACCTTGAAATGGACCTTTTGACCGGCAATCGAATTTTTCGTAAAGATACTCATCACCAAGCTGATTTTATTGTCGCTTGGATGACTGTCATCGACCACTTCAAATTCTACGCTCTGATAGCTCTGATCGGTCGTTAGATCATAGTCGGCAAAACGATACCGCGCTGCGTCTAGTAACGTCCCTTCTGGTGCAATAAAGTCCATTAAAATATAGGTCAAATGATGATCGCCGATCACTTGCTTTATTTCGAGCGTCCCGTTTTTGTTTTTAATCTGTTTATCAACGACGTAGGCGCCATTTGACAAAGCTTGTGTCTGCTCGCTATTTGGCTTCAGATAGTTCCTGAACATGTCGTCCAGCCCCATATATGCTGCTGCCCAAGCGGTTGTAGTCAAACAAATGGTCACCACGGCAACCAGCAGAATGACTTTAAATCGCTTTGAGGGGGGGAGAATTCTAGCCTGCTTGCCCTCGTCCTGACGATTCGCCAAGATGTGATGAAGCATTTTTTCTTTTTGGCTGTTTTTAGGGGTTAACATTTCAAAAAGCTGATTAATATTGTTGTGGCTCAAGGCCGTTCCCTCCCAAATCCAATTTAAGACGCTGCCGTCCTCTGGACAGTCGGGTCTGAATCGTGCTTTCTTTGCATTCCAGCAGCTCTGAAATCTCCTTGATCGAGTACGCCTCGAAGTAATAAAGATACAAAACGGTTTTGTATTTTTCGGGAAGTGCCAGCAGTCTGGCAAGCACCTTTCCCGGCGGCTCATCGCCATTCCATGAAGGAACCTCCGGCAAAGCATCCAAGGCTACCCGACGCGTTCTCCACCAGTTTTTCAGCATGTCCTTGCAGTAGTTTCTCGCGGTGACCGTCAACCATGCTTTTTCGTGCCCGCGGTCATGGAACATCATTTGTGATCTGATCAGCTTAAGGAACACAGATTGAACAGCATCTTCTGCATCAACGGGATTTTTCAAATATAGATAACAGAGCCTGTAGACCAGGTCTGCATGCCGTTGATAGAGTTCAGCCAATTCTTTATCCGTCCACAATAAAGAATGGTTCTCCATTTTTTCGCCTCCTGTATATAACACGATTGGAGACCTGAAAAAATCTCATTTTCACAGAAATCCATCCCTACTAAAATTTTAACACGAAAACAGCCCCGCCAAAGGGCGAGGCTGCTCGAAGAAGTCATCTATTATACTGCGCAGCTCCCAGCACTTACGCCAGCTTCGGGAACAGCGGACCTGCCAGACGTTCGCCGGCCACCAGGCCTTGATCCTTGGTCACCGCATGATCGGCGCCGCTGAACTGCGTGCCGTCCTCGAAGTAGATGATCGCCAGCGCCCGGCGCGGCTGGTCGGTGTGATTGGAGTGCGCGTAGTGGAACGTCATGCCGTCGTGGAACGTGCAGCTGCCCGCCTTCATGCGGACGATGACCGCCGTGTTGCGATCCATATCGCTGGCGCCTTGCTGGGCGAAGATATCCTCCGGCGTGACGAGATCGACCGACTTCAGATTGCGGATACGCTGCGACTTCGGCACGAACATCATGCAGCCGTTATGCTCGTCTACATCGTCCAGCGCGATCCAGATCGAGAAGCCGTGGAGCGGCCTGGACTCGTCGACCGACATCGGCCAGTACGGACGATCCTGATGCCAGGGCGTCGGCTTGGAGTCGCCGGGCATTTTGAACAGCGCATGGTCGTGGAACAGACGCACCCCTGCGAAGCCTGTCAGCTGCTTGCCGAGATCGGCGAAGCGGTCGCCGAGCACGAATCTCGCCATGCCGCCGTGATCGCGCCACGTGTTGACGCGTTGATTCAGTACTTTGTAGTACGCGCCTCCGCTGGCATCTGTCTGCAGGGAGTTGCCGCCTGTATGGCCCATCGTTTCGTTCAGACAGTTGCGAAGCTCCTCCAGCTCCTCCGGCGACAGCACATTGTCGATCTGGACGAAGCCGTTTTCCTGGTAGTAGGCGATCTGCTCCTCGGTAGCTTGCACTTTCGTATGCAACATATCGTTCATTCCCCTCTCGGCTGTGGATAGCTTTACTTTACACTCGCAACCGTTTACAATCTTGGGGGATATGATCGAATACTAAGACGATCTGCCAAATCTGCTGAGGAGGGAAGCCGCATGACGATCTACGAAGGACAGCAATTTTTTGCGGACGCTGACTTTCCCTTCTATATCGACCGGTACACGATCAAGCGCGGCGAGCTGATCCCGCCCCACGCCCACAAATTTGTCGAATTCGTCTATGTCGTCAGCGGCAACGCAGTCCATGAGTGGAGCGACAGACGTCACGCGCTGGCCCCTGGCGACGTATTCGCCATCGAGCCCGACACGTACCATAGCTATATCGGCTCGCCGAACGAGGAGACGGTCGTCTACAATATCTTGTTCGAGCGCGAGCTGCTGCGCAGGGAGCTGGAGTCGCTGCTGCATGTCCCGGCGTTTATCGACTTCTTCTATCTGGCGCCGTTCCTGCGCAATCACGCCTCCTTCGTCCCGTATACGCCGCTGAAAGCCTATCACCGCACCCAGATCGACGGGCATCTGCGGACGATGCTCCAGGAGTACCAGGAGCGTCGCGACGGCTTCCAGCTCATCATCAAGAATCGCTGGATCGAATGCATGGTGCTGCTCAGCCGCTATCACGCCGAGATCCAAAACGAGACCCCGACATCCCGGGACTTGTCCAAGGATGAATGGATCTCGTCGATTCGCAACTTCGTCGAGCTGAACTGCGATCGCGACTTGTCGCTTGCGCAGCTTGCGAGCACCTGCGGCATGAGCGTCTCCTCCTTCACCGCCAAGTTCAAGCAGGCGACAGGCCACAGTCTGCTCGACTACAAGCATGCCGCCCAGATCGCCCGGGCTTGCCGGATGCTGGCCGAAGGCGATATGAAAATCGCCGCTATCGCTTACGAGGCTGGCTTCCGCGACGTCAGCTTCTTCAATCGCATCTTCCGCAAGCATACTGGCATGACGCCAAGAGCCTATCGCAACGGTCATTAGGAAACACAGTCTGATTACAAACCAGACTGCGTTTCCTTACATTCTTCTCCTCACAAAAAAATAAATCCCTCCCCCAATGATGACAATACCAGCTATCGAAACCGAAGCAGCAAGAATGATGCTCTTTTTTCCTGATCCCCATTCTGGTGCAGCTTGATCCGGTATTTGGACTGGACGCTGGTGATTCGATGCATATTGCTGAATAAGCTCCTCTGTCTCTACTTTATCTTTGTGCATACTAACAATCGCATAAGCATCCTCTTCGACTAAGGCAGTTTCCCTATCCGAATGTAGAAATTCAGGTGATGAGCCGATCTTCTTCAAAAAAAAGATATACGATTCTCCTTGCCGAAATTTCATTGAAACATCCGGGCACTCGTCTTGTTTTGTCTTCCGACTGGATTCTGTAGAAGGCAAATGTACAATTTTAGGAGCAGTACCCGGTCCAACATAATGAATGACCTTAACGGTAGGCTTCCTCTCATTATTAGTGCTACTCAATACTTCTCCATGAATGATTGCTATCGATTCTTGGGCCAATTCCTCATAAGACCAAGGCTTCGGGCTACACGCACTCGCAACCTGCAAATCCAAGAGAAGAAACAGAACGATGGCCAGTGACATAAAAAGTCTAAACAATAACCTCCCTCCCTTTTGTAACTCTATATTTATTAAACGTAGTCAGAATATCTAGTGTTACCCCGTATTTCCTGATGGTCTATGATGAAATATGGACGTCCAGGAATACCGGGAGCGGACGACGGCTTCCAGTTCATCATCAAAAACTGCTGGATCGAATGCATGGTGCTGCTCAGCCGATATCACGCCGAGATCCAAAGCGAGACCCCGACATCCCGGGACTTGAGCAAGGATGAATGGATCTCGTCGATTCGCAACTTCGTGGAGTTGAACTGCGATCGCGAATTATCGCTTGCCCAGCTGGCAGGCACCTGCGGCATGAGCGTCTTCTCCGTCAGCTTCTTCAATCGCATCTTCCGCAAGCACATCGGCACGACGCCGAGAGCCTATCGCAACGGTCATTAGGTCGCTGGCCAGCTCATCCGGGACGAAGCGGCGATCACCTCGACATAGCTGTCATAGCCGATGACGAGATAATGCTTCAGGCCAAACCGATTGCGCGGATCGAAGAGGCTTCCTCTCTCCTGCAGAATCGGCGATTCCGCCACCTGATAGAAGCCAGGATCGGGGTGATAACCGTGGGCTTCCCAGAAGGCGAGCGGATCGTCGTTGGTGGCGTTGCCTCTGACCTCGACCTGACCGGCATGGCATTCAAAGAAATTAAGCGTCGTACATCGCAGCTCGGCTACCGTGTCAAAATGCAGCTCCGCCTCTCTATAGCGATCCAGAGCGATGTCCTCGCGCGTTTGCCCATCGATGAGCAGCGTCACGCCCCCCGATTCGGTATACGTCGCCTTCAGATCGGTGGTCGAGATGCGAAAATCGACTTGCTCAGGGATTAATACGATGGTCATGGGGGTCCTCCATTTCCGAGCAGCGATTGCCCCACTCTTTTGCCGCACTGGCTCCGCTCTCGTTCTTGCCCTGCTCCATAATCCTAATCTATACTCCGTACGCCTGTCCTTGCGTTACGCTTCTCCCCCACCTTACCGGTGTACCGCAGAACGCCCGAGTAAGCAACGCCGATTGAGATCCAGCGTGGGCGAGGTGAGGTGAATCAATGTCTCCTCGATTGCCGCAACCGCAGCAATCAGACAAATCGGCCAGAGCAATGCCAACGCCCCCAGCCCGATAAACAGCGGTGCCACAAACAAAAGCAGCCCGGTCAGCTTATTACCCCAGGTGTGGATAATGGCAAAAACATGATACTTGCAGGCAGCAATCACCAGGTTGGCCACCCGAATCCCGGCAATCAGGCACAACCAGGGCAGGAAGGTCCACAGGTCCTCGCCAAGCCAACTGAAGCAGGCGCTTAAGATAACGGCGGTCAGCAGCAGATCAGCCACAGAATCGAGACGCGCGCCAAAGTTGCTTTCCGTATGCGTTCGGCGGGCAATATAGCCGTCCAGCACATCGCTCAGTCCACTCAGCAAATAGAGGATGAGGAACGCCATCCGGTTCTCATACGTAAAGACCAACCCCACAAGCACGACCAGTAAAACAATCCGGCTTACCGAAATCCAATTCGCCACATGCCGCAAGCTCCCGCCCCCTTGTGCCCGCTCCGCTGCCTTCCCTTTCTCATCCCCAAAAGGGTATCCTCCAACTTTTCCCGCATCCGAACTCATCAGGCCAGACTTACCTCAATCTCCTTGACGTACACGGCTGTTCCGCTGATCGCAACCTCCGACCCGGACACGGTTACCTCGACCTGGCCTTCCCGGCCGATTTCATGCCCCTGCTCGACCTTAAGCTTAAGCGGAGAGACGCCCTTAGCTTAATCATACCCCATAGACTGGAAGGTTGCCTATACGCTGCATCCGATACCCTTTATAATGAATGGGGATTACACAACACGAAGTCAGGATGCGAATGAACGGTATTGGGCGGCGGCCGAGCTCTTCCGCACGACCGATCGAGCGGGATACTATACGGCGCAGCAAGCGCTCGTGGCCCAGGATTCCTCAAGTATAGCCTGGGCTTGGCGGACAACGACGGATACGGCGCCCTCGCGTGCCTGCTGCTGCCGCAGGACAAGCTGGATGCCGCTTGGCGGGCTGAGCTGCTGGCCGAATGACTGGCCGAAGCGGACAAGCTGGTTCAGTGCTGTGAGGTCGACGGCTATCGCATCTCACTGACGCCCGACGATTACATCTGGGGCAGCAATATGGTGGTGATGAACCACGCGATGCTCTTGCTCCTCGCCCACCGCTTTAGCAGCGAAGCAATCTATCGGGAGGCTGCGCTTGAGCATGTCCACTATCTGCTGGGCCGCAACGCACTCGACATCAGCTATGTCAGCGGCTTCGGCGACCGCCCGGTGCGCAGCATGCACTACCGCCCCTCCGTCGCCGCCGGACTGGACACGCCGCTCGGTCTTGTTGCCGGTGGGCCCAATGCCGGGCTGCATGACGAATACGCCAAGGCGCATCTGCAAAATCAAGCGCCGGCATATGGAGGAATAAAAGGAAAGAAAGGGATGGGATAGATGAATGTTCTCTATGTTGAAAAGCCGTCGTTTACCGTCATCGGCAAGCTGGGATGCGGCAAGGCGAAGGAAGTCGCCGACTGGCTACCGCCCTTGTGGCAGGCCGCTAACGGCAGCTTCAGTGAGATCAGCGAATGGGCCAAGCGGGATGAAGCAGGTAATCTCGTCGGCCTTTGGGGTGCGATGAGCGATGTCGAGGAATCCTTTGCCGTCTGGAACGAGCAAGGCAAATACCTGGCCGGTTGCGAGGTGGAGGATGACGCGGAAGCCCCGGAGAATTGGACCAAGTGGGTGATTCCCGGTTCCCGCTACGCGGTAGCTCTCTGTACGCTGGACACCTACCTGGATGTATTCACGAGAACCAAAGCGGATTTGGCCGAAGCCGGTCTGCCGATCGTCGGGGCCGTCCATGAATTTTATGACCCGAAGGACACAAGCGGCGATGTTTATTTGTACTTCCCGGTAGCCCGCTTGAACAAACGACAGGAGAGATAGCAATGGGCAGGTTGCGTCTACTCCCGCTGCTGCTGGCCGTGCTTATTGGATGTGCCGGATGCAGCGGAAGTGCCGGACTGATGAAGGAGAACGCAGAGGAAAACCAACTACAGGAGGAGATCATGCAGGTGAACGAACAATTAATCGCAGCGGCGGAGCGCGGAGATACCGATGAGGTGTTGCGATTGCTGGAGGCCGGAGCGGATATACAGGCACAAGACGAAAGCGGCCGAACGGCGGTCGTCGCCGCGACCTATGGCAATCATGCCGAGACGGTCGAGGCGCTAATCACACAGGGTGCCGATATCAATATTCGCGATCATCTGCTAAACAATGTGCTGCTGTATGCCGGGGCATCCGGGTATCTGGACATTGTGAGGCTGGCGATCGAGGCGGGAGCGGATACGAAGCTGACCAACCGCTTCGGCGGGACAGCGCTTATCCCCGCCGCTGATCGAGGGCATGTCGAGGTCGTCCAATATCTGCTCGAGCAGTCCGATGTCGACATCGACCATATTAACAACCTGGGGTGGACGGCGCTGCTGGAGGCGGTCATCCTCGGCGACGGCGGGGAGCGGCATCAGACGATCGTCAAGCTGCTGCTGGACCATGGCGCCGATCCATCCATCGCCGACCGCGAGGGCGTCACGCCGCTGGCGCATGCCCAGTCGCGGGGCTTTACAGAAATGGCCGCCATACTGAAGGCGGCAAGTCGCTCTTAACTATTAAAAAAAGGTGTTAACATCATCGCGCCCGAATGACTGCCCTCAAAAGACCGAAGAGGCACGGGATCGAATCTGTAGAAGCGAAGCTTATGCTTACGAAGTCGCTTTCTTACAGAAAGCGTGTAGTCCCCGGATTTCAACCGCTAAAGCGGTGAACAATCAAGAAATCTGGGGACAACAGCGATCGGAAGATCGATCCCGTGACCGTAGGCTTTGTTTTGAGGGCAGTCTGGGAGAAGGAGTACATCAATGACAACGATAGCATGGGAAGATTTCATGAAGGTAGAGCTGCGCGTCGGCCGCATCATCGAGGTCGAGCCGTTCCCCGAAGCACGCAAGCCAGCCTACAAGCTGCTGCTCGACTTCGGACCAGACATCGGACAGCGCAAATCAAGCGCCCAGATTACCGGCCTCTATACCCCCGATGATTTGCTGGGCAAGCTGGTCGTGGCGGTGGTCAACTTCCCGCCCAAGCAGATCGGACCGATGATGTCCGAGTGCCTGGTGACGGGATTTCACAATGAGCAAGGCGATGTCGCCCTGTGCGTCCCCGACCAATCGGTGCCGCCGGGCACGCGTTTGCTATAATTACGGTTTGCTGCCAAACACGCGTCGGACGGCTTCGAGATAACCGGTTCCGTGTACGAGGTCAGGCTCCAAATAGCTGCCCTCGGTCCATTCGTTCCAAGCGTTAATCGTCATGAGACGCGGGCCGTTCGCTTGGCGTTCGAGATTGGCTTTCGTACGTTGCAGCGCAATCTCGAACGCTTCAGGCGTGTTGCCACCGACCGTAGGCATATATTGGTAGCCGATGGGCTCGTAGACGTCGGACTGGACGGTGCGCGGACTCGTGTCCCATCCCATCGTGACATTAGGATAATACGGAAGCTTGAACTCGGAGGCCAGTGCTTCGGCTTTGACAAGCGCCTGATCGCGCCAGTCCTCGTAGGAGGATACCGGAAAAGTATCAAGCCCCACATGGTGCAGCCAGACGTAGGAAGTTACGCTATCGAATCCGAGGACGTCCAGCATTTCGTTCGGATTCGTAATTTCCTTTTCTCCTGGTAAAATCTGCACGCCCCATACGACCGCGTTCAGATGAAGCTCTCCCAAGCCAGCGCTGCGCACACGCTCACGGAAATGATGCAGCACGCGCTTGGTATTGGCTATGCCGCCCAAGCCTTGGACGAGATTAATCAGCTCGTAGATCGAGAAGTACAATCCGCCCTCTACGCGCCAATAGGAAGGATGACTGAAATAATGCCGAATCATGTGCTCCGTCGCTGCTCTAAAAGCTTGTTCCGTCACGCTTCCCGATGCCAGCGTAGCCGGTTGCAGCGCGCGTGACAGTGGATGGATGTCGAGCCAATCGTGATTGGCCCACATCAGCGCGAACTTGAGTCGGTCCACATTGCTCGCCTGGAGGAAGCCATCTTCCAGCGCGCGTTGCAAGTAGGGCCCGTCCTCGTACCAGTACCAATCGAATATAAAGCCATCGAGCCCATGGTCGGCAGCCGTATCGATCTTATGAGCCATGACTTCCGGATTGGCCTCGTCTCCGAAGCCCCAGGCGGGAAGCTTGGGCTGCGCGTGACCAGCAAAACGCGGCTCCGCGCGCTTCACAAGCTCCCACTCCGTCCAGCCTGAGCCATGCCACTTGTCGTTGCGGGCATCGCGATGATAGTTGGGGAAATAGTAAGCGGCAACTTCAATATTTCGGTTAGCGGTCATTTCGTTTTCACTCCTTTACGCTGCCCAGCGTAATCCCTTGAATAAAATGCTTCTGAAGAAATGGATAGAGCACCAAAATCGGAAACGAGGCGAGGAAGATTTGAGCCGCCTTTGCCGTTTGGTCGGAAATTTGCGATAGCTGCTTCAACTCTTCCATCGTTGTCATCAGGCTCGGGTCGCGATTGATGACGACCGTCTGCAAATACGTCTGCAGCGGATAGCCGGTTGGACTGTTCATATAGATCAGCCCGTCGAACCAGGCGTTCCAGTGGCCCACGCAGGAAAATAGCAGCAACGTGGCGAGCGCTGGCTTGGCGAGCGGAACGACGACCCGCCACAGCACGGCCCAGTGTCCCGCTCCGTCGACATGCGCAGCCTCGAACAGCTCCTTTGGCTGGGAGCGAATAAAATTCAGCAGTAGAATGACGTTAAATACGGGGACCGCGCCTGGCAAGATAAGCGCCATCATGCTGTCGAGCAAGCCGAGCTGCTTGATGACCATGAAGGTCGGGATCAAGCCGCCGGAAAACAGAATCGTCATGACGAAAAACCAGGCGTATACGCTTCTCCAGCGGAACTGCCGAACCTCCTTGGATAACGGATACGCGACAATAATCGTCAAAAACATGTTCACAACGGCGCCGAGAACGACTCGCTGTATAGAAACGAGAAAGCTGCGAATGAACTCGGGCTTGGCGAAGGCATATTCGTAGGACGACAAGGTGAAATCTATCGGCCACAGCGTCACATATCCCGCGGTCGCAGCGGCGCTGGAGCTGAACGATATCGCCAGCACATGCAACAGCGGTAAAATGCACAGCAGCGAAACAAGCGACAGAAAGATCGTATTCGCCCATCCGAACAGGCGTCTTGGAATACTAAGGACATGCATCGCGATCACTCATTTCTATCTTCTTAAAAAATTCTGTAGTTGGCCAGGCGATAGGCTAACGTATACGATATGGTAATGAGAATGAGCGAGATGACAGATTTGAACAGTCCGATAGCTGTCGCCAGCTCATACTGCATATCAACAAGACCCATACGATAGACGAGCGTGTCGATAATATCGCCTGTGCTGTACACTTGCGGGCTGTATAAATTGAATACTTGATCAAAGCCCGCGTTGAGGACGTTGCCGAGGCTGAGCGTCGCCATCAGCACGATGATCGGCAGCATGCCGGGCAGCGTAACATGCCAGGTTTGCCGCCAACGATTAGCGCCGTCGATGAGCGCGGCTTCGTATAGCACCGGATTGATGGAAGTAATCGCTGCCAAGAAGACAATTGTCGAAAATCCAAACTCCTTCCAGATGTCCGTGACGACAAGCACGTATGGGAACCAGTGCTCATTTCCCAGGAAATAGACAGGCGACAGTCCTGCCCACGACAGCAGTCGATTGACGATTCCCGTCGAAGGAGACAAAATGTCGATCAGTACGCCGCCGAGTATGATCCACGACAGGAAGTGAGGCAGGTAGACAATCGTTTGCACCGAGCGCTTGAAGGCAGCTTTGCGCACTTCGTTGAGCAGTAGCGCGAAGATGACTGGCACGATCAGACCGAGGATGATTTTCATGCAGGCGATATAAGTCGTATTCCACAACACCTGTTTGAAGTTGGGCAGTTGAAACAAATATTCGAAATGCTCCAGCCCTACAAACTCCGATTGAAAGAAGCCTTTGTTCGGATGGAAATTCTCGAAAGCGATCAGTATTCCCGTCATCGGGTAGTAGCAAAAGACGAGCACGATCAACACGCCGGGCAACAGCATGATGTGCAGCGGCAGCTCGCTCAGCGACTTCAGCTTGGTCATTATCCTATCCCCTGTTCTATTGCGCGTTACTTTGTCCGGCTGTTAACTTCCTTTGTCATATCGTCTCCACCGAGCTTCTTCCAGTTGGCGACGAATTGATCGAATGAATCGATGGATGCGCTTCCGCTAATGATCTTGGTAAATGTCTCCAGCTCCAGCGTTTCGAGGGTCGTGCCCTTCTTGAGCATCGTCTCGGTCGGAGCGCCCAGAAACTCATTGACGACGGTCAGGCCGTTCTTGTCGTAGCCATCCTCGACGCTGAGGGCGCCTTCCGGACCCGACCATTTATAGCTGCCATAGAAGGTGGTGTCGCCTTCCAGGAACTTGGTGACCGAGTTGTAATTGTCCGCGCCGTCGAAGCTCAGTCCTTCCGCGCTTTTCGCTTCCAAGCCCTTCATGACGTCACGGTAAATGTTGATGTTCTGCAGCGGGTGTTGTGCGGCGACGGCAGCGTACATGTAGGCCGTCTCGACGTTGTCGCCATGGAAATCCATGTCGCGGCCGTCCGGACCGTAAGCCTTGTTCAGATTGTAGTTCATCAGCTTAACAACCGCTTCCGGATTAGCCGAGCCTTTCTTCACGACATAGAAAGCGACTGCTCCGTTGCCCATCAGCGACTTGCCCGAGCTTCCATCCGCCGTAACGATCGGGTATGGGTTCCAATTGGCCTTTTGATCGTTCTTAAAGCCGTCCGGCAACGGCCAGAAGGCGTTCCAGTGTTGGCCGTAGAACATGCCGATTTTGCCGGAGGTAATGGATTCGTTCACTTTGTTGGCATCCTGAACGCCGAATTCGGGATCGATCAATCCCGCCTTGAACATCTCTTGAAGCTTGCCAAGCGCGACTTTCATTTCCGGCTGGATGGAGCCGTATACGATCTGTCCATCTGCGCCCTTCACCCATGCTTTTGGGTATGCCTGCAAGCCGTAGGACAATCCCCCGATGCCCGCGTAGCCAGCGAACAGATCTTTGCCCAAGCCGAGGCCGTACGTTCTCGGATTGCCGCTAGGCTTCTGTGCAACGAAGGCTTCGGCGATTTTTTGCACGTCGTCCAGCGTCTTCGGCGCAGGTAAATCCACGGCTTGCAGCCAGTCCTCGCGAATCCACAGCATCTGCGTGCTGTCAAGCGTCGAGGTGGTCGAAGGAATCGCCATTAATCGTCCATTCGAGGATGCTGCATTGATGCCTATGCCGCCATCGCCCTCGATGATTTGCTTGGTGAGCGGCGTGGCAAAGTTCTGATAAACGTCTGTCAGATCCTCGATCATATCGGCATCGATGAGCTTCTGAAGCTGAGTCAGATCGACCTGAAAAATGTCAGGCAACGTATTTGAGGTAATGGCCACATTCAGCTTTTGAGCGTATTGGGTTTCGGGTACGCTCCATTCGTTGGACAGCTTGATGCCGAGATCTGATTCGTAGCCACGGTACCAGATGTTATCGTCGATGGACTGCCCTTCAGCGAATTTAATCGAGCTGTTCAAGCTTCTGATCGTCGAGAGCTGAATCGGCGGGTCGTATTTTCCGAGCGGATCGGCAGCTTCCTCGGAGGGCTGTACCGGTGTCGTGGCAGATTCAGAGGCCTCTTCCGATGGCGGAGACGAAGAAGAGCCGGTCAGATTCGAGTTGTTGCCGGAGCTGCAAGCGGCAATAACAAGCGTGAATACAAGGACTAGCGTTACGTACAAGCGTTTCATGGTATCCCCCCAGCATTTGTATGCGACTTTGGTGAAGCAGCAGATGATCATCTATCTCTTATGATAGCGGAGCGGATGAAGCGTCTAAATCATAATCTTTCTACTTTCTTGCCTCCTGTCTACCGGTATAGTCAGAACCATGTCGACTTGCAGGCCGCCGCTCGAACTGCGACTGAACATCAACCCTTGCGTGCCGTATTTGAGCCGGAGCCGTTGGTTGACATTGACGAGGCCGGTCGTGCCGCCCGTTGGTTGAGCTTGCTCCATTCGTTGATTCAGCCGGGCAATCGTGTCGTCGTCCAGCGTGCTGCCATTGTCCTCGACCCGAATCGTCAATTGACCGTCTGACTCCAGGAAGGACACCTTAAGCAAGGCATTTTCCTCATGTCCTTCAAGGGCATAGTGGAACGCATTCTCAATGACCGGCTGCACAATCAGACGAGGAACGGCAAGTCCCTCACAGGATGGTGGAATCTTCGCGAAATCAACCTTGATACGGTCGCCAAAACGAAACAGCTGAATATCGACGTAGTTGCGAGCATGGCGAACTTCCTCCCCAAGCGTAACCTCGTCATGCTGCTGCGGATCGCGGGTGATAAATCGATAGTAGTCGCCTAGAAACTTGGTAAAGCGCTCGATATTCGTGACTTCCTTGAATTTGGCCATCCGGTAAATGGTGAAGAAGCTGTTATACAGAAAATGGGGGCTGATCTGCGATTGGAGCTGCTTGAATTCGGCCAATTGGGTGCGATACTTCTGCTCGAATACTTCCTGAACGAGCTCCCGCAGCTTGCGCACGGTGAGGTTGAAGTGTTCATACAGATAAGCGAATTCGTCCTTGCTGTTGCGAGATATCGAGACATTCAGCTGTGCATTGCCGACCTGGCGGAAGGCGAGAATGAATGTGCGCAGCGGCCGGTGAATCCAGTTGTAGATCAAGTAGGAGACGATAATGATGACGAGCAGGGAAAAGGCGGACACGTACCAGATAAGATCCCGATTTTTCTTGAGCGGACTCAGCACATCCGCTTCCGGCACATAGGTGATAAAGGTAGCGCCGAGCATTTCGGAATCAATTTTGTTGTAGATGTAATTGCGTCCGTCCACCGATATCGTTGTGAGCTTGATTCCAGCTGACGCCTGCGAGGTGTTCTCTGCGATGGCCTGTATCAAAGCCTTGTCACTACTCCCCGAGATGAGCCAGCTTCCCGAAGAGCCGATCAGCGCAGCCCCTCCGGCGCCATTATATTGAAACCTGTTCATCGTCTGCGTCATGCGCCACGTATTGACCTCCGCAGCAACCAGCAATGGGGGATCTTCAATGCCGATGAGTCTCGGTTGAACAAATGCGATGTATAAGCGATTGCGCCATTGAATGAACGGAGAGGCCGGGGTGGAAGCTCCCTCCAGCATCGCCTGGAATTCCTCCACGGACATGTCGAAATAGGGTTGATTGGCGGAGATCACCGTACCTAGCAGGGGCAGGAACGCTTTGGCATCTTCGATGTGCTTGCTGGATGATTTGAGATGGAGCAGCTGCTGGTGGATCGAAAGAATGGATTTGCGCTTCTCTTCGGTAGTCATAATCTCGGCGGCGTTGCTCAGGGTATCCAGCTCCGTGCCCGAACCGAGCTCTTGCTGGAACCGGATAATCTGCTCGAATTCCAGCTCCAGGTTGCTCAGATAGAAGTCCGATTGGGACGAGATCGAGTGGGCGATGCCTTGCTTCACGCTGTCGGCGTCGGATCGATTAATTTGCAGCACAATGACGTACAGCGGGCCGATGACGAGCAGAAACGTGAACACGAGCTTCGTGTAAATCGAGTTGTAGGGCGGTATCGTCTGCACATGCATTCTCCTTTGCGCTTGGACACGGTTCTTACCATTGGGATTCACGGTATTCCTGAGGCGACAAGGAAGTCATACGCTTGAACAGTCGAGCGAAATAGGAAGGAGATTCCAGTCCGACTGCAGCGGCGACGTCTTGCACCTTCATATCGGTCGTGCGAAGAATTTCTTTCGCTTTGGCCATCCGTTTCTCCGTGACGACATCCGATAATCCGTTCCCGCTGATCTGTTTGTACAGCCTGGATAAATAGGCGGGATTCAGGAAGACGACCCGGCCAAGACGGGTAAGCGACAAGTCGCTTGCCAAGTTCCGCTCGATGTAGCTGTTAATTTGCGCTACGATCTCCAGGCCGCGATCCGTCTGCGTCTTCTGCCGTCGAATGAACAGCTCGTCCGCGAAGGTGAGAAAGTAGCGGCTGAGCTCATCCCAGGATGCGTGCAGATCGAACCGCGTCAGCATTTGCATCGCCCGGGAGCTGTCATCCAGGTCCTCGTAAGGCATGCGGTTCATATAGGACAAGAACAGACTGGCTACCTTGTGAAACACCTCCAGCCTGATCGGAAGAGGAGCACGGGTATCGGCCACACTATGGAGGAGGACGCTCAGTTCACGCTTGAATTCGCTCTCGCGATGATTGTCCAAGTGCGCCTCAAGAAAGACGAACCGGCGCAGCTTGAGCCGAAGTTCGTCATTGATTTGTCGACCGGGCTCTTTGACGAGCTCCCGTTGATCTTGCAAGAATGCGATCTCCAGGCCGATGCCAGCGCTGCGGTAACTGAGCTCGCTCAGCCTGCCGTACGTTCGCCCCAGCTCCGTCCATGCCATCTCGCCGCTGGCCGCGAAGGAGAGCGGCAGCTTCAGGAAGCTTCGCGCAGCCTGTTGCGTCGATTCGAGCAAATCCTGCAGTCGCTGCTCAGTGCTTGCCAGCATGTCGGATTGGGGCTGGATGAGCCATAGCATGTGAAAGGTCGAATCGAGCGTAACGGCCAGGCATGAGAAAGAAGGCGGCATAAATTCTTCCATTATATTTTGCACAGCGAAAGACAGCAGTGCTTTCTCCGACGGCTTCAACGTCTCATTCCAGCTGTCCGTCCTGCCTGCTACCATGAAAACTGGAAGGTCGGGCTTTAACGGAATATCTAGTTCAGTAAATCGATGAGCGAGCGTTTCTTGCGAGAGGGGCTCTCCGAGGATGAGATATTGGACGAGCTCCCGCTGCATGAGGGGCACAGTGGCGCGCATGCGGTCTCGCGCCTCGCGAATTAGCCGCTCCTTGTCCATATCTTCGCCAATTGCTGCAATCGCTTTCTGCACAGCAGCGATGATCTCGTCGTCCCCGTCCATCTTCAGCACATAATCTACGCCGCCTTTGCGCAGCACTTCCTGCACATATTGAAAATCATTGTACCCGGTCAGAAAGACAACCCGGCACCGCGGATAATCGGCGCGTATACAGTCGAACAGCTCCAGCCCGCTCATCCCCGGCATGCGAATATCCGTCAGCACGATGTCAATCTTGCTCATCTGAATGAGCCTCAGCGCCTGAAGGCCCGAGCTGGCATAGTTAATTTCCAGATCGGGCAGTGCCGCTTCATGAAACAGCTCCACCAGACCGTCCAATATGGTCGCCTCGTCGTCTACAATAAGCAGTCTCAGCATATGGGCTCCTTTCGGCCATGAAGGTATCAGACTGCCCTCAAAACGGAGCCTACGGATTCCCTGCCTCTTCGGCCTTTTGAGGGCAGTCTGTTTTTTTATTATTATAATAGGCTATCCGAAGCGAAAACCAGCTTCATTAACCGAGCGATTACCGTGGCTGCTTCCGCTCGGGAGGCGTGCGCGGCAGGTCGGAAGGTGCCATCGGCGAAGCCTCTCATGATGCCGGTATCGTTTAATGCGTGGACGGCTGAGATTGCGTATGTCCCAATAGCTTCGTTGTCCTGGAAAGCTGCGGCTGCGGCTTCCGCTTGCAGCCCGACATCCAGATCCTTCGCGACAACCCGCAGCGTCCGGTACGTCAACACAGCCATATCCTGTCTCGTGATCGTCGCGTTGGGGCGGAATTCACCGAGACTGCTTCCTAGCACAATGCCGAGCTTTTCTGCTGTAGCTACTGCTTCGGCGTACCATGCTCCAGCCTTAACGTCGCGCAGCCTGCTCACTGCCGCTTTCTCTGTCAGATCAAATGCATCCATGAGCATATTGACGAATTCGGCTCTCGTAACCGCGACTTCCGGCTTGAACTGACCGTTTCCTGTTCCTCGCACGACTTCCCTCGCTGCCAAAAACGCAATGCTGTCGCGAGCCCATGAGATCAGAATATCAGATAAGGTCGTTGCGGCATACGCCGAAGCATATTGGCCGACATGCGTCGGAACGAAGCTGACCCTACCGGTCTGCTCATTGAACCTTCCGTTGCGCACGATTTCTAGCCGACCGTCAGCCATTATCGCATACACGACGATAGGGTCCGGATTTTCACCAGGGAGCAGCGAATAAGGCATTTCGATCTCGATTGCAGACCCGACAGCAAAGCTGTCGATCGTACGCTCGCCTACTTGGATGTCAAAATCCAGCACAGTTCCGAAAACGATAGGCTCCGGAAGAAGGACGGACATCGACGCGCGGTCGACGTTAGATACACTTAGGCTAAAGCCGTCTGGCGTTCCGGCAGTCCAGACTTCGATCGCTTGAACGCTTATGGATACATGCGCCCATCCTGTATCAATGGCGATTCTGTCGATCCCATACGTTCGCGCAATCTCCGCAGTCGATGCCGGGAGTTTAATTTCCAAGCGATCGGCGGAAGCGGAACGAGCTTGCAGTTGCAAGTGGGTCAGCTCTTCGTCCTGCTTCATCGCAGCTTCCAGATCGGATGGCGCCACCGAAAAATGCGCGGTTCCTTTGTCGTCGGGCACGGCGGACATGATGATCTTGCCAGAATCGATCGTCGTATCGGTAGACGATTTTGGAGGCGGCGATGGTGGCTGATTGGAGCCTGCTTCCGGACTCCACCCCGGATTGGAGCCAGGAACAGTGACGGGATCAGTTCCTGGATCGGTAGGCTTGATGATCGGCGACTCGATACTGATACGGTCGAGCAGGAACGAGCCTGCAGTCACACCTTCCGTCGGGTCGAAGCGAATTTGCTTCAGCTGGCCCGCCCATTCCGGGTGGTCCGAGAAGTCGAGCACATATTCCGTAAATCCGGTGTCGTGGCCAATCAACGTAAATTCCTTGCCTTTGGACGCGGTTATGTTCGGACTGCTGTCCGTCGTAAAATAAAAGGTCCCTGTCGTCGCGGCGGTGGCATTCTTCATCTTGATTTTGACGATTGTATGGTTCGTCAGATCCAGTCCGATATGGTCTGGCGAGAAAAATTGCGCGTCCCCGTACCAGATGTCTCCGCCAACGTATCCGCCTTCCTGCCAGCCGAAGTTGCTAATCCCAAAGTAACTGCCCCAACCTTCCGTATCGGTAGTGAAATCCCACGCTTTTCTCGGAAGCGGCATCACAGTCACTACGGCCTTCACCGCTCCAGCGACGCCATCTACAGTGCCCAAGACAGTAAAGCTGCCTTCGGCTCCATAGCTTGAAGGATCGATCGTATCCCAAACGACGGCGACGGTTCGTTCCGTGCCGTCAGCGAAAACCTGTTCAACGGTAGGCGGCAGTTGCGCCGGCGTACCTATTCTCGTCGAGACGCTTATGGGCTTGAAGCCCGATACAGCCGGTTCAATGCGAATGTAATCAAGCTGGAAGCTTCCCGAGGACTCCCCCTCTACCGGATCAAATCGTATTTGCTTTAACGTACCGGCCCACTGCTCATGATCAGAGAAGTCCAGCACGTATTCCGTAACTGAATCGTCGTACGGCTGCAAAGTGAATTCCTTTTGCCGGTCGGAGCTGAATTCGGGATAAGCATCGGTAGCGAAGTAGAACGTTCCTTTCGTTCCGGCCGTCGCGTTTTTCAGCCCGATCTTCACCTGCGTACGGCCGGATAGGTCGAGATTCAGGTTATCCGGGGAGAAAAATTGCGCATCCGCGTACCAGACGTCGCCCCCGATGTATCCGCCTTCCTGCCAGCTGAAGTTGCTAATGCCGAATTCGTTGCCCCAACCTTCCAAGCTATCGGTAAATTCCCAGTTTGTCGGCTTGCGCTGCACTTGCACGGTAGCGGTAACGTACGCTTCGCCGCCTCCGACTTCGCCGGTGACGCGGAAATGCCCGACCGACGCGTATGCAGCCGGATCTATCGGCTCCCAGATGACCGATGCTTGCGACTCTGCTCCATCGGATAGTGTCGTCGTTACCGCCGAAGGCATCTCCGGCGCGCTGCCAACCGTTGTCACCCTATGCACAGGCGCGATTTTGTACGGTTGTAGGCGGATGTAATCCAGCGAAAACGAGCCGTTGTTCACACCCTCCTGCGGATCGAACCGCAGCCGTTTCAACACGCCTTTCCAGCCCGACACGGCCGACATGTCCAGCGTATACTCTGCATAGCCTTCCTGCCCCGGCGCCAGAGCAAACTCTTGGCTATTCCCTTGGGTGAAGTTAGGCGAATCCAACGTGCTGAAATATACCGTTCCGTGCGTAGCGCTCGATTGCAGCTTCATGCCGAACGTGACGAACGGCTTATTTTTCAAATCCAGCCACAAGCCGTCCGGCGACAAGAATTGCGGATCCACATGATTGAAGGTCCCCTCCAACGCGCCGGCCTGCCAGCCAAAACTAGAAAATCCACCTGCATCTCCCCAACCTTCCGCGTCTTCCGTAAACTCCCAGTTTGCTTTGGTGTTCAAATCCGTCAGCAAGAACGGCTCGACTCTAATTTCATCGACGGCCAGCGTCCCCGACACCTCATCCCCGGCGATAACGAGCCTAAGTTGCTTCAGCAGCCCTTTCCAGCCGGGATTTCCCGCCATGTTTATTTTGTAAGTGACAAAGCCCGTTACGGACGGCATCAGTTCGAAGGCAACGCTCTTCGCTTCGTCGAAGCCCGTAGAAGTATTGGTCGTGAAATACAGCTTGGCCGATGTCGCGGTCGTACCATTGCGCAGCCTCAGCACGACGTTCGCCACATTGGCGAGATCCCCGGCGATCAAGTCCGGCGAAGTAAGGCTTGCGGGTTGACCTGTAACATTACCTTCGATATGCCCATCCGGTGTCCATGCCGCATCCGCGAAGCCTGAGCCTCCTGTCCAGCCTTCCGTGCCTTCGGCAAACTTCCAGGCCGCGACGGACGTATCCTCCAGCAGCCTGACATAGTTAGCGCCGACGCTGCCTGCTCCGCCCGTTTGTTCAAACGCAATGATCAGTTGCTTCAGCCTTCCCGATTCCTGCGCAAGCTCGGATAAATTAAGCGTATACTCCGCATTTTGCGACGTATTCGCCTTGATCTCGAAGCTGACGCTGCGGACTTCGTCCGGCTCAGGCTCTGCTTCCGTCGTATAATAGAGTCTGGCGGACATAGAGGCGGTATTGTTAGATAAACCTAGCCGCACCGTTGTCAGCCGCTTCAAGTCGATGTTCAGCTCATCGGCAGAATACAGCCGTACGTTGTCCGCCGCAACGTTCCCTCCGATCTGACCGCCTGCCTTCCAGCCAAAATCCGCCAGTCCGGGTCCGCCGCTCCAGCCTTCCGTGTCGCTCGCAAACTCCCAGTGACTGACCGGCCCCGTCGTGCCGTTACCCGGATTGCCACTGTCGTATACGGCAATCTCGGCGATCTCAACAGGCGCAACTCCCGCCGCCGGGTCCAGCCGCAGCATCAGACGATCTGCCGTAACCGCAGCGAAAGTGTGCTGCTTAGGCTCCTCCAGGACGCCGCCGTCGATCAAGCTGTACCACCCTGTCTCGTCTCCGTATAACAGCTCGTAACCGGGGGCGGTCGCCCGGTCCGTCTTCGGCAGCAGCTTCACGGTATCGAAGATGATCGGTTGGCCGAAACGAAGCACAAGCTCCTGCTCCTGGGCCTCCTCCGCCTGCCAATACGTGCTCACGCTGCCGTCTGCGGCTTGTGCGCCGTTAACGCCGTACCCTAGCTCCCGACCAAAAGACGACTGCTCTACATGAGCGATCTGCGCCAAATTTTGCCCGGGAGCGGCTTCTGGCATGACCGCGTCTCCCGCAGCGTATTCGAAAGCGTCGTGAACGTATTTTCCGCTTTGCGGCAGCCATACGACCATGATCTCATGCTGTCCCGGCGCAAGGCCGCGCTTCTCAAACGCGACGGATTGCTTCTCCACGGATGTGCTGTACAGATTGACCGTCCCTTGGGACAAACCGTCAATGAAAATTTCCGCTTCCGTCCCGTCCGGCGCTTTGGTCGTCAGCCAGCGCACGGCATGGCCTTCGAAGCCGGCCCGAACGATGTTGCGGTAGTGCCGATCGTTTTTGGCTGAAGGGTTATACAAGTAGGAATACGTGCCGCCCGAGCTGTCGGGATCGTTGACTTGAATCCATTCGCTCGACTGCGGAGAAGAGAATGCTTTGTATTCCGATCTGCGGTCGGCGTCCTCGATCAGATGCCAGCCATCCCCCGGAGCGGAGACGATCGAAGCGGCAGGAGCCGGTGGCTGAGCCGTACGCTGCGGCACGTTGCCAGTCATATATACATAATTCATGCGGCCGTCCGGCGCTGCATCACCGTATTGATAGAAGTCCATTACGTTATCTTCGTTCACCCAGTTGTCTACCCATTTGAACTCCAGCGCGACTTCAGCCCCCGTCCCGTCTAGCAGCGCCAGAGGGATGCCTGTCATGAGCTGGTTGCCGACTGCGCGGTAGGCAAGGCTGTCCGACACCGTGTCCCACTGCCATCCTCCCGTGCTCTTCTTCAGCGTCATCGAAGCACCCGATGCGGATACGCCAAGCGCGTAATCGTAGCCTTCCCAACCGTTCGCCCCGTCTCCGTCCACATTTAAATAAAGCGTCATCCAGTTGGCGTCGGTAGACGGCGTCAACGCTTCAACTGTACGCACATAGAAGTAAAGGTTATCGTCGTCGCGCGCTACCTTCGCCACGTCGATGTCGTTTCTACCCGTCCGGTTTTCATAGATTACATTATCCGTACCGGCGTGGTAGCGGTCTTCCGTGTCCCCCTTAAAATCCTGGTAAGCTGTCGTTACCGCCTTCCATTGGCTGAAGCCGCCGGCCAGATCGATTGTCAGCTTGGGTCCAGCCTGGGGAGGAGGCGCGATGCCTTTGAATGTGCGAATATTGTTCGCCATCTGCATATAATAGTTGTCTCCGAAACCGCCGGTCATCGGCTCGATGCCGCGGCTCCAGCGATCGTTGACCGCATCATAGAATGTCAGAGGATCGGTCTCCCGGCCAGCCCAGTTGCCGGCGATCCATTCGTTCCATTCAAGGATAAGCAGCGTCTGCGGATCTTCGGCGATCGCGTGATCCCATTGCTCCTGAAAATTATAGCCGTAGTGGCTTGCATCCAGCGTCTCGTCCTCAGCTCCGTCGTGATAGCTGCGGCTGCGCGAAGGCGGGTTATCCGCGTTGTAAAATGCAGTATTGCTGAATACGGCCGACGAGCCCGAATTTTGGGCAACGGAAACCGATGTCTGCTCCTTTTCGCCGAGGCTGTTGTAATTGACCCGCTGCGGCTCGTCAAAGCTGATCCAGTCCCAGCCGTTATTGGCCTGGGCCGGCTCGTTCGGCCACTGGGCGTACCTGAAGGTGAAAAAGCTGCTCACCTTCGCAGTCGGATTTTCTCCGATAATGAGCGGTTTTCCCTGCCAATGAAACCAAGTGCTCGGATAACGGTAAGGCGCGCCTTCGGCATAGAATGTTTCATAGATTTCATCCATCGTTGCAGTCGAGTTCGTATGCGTCATGAATACGACCTGCGGCGCATGCACACCCTGAAGCTGCAGCTCGGCCACCGACCTCATGACTAGCGCGGCCTGCGCCTTATAGATTTCCAGATTGGTCGTATCCAGCACTACATAATCGACGTCGGCATTGGCCAGCATCCGCATATGATTGCGCACGACCCAAGCATCGTCGGAGCGGTAATAGCCGAACAACGGTTTAGCCCAATAAGCGAAATGGCCGGGGTCCGGCCACACATCGCTGGCCGGATTCAGATACGCCAGCGGATCCGCGGCTAATGTCTCTGTGTTGTTGTAAATATTTTTGTAATCCCGCATGTCGTTTGAGCCGTGCCACAGAAAATAAAATACGCCTACGGACCGATTACCCCGCGGCAGCGGAGCCTCCCGGTAATCGGCTAGAGGCCGCCCGAGCGCATCCGTTCCCCCCAGGGCGTCCCAGATTTGAACTTCGTCCACCGTCGAATAGGAATCGTCAGCCACCACCGCGTAGACTGGCGTCACCTTCGCCGCCAATGGCGCAAGGACCAGCGCCGCACATACGATCCATAGGATCAGTTTGGCGCAATTTCGCGATCGATTGCTCCCTCTCATTCCACGCACCTCCTTTCAAGATAGAGCGCTTTCATTATTGTCCGCATGACGCATCCCCGCCTTCACAAGTTTAGTTTCCGCCTGACTGTATTTATTCTATCACCCTCTTTCCGCCGCTCCCTATCCTAAAAAGCGTACATTCTGCACTTATCTCTACCATTCTCTGTTATGTTGAAATATCGCAAAAAAGCCGCCTGCTCCAAGAGCGGGCGACCTTCACTATTATAAGCTTGTACTGGGCAGGCGACAGGTTGCTTTTGTCGGAGGAGCCTGCCCGCCGCTTCCCCGAATGCCATCTGAAACCCGTTTTTATTTTTTATATTGATAAACTAATGTCATTAGTTTATCATAACTAATGACATTAGTTTTCGTTGCGAATACAACATTGAATCTCTGTTTGCAAAATTACATGCTTATGCGAAAGGTGGAGACTCCTATGTTTGCCGGTCATTTTGGCGTAGCTGCCGCAGTAAAATCCAACACGCCCGAGGTCCCGATTTGGGCGCTTCTAGTCAGTACGCAGCTCTATGATATTGTGTTTATCCCCTTGCAGGCTGCCGGCATCGAATCCCTGGAAGGCACGGGCTATGGGAACGCCTGGATTCAAGCCTTCTACTCCCACTCCCTGATCGGCTCGCTGATGCTCGCCATTGCAGTCGGTCTGCTCGGCTCATGGCGCTGGGGCCGAAGAGGCGGTCTAGCGCTAGCGCTTGTCACTTTCAGTCATTGGATACTGGATCTGATCGTCCATCGTCCCGACCTGCCTGTATGGCCCGGAAACGTTGGCAATCTCCCTCTCATGGGTCTGGGCTTATGGACGTATCCGACAGCCAGCCTGATCGTGGAAGTTTGCCTTCTGACCGTAGGCGCTGTAATGTACAATCGTTATACATGGCGAAAGAACGGCCCGCTCCACCGCGCTCGCGGCATCGTTGCTGGGGCCGCGATGACCGTTTTTCTGTTCGGCACGCTGCTCGTCAGTCTGCTATAAGTAAGCGTCGCTTCTTTCCCCGCAGGGAAAAAAACGACGCTCGCTTCCTTCTAAAATACCCAATCCCCCTGTGCGGGTGTGCAGACACGCCCTAATTCCCCAGCTTCTTCACAAACCCGAGCAGATCCTGAGCGGTCCTGACGAAGTCGGCGCCGCTCAATCGGCCCAGCCCGCCCGCCATGCAGTCGATCTCGCTGTAGCGCTGCACTTGGTCGCGGCGGACGCTCGGGCCCGCGATCACAATCGGCACCGGCTCGCCGGTATGCTCGCCGTACTCGCATGGCGTCGAGTGATCGGCCGCCAGCGCCACATACACATCGTCCGGCAACCGCTCCAGGATGCGGCCGACCAGCTCGTCGAACCGTTCGATTGCCTGCGCTTTGCCAAGCGGATCATTGTCATGCCCCTTCACATCCGGCGCCTTCATGTGCACATAGACGAGATCGTGGTCCGCGAGCTGCTCGATCGCCAGACTTGCCTTGAGCGCGATGTTGGTATCGAGATTGCCGGTCATGCTCGCATCGGTGAAGGTGCGGAAGCCTGCCAGCCGCGCCACGCCAAGCACGGTGCTCTCGCCCGCGATGCATGCGGCGCGCATGCCGCGCTCCTGCGCCAGCGGCGGCAGCTCCGCCATCCGCCCCGCGCCCCGGGTCAGGACAAAGTTCGCCGGCAGCTTGCCCTCCGCCACCCGCTCGTCATTGACGGGATGCCCGGAGAGGATGCGATGCGCCTGCTGCAGGAAGCTGTTGACCGCCAACGCTGTCCTGGCCGCCTCCTCGGAGCCGTCGAGCGGCCGCACCGTCAGATACGGCATACCGTCATTGGGCGCCTTCGGATCGGAATCGCTCACCTGATCGCTCAGTCCCTCGCCTCTCAGGAGCAGTACGGCGCGATGCTCTGTCGCCTGCTTGAAGCGAACAGTGACGCCGCCCTCCAGCGTGAGACCGTCGAGCGCCTGGGCGAGCGCATCGGTCCCCTGCCGGATTCGGCCCGCCCGACGGTCGACGACGATGCAGCGATCGTCTACTGTGGCAAAGTTGCAGCGGAACACGATATCGCCCGGCCTTACCTCCATTCCGATGCCAAGCGCCTCGATCGGCCCGCGTCCGGGATAATGCTGTGGCTCATAGCCGAACAGGATCAGATGCCCCATATCTGTACCGACAGGGATGCCCGGCGCGATCGGGTCCATCATCCCGGAGATGCCCTCGGCCGCCAGCCGGTCCAGATGAGGCGTATTTGCATATTGCAGCGGCGTGAGCTGTCCGAGCTTCGGATGGGGCCGGTCGCCCAGCCCGTCAGCGATCGCCACGATCATTTTTCGTCTGAGCATGCGCCCACCTCCTCGTAATCTTAAGTTCGTGCTCTGTCATCCACAGCCCGATTACAGCCCCAACCAGCCGTACCAGGTGAAGTAACCGATACAGATGACCGATGCGCCGATGAAGCAGGTGACGACCGCATACTTGACCTGATCGACGATCGTGAAGTAATCCGTGGAGAAATAGATCGTATTGACCTTGGAATGGGGCGGCAAGGTAATCGTAAAGGTCATCGTCGTCGCGGCGGCAAGCGCCAGCGGCACCGGGTCCATGCCGAGCGTCTTCGCCAGGGCGATGAAGGCCGGGATGAGGATCGTCACCCGCACTGTCTTGCTCGTGAAGATCAGATGGCTGTACATGCTCAGGAAGATGACGACGATCGCGACCATGGCAGGACTCATCCGGTCGATGCCGAGTCCGTCGACAACCTTGCTGATCAGCCATGTGGCGCCGCCCGACTTATCCAGCGCATTGCCTGCCGCATACGCGCCCGCCGCGAAGATCATCAGCTCCCACTTGATATTCGCATCCTTCCACTGCAGCATCCCGACTCTTGGCAGCAAGCACAGCAGCGCCGCGATGACCGCCGTCTGCTCGGTGCTGATCTCGAACCCGAACCAAGCGTCATGATAATCTCCGGTCGCCCATAGCACGACGGTCAGGATGAAGATCGCCATCGCCTTTTTCTCCGCTACGGAGAACGCTCCCAGCTTGTGCAGCTCGCTCCTCAGCGAATCCATGACATTGACGAATGTGCCCTCGGCCTTGATCGAGAACAGCTTCAGTCCGATCAGGAAGGTGAGCGACATCGTGATGATCGCCGACGGCATCGAAGCGAACAGCCAGTCCATATAGCCGATGCTGCCCCCAGCCTGCTCGTTGATGAAGCCAACCGCGATAATATTGCCAGCCGTAGCTGTCATGACACCCGAGGTCGCCAGCGCATCCGCCTGCAGCCCCTGCAGCATCATCACCTTGCCGAGTCGGCTCTGGCCCGGGATCGCCTTGTACACATCGAGCAGGATCAGACAGATCGGCATCATTAGCGTCGCGCGCGCGGTTGTCGACGGGACGAAGAAGGCCAGGATGAAGTTGATGATGACCAGCACCAGCAGCGTCCGGGTCGGCGTCTTGCCGAACATCGTCACCATCCATAGCGAGAACCGCCGCCCCAGGTTGGACTTCATCATCGCCGAGGTGAGGATGAAGGCCGACACCATCAGCCAGATGACGTCAAAGCCGAGTGTGCCAAACGCCACCTCCTGATCCTCGACCGCGCCGACGAGCGGCAGCAGCAATATCGCGATCAGCGACGTCAAATAAATCGGAATCGGCGTCGTCACCCACAGGATCAACGCGCCGGCAAATATCGCAATCGCCTTTTGCGCAGCGGGATCGAGACCTTCCGGCGTCGGCATAAACAAGAGCAATAGCATGGCAATCGCCGCCAAAGGAATTCCCCATCGTTTCATTCCCGCTTCGAAGCGTCCTTTCTTTTTGGGCGGAGCTGTGTCTCCGCTCTTCTGCATGTTCTCGTCGGCCATGCCTTAACCTCCCTAGGTCGTCTGTGTATTCGCTTTCAGAGGTTGTTCAAAAAGTCCACTTTTGATCACGGAGTGGCTCTAAGAAGCGGATTCGACGTCGAATCTTGAATTCAGTTGTAACTAAGCTTATGCTTTCGAAGTATGTTTCCTCCGGAAACATTGCAGGTGCTCACGTAGGTTTGCCTACGCTCCGCTCCTCATTTCCAACTTCATTCAACCTTCTCGGTGCTGATAACCGTCCTTTTTGAACTCGCACTTTCAGTATAGGCGCGGCCTGATTATAATACAATTTGATTTATTTTGGATTATTATAAGATATCGTTATAGTATAATGAAAGCAAAAAGACGAAGGCGACGAACCGTCAGGGGTTCGTCGCCAGAGGAGGGATCGGATGAATTTTAGCAAGCTGCAAACGTTTGTCACCTTGTCGGAATGTCTGAACTTCACAGAGGCGGCTGAGCAGCTATATTGCTCGCAGCCCGCCGTCAGCATGCAGATTCAAAGTCTGGAGAAGGATATGGGGGTGCCGCTGTTCGACCGGATCGGCAAAAAGCTGTATCTGACGAAGCACGGCCAACAGTTCAAGCCTTATGCGGAGCAGATCATCAATCTGTATCACTCGGCCAAGGAGCATGTCCGCCAGCTCGACGACCTGAGCTACGGGACGCTGTCCTTCGGGGCCAGCAACTTCGTCGGCGCCCACCTGCTGCCCGCTGTGCTCGGGGAGTTCAACAGCATGCATCCCGGCATCACGATCAATATGAACATTACGACCTCGGCCTCGCTGACCGCGATGCTGGAGTCCAACAAGGTCGAGTTCCTCGTCGTCTCCGACCGCATCCCGATCGACGAGAGCCGCTATCATGCCCGCACCTTCTACCAGGACGAGCTGGTGCTGATCGTCCATCCCGCGCATCGTCTCGCCAAGGCGACCAGTTGCACGCTCGCCGAGCTCGCCGACGAGATGTGGGTGCTCAAGCCGCATCAATCGGCGACCCGGAGCTACCTCGAGCGGGAGTTCGAACGTTACGGCTTCCGCTCGCCAAGGCGGATCGAGATCAGCAATCTGGAGGCGATCAAGCAGAGCGTCGTCCACGGGCTGGGCATCTCGATCGTCTCCAGCCTGGCCGTCCGCCATGAAGTGCGGAACGGTCAGCTCGTCATCGTACCGATCGAGGGCGTATCCATGCTGCGCGGCATCCGCTACGCCTATCATCGCAGCATCCACCTCTCGCCTGCTGCCGCTCGCTTCCTCGGGCTGCTGGACGAGATGTTCGGCGGACAAGACTAGCGCAAGCGAGAGATCGACGATCGTCTGGTCATCCCTTGCGCCCGGAGCCACAGCCGATGCTTATCCGATAGCCGCACCCGCGCCGTGCTGAGCCCGCTGTCTCCCCTGCGCATGCCGATGCAGCTCTGCGTAGTGGCCGTCGGCATCCAACAGCTCCTGATGCGCGCCCTGCTCGACGATCTGGCCGCGACTCATGACGAGGATGCGGTCGGCGCCCATAATCGTCGAGAGCCGATGCGCGATGACGAGCGTCGTCCGGCCGACAGAGACGAGCTGCAGGGCGTGCTGGATCAACTGTTCGGTATGAGAATCCAGATTGGCCGTCGCTTCGTCTAGGATGAGGATCTTCGGCTGGAAGACGAGGATGCGAGCAAAGGAGATGAGCTGCCGCTCGCCGGCCGACAAGCCGCTGCCGCGCTCGGAGAGCCGGGTATCGTAGCCCGCCTCCATCCGCTCGATGATGGCGTCGGCGCCGACGAAGCGGCATGCCCGGATCGCCTCCTCGCGCGACACCGCCGGATCGAACATGCGGACATTGTCGAGTACAGTACCGGCGTACAAATACGGCTCCTGCTGCACCAGCCCGACGATCCGATGCAGCTCCTGCTGCCTCATGTCGCGGACATCGCGGCCATCGATGCGGATGCTGCCCTCCCGGACATCGTAGAACCTGCATAGCAGACTGATCAGAGAGCTTTTGCCCGCGCCGGTGGCGCCGACGATGCCGATCCGCTCGCCGGGGCGAATATGCAGATCAAGCCCTTCGATGACAGGCTTGCCGTCGCCGTACCCGAAAGCGACGCCGTCGAAGTCGATACGGCCCTGGACGCTCTGCGGCTCCACCGACTGCGCCTGCGGCTTGTCATCGATCTCGGGACGGATGGCGAAGATGCTCCACACCCGGCTGATCGCGACGGTCGCCGACTGCAGCGTATTCCATTGCTGGGTGATCGTGTTGATCGGCTGGAAGAACATGCGGATGTACGTTATGAAGGCGTACAGCACGCCAAACTCCAGCTCGGCGCCCAGCACAGCCCGACCGCCGAGCCAGACGATGACGGCAATCGCGATATTGTTCAAAATTTCGAAGGTCCGGTTGAACACAACATTGGTGCGAATCTCGCGGACGTTGGCCCGGAAGTAGCTGTCATTGCGCTCGCGGAACTGACGCCGCTGCTCCTCCTGCTGATGGAACACCTGGATCAGGTGCATCCCCGAGAGATTCTCCGCGACGAAGGAGACGAGGCGAGACAGCCGCGTGCGCGCCATCTGGTACGTGTTGCGCATAAAGGAACGGAAGGCGATGGCGATCGCTGCGATCAGCGGCACCAGGATGAGACAGTAGAGCGTCAGCTGCGGGTCCAGCTCGAACATGAGCGCGAGGATGAACAGCAGCGTCAAGCCGTCCCGGAACAGACTGAGCACCACTTGATTAAAAAACTGGTTGATCGCCTCCGTATCACTCGAGACATGGGTGATGAGACTGCCGCTCGGCACCCGGTCAAAATAGGACATCGGCAGTCTGGCGATATGCTCAAACAACCGCTGGCGAATGCTGGCGACGATGCTCTGGCCCGCCTGCTGCAGCAGATTGTGCTGGAGGTAGCTGAACAGGAAGCTCGCCGCCGACAGCCCCATGTAGATGCCGCAGATAATCAGCAAGCCTCTATAATCTCCCCGTCCCGCCAGCAAGTTGTCGTCGATCGCGATCTTCACCAGATACGGCTGCAGCAGCTCCGCAGTAATCGCGATCAGCGTGCAGAGGATGAAGCCGGCAAAGGTTAGCCGATGCGCCCGCATATAACCGGAGAGCGCCTTGAACGTGGAGATGTACTTCACCTGCTCCTTGGGCGCGTTCAGATCGGCCTTCTGATCCATCTGCCAATTGTTAATTGCCTGTGCCATGCTGCAGCGTCCCCTCCTCTTGCAACTCGTGCAACGTGCGGTACAATCCGTCCTCGGCCAGCAGCGAAGCATGGTCGCCGCGCTGGACGATGACGCCCTCGTCCATGACGATGATCTGATCGGCATGTCGAATCGCGCTGATCCGGTGGGCGATCAGGATCGTCGTCTTGCCCTGCCGGAGCTCGCGGATCGTCTCCATGATCGCCGTCTCGGTCACGGTGTCGACAGCGCTGACGCTATCGTCGAGGATGAGGATCGGCGCATCCTTGATCAGTCCGCGCGCCAGCGAGGTCCGCTGCCGCTGGCCCCCCGAGAGCGTCACGCCACGCTCGCCGAGCCTCGTCTCGAAGCGGTCGGGGAAGGCGACGATGTTGTCGTAGACGCGCGCCAGCCTGGCTGCACGCTCAACCTCCGAGAGCGCGCTGTCGCGCTTGTAGAAAGCGATGTTCTCGCGGATCGTCGAGCTGAACAGGAAGCCGTCCTGCGGTACATAAGCGATGCCTTCCCTGAGATTCCTCAGGCTGAGCCGACGGACGTCCTCGCCGCCGATAAAGACGGTCTGAGGCGGCGGATCGTAGGTGCGCAGCAGCAGCTTCATGAGCGTCGTCTTGCCGCTGCCGGTACGACCGATGATGCCCAGCGTCGTGCCGGCGGGGACGCGCAGATCGATGCCCTGCAGCGCCGGACGGCGCCGGCTGGCTTCAGCGTCGCCCCGTTCTCCCTCGCGGGGACGACGTTGCTCGAGACGCGCATCTCTGTCTCCTCGCTCGCGCGGGTCACCATTGCCGGGACTCGCTTTATCGCCTTCGCGCGAACGATGCTGGCCGGAGTCGAGTGCGTCCTCATCGCCCTCATACGTATACGTCAAGTCCCGCACCTCGATCGTCGCCGCCTCCATCGCTACCTCCGCTGCCGCCTCGATCTCGAGGATGTCCGCCCTCTTCGAGAGCAGATCGTTCAGTCGCTCCAGCGAAGCGCGGGCCCGCTGTACGACATTGATGACGTTGCCGATCTGCTGTAGAGGCCCCGTCAGCATCCGTACATAGAGCGTCAGCGCCACGAAGCTGCCGAGCGTGATGTCGCCGCGGATCGTCAGATAGCCGCCCGCCCCCAGAGCGATGACGAGCGAGACCGCGCCAAGGAACGGGATCAGCGATTGAAAGAAAGACGAGACGCGCACAAGCCGCAGCTGCCGCTCGCGAATCCGCTCGACCGTCTCGCCGAAACGCGCCGCCATCACCTGCTCCATCGCAAACTTCTTGGTGACGCGGATGCCGCCAAATTGCTCCTCCGCCGATTCGGTCATCGCGCCAAGCGCCTCTTGCACCAGCATCGAGCGGCGTTTGATAAGCGGCCCGAACCAGGCGACGACGACGGGGATGAGCAGCAGCGGGAAGATGCAGGCCAGGATCAGACCGATCGGAGCATCGGTCAGCGCCAGCATGGCGACGGTCGAGAGCAGCAGCATCGAAGCGCCCGCCGTCTGGTTGACGCCCATCGAGATCGACTCGCGCACGGCGGTGACATCGTTCATGAAATAACTGAGCAGCTTGCCGACGCCATGGCTCGAGTAGAACCGCTCGCTAAGCGTCGTGAAGTGGACGTACAGCTTGCGTCGGTTCATATACTCGAAGAAACGTCCGGTCCACATGACCAGGTACTGCGCGAGCCCGCCGATGAGCGCGTAGCCTGCGCCGATAGCCAGCAGGATCCAGCCGTAGCGGACCACGCCGTCCATCGTCAGCGCGTCTGCCTTCAGCTCGTCGGTGAAGCGGCCAAGCACGCGCGGGAAGTTGACCTGCACGACGCTCGCCAGCAAATGCAAGCTGATGGATACTACGTAATAAGGCCAGGTTTTCTTGAAAAAATCGGCCAGGATGCGTTGAGAGTCCAAACTTTAATCCCTTCCTTCGGACGATTCATTTACTCCACCAGACCGGTTCGCTCCACGCCCTCCACGAACCAGCGCTGCGTAAACGCGTAAAGAATAAGCAACGGCAGGATGATGAGGAACGACGCGGACATTTTCACTGGCTCCAGGAAGGCCCGCAGGCCGCCCTCCTGCGCCTCCATCGCTAACTGCGCATTAAGCTTGGACATGCCTACCGACAGCGGGATATCCTGGGCCGCGAACATATACATCGACGGGAAGTACGCGTCGTTCCACGCCCACACGAAGGAGAACAGGAAGACGACGATGATCGCCGGACGCGAGATCGGCAGCATCACCCGGAAGAAGATGCGCAGCGCCCCGGCGCCGTCGATCCGGGCCGCCTCCTCCATCTCGCGCGGCAGCGTCGAGAAAAACTGGCGGAAGATCAGCACGAACAGCGCTCCCTTGAGCCCATGTCCGAACAAGGCAGGCACGATCATCGGCAGGAAGGTGTTAATCCAGCCCAGCTCCTTGAAGAGCAGGATCGAGGGCAGGATCGTCACCTGCGGCGGCATGATGAAGGTGAACAGCAGCGCGCCGAACCACAGCTTCTTGAGCGGGAAGTCAAGACGCGCAAACGCGTACCCGGCGAGCGCGCAGAAAAATACCTGCAGCACCGCCGATAGCGTAGCGATCGCCAGACTGATGCCAAAGCTGCGGGCATAGTCCAGCATCTGCAACGCCTCGGCGAGATGACCGCCATAGACTGCCGTCGGCACCCAGATGACGGCCGGATCGAGCAGATCGGACGTACCTTTGACCATCGTGGTCACCATATAGATCATCGGCTTCAGGTAGATAAAGGCGACGTCGATCAGCACGACATAAAGAGCGATGCGGAACAGCAGCCCTTTATCCGCCTCCACTCCGAGAAGCTTCATGCGCATAGCCCGCAGCGATTTGTTCATGACGTTGCCTCCTCGTTGTAATTTTACAGGTCGCTTCTTGTGTATCGGATGCGGCCTGGCATCGAATATCACCGGGGCGGCGCCAGGTTGCGATTGATCCGGCTGTAGATGAGCAGCGCCAGGCCGACGAACAGCAGCACGAGCAGGAAATAAATCCAGGCGAGCGCGCTGGACAGACCGTAGTTATCGGTCGTCACCTTGCTGATGATCGGATTGGACGGGTACGTGAACAGGTCCACGATCGTATAGATCAGGTTGAGGAAAATAAACGGCACCATGCCTGGCAGCGTGATCTTCCAAAAGGTGCTCCACGGATCGGCGCCGTCGATGCGGGAGGCTTCGTAGACGCTGCGGGAGATCGTCTGGCGTCCAGCCAGAAATATAAGAATCTGCACGCCCGAATACCACAGCACGAGCACAAACGAGTCGATGACGCTGACGATCGGCCCAGCCCACGATCCAGGCAAATAACGGATCATCATATCGTCGATGCGCAGAGACGCGATGACCCCTAGCGAGCCTTCGCCTTGCGCGATGAACTCGGTAATGATCTGGCCGGAGGCGAAGATGACCGGCAGGAAAAAAACGACCCGAAACAGCCCCCTCCCGGGAAAATCGAGGTTAAGCAAAATAGCGACCAGCAACGAAAATACGAGAATGATCGGAATCATCACCAGCGCCTCGCGCAGAAACGGCATCAAATCGTCATAAAGCAAACCGCCATCGGCCAATAAAATCTCCTGATAATAAGCGAGGCCGACCAACGCCGTCTGCACCCCTGTCACGGTAATCCGAACTTGATGGAAGCTCATATAAAGCGAGTAGACAAGCGGAAACGCCACGAAAATGAGAAATCCAACGACCCAGGGCGCGATAAACAGCGAGCCCTCGAGCTGACGCCGCCATTGCGGGTTGCGCCGAAGCGCCAGGCCAAGCCGCGAGAATGCGAGCCGCGCCCGGCCGAGCCCGAGCAAGCCGCTCCGCTCGCGGCCGACCCAACCGTCAGACTGGTTGTTGCGGCCACCGGCGCTCTCGCTCCCTGCGAGGTCATCCTCCAGCCCCGTCCTGCTCTTGCTGTCGTCGCGGCGCGCTCGCCGATCATGCTGCTCCAGTTCCAGGCTCATCTAGCGGCCGCCTCCTTCCCGAATGACAAAATCCTGCGGCGGCACCTCGTAGCTCTCGCCGCGATAGGTCGCCGTATTGTAGTTGACGATAATCTCCCGGCCGTCCTCATAGACGGTGCGCTTGACGCCGGGCGCCAGGCTGCCGTGATCGACGATAAAGCGATCCTGCACGCCCCCCAGCGCTTCGTCCAGACGGGCATACTGCGCGGCCGCCGTGTCCAGCCAGTCCCGGTAGTGCATGCTGTAGTACCAGACGGAGTAAGCCTTCCTGAACGTCTCCGAAGGCGCTGCGGTGAACACATACGCAGGGTACGCGCCATACTCGACGCTGCGCAAAAAGTCGCTCTTGTAATCGTCGCGCAGATTGCCCCATTCCGAGGTGTAGGTCGCCAGTCCATGCAACGCAATCTGGGCGAACGGCACGACCTCATCGACGAACAGATCGTACGAGTAATCGTCCGCCAGCCGGTGTATATGCGTCACCTCCGGCAGCGCATAGAACGACGCCTGCTCCGCGGCCGCGATGCCAAGCTGCTGCCGGGTCGAGGCGAGCAGCTCGCGCTGCAGCTGCAGCACCTGCTCGCGGGAGGCCCGGTTGCGGCTGTTGAAGTCGGTGCTCAGGCCGCTGCCGATGCCGCCGCTGTGCAGCACGCCGGCGATGCCAAGCTCCGCCAGCTCCGCCAGGTCGCCCTCCGCTTCGCGCACAGCGTAGCGCGGACTGACCATCGGCACCTCCTCGTCCTTGTTCGGCAGCTTGTCGTAGAGCAAGGTGCCGGAGAGATTGCGCAAGCCATCGTTGAGATTCCAGAAGCCGCCGCGTCTGCTGTTGTTCAGTGCGTAGTTGGCGCCGAGCCATAACGCGCCTCCGCGCGAACGGGCATAGGCCGCCAGCTCGCGCAAGCCCTCGTCGCCGCCGATCCGGCGGTCTGCTGGCAGCAGGCCTCCATAGGAGCTGTAGCCGTAGCGCTGCCAGCCGTGATAGATCGTCGTGACGCTGCGGATCCCCGCCTGCTCGAGCTCGCTGAGGATCTGCTGCGCCTGCGCCGTCGTCGTCCCGACGATATAGTCGTCCCAGAGCGCGCCCTGCTGCAGATCGGCAGCGATCAGATCGGCGTAGAACGGGATGCCGTCCGCTTGCGGCTGCAGACGCGCGGCGCCGCGCTCGTCGATCAGATACTGTCTGTACTTGGCCGCCATCGCCGGATAATCGACCGCCTCGCCTTCCAGCAGATAATAGCGCACCGTCCGCGAAGGCGCGGTGAAGCGCTCCTTGCTGAAGGTATAGAAGCCTTCCTCGCCGCGCCGGTCAGTGCTCTGAAAAAACTTGATCCGGTACTGCCACTCCGCCGTGATCCAGTTGTTGACGCCGAGCGCGCCTGCCGGTGCAGCAAATAGCTTGGCGTAAGCTTCGCCCCCGGTTAGGACGCCCACAAAGGACTGAGTCCCCGACTTGAGGCCGAAAATCGGCATCTTCGCGTCGCTGCGATTCGTCTCTTCATTGTAGAAAGCCAGGTCGTCGCCGTAGACCGACTCACGATAGATCGATTTGTCCTGACTGGGATTGGCATCGAAACGCGCGAGCGCCCCCGGGCCGTCGGGCAGCAGCAGATAGCCGTCGCGACCGTCGGAGGGCGCCGCGCCGAATAGCGGATAGGCTTTGAGATTAAGCAAGCTGAGCTCGCCTTCCCGCAGCCCCTCATCCAGGATGCTCACCTCCACATGCTCCTCCGCCAGCCGCACCTCCAGCGGCACCCGGAAGCCGGAGACAGGGAAGTCAAAGGTAACGCGAAAGCCGCCTGCCAGCCGTTCAAAGGCAAGCGTGCCGCGCTCCTCCATCCAGTTGGACAGCTTGGTCTGGGACTTGGAGCTGGAGGCATCGATGAACTCCAGCATGAGCGGGGAGAGCAGATTGCTCCGCCAGACGCCGCCCGAGCTCTCGGCTTCCCAGCCGGCAGGGTCTGGATAGGAGCGCCACAGCACGCCGCTCGACTTGCTCTCCACCTGGAAGTGGCCGGTCTGCGGGTCAGCCAGCAGTCGCAGCTGCTCCGACTCGGCCACCAGGGCGAAGTCCGCCTGCTCCGGCAATCGCGACTCGATCGGCGCGGAGGTGGCCACGAATGGCGTCGACGCGTTATTGGCCAGCCGAGCAGCGTCAGCAACCCCGTCATCCGCATAAGGCTGTCGCCATGACTGCCAGAGCAGGCCCGCCAGCAGGAGGCAGGCCACCGATACCGTAACGATCAGCCCTATCGTCCGCTTGCTCATCGGATCGCCACCTCCTGATAGATCGAGTAGATAAAATCGATGCATTCGCTGGTGAGACTGAGCAGGATAAAGATCAGGACCGCGATGACGGCCATCGTCAATACAGTGAGCGTCAGATGCTTGACCGTCTCGCCGACGCTGAAGTTCTGCACACCCTGCACCTTCCAGAACAGCAGCAGACCTACCCAGCCGTACAGGCCATAAGCGATAAAATGATAAATGGCCGACTCATGGAGCGTCATCACCTCCGAGAGTATCGTTAGCGGTACGCCGATAAGAATGAATGGGAACATCGCATATGCGCTGGCGATATAGACGTCTCTGAATCGCCCCTCGCCATGATTGAGCGAGCCGACCAGATAGCTGGCGAGCACGAAGCCCAGCCAGACGACCGCGAACTGGACGAGCGGCGTGGCGACGCCGACATCGACGACCACCGCCGGGTTGTAGATAAAGCTGGTCCCGGCGCGCAAATAGCCATAGGACGCCCACGCCAGGAGCAGCAGGAGCGAGCCGCTCAGGACGCTGCCTTTGCCCTCGTGGCGGATGCCATAGAAGCCATCGATCGGATGTCTCAGCACATAAGCGACAAAACCGAGCTGCGCCGGCAACCCGCGAACACGGCTCCGCAGCGACCGCCAGCGCGACGCCCATCCGAGCCGTCGCCCGATTCGGCCCGCAACCATGCTGCCCGCAAAAAACGTCAATCCGACATTCATAAACAGTCCGAACTGGCTCTGGAACCAGAGCAGCCGATTGTGCCAGAACGCATCGGAGTAGCCCTGCGCCCACCCGATATCGGCGAACAGCTGCTGCGCAGCCGTATAATCTCCACGCTTGTAGGCAGCCTTGGCCAGACCGAGCACCGCAGGCGCATAATACGCATGCTGCCGGTAGACCTCTCGCCATAGCGGCTCGCTCTCCTCATAGCGACCGTCCTGGGTGAGCCGGTTGGCCTCATGGACGAGCGCGCCGAACTCCGTCACCCGGTATTGCTGCACGACATGATTGTCGCCGTCGAGGATGAACAGATCGCGGCTGGAGTTGCTCGCGATCGCGGTCGGCGTCTTGACGAGACCAAGCTTATGGGTCGAGTCGCCGGTCGCACCGCCCCAGTAGAAGAGCAGATTGCCGTTGTCATCGTATTGACTGACGACGTTCAGGCGGCTGTCGATCACGGTAATATTGCCGTCGCCGTCTACCGTCAGGTCGCTGAGCTGCGGCTGCGGCTGCCGTCCCGTCGAATGATCCAGGATCCGCTCGCCGTAGCTGCCGACGCCGAGCGAGTCGGCGTATTCGCCCTTGCCTGAGAGCTGATCGAGACCGGCGATGTTGAGCTTTTTGAGCTGACCGCTCCGCACCTCCTTGGTGACGGTATAGATGAAGCCGTCTGACCCCTGATCGACACTGGTGATCGAGCCTGGCAGCTTGCTAATCTCCCGCTCGTACATCTCGCGCGTATATAACAGACGCTTGACGCTGTCGATGAAGGACACGCTCGTCTGATTAGCGCCGAAGAAGCCCTGGAACGCCCCCTCGGGATCGAGCTGCAGCAACCCCTGGTAACCCCCGAGCGTTGCAATGTAGAGGAAGCCGCGTTTGTCGACGACCAGCTTGACGGGGTCATACTTGAAGCTCTCCGGGATCAGCTTGGACTCGGGCTTGCCGTACACGGCGATCACTTCGCCCTCCCGATTGGCCCGCACGATCCGATGGTTGCCGGTATCGGCAATGTAGATATCGCCGTCCTCCCGGACGAATACGCCTTGCGGCCGGTTGAGCGGGTCCTCGGGAAACTCGAGGCTGCGCACCAGCTCGCCGCTCGCATCCAGATGAACGATGCGATTGTTGCCCGTGTCGGCGATGTAGATATGATCGGTAGCATCGATATACAGATCCTGAGGCTGACTCAGCGGGGACAGCCGCTGGCCGCCCGGCGCCTCGGGATCGAATATCGACAGCTCCCGGCCCAGCACGCCTGCCGGACGATAGACCGTCTGCATCGGCACCTGCTGTCCGTATTGATCCTTGTAATACGTCTGATAAGGCACAGCGGCATGCGCCCCGCCCGCCGGCAACGCCGCCGATACGAGCGCGACTGCCGCGAACAGACGGCATGCGCGCCGTGCGAGTCGCTTGATCATCTGTGCGCCCTCCTTTTTATTTGATGCCGGAATGCGCCATCGTCGCGATCACCTTGCTCTGCAGGATGACGAATACGACCAGATTCGGCACGAACATGATGAGCGAGGCGACGGCCGCCGCTCCTTGCATCGCCACATTGTTGGCGAGATTATTGGTCAGGGTCGAGAGGAAGAAGGCGAAGCTCTTCATCTCGTCGTCGAGCATAAACAGCGAGGACGTCTCGATATTGCCCCAGGAGCTCTGGAACGCCAGGATCGCTACCGTCGCCACCGCCGGCATGCACACCGGGATGACGATACGCAGGAAGACGACGAACTCATTGGCCCCGTCGATCCGCGCCGCCTCGAGCAGCGAATCGGGGATCTGGTCGATAAACTGCTTGAGCAGGAAGACGCCGATCGGCATCGCCATCAGCGGCAGCAGATGGGCAAAATACGTGTTCATGATGCCCAGCCCGCTCACGACCAGGTAGCGGGGGATCTGCACGACCTCCGGCGCAAACATCAGCGTCAACAGGATCGCCGCGAATACGAAGGCCGATCCCGGAAACCGGTGCTTCGACAACGGGTAGGCGCACAACGCGCTGACGCCGGTGACGAGGAGGACGGCCAGCCCCGAGACGAACACGCTATTGAACAAATAACGGATCATCGGCACGGTCGAGCGCGTCGTCACGGCGAGCAGTTCGTTGACGTTTTGCAGCGACGGCTCCTTCACCAGGAAGGTCGGCGGATAGACGAACAGCTCGTGATACGGCTTGAAGGCATGATTGATAATGTAGACAATAGGCAGCAGCATAAATACCGACAGGACGATCAATAGCAGCGCCAGCAGCTTCTGGAAGCCGTCCAGCCTGCTCAGCCGCGAGCGCCGTCGCCACCGCGGCAGGGTCAGCCATGAACGCTTCATCTATTCCTCTCCCTTCGTGCCGAACAGACGCCAGCTCAGCTTGTTAGAGACATACATCAGGACCAGCAGGAACACGGAGATCGCCGCCGCATAGCCCATCTCGAAGCGGATAAAGCCGAAGTCGTCGATATGGTTGATGATCAGGTGGCCGGAGTAGGCGGGCGTCGGGTTGACGCCGGACAGCTCGACGCCGATCGCCCCCGTCTTGAACGTCGTGACGATCGCCATCACCGCGCCGAACAGCATCTGCGGCTTCATCGAGGGAATCGTAATGTACCAGATCTCCTGCAATCGGCTTCGCATGCCGTCGATCCGCGCCGCTTCGTAATAATCGCTCGGCACGTTGAGGATGCCGGCGAGCATCGCCAGGAAGCCGACGCCCATGCTCGACCAGAGCGTGACGCCGATCATCGCATTCATCAGATAGCTCGGATCGGTCACCCATAGCTGCGGCGTATCGATCCAGCCCAGACGCAGCAGCACACTGTTCAGATAGCCGATCCGGTCGCCGGTCAGCATCGGCAGCCAGACGATCGACATGGCGATACCGATCGTCAACGACGGCGTGTACATCGCCAGCGCGAACCACTTGCGAGAGAGCGCCGGCAGCTGCGAGATCAGCCAGGCGAGCAGGAAGGCGGCGATGTAGCCGCCCGGACCGACAATGACGGCGAACTTGAACGTATTGGGCAGCGCATGCTTCAGGAACAGCAGATCCTGCGAGATCAGGTATTGGAAGTTCTGCCAGCCGATAAAGCGAGGCGGTTCGATGGCATTGAAATAAGTGAAGCTCAGGCCCACCGCCGCCAGCACCGGAATGACGATAAAGGCGGCAAAGCACAACAAAAACGGCGAAATAAACAGATAGCTGACCCGGTACGCCCACACCTCTCGCCACAGCCGCCGCAGCCGACCAGGAGCGGCGACGGGCGCCGCTATCGAAGCTGGAGCCGCGGGCGTAAGCGGAGCTGGAGCGACGGGATGAGCCGCCGAGCGATCTGCGGGCGACTGCTCGGCGACGGCTGCTCCCGCTTTACTTGACATAGTCGTTCACCTCATCCCATGGCTCCGTGACGACCGGAAAGTCGAGCGTCCGGAGTGTCCGTCCCTCGCTGTCGACAAAGCCGAACTCTTGCTGCTTGCGCCGCAGCTCGCGATTGATGTCGAGGATCGCCGTCTCCAGCGAAGCCCGGTAATTCATGCCGTCAATGACGGTTCGCACCCAGGCGTTGTTCAGCTCCCGCCCCATAAAGTAGCCGCCGGGCGGGTTTTCCTTCTCCTTGTACCAAGCCCATTGCTGCAGGATGACATTAGCGTCCTCGCGCTTCCATGGCAGCCTGACAAAGGCTTCGATATTGGCGGTGTTCCAGCGGAACGAGACGCCGTTGATCGCCTCGAGATCAGAGCCGTACCGAACCTGCGTGTCCGTGGAGATCCACCATTTGAGGAAGCGCCACGCCTCCTCCTTTTTGCGGGAGGCCTCGAAGATGACGCCTGTCGTCTGCTGTCCGCCCGCCCAGCGCTTGATCTCTCCATCCGGCTGCGGCACGCCGGGGATGGGCGCGATGCCCCAGCGGCCGTTCAGCTCGGGCGCCGCTGCCGCAAGCTGGACATACATGTTGTAATCGGAGATGCCGATCGGCATCTTGCCGCTGCGGAAGTGCTGGTAGAAGCTGGGCACCTGCTTCTCCAGCGCGTACATGTTGAACAGGTCCGTCCACTGCTTGAAGGCAGCGAAGCCTGCCGGCGTATCCAGGCCGGTGGCGAAGCCGTCCGCTGTATAGAACTCGACGCCGTTTTGCGAGACGAACGGCAGGAATTCATTGGGATCAATATAGAAATTCATGAAGTTCTGCTGCAGCGTCGGCAACAGGTCGTACACCTCCTGCCATGTCTGCGGGATATCCAGCCCCAGCTCTCGCATGATATCCTTGCGGTAGTAGAGCACCTGGAACGACTGCGTCTCCGGCACCGCGTAATAGCCCTTGTCATAATAGAGCGCCTGCCAGGAGCCGGGACTATAACGATCGTAGACCTCGTCAAAATCGGCAAACCGGCTCAGATCATAGACGCTGCCTCGAATCGCATAATCGACGGGCAGATCCTGATTAAGTCCGAGCGCCACATCGGGCTGCAGCCCTGCCGCATTGGACATGACCAGCAGCTGCGAATTGGGCAGCAGATTAACCTTCACCCGGATGCCGGTGACCGGCGTAAACGTCTCGTCGGCGATATCCTGCAGCTGCGTGACGTAATCGCGGCCGCGCAGCACCCAGACGTTGAGCACCCCGTCGTCGATATCCCCGAGACTCTGCCGGGTGTCGAACGAATAAGCGAAATTCGCCGCCAGACCTGCCGCCTTGTCGACCAGCGAGGCCGTCATGGACGGCAGCGGCTCGTCGGCCGGCACGATATAGATCTCATCGAGCTGCAGCGGCTGCTTGTGGAGATTGACGACAAAGTTGTTGATCTTCTCGGTGATCGAGGCGATCTCGTCGACATGGTACGGGATCTCGTCGGGCAGCTCCAGCAGGCTGCGGAGATCGCCGGCCGATGAGCGGAAGCCCTCGCTGGCGCTGTCCTTGCGGCCGTTCACCTGCTCCATCTCCGCCGCCAGGACGTCCAGATTGTCGGCGGCTTGCGCCATCTGATCGGTCAGCCCCGGCAGATCGCTGGCGATCCGCCACGTCCGATTGCGGTCCGTGAGACCGCTCGTCAGCGAGCTCAGATCGCGCTCGATGTCGCGCAGCAGGGCGCTCAGATTCTCGATGCCGCGCACGATCGGACTGACCGCCGCATGCGTCAGAGCTGCCGAGAGCGTATGCTCCCCCGCTTCGAGGTAGATGCGGAACGGTTCGCCGTCGTTATCCGACAGGACGAGACCCTGCCAATCGGAGCTGTAAGGAAAACGGTACGTCAGCAGCTCGCGGAACGGCACCTCGCCATCGATGCGGAAGGTGCGGAAGGACGCCTTCTGGGAGAAGCGATCCTGCAGCGCTCGCAGGCCGATCTTGTAATAGCCGCTCTTCGGCACGCTGAACTGCCAGCCTACCTCCTGGTTAGGCCAGTCCCAGCGCACGCCGCCCATCGTATTGTACGTAATCCGCCCCTTCGCTCGCGGCACGGTGCGCCAGTCGCGGTCCCACATGACGACGACGGAGGGGTCATTTTTCCAGCTCATCTGCTCGGCTTGCAGCGTCAGCGTCTCTCCTACAGCCGGCGCCGAGTCTGGCGCTGCAGCCGACACCTCCTCGTAGGTAGGGATCTGCTGCGGCGGGGCCAGCGCAAGCTCGGCCAGCGCTACAGGCTCGTAGCCCTGCAGCCGGATCGTATGCGTGCCCGCCGCGAAGCGCCACAATAGCGGCTCCGCATAGGCCGCCCCCGAGTCGACCAGCGGATGCGTCATCCAGCCGGAGATATCTCGGGCGACGGGGCGGATCTGATCGCCATCGTCATTGGTCTTGATCTCGTCCTGATCCTGCCAGAGCCGGTACAGCGTAATCGCCGAGGCTTCCCGGAACGGCCGCTCCCCGTCGATCGTCACATCGAGCACGATCGGGCGCGTGTAGCTCTCGCCCATCAGCGGATGATAGGTTGCATGCAGCTCATATAGTCCCGCCGTCGGCACTTGCACCTCGTATTCCACCCAGTGGGTCGACTTGGACTCCCAGAGCAGCACCTGCTCCTTGCCCTCGTAGCTCCCCGTCCGGATCGCTGCGGCCTCGGATACGGCTGACGGCTCGCCGCCGGGGATGACCACTCGCTCCTCCCCGTACGCCGCGCCTTCCGCCTCGTATCCGGCCAGCACCTCGGCATAATACGGCTCGAGCTCCGCCTCGGCGACCGAGCGGTCCTCCCATTCCCGGAAGCCTGCCAGCTCGGCGACCGGCTCGTAGACGCCGCCTGTCCGCGCCCCTCCTCCGGCAGCCGCGGCGAGCAGCAGTCCCGTCAGCAGCAGCAATGCCGCCAGCAGGACGAACGTCCCGCTCAGGAGCCGCCGACTTGCTCTTGTTTGCATATACGCTGCCCCCCTTTCTGCCATGATGTGTGCATCGTTGGTCCCCCGGGGTTCACGTCAGGCGCTGTCCGTCGTCGGCATCGAAGAACAGCGCCTTGGACAGATCCATCACCAGGCGCAGCCGCTCGTTTTCCTCGCAGCGGTAATGCGCCTCGACGCGGACGACCAGCGGTCTCGGCTGCCCGATGTCCAGATGGAGGAACCGGTCGGCTCCCATCAGCTCGTCGAGCTTGTAGACGGCGGTGAACACCGCTTCCGAATACAGCCCTTCGGGACCGATATGCTCTGGCCGGATGCCCAGCGTGATCCGTCGTTCGATCCGTTTGTGCCTGCGCAGCAGCTCTGCCGCGTCCCCGGGCACCGGCAGGATGAAGCGCGAGGTCGCGAAGGCCAGACGACCGTCCGCCTGCTCGACGATCTTGCCTTCGACAAAGTTGATCTGGGGCGAGCCGATAAAGCTGGCCACAAAGGTGTTGCTAGGCCGCTGATAGATCGCCTCCGGCGTATCGATCTGCTGGATCAGTCCGCCCTTCATGACGACGATCCGGTCCGCCATCGTCATCGCCTCGATCTGGTCGTGCGTAACATAGATAAAGGTGGCGCCAAGCGTCTTGTGCAGCTTGATCAGCTCCATCCGCATCTGCACGCGCAGCTTGGCGTCGAGGTTGGAGAGCGGTTCGTCCATCAGGAATACCTTCGGGTTGCGGACGATCGCCCGGCCGAGAGCGACCCGCTGGCGTTGGCCGCCGGAGAGCTCCTTTGGCTTGCGCTCGAGATAAGGCTCGATCTCCAGCACGCGAGCCGCCCGGCGCACGGCCAGATCGATCTCGTGGCGCGGCTGCTTGCGCAGGCGCAGCCCGAAGGCGATATTTTCGTAGACGGACATATTCGGATACAAGGCATAATTCTGGAACACCATGGCGATATCGCGATCCTTGGGCGGCAGATGGTTGACGAGTTGTTCGTCGATGTACACTTCCCCTTCGCTAATATCCTCCAGCCCGGCGATCATGCGCAGCGTCGTCGATTTGCCGCAGCCGGACGGCCCGACGAAGACGAGGAATTCCTTGTCGCGGATATCCAGATGAAAGTCGTTGACCACCAGTTGCTTATCCTTGCCGTATCGTTTGTACACATGCTGCATCGAGATGCTCGCCATACTCCCACCCCCAGTAAAATACAAAGGAGCCGCCGCGCGTCAGAGCGACGACCCCGCTATCCGTTTAATTCAAAACCAGATCGCACGCCTCTTCAGGCATCCACCGCTTGTCCTTGCCCTCCCACTTGACATTGCAGCCGATCGGATTGGTGAGCGGCACCGCCACCTCGCGCCCGGCGAGGTAATCGGCCAAGGCCGCCTCCAGATCGTTGACCGTAATCTTCTCGGCATCCTTCGGGGAGTCGACGGCGCGGCCGGTATAGATCAGCTTGCGTTCGGCATCGAAGACGTAGAAATGCGGCGTCCGCAATGCCCCGTAGGCGAGCGCGGCTTCTTGCCGTGCATCGTGCAGATACGTCCAGGGAAACCGATGCTCGTTGATACGCTCGATCATCAATTCGTAGGAGTCCTCCGGGTACGAGGTGGCGCTGTTGGCGTTGATCGCGACGAATGCGACGCCCTGCGGACCATAGGTGTCGGCGGTAATCCGAGTCACCTCATCCGACCCTTTGACGAACGGACAGTGATTACACGTAAACCAGACGACCAGCGCCTTCGCATCTGCAAAGTCAGCCAACGTATACGTCTTGCCATCTGTCGCCAGCAAGGAAAAGTCCGGCGCCTCTGCGCCGATTTGAAGCGTATATGCCATAATGATCAACCTTCCTTTAATGTGAATTAAGGTGAAAAAGAGACATGCTCCGCTAGAGGAAGTCATGTCTCTGGATGTCCAGTAGATCAGATCTGTCAGGTAGGATAAATCTAGACTTGCTGCTCCTCCGCATAGAGCACGGTGGAGAGGTAACGCTCGCCATTGCTCGGGATGACCGCAACCACCCGCTTGCCCGGGCCAAGCCGCCGGGCCAACTGCAGCGCCGCATGGATCGCCGCGCCGGAGGAGATGCCGCCAAGGATGCCCTCTTGTCTGGCTGCCAGACGCGCCGACTCGAAGGCTTCTTCATTGGTCACCGCTATGATCTCGTCATAGATGCCCGTATCCAGGATGGAAGGGACGAATCCCGCGCCGATGCCCTGAATCTTGTGCGGACTCGGACTGCCGCCCGAGAGCACGGGAGACGCCGCCGGCTCGACCGCCACGATATGGATATCGGGATACGCCTTGCGAAGCACCTCTCCGGCCCCCGTAATCGTGCCTCCCGTGCCGATACCGGCCACGAAGCCGTCGAGCCGATCGTCGTCCAGCGAGCGGATCGCATCGACAATCTCCGGTCCGGTCGTCTCCCGATGTATCTTCACATTGGCCTGGTTGTCGAACTGTCGCGCCGGGAAATAATCGGGATGGCCGTCCACCAGCTCCTTGGCGACCCGGATCGCCCCCTTCATCCCCTCCGGTCCAGGCGTCAGGATCAGCTCTGCGCCATAGGCCCGCAGCAGATTGCGACGCTCCAGACTCATCGTCTCGGGCATCACCAGGATCGCCCGGTAG
>NZ_BFBX01000013.1:0-5054 GCF_003851045.1 Paenibacillus sp. 598K | reverse complement strand
GGATCGCCCGGTAGCCTCTGGCGGCGGCGACGAGCGCGATCCCGATACCGGTATTGCCGCTTGTCGCCTCGACGATCGTCGAGCCCGGCTGCAGCTTGCCCTCGCGCTCGGCTTCCTCGATGATACTCAGCGCGATGCGGTCCTTGACGCTGCTGCCGGGGTTAAAAAACTCCAGCTTCAAATAAATTTCCGCACTGCCCTCCGGGACAATCTTGTTCAAACGAACCAACGGCGTTTCTCCGATCAAATCGGTAATATTGTTGACGATGTGCGCCATATCGCAATCCCTCCTAAAAAAATAAAAATGCGCTCTCCCGCAAGCAGGAAGCGCATCTCCGTTTGTACGGCCGAACGCAAAACCAATTATTCCAAGTGATATTGTAAGCTTTTAATTACTATAGCATGCGCTCTCTTGCTTGACAACTATCTTTTTTTAAATTTGAATCCGGACTGCCCATTGACACTCCAGGGCTTCCATGCTAAATTGATAACCAATATCCGACTTAACCCAGTTTCTTACTGAGCATAAGTCGACATTGACCAGTCATCTGGATTGTGGCCTCCTTTTGGAGCCGTTTCTGAGATGGCTTATTTTGTGTCCAAGGAAAGGTGGAGAACAAGATGAACGCAAGCGAAACCGTGCAGTTGGCTCCCTCGGGCTTGGTGTTGTACGCCGACGTGCTCGTGCTTGGCGGAGGTCCGGCAGGGGCCTGGGCCGCCTTGACGGCAGCCCGGACCGGGGCCAAGGTCGTCCTGGCCGACAAGGGGTACTGCGGCTCCAGCGGGGCGACGGCTCCTTCCGGGACCGGCGTATGGTATATCCCCCCTGATCCGCAGCTCCGCTACGAAGCCAAGATGAGCCGCTATGAGATGGGAGGCCGTCTGGCCGAGGAATCCTGGATGAATCGCGTCCTTGACAAGGCTTTTGAACGGATGCATCAGCTCGCCGACTGGGGCTACCCGTTCCCGATCGATGCTTCCGGCGCCGGGGTCGTACGGGGGCTGCAAGGCCCCGAGTATATGCGGCTGATGCGCAAGCTGGCGCTGCGCGCGGGCGTCAAGATCCTCGATCATAGTCCGGCGCTGGAGCTGCTGGCCGACGAGCATGGCGTAGGCGGCGCGCGCGGCATCCGCACACAGAAAGGCGGGCACTGGGAGGTGCGGGCCGGCGCTGTCGTCATCGCCACCGGCGGCTGCGCCTTCCTGAGCAAGGCGCTCGGCTGCAACGTGCTGACCGGGGACGGTTACCTGATGGCCGCTGAGGCTGGGGCCGAGCTGTCGGGCATGGAGTTCTCCAACGCCTACGCAATCTCGCCGACCTTTGCCTCGGTCACCAAAACAGCTTATTACCGTTACGCTTCCTTCTACTACGAGGATGGCTCTATCGTCGAAGGCGCCGGCTCGCAGCGCGGGCGCTCGATTATCGCCCGCAATCTGCAGGAGGGCCGACAGGTATACGCCCGGCTGGATCAGGCTCCCGAGGAGCTCAAGCCTCGCCTTCGGGTTGGCCAGACGAATTTCTTCCTGCCGTTCGACCGGGTCGGCATCGATCCCTTCCGCGATCTGTTCCCCGTCACGCTGCGGCTCGAAGGCACCGTGCGTGGCACCGGCGGTATCCACATCACAACTGAAGCTTGCGGCACCGCCGTACCTGGCCTATACGCAGCCGGAGATGCCGCGACCCGGGAGCTGATCTGCGGCGGCTTCACCGGAGGCGGCAGCCACAATGCCGCCTGGGCGATGGCTTCCGGCTCCTTTGCCGGCGAGGGCGCAGCCGCCTATGCGCAGACGCTCGGCGCGCACGCCCCGACACGCCAGCTCAAGGGGCTGTCCACCATGCCGCTGACCACGCGGGCGAGCGCAGCCTCGACGCAGACCGCCGATGTGGTGAGGGCTGTCAAGGATGAGGTTCATCCCTATGATCGCAATCTGTTCCGCACCCAATCCGGGCTCGACGCCTCGCTCGGCCGCCTGGATCGTCTATGGCGGGACATCCGCGACGCTCCGATCACCCTGGATGAGCAGGCGTACAAAGCCCGGGAGGCTGCCGCGATGACCGCGACCGCCCGCTGGATGTACGAGAGTGCGCGGGTGCGGACAGAGACGCGCGGCATGCACAAGCGTCTCGATTACCCTAAGCTGGACCAGCAGCAACGCTACCGCCTGATCAGCAGCGGACTAGACGTCATCCGTGTGCGGACAGAGGCTGTCGCGGCAGAGGAGGTCGCCTTGGTATGATCGAGATCGTCAGCGATACCCGATGCATCTCCTGCAATCTGTGCGTGTCGGTATGCCCGACCAATGTGTTCGACAAGACGCCCAGCGGCGTCCCGACGATCGCCAGACAGGACGACTGCCAGACCTGCTTTATGTGCGAGCTGTACTGCCCGGCCGATGCGCTCTACGTCTCCCCCCATCCCGAACAAAGCGAGCCGCTGGAGGAGGCCACGTTGGCTGACGCCAACCTGCTCGGCAGCTATCGCGAGCAGATCGGCTGGGGTCCGGGACGAACGCCCATTACCCGGCACCCGCTCATGCTCGAAGGCCGTTTGTAGGCCCGATCGCCCAAGTGCCCCGGCCCCATTGGACAGATCATGCTTTACATCAAGGAGGAGATAGCAGATGGCTCACAAGTCCTTTCATTCGCTCTCGTCGATCACTTTGCTAGCCTTGCTGCTGGCTGCCGGCTGCGGCCAGGGAACGTCGAGCGGGCCGTCGGATCAGACGCAATCGCCAGCCGGATCGGCCGTCCCATTGCAGGGAGAAAGCCCGAGTGGAGATGCCGCAGCGGCCGAAACGCCGCTGACGCTCACTTTTTTTGTGAACGGGATCAACCTCTCCGCGACGGAGTTCCGTCTGATGGTCGAGGAGCCGACGAAGCGGAAATTCCCTCATATCACGATCGAGCGTCTCGCGCCGCCCCAAGGCACCGGATTGCCCGAGCTGATCGCATCCGGCCAGATCCCCGATATCATCTATGCCAGCGCAGGCACTTACTATCAGCTGCGGGATCTCGAGCTGGACTACCGGCTCGATGATCTGATCGCCGAGCAGCAGTTCGACGCCAGTCGCATCAAGCCGCATATCCTCGCCTCGCTCAAGGCTTATAGCGAAAACGGCGACAGCTTGTACGCGTTGCCCTTCAACGACAACGACACAATCCTCTACTATAATAAAGACATCTTCGACAAATTCGGCGTGCCGTATCCTTCCGACGAGCAGATGACCTGGGAGGAAGCGCTGGCGCTCGGCCGACAGCTGACGCGCACCGACAACGGCGTCCAATATATCGGTCTGGAGGTCGCGTCCGGACCTGCCCATCTCCAGAGCAGCCTGGCGCTCGGCACACTCGATCCTGAGACCGGCGAGGCCGTCGTCCATACGCCGGAGTGGCAGAAGGTGTTCGAGTTCCAAAAGCAGGTGTTCGACGTCCCCGGCACGATCCAGGGCGAAACTTATCTATACAACAAGGACAGCTTCATCACCGACCGGATATTGGCGATGCGGCCCAGCTATATCGCCAATATGGTCGGGACGCTGGAGGAGCTGCGCCAGCAGGGCGATCCGATCAATTGGGATATCGCGCCGGTCCCCAACTTCCCCGAGGCGCTCGGTATCAGCAAGGAGGTCAATATCCACTCGCTCTACATAGCCAGTCAGAGCAAGCACAAGGAGCAGGCCTTCCAGGTCATCGCCCATATTCTCTCCGACGAGGTGCAGACGATCCTCTCGCGCAACGGCAGACTGCCTGCGATTGCCGGCGATGCGATCGAGCGCCAATTCGGCGCCGATGTCCCCGATCTGCAAGGCAAGAACATCGACAATATTTTCAAGGCGCGCGGCGTACAATTGCACAAGCCGCATGAATATGAAGCCCAGGTCGCCAAATACGTCACAGAGGCTTACCGCTCGCTAGCGCTGGGTGGCGTCGACGTCAATACTGCGTTGCGCAAGCTTGAGGAGAACATCAACGCCGAAGTAACCCGGCTGCGTGCGACAGACGCCAAGTAAGTCAGGGCTGTCGTCCGAACCGAAGCTCGTCTTACAGCGCCAAAATGGCGGTGCCAGGGGTTATCCCTGCACCGCCATTCCTGCCTTTTGGTCTAGTGCTGCGCTTCCCGCCTATGAACGTTCAGGCGCCCTGGGCAGTGCGTCCGGTCTCGGAACGGAAGCGCTCGTCCAGAAAATCGAGCGTCGCTGCATAAGCAGCCTCCAGCTCCGGAGTCGCTCCCTCCAACGGATGAGCGACACCGAAGGTATGATCGCCGTTCGGCACAAACACATAGGTCTGATGAGGCGCCGCCTCCTTCAGGCCGTTCACAAAATCGAGCAAAGCTTCACGGTCCCGATCGCCCTGGACAATCAGCGCAGGCTGCTGCAATTGCACGAAGCGACGACCTACTGCGAACCGCTCCGCATGCGCCTGCTGATCGAGCGCCACCGCTCGCTGCACAGGCGTCAGGTCGGGAGAGGATAGATCGTGGACAGGCGAAGCGCCGCCGTTCCAGATCACCACTGCGACCACCTGAGAAGGCTGCTCGCTCGCATAGATAACGGCGCTGCCGCCGGAACGGCTATGTCCGAGCAAGGTCGTCCGCGAAGCGTCGGCCTCCGCAGAGAGCGGGAGACGAGAGGCGTGCAACGCCTGGAACAGGACGGAGAGGTCGATCAGATCCTGGCTTACCGTACTTGCCGCAGCCACGGCCGGCTCCTCAAGCCCCTCCTCCCAGGCCGTGATGCGCGAATAGTCGAACGTAACCGCATAATACCCTGCCGCTGCCAGCCGCTCCGCCACCTCCGGCCAAAAGCCCCAATCCTGGAAGCCGCGAAAACCATGCGCCAACACGACGACAGGCTTCGCCTTGCCGTCCTCTAGCACTCTTACCTTGCCTCTAAGCTTCAATCGGTCTGTCACATGCAGTTCAAAGGTTGCCGTACTTGTCGCTTGATTCGACATGTTCCCTCATCTCCTTATACGAGAGTAATCGACTTCCGTTTGAACGGTCATATTATTCATATTATTCCTATAGGATATTAAACCTGAATTACGAAAG
>NZ_BFBX01000012.1:78919-80267 GCF_003851045.1 Paenibacillus sp. 598K | reverse complement strand
GCCGGACGCTGGAGCGCTCGACCGGCGAGGACGAGGTCTGTCTCGTGCTGGTGAGCGGGCGGGCCGATGTAACGGCGGCAGGCCAGAGCTGGGAGGGGATCGGGCAGCGGATGAGCGTATTCGAGAAGATCCCCCCCTATGCGGTCTATGTGCCCGGACAACAGACGTATCAAGTGACGGCGCTCACCGAGCTGGAGCTGGCTGTCTGCTCGGCGCCGTGGCACGGCGGCCATGCCGCCCGGCTGATCGCCCCTGAGCAGGTGGGCGTCGAGCTGCGAGGCGTCGGCAGCAATGAGCGACTGGTGCATAATATCCTGCCCGAGCAGGAGCCGGCGGACAGCTTGCTTGTCGTCGAGGTGTTCACGCCAGGGGGCAATTGGTCGAGCTACCCGCCGCACAAGCATGATCGCGACGCGTTGCCGCTCGAGTCGGAGCTGGAGGAGACGTATTATTACCATATCGATCCGCCGCAGGGGTTTGCCGTGCAGCGCGTCTATACGGATGACCGTTCGCTCGACGAGACGCTGACTGTGTGCGACGGCGAGGCGGTGCTGGTGCCGCACGGCTATCACCCGGTTGGCGCGCCGGCCGGCTATGAGGTGTACTATCTCAATGTGATGGCCGGTCCGCGCCGCACCTGGAAGTTCTACAACGACCCGGACCATGAGTGGATGTTGGGCCAGTAGCCGAACCTCCGCGAACTGAGACAGGAATAATCTGACGAGCGAGGAAACATGATGAGAGCTACCATCTATGACATCGCCCGCGAAGCCGGCGTCTCGATCGCTACCGTATCCAAGGTCATCAACCAGAAGGGCAAGATCAGCGCCGATAAGCGGCGGGAGATCCTCGCGATCATGGAGCGACTGCGTTATCAGCCGAGTCGGATCGCCTCGGCGCTGACAGGCAAGCATACGTATACGCTTGGCCTGCTGATCCCCGACATCGCCAATCCGTTCTTCGCAGAGGTGGCGCGCAGCGTCGAGGATCGGGGCCATGAACTGGGCTACAGCATCATCATCTGCAGCACCGACAACCGCGAGGAGCGGATATCTCAGTACCTCGCCGTGCTGCGGCAAAAGCAGGTCGACGGCATCATCATCGGCACCGGGATGGACAGCGGCGAGCTGTTGCGCGAGCTGGATATGGAGACGCCGGCGGTCGTCATCGGCCGCGAGGTGCCTGCGGTGCCTGTCCATACGGTCGTCGCCGACGACCGCTATGGCGGGCGGCTGGCGGCGGAGCATCTGCTGAATGGCGGTCATCATCGGCTCGGCGTGCTCGTCGAGGGGCTGGACATCATGAGCAGCAGAGAGCGGCTGCGCGGCTTCCGGGAGCGGCTCGCGGA
>NZ_BFBX01000012.1:70965-78887 GCF_003851045.1 Paenibacillus sp. 598K | reverse complement strand
GCCCGCCTCGGCGCTGCGGGAATGCAGCTACCGGATCGAGGACGGCAAGCGGCAGGCAGCGGAGCTGCTCGCCTCGGACGACCCGCCGACCGCGCTGTTCTGCTGCAACGACCTGCTCGCGGTCGGCGCGCTCCAGGCGGCTCGCGAGGCGGGGCTGTCGGTGCCGGACGAGTTGTCGATCATCAGCTTCGACAACACGATCCTGGCGACCGTCACCGATCCGCCGCTGACGGCGATCGCCCAGCCGATGGCCAGGCTCGGCGCAGCGGCGGTCGACCTGCTCATGGAGGAGTTCGGCCATGAGCGCTCCGTCAAGCGCCGGATCGCGCTGCGCACCGAGCTGGTCGTACGCGGCTCGACCGCTGCCGCGCCTGCCCGGTAGCCGTAGCCACTGCGTGGCTAGCCCGGTTCTGGGGGCGAGCCGTAGCGACTGCGCGGCAAGCCTGGTCGTCCAGAAACTCCTCGATGTCGCACTCCCTTGGCGCGATCGAGCCGTCGGCCGCACGATGCCGGAGCAGGAAGACATGCACCGGATGTGCAACGAACAGTACACCCTACGAATACCGGGGCTGCTACAAAATCAGGGCACTAAGCTCGCAATCAAGCGAGCGAGTGCCTTTTTGATGATCAGCCGTGACTGTAACGCTCTCAGTGAAAGCTCTACTTTCTAGAGTTATCCAGTCCACGCCTCGGCCCACAGCCCGCCCATCCAGCCTGCCCGCACGGTTAGCAACTTTCATTTTAGAGGCCCCCGATTCCCCGTCGCACAGGCGGTTTCAGAGGTCAACGTATAGTCCGCGATCAATAGCTAGTGCTTTTGTGGAGCAATTAATGTTATAGTGGTTGTATTGCAAAAAAGGAGGCGTGCCCCATGTCGACTGCGTCAACTGTACTGACTCGTCTGCGCGACGAGACAGCGCCGATGCACCAAAAAATCGAAGCAAACGAGTATGCGGCCGCTATGATGAATAACCGCCTCACGATGGCTTTGTATAAAGAATATCTGGCTAAGTTCTATGGGTTCATCAAGCCGCTGGAGCAGCGAATGCGCGAGCTGGACGAGGCGGGCGTAAGCGCGCTCAGCGATCCGTCGCGCGACAAGACGGCCTGGCTCGTGCGGGATCTGACCGCATTGGGCCTGAGCTCCGAGGAGATTGGGGAGCTGCCGCAGTGCGACAGGCTGCCCGAGCTCGCGACCCGCGCCCAGGCGCTAGGCGCGCTGTATGTGCTGGAGGGGTCAACCTTGGGCGGTCAGATGATCACTAAAAAGCTCGCTCAGTATTTGCCCATTGATACGACCGTGAATGGCCATTACTTCAATAGTTATGGCGCGCAGACGCGCGAGCGCTGGCAGAGCTTCCGTCAAGAGCTGCTGGCGGAGGCGGACAGCGAAACCAAGGAAGTGGAGATGATCGAGGCGGCCCGGCAAACCTTCACTCTGCTGGATGAATGGATCGCATCTAGCAACGAGCGGCAGGCAGAGGAGAGAGCATAGAGAAGGGAATGGATAGGATGTCTGACGCGAGCCCCCCCAACAACAAAGAACAGCTGAATCGCACGCTACTCACGGATGGAGATTTTATCCTGCAAGATCCGATCGATCTGACCAACTGCGACAAAGAACCGATTCATATCCCCGGCAGCATCCAGCCGCACGGCGCGCTTCTGGCTGTAGCCTCGGAGGATTACGCGATCATCCAGTGCAGCGCCAACTGCGAGCGGGTGCTCGGGATTGCGCCAGAGACGCTGCGCGAGATGAGTCTGTGCGAGCTGATTCCCAAGACAGAGCTGGACAAAATGGTAACGTTGTATCGCAATCGCTCCGTCCCTTCTTCCCTCAATTACATGCACGTAACGATTCGGACCGGCAGCGGCGACAAGCCGTTTTTCGCGATCATGCACGAGAGCGACGATACGTGGATATTGGAGCTGGAGCCCGGAGATGACGAGGCGCACGCCGAGCAGCATGACTTCGAGTGGGTCCAGACATTTTTCAATATAATGAAGCAAACGAACAGTCGTCTGGAGGCAAGCCAGGTGACGGCGGAGCAGCTGCGGCTGATCCTTGGCTATGACCGCGTGATGGTCTATGAGTTCGATGCCAATTGGAACGGCAAGGTGATCGCCGAGGCGAAGAAAAAAGGACTGGAGCCGTTCGTCGGACACCACTATCCGGCCTCGGACATTCCAAAGCAGGCGCGTGAGCTCTATCTGCGCAACTGGCTGCGGACAATCGTCGACGTCAGCTATACCCCTGTGCCTGTGCTGCCTGTGCTGCATCCGAAGACCGGCAAGCCGCTTAATCTCAGCCTGTCTACCTTGCGCAGCGTTTCGCCGCTTCATATCGAGTACTTGCGAAATATGGGCGTGCAGGCGACGATGACGATCTCTCTTATCCACGAGGGCAAGCTGTGGGGACTGATTACATGCCACCACAACTCGGTCAAGTACGTCACCCATCGCATACGCAATTTGTGCAATTTCCTGGGTGGATTTTTCTCCAATGAGCTTTATCAGCGGCAGCAACTGGACGACTACCAGGAAGAGGTGGAGCTGAAGACGAAGGTGAACCGCCTCTCCGGCATCTTCATCGGCAATACGACCGCTTCGGCAGTGATGGATCGGCTGCGCGCCGAGGAGCAGTCGCTGCTCGAGCTGATGAAGGCGTCGGGAGCCGCGGTCTGTTATCAGGGAGAGCTGCTGCTGTTCGGCGCGACCCCGACTCGGACAGAGGTAGAGGAGCTGGCGGTCTGGCTGTCTTCGCAAGCGGTCGATCATGTGTATCACACCTCGCAGCTGAGCAAGGAATACGAACCGGCGCAGGAGTTTAAGCATCTGGCGTCCGGCGTGATGTATCTGGCGCTCTCTGCCGAGCAGCATGAGTTTATCGTCTGGTTCCGGCGCGAGGTCGTGCAGATCGTCGAGTGGGCGGGCGATCCGGCCAAGGCGGTCATTCAAGAGAACGACGGGCTGCGGCTGTCGCCGCGCAAATCCTTTGAGAAATGGCGGCAAGTGGTCGAGTCAACCTCGCTGCCGTGGCGGCAGATTGAGATTCGCGTCATGCCGGATTTCAATAGCGTCATGCTGAAGCGGACGGAGCATCAGCTGCTGCAGGCGGAGGAGAAGGCGCTGCTCAACATGCGCATTATCAAGGAAAATGAGAAACGGTACATGCAGCTGATGGAAATTTCCTCGGCGGCGTTTTTTACGCTGACCGACAAGAAGATCGTCTATTGCAACGAGCGGGCAGCTCGGCTGTTCCGGGCGGCAGACCATGAAGCGATGGTAGGGCGGCGTATCGACGAACTGCTCGGCGAGAAGCAGGAGGCTGCCCTGCTCGACGAGTTGGAGCGTCTGGAGCACTCTACGGAGCAGCTCTCCTCGATGCACGAGACCTTGCTGGCGTTCGACGGCTCGATGCTGCAAGTCGAGCTGACTGCGGCGCAGGTACAATTCGGCGGCATGACCTCTTACTGGATCATCGTCCGCGACCGCGAAGCCAGCCAGCGTCAGCAGGACAGCTACATTGATGTGGCCGACGAATTGCAGAAGTATATGAATATGGACCCGCTGACGGAAATTCCGAATCGCCGCTATTTCGAGGAATCGCTGTATCATGAGTGGGATCATTGTCTGGGCACGCAGCAGCCGCTGTCGCTCATGATGCTCGATATCGACAACTTTAAGATGTACAATAAGCTTCAGGGCTTCCACGGCGGCGATCTATGCCTGCAGTGGGTCGCCGATGTACTGAGCGCCTTCGGCAAGCAGCATGCGGCGTTTATCGCTCGTTATAGCGGCGGCACCTTCGCGCTCTATAAGGCCGAGACGACGCTGGAGGAGATGGCCGAGCTGGCGGAAGAGATCCGGCAGGCGGTGATGTCGGTGCAGATCCCGATGGACCAGTTGGAGATGGGGGACTCGCTGACCGTCAGCATCGGCGTCGCGTCGGCGCAGCCTACGGTGCAGCGCAGCCATGCCAAGCTGATCCGTCAAGCGGAGAAGGCGCTCGGCCAAGCCAAGCGATTCGGCAAAAATCGGGTCGTCAGTTCATGAACGGAGGAGAATAAGGGATGCAAACCTTGCTGTTGTTAGGCAGCTTTACGATGATGGCTGCGGTCATTTTGGGCGCCTTTGGCGCACATGCGTTGAAAAAGAAGCTCACGCCGGAGATGCTCGCCGTCTATCAGACGGGCGTGCTCTATCATCTGATCCATGGGCTCGGCATTCTGATCGTCGGCCTGCTGTCGGACGGAGCAGCGGCGGGCTCGCTGGCGATTGTGGCGGGATGGACCATGTTCGCCGGCATCCTGTTATTCAGCGGCAGCTTGTACGTCCTGAGCGTCACGGGCATCCGTCGGCTTGGCGCCATTACGCCGCTAGGCGGCGTGGCTTTTATCGCTGGCTGGGCATTGCTCGCCGCAGCGATCATTCAGAGTTAGCGGCTATCACCCTTGAGCGTAGGAGGTTTACCCATGGATCATGTGCACGGCAGCCATGATGCGGTACTGGTCTTATTTTCGTATGTTATCGCCGTAGCAGCGTCCTATACGGTCCTCGACCTGGGCGGGCGCATCATTGGCGCTATGGGCAGCAGTCGTTGGGGCTGGCTGTCGTTTGGGGCCGCTGTGATGGGGATGGGCATCTGGTCCATGCATTTTGTCGGCATGCTGGCGTTTTCGCTGCCGATCCCCGTCCCGTACGATATGGGGCTGGTCATCGTTTCTGTATTTGCCGCCATAGTGGGTTCTTTTTTTGCCTTAATCAGTGTCAGTCACCCCCAATTGCAGCTTCGGCGTCTCCTGGTAGGCGGCGTGACGCTGGCCGCCGGGATTTCGAGCATGCACTATATCGGGATGGCGGCGATGCAGGTTCATATTACGTATGACCCGCTGCTATTTGCATTGTCGATCGTCATCGCGCTGGTCGCTTCGATTGCCGCGCTCTGGCTTGCCTTTTATTTCCGTCAGGCCAATGGCAGGCGTGAGATTTGGAAGAAGCTGGGGAGCGGCTTGATCATGGGCACGGCCATCGTCGGCATGCATTACACCGGCATGATGGCGGCCCAGTTTGAGCTGCTCAGCCACGGGGAGATGTCCGGCGGCATCCTGCTCCAACAGACGACGCTTGCTTATACGATTTCGATCGGCACCTTGGTCACATTAGGCTTGTCGATGCTCGGCATCCTCATCTCCAATCGTTTTTTGCAGAAGGACAGTCAGCTGCAGCGGCAATCGGATGAGATCCGGCTCAAAAATCAGGAGCTGCAATTGCTCAACAACCATCTGGAGGACTTGGTCGCTCAACGTACGGCGGAGCTGGAGCAGGCACATGACGAGGCGATCAAGGCGAACATGATCAAGAGCCGCTTCCTGGCCAATATGAGCCATGAGCTGCGGACGCCGCTAAATGCGATCATCGGCTACAGCGAGATGCTGATGGAAGATATGGAGGAGCTCGAGCAGCCGCAACTGGTGGAGGATCTGGAGAAGATCCGACGGTCCGGCAGTCATCTGCTCATGCTCATCAACGACATCCTGGACATCTCGAAGATCGAGGCGGACAAGATGGAGACCTACCTCGAGGCATGCGACATCGCCGCCATCCTCAGGGACGTCGAATCGACCGTCACGCCGCTTATTCGAGCCAACGGCAATACGCTGGAGGTCGAGTATGCGGCAGGGAATGTGATGGCGGATGAAATCAAGCTGAAGCAGGTGCTCATTAACTTGCTCAGCAATGCGGCCAAATTTACGAATGAAGGACGGATCAGTCTGCGAGTGAGCGAGGTAGAGCGGAAGGGACAGGCCGGATATCTGTTCCGGGTAGCGGATAGCGGCATCGGCATCGAGCCGCTGCAATTGGCGAAGCTGTTCGAGCCGTTTACGCAAGCTGACGCGTCGACGACCCGCCAGTATGGGGGGACCGGACTGGGATTAGCCATTAGCAAACATTTCGTAGAGCTGATGGCGGGCGTGCTGGAAGTAGACAGCACGCCGGGAGAGGGAAGCGTTTTTCAATTCTGGATCCCCGCTGTCGTCAGTGAGACTTGATCAGCGTGTCGATCGAGCCGCCCTGCGTGATGATCTGGATGGCAGTAGCCAGGCGCGGGGCCATCGGGATCGTCACGAACTTGTCGGGAGATTGTCCCGGCAGCGCGATCGTGTCGGAGACGACCACTTCATCGATATTGGGGTTGTCCAGCTTTTGCAGACCGTCAGCCGAGAAAAGACCGTGCGTCGCGCAAACGTAAGCGTTGCGGGCGCCGTTTTTTTTGAGCGCCTCGACGACGTTGACGATGGTGCTGCCAGTATCGATCAGATCCTCGATGATGATCGGCGTCTTGCCCTCGACTTCGCCTATAATATGAGTGATCTCCGAGACGTTATGGGCTGGACGGTTCTTGATCATGATGGCGAAGGGACAATCAAGACTGTCGGCGAGCTTCTCGGCCGTACCGGCGCGTCCGGCATCGGGCGAGACGACGACCGGGTTGACGATGCCCTTGTTGCGCAGATAGTCGGTGATCAGGTCGAGTGCCGTCAGATGGTCCACCGGGATCTCGAAGAAGCCCTGGATCGGATCGGCATGCAGGTCGATGGTGACGAGCCGATCGGCGCCTACCGAAGTCAGGATATCGGCGACCAGCTTGGCCGAGATCGGCTCGCGCGGCGCTGACTTGCGCTCCTGTCTGGCATACCCGTAATACGGCATGACAAGGTTGATCGTTTTCGCCGAGGCGCGCTTGGCGGCATCGATCATGATGAGGAGCTCGACCAGATTTTCATTGACGGGGTGTGAGAGCGATTGGACGATGAAGACGTCGCAGGTCCGGATCGATTCCTCGTAGCAGACGTGGATTTCGCCGCTGCTTTGGCGAGAAATTTCGACCTTGCCGAGCGGTATGCCGATACTTTTGCATATCTGCTCCGCAAGAGGCCGATTGGATGAGCCGGAGAATAGTTTGAGTTTGTGCATTGGACCTCCTAACGGATCTTAAGTAGTTCGTTGCTGGTTGTTATTATACCATATTAATTGCCGAAACACCCAGCCCAATGGCCGTTTGCCGCATATGCTGTGGCATAGCCTAACAAAAGGAGGAACCACATATGAGCAATGCTGTAGGCGGCTATGGCGGTCACGGCGGTTTCTATGGCACGTCGACCGGTGCGATTCTTGTTCTCTTCATCCTGCTTCTGATCATCTCCTGCACCTTCCTTTACTAGTCTGTCGCAAGCCCCTCCGTCAGCCTGAGTTGGCGGAGGGGAGAAGAAAATGTACTACTATAGCATATCTATTTACCTTTGTAAATAGGTAAATTAAGGTTTGGTCTTTACTAGCTGGACAAGGCATGTTATGGTTGGCAATATGAGGTGATTTTTTAAGATGAAACGCGAGGACTTAATCCGTACGATACGCCAGCATGTTATGACTGCCTCGGCAGCTAGCGAATATCTCCAAATCTCCAAGCAGAGTCTATCCTCGCTGGTCAAACGTAAAAAGCTGACGCCTGTTCTGGAAGAAGGCTCCGTAAGACTCTTCCTGCGAGGCGATGTGGAGGCGCGCAAGGCGCTGGCGGTTGAGCTTCGAGAGAAATATCGGCCATATGAGTGAGACGGAGCTGCCGTCTGCCTGCCAAACACGAATTGAACTTGCCAGTGACGGCACTAAAAAACCCTGCTTCGTTATAGCGAAGCAGGGTTTTTTAGTGGGCTACTGCCTTCGCTCGGCAAGCTAGATGATGCTCTTGTGCTGACTGCATGCCCGCGATAGCCAGATGAGTTCGATTAACGCCATCGCAGTCGTTCGAACGAAACTTTCTTTCGCTCCAGGTCCGAAATGCGCCGCCACCGGCGTTCGAACGAAAGTTTCTTTCGCTCCAGGCCCGAAATGCGCCGTCACCGGCGTTCGAACGAAACTTT
>NZ_BFBX01000012.1:19545-70899 GCF_003851045.1 Paenibacillus sp. 598K | reverse complement strand
AAACTTTCTTTCGCTCCAGGTCCGAAATGCGCCGTCGCCGGCGCGCCAACGAAAGTTTCTTTCGCTACGTGTCCGATAAACGGTGCACACGCTCCGCTCCTCAGGCGTAGCGCTCCAGATTCGTCCCGATCGTCGCTGCCAGCTTGTCCTTGAGCTGACGCTCCATCTCCGACAGCTCGGCTTCGGCTTCCGCTCGCTGTCTGCGCCCTTCCTCGCAGATCGTCATCGTCTCCTCCAGCGTCGAGACCAGCTCCTGATGGACGGTGCGCAGGGTGTCCATGCCGATCATGCCTTGCTCGCTCTGGGCAGCAATCTCCAGGGTGAGCTCGCGCTGTCTACGGGCGCTGCGCTGCATGCTGGCTTCGATCTGATCCTTGACCTGATGATGCACCTCCATCGCTTGCTGGATCCGGGCTTGGGCGGAGGTGGTGACCAGATCCAACTTCCAGAGCGGCAGCAGATTGTAGATGACGGACTGGATCTTCTCCATCATGAGCTGCTCGCCTTGCTGCAGCAGACGGATGCGAGGCGCCTGCGTGAGCGAGATGAAGCGGGTGCGGCGGAAGTCGTCGAGCCGCAGCTCCAGACGCCGGATGAAGTCGTCCGCCTCGCGCAGCCGTTGTTCGGACCAAGGGTCGGCTGCCTGCTGCGCTCGCTCCTGCAGTCGGGGTCGATCCTCCGTGACTGCTTCCTCCAGCCGCAGCTGCACGGCAGCGATATGCAGATCGAGCTGCTTGAAATAGTCGTAATTGCGCTTAAGAACAATATCCAGCAGCTGAATGTCCTTTTGCAGCATAATGTAGGAGGCGTCCAGTCGGGTGCGGATCTTCTCGACCTGGTCCTCGAGGCTGCGCGATTGCTCGGCCGCCCGTTTGACGCCGGACACCCAGCGGCCGACGATCGGCAGCGCGGCCAGGCGGTGACGCGGCTTGTCCTCGGCGGGCGTTTGCTGCAGCGCCAGGATGAGTTCGGTCACCGCTTCGCCGATCTCGCCGCTTTCGCCACTGCGGACCTGCGCCAGGATGGAGCCAGCGAAGGCGGCGATATCCTCTTGGATCGCGTTGCCGAACCGGGCGACTGACGCGGAGTCCTCGATCAACAGCGTTTCGGCGAGGCGGCGGGCTTGCTGGAGCTCGACTGGCGTCAGCTGTCCGAGGATTCCGGAGAGATCCGCGCCTTGGACGTTCTCGGCTGGGATTGGACGGGATACGGATTCGTTCATTTCTGTTTCCTCCTTTATTGACTGCGGACAGGGGTGCGGCGGCCGGGCGGGCGAGGCCTAGCCGGAGACGCGCTCGGAGCGCATAACCTCCTCGAGCGTATTGACTTCGACCTCCAGGTCGATCAGTTCATGGCGCAACAGCTTGCCCATATATTTATCGAAGTGCGAACGCAGCGCAGGCAGCAGATTCTCGATGCGCTTGACCTGGAACTCCATGTCTTTGGTATAGACCTTGCTGTGCACCAGCCGGTCGTAACGGTCCATCAGGTCTGCTGCGGTCGGCAGATAGTAGTCGTAATGTCGCTGCACGAGAGGGAGGCTATCGGGATTGCGACGGATCTTGGCGGCGATACTCTCGGAGACGGCGCACAGCTCCTGCACCTTGGCCGCAACCTCGCGATCGGCGAGCCGAGAGGCGACGCTGCGCAGTCCGGCGATATGGAGCGATGCCGCATCGAGCACTTCTCTCGCTCGTCCCTGCAGCGGCGGGGCATCGTCCAGCGACTCAGGGCTGAGCAGGCGGAACCCCGATGACGCGGACAGCGCAGGCACGGTCCGCTCGGGCCGTTCGCTCTGCGGAGCTTTGACATCTGCGCGCGGCCGCAGCCAGACAAGCAGGATCAGGATAGATGCAGTGACGATGAGCAGCAGCAACAGGAACACGACCAATGGGCATCCTCCTTAACCCGTAATCATACACATTTGGCATCAACCATTACCCGGCCCAAGGAAAAATTAAACAGCTCATGCAAAAATGCTGCCTTAAATACTTGTATACAAGTATTCATCGACTGTGCTACACTGATCTCAGCAATCAAAAGAGAGGAAGTGCCGTCATGACGTTCTCCCCGATCGAACCGCCTCGCCGGCAATCGCTAGGCAGTCGGGTCTACCACAGTATCCGCGCCGGCATCGTCAGTCTGCAGGCCGAGCCCGGAACGATGCTGTACGAGAACGAGCTGGCCCAGTCGCTGCATGTCAGCCGTACGCCGATCCGCGAGGCGATCCGGCAGCTCGCCTCGGAGCGCCTCATCGAGGTTGAGCCGCAGCGGGGGACGCGAGTCGCCCGCATCTCGCTCGCCCGAGTAGCGGAAGCCCGCTTCGTAAGGGAGCGGCTAGAGACAGGAGCGTTCCGCGCGGCGGCGCAGCTATGGGCAATGGCCGACCGATCCGCCTCCGAGGCCCGGCTTGCGCAGCTGCTGGCTAGCCAGGCCGAGGCGGCAGCCGCAGGCGATATGTATCGCTTCCTGCAGGAGGACGAAGCGTTCCATCGCGAGATCATGGCGGTGACCGGCAACACGATGCTGCTCGGCATTATCGACCAGGTGCGGGCGCATATCAATCGGCTGCGTCTGCTGGCGATCCGCGAGTTCCGGGACATGGATCAGGTGATCGAGGCGCATGCGACCTTGCTGGCTGCCGTTCAGCGCGGCGACGAGCAGGCGGCAGTCGAAGGGCTGCGGACGCATATCGGCAAGCTGGAGGAGGAGCTGCCTGAGCTGCTCGCCCGCTACCCCCATTATTTCGAAGTTGAACAATAGATGATGAACAGTAAGGAGAGATTCCGATGAGGATGGTATTCCGATGGTATGGCGAAGGCAATGACAGCGTCACGCTGAAGCAGATCATCCAGATCCCGGGCGTCGAGGGGATCGCATGGTCGCTGCATGACGAGCTGCCCGGCGCGGAGTGGCCGCTCGACAAGATCGAGGCGCTGCAGGCGCAGGTCGCGCCGTATGGTCTGCATCTCGACGTTGTCGAGAGCGTTAATGTTCACGAGGACATCAAGCTGGGGCTGCCTAGCCGTGATCAGTATATCGAGAGCTACAAGCGGACGATGGAGAAGCTGGCGACCGTCGGCGTGAAGACGATCTGTTACAATTTCATGCCGGTGTTCGACTGGGTGCGCACTGAGCTGTTCCGCGAACTGGAAGACGGCTCGACAGCGCTGTTCTTCGAGAAGTCGCGCGTCGATCAGATGGACCCGCTCGAGCTGGTGCGCAAGATCGCCGTCAATCCCGAGTACTCGATGCCAGGCTGGGAGCCCGAGCGGCTCGCGCATCTGTCGGCCAGCTTCGAGGCATACCGCAACGTCTCGGAGGAGGACCTGTGGGAGCATCTGCGTTACTTCCTGGAGGCGATCCTGCCGACGGCGGAGCGGCTCGACATCAAGATGGCGATCCATCCCGACGATCCGCCGTATTCGATCTTCGGCCTGCCCCGGATCATCACCACGCAGGAGCATATCCGCCGTCTGCTGCAGCTGGTCGACAGTCCGTACAACTGCGTGACGTTATGCAGCGGCTCGCTTGGCTCGCGGCCGGACAACGACGTCGCGGCGATGGTGCGCGAGTTCGGACCGCGCATCCCGTTTGCGCATATCCGCAACGTCCGCCTCTATGACAACGGCGACTTCATCGAGACGTCGCATCGCGCCCAGGACGGCACTGTCGATGTGTGCGATGTCGTCGCCGCCTACCACGAGCAGGGGTACACCGGATACGTCAGACCCGATCACGGCCGTCATATCTGGGACGAAGAGTGCCGACCGGGCTACGGTCTCTATGACCGGGCGCTCGGCATCATGTATCTGTGGGGCGTCTGGGATTCGCTGGAGCGACAAAAACAAGGGAGGCTGACTGTATGATCCCGATCCATCCTCATCTGGCCGGCAAGCGGGCTGTCATCACCGGCGGCAGCGGGGTGCTGTGCGCGGCGATGGCGCGCGAGCTGGGACGCCACGGCGTCAAGGTAGCGATCCTGAATCGGACGGCGGACAAGGGCGAGGCCGTAGCCGCATCGATCCGCGAGGCGGGCGGCGAGGCGATAGCGATCGCCTGCGACGTGCTCGACAAGGCTAGCGTACAGCGCGCCGAGGCGCTCGTCTCCGAGACATTTGGCGGCTGCGACATTCTGATCAACGGCGCCGGCGGCAATCATCCGAAGGGCAGCACGACCCATGAGACCTATCGGGCGGAGGATGTCGACGATCCCGAGGTGACGAGCTTTTTTGATCTCGGCGTCGAGGGCTTCGGTCATGTATTCGACCTGAACTTCATCGGCACGCTTATTCCGAGCCAGGTGTTCGGCCGCGGCATGGCGCACCGGCCGGGAGCGGTCATCCTCAATATGTCGTCGATGAGCGCGCCGAGTCCGATGACCAAGGTGCCGGCTTATAGCGCGGCCAAGGCTGCGATCGACAACTTTACGCAGTGGCTGGCCGTCCATATGGCCGATGCCGGCATCCGCGTCAACGCGATCGCGCCGGGCTTTTTCCTGACCGAGCAGAACCGCCGTCTGTTGACGCACGAGGACGGCTCGCTGACAGAGCGCTCGCACAAGATTATGACCCATACGCCGATGCGGCGCTTCGGCAAGCCGGAGGATCTGCTCGGCACGCTGATCTGGCTCGTCGACGAGCAGATGTCCGGCTTCGTCACCGGCATCACGGTGCCGGTCGACGGCGGCTTCATGTCCTATGCCGGCGTATAGATCGTCTGTGGTCGCATAGCGCGTCCAAGGACATTTCTCCTGCCAGCCTGTCATAGCCAGGACCATACGATGATCTCGCTCTTGCCCCCGGACCCCTCGGTTCGGGGGCTTCGTCATGCGATTGATTGCACTGGTACTAGGGTAGATTAGGACTATGAAATCCCTTGCAGCCAAGTATACTGTAGATAAAAGGAGTGATGGCCGATGTCGCGCAAATGGCTGGAAAAGGAAGCGCCCCGTTGGGTGCGGGAAGACATCATATCGTCAGAGCAGGCCGACCGGCTCTTGTCTCTGTACGATGAGAAGAAGCGGGCGATAGGCATCCTGCCGATCCTGGGCAGTCTGCTCGTCGGACTGGGAATCTTGACATACGTAGCGGCCAATTGGCAGGCGATCGACCATATTTGGCGGCTGCTCCTGCTCATCGTCGTCATGACGGGCTTCTATGCGGCGGGCGAATACTTCCATCGCCGCGGCGATCGCTTGCTCGGCATCGGCTTGCTCGCGGTTGGTCTCGCGGCCTTCGGGGGCTCGATCTTCCTCGTCGTGCAGATGTATCATCTGCTGCTGGCGCAATCGACGGCGTTCCTGCTCTGGGGCATCGCCGGCGTGCTGCTCGTCTGGCTCTATCCGTCGCGCGTGTTGTTCTTCTATACAGCAATCGTGCTGAGCATCTCGCAAGGGTACAGCCTGAGCGATACCGAGCAATTCAACCTGTATGCCTTCCTCGTCCTGGCGATCGGTCTTGGGGCCTACTGGCTGAAGCATCGCGACGGCTGGATGGCCTGGGTGCTGGGCCTCAGCCTGCTGGCCCAGACGACGATCTGGATCAGCATGGAGGGGTGGACGATTGTCTGGTTTTACGTGCCATCGATGGCTCTGTATGCTGCCGCCGATTGGCTTAAGGCCAAACGAGACGTCTATGGTTTGCAAGGCAGCGTATTGACGGGGATGTATTTCTTTGGCTTTATTATGGTCATGTTTTCCGATGACGTGCCGGTGCTCGACTTTGGCGCGGACGAACGTCTTCGGTCCATCGTCTTTCTGTTCGTGTTCGCAGGCTTGCTGGCCGTGTCGCTGCTTGGCAAGCTGAGCCGACAGCGGATCGCCACGGCGGGCGACTGGCTGCTGCTGCTGCCGTGGTTTTTTATCCCGGCAGGCACAGATTTGCTCTACCTGCTGGCGTTGGCGTTTTACTCGCTCTATGTGCTGTGGCACGGGTATGACGAGCAGTGGCGCTTCCGGATCAATCTCGGCACCGTGCTGTTCCTGTTCGCGACGCTGTTGGCCTATACCCGTCTGGCGTGGGACTTTATGGACCGCTCGATGTTTTTCCTGATCGGCGGCGTGCTCATGCTGCTGCTCAGCTGGTATCTCGGTCGACGCCGCCGCAGCGCTTTATCTGACGAAGGAGGAGATCGCCATGCTTAAGCCAACTACCCGAAGAAGATGGCTCGTCGTCCTGATCGTCCTCCAGGTACTCGTACTCGCAGGCATGGCGCTGTCGAGCGAGGCGGCAGGCTGGTATGGCAAGGAGATCAAGCTGAAAACGGCGCCGGTCGATCCGCGCGATCTGTTCTACGGCGATTATGTCATCCTGAGCTATGAGATCAGCCGCCTCGATCGCGGACTGTGGACCGGGAGCGGGCAGCCGGAGCGGCGGGAGATCGTCTATGTGAAGCTGCGGCGCGCAGCTGGCGAGGAGGGCATCTACGAGGCTGTATCGGTGTCGCCTGAGCGCCCGGAGACGACAGGGGACGAGGCGGTGCTGAAGGCGAGAGTCGGCTACGTCGCCCCGGATACGATCCAGCTGACGTATGGGCTCGAGCGTTATTATGTGCCCGAGGGCACGGGACGGGAGCTTGAGGAGCAGCGCGAGGAGATGCTGGTCACGGTGCGCATCGCGCCGTGGGGACAAGCGCGACTCATGTCGCTGATCCTGCCCTAAAATGCAAATTAGCCTGCCTGTACGGAGGACCGACGGCTTACAGCTGTCGATTCCTCGCGTATAGGCAGGCTTTGGTGTTTCCTAGGCTTCCGACAGATAGTCGAGCAGGCGCAGGATCAAGGTGACCGCTTCGGCCCGGGTCGTATAGCCGCCTGGGACGAACTGATTATTGTCCCTGCCCTTGACCAGCCCGATATCCGACGCGGCTGCAACGGCCGAACGAGCCCAGGACGGTATCGCATCCTGATCGGCGTAGACGAGCGCTCCCGTCTGCTCCGTCTGCTCTTCATGTCCGAGGACGCGCATCAGCAGCGTAGTAATCTCGGAGCGCGTGATCGATCGCGACGGACGGAAGCTGCCGTCCTCATAACCTTTGATGATGCCCGCAGCGGCCCACAGCGACACATGGGGCTTGGCGTAGGCCGGGATTTGCGATTCGTCTGCGAACGGCAACGCGGCTTCCGACGGAGGCGTCGGTGCGAGCGCCCTCGAGAGCATCGTCGCAAATTGCGCGCGCGTAACCTCCTCTTGCGGAGCGAATCGGCCGTCCGGATAGCCATTGACCCAGCCCATCTCTGTAGCTCTGGCGATTTCCATCTCGGCCCAATGACCGATCGTATCCTCGTAGTAGCTTTTCGGCGGCTGCTTAGCCATACTGATCGGTAGCGAAAAACTCGGCTCTGCGGTGATGCTGCCGCTATCGCTGTCGACCAGCTTGACGCGTGTCAGCCGGATCTCGGTGTCTTTCTGCGCGATCACCTCGAATTGTATGGTGGCAAAGCGCAGCGAGCCGCTCTCTCCTTTCGTTTTGCCGATTTTCGTATGGGCAAAGGTCAGGTTGCCCTTCTCGTCGATCGGCGGAACCGAATAGCCTTCCCATGCGGCTTTTGCCTCCTTGAGCTTGAGGACGGCCGGATCATAGGTCAGTCGCAGCTCGTACCCGTACACATCCTTTATATTCCGGCCTTCGACCGTGATGGCGAGCACATCGCCGACGTTCGCAGGCTGGTTGGAGGTGCTCAGGACAAAAGCAGGCTTCTCCTCGGCGAAGGCCAGAGGCGGCAACATCGCAACTAGCAGTAGCATGGACAGCATCAGCTGCAGGTACCGAATTTTCAAGTCGATCGTCTCCCTTGTTCATCAGCATCGGATGATGGTATGGATAAATGAGGCAGGCCAAGGGTATCGACCGCGCCAGTTGCTGACGATCCCCTTGGTCTGCGTGTGATGATTAGTTGCCCAGGACGAGACGCGCCATAGCGACAAGATCCTCGATGTCGATTACGCCATCTTTGTTGATGTCGTAAGCTTTTACTTGATCCCAATCGTCGCTTGCGGACGTTTTGCCGTAAGCCTTGGCTACCAGCGCCAGATCGCCTACAGTGACTTTGTCGTCATTGTTGAAGTCGCCAGGCACCGAAGGCGTGCGAATCTCGACGACATGGGTATCTCCGCCGAGCGCCGTATCCGGACCATCGGCATCGGAGACCAGCAGCTCCATCACTTTAATATCAGTGACGCCAGCGACATTTTTGGCCCGGAAGACCAGCTTGACGAGATTTTGATTCGGCTGGTCCACGCTATCCGAGAGATGTACGCCCAGGATACGAATGCTGCCAGCCTTGGCGTCGGTACCGACGACATTGAACAGCTTGTCATTGACCGTAGCCGGCGAGCCGACAAGCTCCAGTTTATCGGCGTCGTAGACGATTGTGAAGTCTTGAGCATATACTTTCTGATTGACATTTTTCAGCCCGTAGACGACCTCGAATTGCTGCCCTGGCTGCACTCGCGCAGGACCGGTCAGCGTCGCCGAGCTGGCCGTCGAGGAGACGACGGTTACGGTAGCTTTAGCCTTTTCCGATACGCCTTCGATCGTGCCCGATACCTCGAAGACGCCAGGGGCGGCGTAGCGCTGCGGCGAGATCGCTTCCCATACGACCGGACGGTCCTCTGCAGCGACGCCCGTCGCGCTGGAGTTGATCTCTACAGCGACCGTGGCGGGCAGTACAGGCGCCACCTTGGCCTCTGTCGTTACCTCCACGTCAGCGATGCCTCTGACTTTGCTGTGCGAGAACAGCCAGTCGATCAGCATGCCGCGCTCCGGATGCGTATATTCGTTGTAGACGGGCAGCCAGACCGAGTGTCCGTCGAAGCGATGGCCGTTGTAAGGCGGATCCATCAGTTGGTTGAACGGGATGGTCGTCAGCAAAGAGTCGTTCCAGTACGGCGAGTAAGTTTTATCTGTATTGACGACAGAGTTATAGAGGAAATCCTCTTCGTCGACAAACGTCCACAGCGGCAGATTGGCGACTTTTTTAGCATTCTCGACGCTTTGCGGACCGCCAGCCGGACACAGTGGAGCTGCTGCGGCAGCTAACTCAGGGTAAGTCCGCAGGAAGGTCCAGGTGGAGCCGCCGCCCATCGAGAAGCCGGTAATGTAGATGCGATTTTTGTCAACCTTACCGTCTGCGATCATTTGATCGATGACAGCTTTTACCTTGTGCATGCTCGCTTCAGTGGTTGCGTTGCGCGGAGCCAGCACATGGGTAGGGTACTTCTCCTGATTTTCGGGGTTGGCCCATACCGTGCCGCCATTGCTGAAGCGGATCGGCGTATAGATGTCATTGCCCTGTCCGCCGCCATGGAAGAAGACGACGAGCGGCAACGGCCCTTCGGCCTCTTCGTTATAGAAGTAGCTGTAGTCAAGACCGTCATGGTTCGCATACTTGTACTGATCGAGCACAGGACTGACGACGCCCTTCTGGACGAAGGTGGGGGCAATCGCAGATCCGTCTGCATAGTTCAGCTTGTCTCCCTTGAACGTGACTGTATACTGCGCATCGAGGGTGTAGCCCCCGTCGATTGCCGTACCGCCATCGCCCCAGCCGACATCTGCAAAATCCACGACAATATATCGTCCGGTATCCACAGGCGAACCCGTAGTGTTCTCCTGACTAATATAAACATCTGTAACGACGCGCTTATCGTCGTATACGACATGATCGGCGTTGACCTTCCGCGTCAGCTTCACATGTACGTCAAAACTGTCTTTCGACAGAGAGGAATCGCTTACATTTTTGCCTGCATCGATGATGAGCGCATCCGTGCGCTCTTCAAAAGCAAAGTTTTTGTTTTGGAGGATAAACGGCAGGGCCGAATCAGTCGACGCTTCATCGGCAAAAGCCGACGGGAAGCTGAAGGCCATAATGAAAAGCGTGAGATAAATGGTCACATACCTTTTCTTAAACAAGGTTCATTGCTCCCTTCAATAGTTACGTACCAGCCAATATCAAAACCTGAATGCCTCGTTACAGGACCATTGCATTCCCCCTAATCAGAAATTTCGTTTTAGCACAATTTGAGCGTACCAGAAGATAGCGAAAAATAACGTCGAAAAATGGCTGCCCGAAAGACCTATTTTTAAAGCGCTTTCCATTTCAAAATTCGCGTTTTTTTGAGGGGGCGGCATGCAGCAGAAAAAATTGAATAACAACGTTGTTATTGTTAGTGCCGGCAGAGTGTGCTATAGTGAGAGCAAAGCAAGGCGAAAGCGGGTAGGGTGAACACGATGATCACGATAAAAGAAATCGCCAAGCTCGCCGGCTGCAGCTTCAGTACCGTCTCGAAAGCGCTTAACGACAGTCCGCTCGTCAAGGAAGAAACGAAGCGCAAGGTGCTGCGGATCGCCGAGCAATACGGCTATCGCCGCAATCTGCTGGCTCGCCAGCTGGTCAGCGGCAAGAGCGGGATGATCGGCCTGATCTGGCAAGATGTCGACAATCCGCTGTACGCGCAGCTGGCGATGCGACTGTTCCAGATGTTCCAGAGGCATGGCTACGAGACCGTCATGATGATGTCGCCGCCCGAGCAGGCAGCCGACTGGTTCCGCCAGATGCGGGTGGACGGCCTGATCTTCTGGGGCGATGTCGAGGCGCATGCGCTGCAGTTGTCCAAACGGCTGGCGCTGCTCGACACGCCGCTGCTCGTCGTCGGCAGCAATACGCATCTGCCGGTGCATGCGCTGCAGATCGACCGCAAGGCGGGGATCTATGCCGCGGTCGAGCATCTGCACGCGCTTGGTCATCGCCGGATCGGCTACATCGGCGACGGCAAGCCGGTCAAGGAACGCGGGTACCGGGAAGCGCTGCTCGATTTTGGCCTGCGGCTGCATCCTGGCGACGTGCTGGAGGGCGGGATGTCGTGGGAGGAAGGGTACGAGGCGATCCGTCGTCTCGATGCCGCTGACGGGCTGGCCACCGCCTATATCGGCGGCAACAATCTGGTCACTCGGGGCGCATTGCGCGCCTTTGCCGAGCGCGGCATCGCAGTCCCGGCCGAGGTGTCGCTGATCGGCTATGACGAGCTGCCCGAGATGGCGTATGCTGAAGTGCCGCTCACCTCGGTCGGCCCGCCGCTCGAGGAGGTCGCCGAGCGCACGGTAGAGATGATGCTCACGATGGTGCGGCAAGACGGCGAGCCGCAGAGCCGGACGATCAAGCCGGTGCTTCATATTCGGAGCTCGACAGCGCGCCCTCCTTCATAAGGGGGCGCCGCTCAGGACTTTTATAACAACGTTGTTATTGATGTTACAGAATGGAGGGTTCTACATGGCTAATCCGCGTTTATCGCGCGCTCTGCCGGAGGTAGCCGGCCAGATCGGCGCATGGCCCGTTAGGGCTATTCAGGTCGGAGAAGGCAACTTTATCCGCGCTTTTGTAGACTGGATGATCCATCGCGCCAACGAGCAAGGACTGTTCGGCGGCTCGGTGCTCGTCACGCAGCCGCGCCCCGGCGGCGCTCGCAAGCTGGCGACGCTGCAGGAGCAAGAGGGGCTGTTCACTGTCATCGAACGAGGCATCAGCGAGGGCCAGACGGTGGACCGCGCCGAGCTGGTGACGAGCATCGCGCGCTGCGTCGATCCTTATGCCGAGTGGGAGAGCTTCCTGGCTACGGCCGAGGAGGCGCAGATCGAGTTCGTCTTCTCCAATACGACAGAGGCGGGCATCGTCTATACGGAGGAGGTCTACGACCCGTCGCAGCCGATCCTCTCATACCCGGGCAAGCTGACGGCGTGGCTGCTCCGGCGCTATGAGACGCTGGGAGGGCAGGCCGAGACGATCGTCGTGCCATGCGAGCTGCTGCCTCGTCCCGGCGACGCGCTGCGCGAGGTGGTGCTGCAGAAGGTCGCAGCCTGGCAGCTCGGCGAGGGGTTCGACCGCTACGTCCGCGAGCAGGTGCGGTTCGTCAACTCGCTCGTCGACCGGATCGTCACCGGCTATCCGGCCGAGACCGAGGCGGCGGCGCTACAGGAGCAGCTCGGCTATGAGGACCGCCTGCTGGTAGCCGCCGAGCCGTATTATCAATGGGTGATCGAGGGCGATGCCGAGCTGGCGCGCCGTCTGCCCTTCGCCGAGGCGGGACTGCGCGTCGAGTGGGTGAGCGATCTGCAGCCGTACAGCATGCGCAAGGTACGGATCCTCAACGGCGCGCATACGTTCCTCGTCCCGATGGCCTATCTGCTCGGTCACGATATCGTCCGCGACGCGGTCGCCGATACGCGAGTCGCTGCGCCGCTTCGACGCTTTCTGAGCGAGACGGTGTCGGCTGTGCTGCCATTCCCGCATGAAGCGTCGGCGGCCTATATCGAGCAGACGCTGGAGCGCTTCGCCAATCCGTTCATCGACCATCGGCTGCTCGACATCGCGCTCAACTCGATCCAGAAGTTCCAGACGCGGCTGCAGCCGACGCTGCGCGAATATGCGACAGCCCAGGGCATCGTGCCGGAGACGATGATCGGCTCGATCGCCGCGTTTATCCGCTTCCATCGTTGCACGGCTGACGGCGCGTCGTGGCTTGGCTATCGTATCAAGGATGGCGATCGCCAGACGTTCGAGCTGAAGGACGATGCCGCGGCATTGACGGCATTCGCCGAGCTCTGGTCGAGCTACGATCGCACGGGCGATCTGTCGGGGCTGGTCGCCGGCGTCATGGAGTCGGAGACGATCTTCGCTGCGCCTCCAGGGCGGGAGCTGCCTGCCGAGCTACGCGAGGGCTGTTACGAGAGGCTGGGCAGCGCCTTGGCTGAGCTGCTGGCCCGAGAGGAGGGAGCGCGATGAGCGCCTATATTAAGATCAAGTCGGAGGACTCGGTATTCATCCTGTATCAGGAGACGAAGGCAGGGACGGAATTCGAGATTGATGGTACAATAATAACGTTGCAAGAGGACATCCCTGCCGGGCACAAAGCGGCGGTGAAAGCGATTGCCAAGGGAGAGCATGTCTACAAGTTCGGCTACTCTATCGGCATCGCGCAGCAGGACATCGCACCGGGCCAGTGGGTGCATACGCATAATCTGAAGTCGGGGCTGTCCGGCTTGCTCTCCTACACGTACGAGCCGCAGCTGCTGGCGCCGCCTGCTCCGGCGGACATCCCGACGTTCCAGGGGTTCTTGCGGGAGAATGGCGAGGCCGGCATCCGCAACGAGATCTGGATCATCAACACGGTCGGCTGCATCAACAAGACATGCGAGCGGCTGGAGATGCTGGCGACGAAGCGTTATGCGAGCCGGGGCATCGACGGCGTGCATCACTTCTCGCATCCGCTCGGCTGCTCGCAGCTCGGCGACGACCTGAGCTATACGCAGAAGCTGCTCGCCGCGCTGGCGAACCATCCCAATGCGGCTGGCGTGCTCGTCGTCGGCCTCGGCTGCGAGAATAACCAGATCGGCGAATTCAAGCAGGTGATCGGCGACCTCAACCCGAAGCGGATCAAGTTCATGGCCGCTCAAGAGGTGGACAACGAGCTGGAGCGCGGGCTGGAGCTGCTCGATGAGCTAGTGGATTATGCAGAGACGATGCAGCGCCAGCCGATCCCCGTCACCAAGCTGAAGGTAGGGCTGAAGTGCGGCGGCTCGGACGGCTTCTCGGGCATTACCGGCAACCCGCTCGTCGGCGCCTTCTCCGACAAGCTGATCGGCTACGGCGGCACGAGCATCCTCACCGAGGTGCCGGAGATGTTCGGCGCGGAGACGATCCTGATGAACCGGGCCAAGGACGAGCAGACCTTCGACAAGATCGTCTCGCTCGTCAACGACTTCAAGTCGTACTTTATCCGCTACGGCCAGGAGGTATACGAGAATCCGTCTCCCGGCAACAAGAGCGGCGGCATCAGCACGCTTGAGGAGAAGTCGCTCGGCTGCACGCAGAAGGGCGGCACGAGCAATGTCGTCGATGTCCTGCCATACGGCGAGCGCGTTCATTCGACAGGACTTAATCTCGTGCAAGCTCCAGGCAACGACCAGGTGTCCGTGACGGCGCTGGCGGCGGCGGGCGCGCATATCGTGCTGTTCACGACCGGACGCGGCACGCCGTTCGGCGGCGCGGTGCCGACCGTGAAGATCTCGACCAACTCCGATCTGGCCGAACGCAAAAAGCACTGGATCGACTTCAACGCCGGTCAGCTGATCGACGGCGCAGATAAGGACGCGGTGCGAGACGATCTGTTCCAGTACGTACTGGATATCGCCTCGGGCGTCAAGGAGACGAACAATGAGCTGTACGGGTACCGCGAGATTGCTATCTTCAAGGACGGCGTGACGTTGTAGACACTACTGTATATGGGAGGAATTATTCACGATGACTACTATTATCGCTCAGGATCAATTGGCCTCATTCGTACGCAAGACTGTAGCCGAGCAGCCGGTCACCGATCTGCACACCCATCTGTACTCGCCGGAGTTCGGCGGCCTGCTGCTGCGCGGCATCGACGAGCTGCTGACCTACCATTACCTCGTCGCCGAGGTGATGCGCTGGTCGGATATCGCGATCGAGGACTTCTGGAAGCTGAGCAAGCAGGAGCAAGCCGAGCTGATCTGGCAGGAGCTGTTCATCAACCATTCGCCGATCAGCGAAGCATGTCGCGGCGTGCTGACCTGTCTGGAGGCGTTCGGCCAGGATGTGGGCAGCCGCGATCTGGCGAGCTACCGCAAGTTCTTCGACGGCATGACGCCGGCCGAGCATGTCGATGCGACGCTGAAGCTGGCCAAGGTCGAGCATGTCGTCATGACCAACGATATCTTCAATGAAGAAGAGCGCAACATCTGGCTCTCCGGCGTCAAGTACGACGAGCGGTTCCACGCGGTGCTGCGGATGGATCCGCTGCTCAATGACTATGCCAACACCAAGTCGTCGCTCCGCGAGTGGGGCTATGCGGTGGAGGACGAGTGGAATGAAGCGACGATCGCCGAGGTGCGCCGTTTCCTGACGGACTGGATCGATCGGATGAACCCGCTCTATATGGCCGTATCGCTTCCGCCGAGCTTTGCCTTCCCGGAGGACTCCGACCGCTCGCGCGTCATCGCCGACTGCATCCTGCCGATCAGCCGCGAGCGCAACATCCCGTTCGCGATGATGATCGGCGTCAAGAAGCGGGTACATCCGGCGCTCGGCGATGCTGGCGACTATGTCGCCAAGGCGGGTCTGGAGTCGCTCGAGCATATGCTGCTGCACTATCCGCAGAATAAGTTCCTCGTCACCATGCTCTCCCGCGAAAATCAGCATGAGCTGACGACGCTGGCGCGCAAGTTCCGCAACCTGATGGTGTTCGGCTGCTGGTGGTTCCTGAACAATCCGGTGTTCATCGACGAGATGACGCGGATGCGGATGGAGATGCTCGGCACGAGCATGATCCCGCAGCATTCCGATGCGCGCGTGCTCGACCAGGTCGTCTACAAGTGGAGCCACTCCAAGCGTATCATCGCCGACGCGCTGATCGACAAGTACACCGACATCGCCGTCAGCGGCTGGCAGGTGACCGCCGAGGAGATCCAGCGCGACGTCGCCGACCTGTTCTACAACAACTTCTGGAACTTCCTGAAGCGCGAGCTGCCGGGCAACTGAGCTTGACCAAACTGAATACCCCAAAAGGTGAATCAGCCAATGGCCGGTTCGCCTTTTTTTGCAGTCAATCACTAATTTTCACCTGATTTTTAGTCTGATTAACCCATGCTTTTCCCTGTTCCGTTCGATTATAATCAGAGATGACATCGGCGGAACGCTCTGTCCGAAGCGATGATAACGCTTACGGCGAAGAGGGCGCGCAAGGGGGATACCGACATGCTGCGTTACTTGAATGATATAAAGCTGCAGCATAAGCTGATGCTCACCTTTATCGCGATCGTATTGGTGCCGGTCATGATTGTGGGTCTGTTCCTAACCAATGAGCTGCGGGAGATGGCGCTCGGCAACGCGCTCAAGCAAAATGCGCTGAATGTCGACCGTGTGCTGAAGCGGACGGCGGAGGTGGTCAACGTCTCCTACGACATCTCCTATCGGCTCTCCTACGACAATCGGCTCAAGGAGCTGGCCAACCGCCAGTACGAGACGGTCTACGAGGTCGTAAGCGCCTATCGCGGATATCCCGACTTCCGGGAATACGCCAGGCTGTACAAGGAAATCTCGGATATCCGCTTCTATATCGACAACAAGACGCTGCTCAACAACTGGGAGTTCATCCAGCCGGACGCGCAGACGCTCCGGCAGCCGTGGTACGAGCAGGCGCTCGCCAACAACGGCCTGATCGCCTGGAATTATATCCTCGACGAGCGGGATCAGACGCCGCGCTTCAGCCTGATTCGCAAGGTGGACTTCCGGGAAAACAACGTCGACGGCGTCCTGGTCATCAATGTTAATACGGGTCTGCTGCAGTCGATCCTGGGCCAGGAGGCGTTCGAGACGATGCTCGTCGACGATCAGGATGCGATCATCGCCGCCAATCGGCCGGGACGGACCGGGCGCAATCTGGCGGATATCCAGTTTGATGCCGCGGTCATGCATGAGGCCAGCGGCTCCTTTGACGCCGTGGTGGACGGCGAGGCATCCAAGATCCTCATCGAGCAACTGGTGCCGCAGAGCAGCATCAACGGCATCCGCGTCATCTCGGTGTTCTCGGTCGACAGCATCGTCAAGGATGCGAACCGGATCAACAATGTCGCGCTCACCGTCATCGGCATCAGCATGGTCATCGCGATCATCCTCATCTATATGTTCTCGGCGCTCATCGCCAACCGGCTGCGGCGGCTCAGCAAGCATATTAACAAGGTCGCCACGGGCAACTTCGAGACGTCGATGGCGATCGACGGCAAGGACGAGATCGGCCAGCTGTCGCGCCAGTTCAACAGCATGGTCGTCAGCATCGATGAGCTGATGATCGAGGTCAAGGAGTCCAACCGACAGCGCAACGATCTGGAGCTAAGGCAGAACGAGATCAAGTTCAAGATGCTGGCCAGCCAGATCAACCCGCACTTCCTGTTCAACACGCTCGAGTCGATCCGGATGAAGGCGCATCTGAACGGACAAGCGGGCATCGCCCGCGTCGTCAAGATGCTCGGACGGATGATGCGGGCCAATCTGGAGGCGGGCAAGCGGACGGTGCTGCTGCGCGACGAGCTCGATATCGCGCGCAGCTATCTGGAGATCCAGCAGTTCCGCCATGAGGAGCGTCTGACCTACGAGGTGCGTTCGGACGACGATATCGCCGATGTCCAGGTGCCGCCGCTCATCATCCAGCCGCTCGTCGAGAATGCCGTCATCCACGGCCTCGAACGGCTCGAGGGCGGCGGCAGGGTATCGGTCAGCGCTTGGCGAGACGGCGTCGATGTCGTCATCTTGGTGGAGGACGACGGCGCCGGTATCGAGCCCGAGCGATTGGAGGCGATCCGCCATTCGATGGAGGATTGCGAGGAGGAGGAGGGTCACAGGATCGGCATCCGTAATGTTCACCAGCGCTTGCTGCTCGCTTATGGCGCCGGGTCTGGACTGACGATCGCGAGCGAGCCGGGCCGGGGGACGCAGATCCGTCTACGGGTGCCGGCAGGAGGGGGGATGTTATGATCAAGGTAGTCATCGTCGATGACGAGAAGATGATCCGCGAGGGTTTGCAGTCGATCCTCCCCTGGCGGGAGCTCGGCTACGAGGTAGTCGCGGCGGGGGCGAATGGACGGGAGGGGCTGGAGCACTATGAGCAGCATCGTCCCGAGCTGATGATCGTCGATATCCGCATGCCCGGCATGAGCGGACTGGAGCTGATCGAGGCGATCCGCAACAAGGGAGGGGCGGTTCGTTTCCTCATCCTGAGCGGGTACGCCGACTTCGAGTATGCCAAGCAAGCGATCAAGCTGCAGACCGACGGTTATCTGCTCAAGCCGGTGGACGAGGACGAGCTGCAGCAGCATCTGGTGAAGCTGCGCGAGCTGATCGAGTCGGAGACTGAGCAGCGCCGGCTGTCGGCGCGGCCGCCGGATCGCGAGCAGCTGCTGCGCGAGCTGCTGGACGGCCAGGCTGAGCCGGCAGCCGCCAAGGCTGTCGGACTGTCATGGGCTAGCGGTCGTATTGTCCTGCTCCGCCTGAATGTAGACAGTCCAGAGGGGGATGGGATCATCCGCGAGATCGCAGAGAAGCTTGGCCGCCGTCTCGACGAGGCTGAACGCGGGGTCGTCTTCGGCTATCAGCAGTATATCGCGCTGGCGATCAAGTGCTCGGATGCTCCGAACGCCGGCCTTGCCTGGACGAGGGAGCTGATCAAAGGGGCGCTCGAGGGCTTGCCCGTTAGCTGGGTTGCGGCTGCAGGAGACGTCGTCGCAGACGTGACCGCCTGGCCGACCAGTCGAGCAGTGGCGCAGGCTCTGCTCGCCGATGCCTTCCGCTATGACGGCAATCAGATCCTGACGCAGGTTGACCGACCATCGGTACCGGGAGACGTCTCCGCAGAGTCGCGGTTGTTCCCCATGAGTCCGGCGACGCTCGTCGATACACTGTATATTGCCGCTGATGCCGGCAACCTGGAGGCGGCGCGCCGTCTGCTCGAGGATACGGGTCGGCAGTGGCTGGCAGTCGGCATCGGCGAGCAGGAGCTCAAGTCGAGATTGGCCCAGGCGACGGCGAGCGTCATCCACAGACTCGCCCAGCATCGCCCCGAGCTGGCACGCGAGCCGGGCAGTCATGCGGCAGAGCTGCTCGAGGCTTACCGCAAGCCGCATTTCTCCGAGGTGATCGACTCGGTTATGCAGACGCTTGGAGCGGTCGTCACTCGCCTCGACCAAGGTACGGCTGACCAGCAGATCAAGCGACTGCTCGATGTGATCCACCGCAACTACAGCCAGCAGCTGAGGCTGGAGATGCTGGCCGCGGCCTTCAATTATAACAGCGCCTATCTGGGCAAGCTGTTCAAGACCAAGACCGGAGAATACTTCAACACCTACCTGGACAAGGTGCGGATCGAGCAGGCCAAGGTGTTGCTCGAAGAAGGACTGAAGGTGTACCAGGTGGCCGAACGCGTCGGCTACCTGAACCCGGATTATTTCCACGCTAAGTTCAAGAAATACGTTGGCGTCTCGCCGACCAGCTACCGCAAGCGCTGAAGGATCGTTAGGGGTGACTCTGCAGTGCTGAAAATGTTCCTCTCCTGCCTTGCGCAAGACAGCATGTCGCTGTTTTGCGCAAGGCTTTTTGCTGTTTTTGCGCCGACGCACATCACTAATTTTTATCTGATTTTCGGCCCAATCCGTAGGGTACTGCAAACGCTTCAAATTCGTTAAGATGGAATCACCACGCAAGGAGGGTTCACAATGGAAGCGATCACAGCCAAGAAACCGGAGTCTAACAAGCGCCAACCGAAGGCAGGCCGGTTCTTCCGGATTTTACTGCAGCAACGCTACTTATACTTGATGTCGCTTCCTTTCGTCATCTGGGTATTTGTATTCAGCTATTTGCCCCTGTGGGGCTGGACGATGGCATTCCAGAAATTCAAGCCGGGGCGCTCCTTCTTCGAGCAAGAATGGGTCGGCTTCGAGCACTTCGTCACGCTGTTCTCGGACGAGCGCTTCTACCTGGTGCTGCGCAATACGCTGGCGATGAGCTTTATGGGACTGATCGCCGGCTTTACCGTGCCGATCCTGCTAGCGGTGCTGCTCAACGAGGTTCGCCAGCAGGTCGTCAAGCGATTCGTGCAAACGATTTCCTACCTGCCGCACTTCGTCTCCTGGGTCGTCGTCGCCGGCATCATCACCAAGATGCTCTCGACGGACAACGGCGTCGTCAACGATGTGCTGCTATTCCTCGGCGTCATCAACGAGCCGATCCAGTTCATGGCCAAGGGCAACTGGTTCTGGTCAATCGTTACGGCGGCTGACGTGTGGAAGGAGAGCGGCTGGAATGCGATCATCTATCTGGCAGCAATCGCTGGCATCGGTCCGGAGCTGTACGAGGCGGCCAAGGTGGACGGCGCGAGCCGCATTCAGCAGATCTGGCATGTGACGCTGCCGGGCATCCGGACGACAATCATCGTGTTGCTCATCATGTCGATCGGCCACTTGATCAGCATCGGCTTCGAGCGGCAGTTCCTGCTCGGCAACAATCTGGTGCGCGACTATTCGGAGGTGCTCGATCTGTACGCGCTCAACTACGGGCTTGGCATGGGACGGTTTTCCTTCGGCACGGCGATCAATATGTTCAACTCGATGGTCAGCATTCTGCTGCTGTTTATCGCCAACGGCACCTTCAAGCGCTTGACCAAAGAAAGCATCATGTAGGGGAGGCTTCGCATCATGAACAGAACCTGGGCCGGAGCGTCCTGGTCGGACCGCATCTTCGATATTAGCGTCTACGTTATTCTGACGTTCGTCACGGTCGTTACGCTGTATCCGTTTCTCAACGTCCTGGCGATTTCCTTTAACAACTCGACCGATACGATACGGGGCGGCATTACGTTTTACCCAAGAGACTTCACCCTGGAAAATTACCGCGCGATCTTCTCGTTTCCGACGTTGCTCACTGGTCTGAAAATCTCGATCCTGCGGACGGTGGTCGGTACATTCCTGGGGCTGGCCAGCGCGGCGATGCTCGCCTACACGCTGAGTCGCGTCGATTTTCAAGCCAGGCGCTTCATTTCGGTTTTCCTGGCGCTCACGATGTATGTGTCCGGCGGTCTGATCCCCATCTACATTCTCATTCGCGATTTGGGGATGATGAACTCCTTTGCCGTCTACGTGCTGCCGGGACTAGTCAGCGCCTTCAACGTTTTCATCATCCGTTCGTTTATGGACGGGCTGCCGTATGCGCTGCAAGAGTCGGCGAAGCTTGACGGGGCCAACGACTGGACCATCTTCTGGCGGGTCATCCTGCCGCTGAGCAAGCCGGCGCTGGCGACGATCGCCCTGTTCCTGGCCGTCGGCCAGTGGAACGCCTGGTTGGACACCTACCTGTATAACGGCTCCAATGTGAGCTTGACGACGCTGCAATACGAGCTGATGAAGGTCATTCAGAGCACAACAACCGGCAACAGCGGCGGCGATTTCCGTAGTCAGAACATGTCCCAGGTGATGAGCCGGGTGTCGCCGGAGTCGGTCAAGATGGCGATTACGATCGTCGTTACCGTCCCGATCCTGCTTGTCTATCCATTTTTGCAAGGGTATTTCGTCAAGGGCATGACGCTTGGCGCAGTCAAAAGCTAAAGCTGATGTTTGCAGGGCAGCCTGTTAACATAGAGAGACACGCGTTGCGAGAGAAAGTCTGGCTTTATATTTGAAGAGGAGGGTTATGCAACATGAAATCAAAAAAATTCACGGGCGTGCTCCTGTCCGCCACGATGCTGGTCGGTCTGCTGGCTGCATGCTCCGGCGGCAACAATACGCCAGAAACGCCAGGTACAACAAATGGCGGCGAAAATGTAGGCAGCGAGCAGCCGATGACGATGAGCTTTTTCAGCTCCGACCCGAGCCCGAACTGGGCGGGTATGCAGGATACGATCGGCAAAATCATCACCGAAAAGACCGGCGTGACGCTTGATGCCGAGTTCGCGGTAGGCGACCCGGTGCAAAAGGTGGCGCTCATCGCCGCCAGCGGCGAATACCCCGACCTGATCAGCGCCAAAAACGATGTCAGCAAGCTGGTGGATGTCGGCGCGATGCTCGACCTGACCGATCTCATCGAGGAGCATGCCCCGAATATCAAAAAGCTGTTCGGCGATTATATGAAGCGCTTGCGCTATAGCAACGAAGACAAAGCCATCTACGTCATCCCGACCTATGCGGCCGTGGACAGCGTCAACTTTAATGCCGGCGGCGGGTTCAACCTGCAGCATCGCGTCGTCAAGGAGCTGGGCTACCCCGAGATCCGTACGGTCAAGGACTTCGAAAATGCGATCCGCACCTACCTGGAGAAGCATCCTACCGACGAGAGCGGCAACAAAAACGTCGGTCTGTCGCTCAATTCGGACGACTGGCGCATGTACATCTCTGTCACAAACCCGGCCTTCCTCACAACAGGCGGCTCCGATGACGGCGAATACCATATCGATATCGATACGATGAAGGTAACGTATCATTTCAGACGTCCGGAGGAGAAGGAATACTTCCGCTGGCTGAACCATATGAACGCAACCGGCTTGCTCGACCCCGAGACCTTCGTGCAGAAGCATGACCAATACAACGCGAAAGTCGCCAGCGGCCGTGTGCTTGGTCTGATCGACCAGGATTGGGATTATCAGGACGGCGAGAACGCGCTGAAGGCCGAAGGCAAGTTCGACCGCACCTACGGGCATTATCCGGTGACGATGTCGGAGGAGTTCCTGGAAACCTCGTTCTGGCCGACCGGCTTCATGTCCGGATACGGCGTCGGCATCAGCGTCGATAACCCCGACCCGGTGCGGGCGATCAAATTCCTAGACTATCTGGCTTCGGAAGAAGGACAAATACTGCTCAACTGGGGCGTCGAGGGCGAGCACTATAATGTTGTCGACGGCAAGCGGGTCATCCCTGCGGAGGTGAACGACCGCAAGATCAACGACGCTGCCAACTTCCAACGCGAGGTCGGCATCGGACTGTATGCGAACATCGGCGGTCACTACGGCGACGGCGTGCTGGACTCGACCGGCAACTACTACACAACCAACTTCCCGGAGCAGCTGATCGAGGGCTACAACGACATCGAGAAGGAAGTGCTTGCCGCCTATGACGCGTCGATCTGGAAGGATCTGTTTCCGAGCGAGGACAACTTCAAGGTGAAGCCGTGGGGCGCAGCCTGGAATATTACGATCCCTGGCGAGCATGAAGTGAGCATACTCGATACGAAGCTGCGCGACATTACATGGAAGCGGATCCCCGAGGCGATCCTGGCCAAGCCGGAGGAATTCGACGCCATCTGGGACGCCTACATGCAGGAGCTCGACCGCGCAGGCGTCGACAAGGCCGAGAAGGGACGCGAGGAGTTCGTCAAAGCTCGCGTAGAGCTTTGGAACGACTGAGAATTGATATAAAGCGTATGACGGGCAAAATGATTGGCAATACCTAGCAAGGGGCTGTCCTAAAAGTCATAACTGACTTAGGGACGCCCCTTTCTCGTATTGTCAGAAGTCTGCGTCAAACTCCGCTTGCCATACGATCGTGCGTTCGGTATAATAAGAACAAATGTTCTTGTTATATGGGAGGAATACATAATGAGAGAGACGGCGACACCGGCTGAGGCCCGGTCGACGGTGAATACGCAGCCAATCCAGGCGCAGCCGATCCAGACGGAGGGGGAGCTGGCGCTCCTCAAGCGATATCTGCTGCTGCGAGTGGCGGTGCAGATCCTCGATCATGATATCGGGATCGTAGCCGCGTCGGAGATGAAGCTGCCGCAGCTGTACGAGTCGATGCTGCGGGCGCTGCAGGATCGCGTGCTGCTCGAGCAGGCGGCGGCCAAGCGCCAGATAATCGCGGACGGCATCCGCATCACCGAGGAGCGGCGACACGCCGAGGGAGTGGCGGTTCAGTACAGCGCGAGGGGCTATCAGCATCAGTTCACGCTGCAGTGGCCGGTGGTGCGCCGCGAGGCCGAGCGGTTGCTCGGAGACTATCGACGCGGTCGCCAGGCTGGTCGAGAGCAGAGAGGCTGATGATGCGGGCGGCCTAGCGAGCGCGGCGGGGCCGTTTGGACCGCTCGTGCATGATGATCCGATCGGCGATATAGCCGATCAGCGCATAGCAGAGGACAGTAGCTACATACATCAACAGGACGCTTACCTCATGGACATCGATGAACAGATCGACGAACCACGCAGGCACGCTGAACATAAAGAACACGAAGTTATGCGGATCGTAGCCGGTAGAGTTGTAGAGACAGAGCGCCAGACCGATGATTGTGGCAATTATCGTAACGGGATAACGCATGTTTGTCGATTCCCCTCTTCCTTTATTGCTAGGTTGCGGTCATTTAAGTTATTATGTGACAAAGGGGCTTGTCTCATGCGCAAGCGCTGCAACCGTAGACGAGGAGAGATGAATGTATGATTACCCATATTGTATTGTTTAAGCTGAAGGATCGCTCGCCGGAGAGCGTTCAGGCAACAGCCGATGTATTGCGCGCGATGGAGGGGCAGATCGAGCAGCTGCGCAAGCTGGAGGTCGGCGTTGATGTGCTGCACACCGAGCGTTCGTACGATATCGCCTTGACGACAGTATTCGACTCGCTGGATGATCTGCAAGCGTACCAGGTGCATCCGGTCCACCAGAAGGTAATCGAGCATATGTCGCAGGTGCGCGAGTCCGCCGCCAGCGTCGATTACGAGAGCTGAGCCACGGGGGCGCCGCCCCTATACCACCTAGACAAAAGAGGGATTATCGATGGACGACAGCAGAATGCTGATGACGTACCTGTTCGTGGTTATTATCAGCTTTATCGTCATGACGATCTGGCTGAAGCGAAGAGGTCGCAAAAAGAAACAATAAATCATCCGTTCGAAAATGTGGGATAAAGGCAGGTAAGCCATGTATTATGTAGACCGTAAACAGATCGAGGCCCGCCTCGACAGCATACCGGCGCTGGCGGAGGCGCTGGAGGCGCTGGCTGGCGATTGGCAAGGCTCGCTGCTCCAAGGCCTCGCGCAGGAGCGAGCGCTCCATCTGGCTGTCGAATCGGTCACCGACATCGGCAGCTATCTGATCGATGCCTTCATCATGCGGGATGCGAGCAGCTATGAGGATATTATCGATGTCATCCATGGCGAGCGCGTATTCCCGGACGAGCTGCACGAGACGTTGATCGCGCTGGTACAGCTGCGCAAGCCGCTCGTGCAGCAGTACTATGACTGGCCGAGAGCGGAGCTGCATCCGCTCACCCCGGTATTGCCTGAGACGCTGTTGTCGTTCGCTCAGGCGGTGCAACGCTATTTGGCTGCCGAGGCAGCCAACTGACGATACAAGATGCAAAAGACGCTTTCAGTCCCACGCTTTAATCGTGGTTCCGAAAGCGTCTTTTGCGCATCATGGGTCTGCTATGACAAGCTGCGGATCAGCGCGAGCGGATCTCCTGACGCATGAACAGGTAATAGGATAGCCCGAAGCAGACCATCGTCGCGGCGATCAGTCCGGTCAGCTGCGGCCAGACGAGCAGCAGGCTCTGGCCGAGCGGCAACGGGCTCGGCAGCGCCCCGACGAGCTGCTCCATCGTCAGCGGGCCAAGCGCGCGGACCGCGGGCATGAGCAGCGTCGTCGTCGCTTCATTGAACAGCTCTGCCGGCGAGAGCCGGTTCAGCCCGAGCATCAGCTGCTGGAAGGCGAGCACCGCTCCGGTATCTGCCGTGTTGGCTGGCGCTAATGCTCACCCAAGGGAGGCAGCTTGCAGCCGACCTCGCATCAGGTGATCCTGCTGCTGCTCGGCAGCGAATAAGCGGTTCGCCTTGCATGCGGCGCGGATTCATTGTATGTTAGTAGTTACAAGCATCATGCCGTCGATCACCCTCCGAGGAGGGCCAAGGAGGTCTGAATATGGACGGTAAGGATAGAGCTAACATGGAACAGACGCGCCGTCACGAAGGATCGACCCGGCAGACCATCCTGACCCTGCTGAAGACCAGAGGACCAAGCCATGCCGGCTATCTGGCCCGGACGCTGGGGATGACGGAGATGGGCGTGCGCCGACACCTCAATACGCTGGAGAAGGACGGGTTCGTCGAGCTGTCCGTCGTCCGCCAGCCGATGGGCAGACCCTCCCATGTCTATACGCTGACAGAGGCGTCGGCAGCGCTCTTCCCGAGCAACTACCACACCTTGACGCTAGATCTGCTCGACGAGCTTGACGATCGGCAGGTGATCGATCAGGTATTCGAAGGGCGCAAGCGCAAGCTGCTGGAGCGCTACGGTCCGCGCATGTCGGAGAAGTCGCTGGAGCAGCGGGTGCAAGAGCTGGCGGCGATTCAGAACAAGGGCGGCTATATGGTGGAGGTCGAGGCGCATTCGGTCGAAGGGTATGTCTTCAATGAGTACAACTGTCCGATTGCCCGTGTCGCCGATCGTTACCAGCAAGCATGCCAGTGCGAGCTGGAGCTGTTCCGGCAGCTATTGGGCACGCGAGTCGAGCGGACCGAATGTCTCGCCAAGGGCGGTGGCCGCTGCAGCTACCAGATTGGATCCCAGGTCAGCGCGGACGAATAATTTTTGGCCCTCTGTGTGTCAGGACAAGCCCGGATTGACTATACTATCATTAGAAATTGGGCATTCGTCCAGAACCCCCGCGGGGAGAAGCTATCGGCGCATAACCATCTGTATGAAATACGGACCGCAATGGGAAAACTTCAGACAGACAGGCATGGCATGAGGCGAGCCGCAGCCGCTCCCCGGGCTGACGATTCGGATAGCGCCTCGCAGGATCATAATCCGGAAGGGAGCAATCGCTAATGACAGGCAAACGGAACAATCAGTCAAGCAGTTTTCTCTTGGGTGCAGTCGTCGGTGCGATCGCAGGCGCAGTAAGCGCTCTGCTGCTCGCGCCCAAGTCGGGCAAGGAACTCCGCAAGGACATCGCTACAGGAGCACAGCAAGTCAGCGAAAAGACCGTACAAACCGCCCATGTGATCGGCGAACAGACGAGCAAGCTGGCTGGCCAGGTCGGCGAACAGACAACGCAACTGGTCGATAAGGCCAAAGCGGCTGCCGGCAGCGTCGCCGGAGAAGTGCGCGCCTGGCGTGAACGCCGCACAGGCAAGGCGCAAGTATCCTCGGCCATCTCGGAGACGGTCGACGCCACGGACGAAGCGGCAATCATCGACGCCGGCTCCGATGTCGTCGAAGCTGCGGACGCCGTTGAAGCGACTGAGCTGCCGGCAGTTACGATTCAGCAAGAAAAAGAATAACGCGGCTGTGCCCGGCAACGGGCACTCAGCATCACAACCGCAGCGCGCATGGCCATTTTGGTCATGCGCGCTTTTTTGCGCGCTCCCGGCAAACCGCTTGCTGGCCGTCTGATACGGTCCTGGAGCGGGTCGGCCGTCAAGGCTGACCGGGCAAGTCGCGGCGAAAGTCTGAAGGCGTGACGCCTTTCCAGCGGCGGAACTGCTTGGAAAAGTAGAGCGGGTCGGGGTAGCCGACGGAGGAGGCGATCTGACCGATTGTCAGGTCGCTCGCCAGCAGACTTTCGGCCCGCTCCATCCGTATCCGGTACAGATACTGCGAGGGCGACAAGCCGATGACCTGCTTGAACATTTTGGACAGATGCGTCCGATGGTAGCCCAAGGTTTTGGCGATCTGGGCGATGGAGAGATTCTGATCATACTGCAGCGACAGCCACATCGCCATCTGACCGACCTGGCGCTCGACATCGGACGGGCGGGAGGCGGGAGCGAGGCTGGCGTCGGCGGATGTGGTCCCGAGCTGACGGAGCAGCAGGCGCAGCTGCCCGCTCGCCTCCAGCGCGGCCATGACCGGCGTATCGTTGCTCTGGAAGGCCAGTCGCATCCGATCGTACAATACGCGGATTCGGCGCGTGTCCACATGATGGCGGACTGGGCTCGCCGGCGTGATGTACAACGCCTGCAGCAGCTTCGGAGCGGCGGCGCCGACCAGGGCCACCCAGCGGTATTGCCACGGCTCCGTGGCGTCAGCAGCGTAGGTGAACAGCTCGCCGGGGAAGATGACGAATGTATCGCCTGCCCGACAATCGTACCGCTTTCCTGCCATCTCGAAGCTGCCTCGTCCCTGCATCACCGTGTGGATCAGATAGTAGTTATGGACAGCCGGTCCCATCCGATGCAAGGGCAACGGCTTGCCGCAGCCGCTAAAAAGAACAGACAATTCGCCTTCCGGCGGCAAGCTATTGATGCCGAGCGATACTTCATAGTGATTTGAAGGCATGCGAATCGATCTCCTTTTGCAAATTCACGTCATATAGCTCCTCCTATGAGAGTACGTGAAGAGACTACATTTGTCCATATCGATCCTTATTTATTCCATACCTCTGCGGCGGTCTTTCTTTTATAGTGAAGGAAGCACGAGATACTTACTACCTATGCCACAGGAGGAGAAATACACATGTCCAAAATTACGTTTCTGGGTGCCGGCAGCACTGTTTTCGCCAAAAATGTTTTGGGAGACTGCATGCTGACGCCTGCGCTGCAGCAGTTCGAGCTGGCGTTGTTCGACATCGACGCCCAGCGGCTGAAGGACTCTGAGCAAATGCTGCTCAATCTGGCTCAATCGTCGGGCAGCACATGCACCGTCAAAGCGTACAGCGACCGCAAGGAGGCGCTGCGCGGCGCGAAGTATGTCGTTAATGCGATCCAGGTGGGCGGTTACGATCCGTGCACCATTACCGACTTCGAAATTCCGAAAAAATACGGTCTGCGCCAAACGATCGCCGACACGATCGGCATCGGCGGCATCTTCCGCAATCTGCGGACGATTCCGGTTATGCTCGACTTCGCTCGCGATATCCGGGAGGTATGCCCGGACGCGCTGTTCCTGAACTATACGAACCCGATGGCTGTGCTGACCAATGTGATGAATACGCATGGCGGCGTCTCTACTGTCGGCCTCTGCCACAGCGTGCAGGTATGCGTGCCGCATCTGTTCAAGGATCTCGGCATCGACACCGAGGGCGTCAAAACGAAAATCGCCGGCATCAACCATATGGCCTGGCTGCTCGAAGCGACCCGCGACGGCGAGGATCTGTATCCGGAGATCAAGCGTCGCGCCGCAGAGAAGCAAAAGGAAAAGCATCATGATATGGTGCGCTACGAACTGATGTTCAAATTCGGTCATTATGTGACAGAATCCTCGGAGCACAATGCCGAGTACCATCCCTACTTCATCAAGCGCAATTATCCGGAGCTGATCGAACAGCTCAACATCCCGCTTGATGAGTACCCGCGCCGCTGTGTTGAACAGATCGAACGTTGGACCAAGATGCGCGACGAGCTGGTCAACAACGTCGAGCTGAAGCATGAGCGCTCCCACGAGTACGCCTCGTATATCTTCGAAGCGATCGAGACGGACGTCCCCTACAAAATCGGCGGCAACGTGATGAACAACGGACTGATCACCAATCTGCCGCGCGAGGCTTGCGTCGAGGTGCCTTGTCTCGTCGATCGCAGCGGCGTGCAGCCGACCTATATCGGCGATCTGCCGCCGCAGCTGGCGGCGCTCAACCGGACGAACATCAATACGCAGCTATTGACGATCGAAGCAGCTATCACGGGCAAAAGGGAGCATATCTACCATGCTGCCCTGCTCGACCCGCATACCAGCGCCGAGCTGTCGATGGACGATATTATCGCGATGTGCGACGATTTAATCGAAGCCCATGGCGATTGGCTGCCATCCTACCGTTAATACCGTTGAACCTTAAAGGGCGAGCCTCGGCTCGCCCTTTAAGTATGCTGCGAGGCCAAATCCTCACTTTGTAGGGTTGGCTATCCTTGAACCTTGTCCGAAATTGCGCTACTATGTAGGTACGTTTTGAAACCGCGATACATATTCTATTTCGTAGCAATTGCGCATAGTAGCAGGCCCAGGTTCTTGCGACAGCAACGTGAAAATGACCAGGAAAGCGGTGTGTCCGTGCAACATCCAATAGCCATCCTAGATTCGGGCGTAGGCGGTCTTACAGTAGCGAAGGAAGTGATGCGCCAGCTTCCGCGCGAGCGGATCATCTACTTCGGCGATACGCTGCGAACCCCTTACGGACCGAGACCTTATGAAGAGGTATTGCGTTTTACCCGTGAGATCGTGGACTATCTCATTCAGTTCGGACCAAAGATGATCGTCATTGCTTGCAATACGGCTACGGCGGTCGCCCTGGAAGATATAAGAGCGCGAGTCAACATCCCCGTCGTCGGCGTGATCCATCCCGGGTCGCGGGCTGCCGTCGGTCGGACCAAATCCGGTCTGGTCGGCGTCATCGGCACGGAAGGGACGATCCGCAGCGGCGCCTACGAGCAGGCGCTCAAGCAGCTCAGCCCGAACATCGAGGTGCTGAGCCAAGCCTGTCCCCGCTTCGTGCCGCTCGTCGAGCAGGGCAATTTTTATTCTGCCGAGACGTACGCAGCGGTGGCCGAGTCGCTCGCAGGACTGAAGGGTCAGCAGCTGGATACGCTGATCCTCGGCTGTACGCATTATCCGTTCCTGGCCGAGACGATCTCGGCGGTGATGGGGCCGGAGGTGACGCTGATCTCCTCTGCCGAGGAGACGGCGCGAGAGATTAGCACGATCCTCCAGCACAAAGGCAAGCTCTCGCAAGGCGATGTCATCCCGGTCCATCAGTTCTGCTGCAGCGGCGACCCCCGGCTGTTCAAGATGATCGCCCAGGACTGGCTCGATGAGCAGATCGAGCTGACGCCTGTCGTCTGGCAGGTGCCCAAGATCGGTTAGAGATGTGAGACCGCCCGCCCGGCGATTCGGGTCAAGGCGGTCTTTTCTTTGCCGTTGCGTTGGTGGCATGAATGGCCGTTGGATGCATACACATGAGGTAATTGCAACGGCCCGGGAGGCCGGGCTCGTCACGGCGCGGCCGCGTCTGGCTTCAAGCGAGCGTGTCGGAGGTCCATCTCTTGCGGGAGCATGAAGGAGGTTGTAACGTGTTGAAATCGCTACTCTACCGACCGGAGCACTGGGTTGCACACAGGGCATCGCGGATCGCTGCGAACGAGACGGGATATCATCCGGCATTTTGCGAGGCGGACGTGTCGTCGCTGACGAAGGCGTATCCATTTTTGGAGCGGGAGGTTGTCGGCTACAGCGTCATGGGCAAGCCGATCGAGGCGATCCGGTTTGGCGAAGGAGGGAGCCGACTCCATTTGCATGCCGCTTGTCACGCCAACGAATGGATCACGTCACTTATAGCGATGACCTTGGTAGAGGATCTGGCGTGCTGCTATGCCGACGATCAGCCATTCGGATGGCTGGACCTGCAAGAGGTCTATTCGCGATATACGCTATGGCTTGTGCCGATGGTCAACCCCGATGGCGTCGAGCTGGTCGTGGACGGCGCGACCGAGCAGCATCCATGGCGGGAACGTCTGCTAGCTTGGAATGGCGGCTCGTCAGACTTCCAGCAATGGAAGGCCAACATTCGCGGGGTAGACCTCAACGATCAGTATCCCGCCTTTTGGGAGGAGGAGTACGCCCGGCGCGCCGTGTCTGGTCCAGGGCCAAGAGATTATCCGGGACCGACGCCGCTCAGCGAACCGGAGGCGCAGGCGATGGCGGCATGGACGGTGCGCAAGGACTTTGAGACGGTGCTGTCGCTGCATACGCAGGGACAGGAGATCTACTGGAACTATCGGGGCTATGAGCCGCCGCATGCCGAAGGTCTGGCTCGACGGCTAGCGAAGGCGAGCGGATACGAGGCGGTGAAGCTGGAGGGCAGCGATGCAGGCTACAAGGACTGGTTTATTTACGCCTTCGGCCGTCCGGGGTTCACCATCGAGGCAGGCTGCGGGGTTAACCCGCTGCCGCTGACGCAGCTGGTGGATATGTACGCTGAGATCAAAAGCCTGTACATCCAACTGTTGACGGACCTGAGCGCTCAGCAGACAGATGTGCAGTCGCTGTAGATCGCTGCTGGCTACCGCCGCAAATAAACAGTTGAATTGGCAAGCCAATATCCTATACAATGAGAGGTATAGTCTGTATCTGCTGGAGTTTTCCACTGTCCTCGTCCCGGCGAGCCGGGACGGGGCTTCGTGACGTATACTTCACTTCTACACTCAAGGAGATGACCTACGATGAAATGCAAAATTTCTCGCAATGCGGCAAAGGTGCTGCGCGCCGAGCTGGACAAGCCGGAAAACGAAGGAAAAATGCTGCGCGTCTCGGTGACGCATCAACACGGTGACCATGCGCATTACGGCATGTCGCTTGATGTCGCAACGGACAATGACGAGGTTGTCTCGACCGACAAGGAAATCGATGTCGTGCTGAGCAAAAACGAGCCGATGCTCGACGGCGTGCGGATCGACTATTTCTATGTGCCGCAGGAAGGGTTCGCCATTACCAACCCGTCCAAAGGCAATCACGGCGATCATTAAGTCGATGGCAACCAACGATATTCGTATCTGCGATAAATGCCAGCATGTCAAAGTCAAGACGATGTTGAACAAGCTGAGCAAGGAGCTGCCGGATACCGAGGTGAAGGTCGGCTGTAAATCCTACTGCGGACCATGCAAGCGTTATGCCTTCATTTTCGTCAATGGTCGCTACATCAAGGCGCCAACCGAGGACGAAGCGATCGAGAAGGCGAAGGCCTTCTTCAAGCGTTAATCAAAAAGAGCTGTCTCCAGCCGGTTTACGGACCGGGGAGACAGCTCTTTATGTTGATGCGAGGCATCGGGATCAGCGCTCTCGCAGCTCGCGCAAACGGGGCAGCAGGTTGTAGTTAATGATGCGATCGGAGTGCAGCAGCTGCGCTCGCGCCTCGGCGGCCTGGTCGACACAGGCGTCTGTCCCGGCGGGCTCGCCCGTCGCCAGGTCGTAGCAGACGCCGTGCTCCGGGATACCATCGGCGGCAGGCGTGTAATAATGCGAGTCGGTGGCATAAGCGCCGTTACGGAAGACGACCATCCGTTCCTGCGGCGGCTGTGCCGTCAGCAGCGGCGCCCCCAGCATGAAGGGCTCGCCGGTGTCGATGCCGAGCAGGTGGAGCAGCGTCGGCGCGATGTCAAGCTGTCCGCCCCCGGGATACTCGCCCGCCAGACCGCTGTCCGGCGTATGCACGATGAGCGGCACCTGACGCTGCAGTTGCTCCCGCCGCAGCTCGGACAGCTCTTCGCCGAGGAACGTCTCGAAGGGCTGCCAGTCGCGGATCGAGTTGTCATGATCGCCGTAGAAGACGAAGATGGAACGCTCCCACAGGCCGCGCTGTTTCAGATCCTCGACGAAGGAGCCGAGCGCCTGATCGACATAGTGAACGCTCTGGAGATAGTCGCCGAACATCGTCCCCTCCAGCTCGCCGAGCGCCAGTGTATGATGACTCTTCGGCATCGGATACGGATGATGACTGGTCAGCGTGATGAGGAACGAGTAGAAGGGACTGCTCATCTGCGCCATCTTCTCCGTCGACTGGCGGAAAAACGAACGGTCGCCAACCGTCCAGCCGAGCGGCTCGTCGATGATGTAATCGCTGCGGTTATAGTAGTTGGCATAACCCATCGTGTTGTACATGACATTGCGATTCCAGAAGCCTCCGTCGTAGGCATGGAACACTGCGGTATCGTAGCCATTGTCCTTGAGGACGCCGGGCAGACAGCTATAGGCATGCTGGGCATAACGGATGAACACCGACCCGGTCGGCAACGGCTGCAGCGAGCATTGGGCGGCAAAATCCGCATCCGAGGTGCGACCCTGCGCCGTCTGATGATAGAAGTCAGGGAAATACGCGCTTTCCTCGATGAGCGCATTGAGATTCGGCGTGATGACCTGGTCCATGTACGAGCGGCCGATCAAAAAGCTCTGAAACGCCTCTGCCTGCACCATAACGACGTTGGCGCCGCGGTACGCGCCGAACAGCGCGTCATCCTGCGGCGGCGTCGTCCGCGAGCGATGCTCCTCGAGCCACTTGGCAGTCTCGAGCAGCTCAGGCTCCGGCAGCTGCTGCTGGCCGATCGCCTTCTTCGCATACACATAGGCGTCATAGCCGTGGAAGCCGAAGAGGCCGGTGACATTGTAGAGCGACACATTCCACCAGATGCCGACGAACAGACCTTGCGCCCACGTCCGCTTGGCGATCTGGATCGGCACGAAGACGAGAGCCAGACTGATCGCGCATACGACCAGACTGAGGACGACCCGCAGCGCGGCTGTGCGCCAGCGGGAGACGCCCGTCGCTGAGCGGACGGCAGGCTGGCGGCGCAACAAGACGCGGAGCGCCAGTGCGATGGATAGCGGCCAGTCGGCGAACAGCAGGAGGTCGCGGGGCTCCAGCAGCGAGCCGATACTGTCGCCGAGCGCGCCCACTTGCCCGGCCTGCAGCAGCACCGGGATCGAGATCAAGTCCTGGAAGTAGCGGAAGTAGAGCAGGTCGGCATAGAGAATGACGGTCAGGACAAGATGAAGCACGGCCAGGACGATCAGTCGGACTCGGCGGGAAAGCCACAGCGTCCAGAAGACGATGAGGCCGATCGTCCCCGTCGCGACGATCACATCGTCGAGCCCCATCCGCATGTTGCGGACGTTGATCGACGCGTCGAACAGGTACAGCTTGAGCAGCATCAGCAGGACGAATACGATCAGCTCAAGACCAGGGATGCGCACGGAGGTGCGCAGGAACGAGGGCATCGTTCTTCCCATGCCGCCTAATCCTGCCGTTCCGTCTGACGGAAGGGAGGCAGCGGGCCAAGGTACTGATAGAGCGAGCACTCGATCCGGCCGTTGTACAGCTTGCGCTTCTTGTGGGCAGGCTTGCCATAGTCGCGCTCGAACTCGCGCGAGGGACTCAGCGCGAAGACCGACCAGGACGGCGCAGCGGCTGCGATCGCGCCCAGCTCGCGGACGGCGCGATCGGCCTCGCGGTCCGTGCCCAGACGCTCGCCATAGGGCGGGTTGGTGATGATGCAGCCGTATTCGCCCTCGAGACGCACCTCATGGACCGGCATCGTCTGCCACGTCAGCTGCTTGGCGAGTCCAGCCTTGGCGGCCGAGGCGAGAGCGATCTCGATCGCGCTGCCGTCGATGTCGGAGCCGCCGATCTGCAGCGGGATGTCGTCCCTGACGGCGTCGAACGCTTCGTCCTGGGCGTCGTCCCAGGCGGCCTGTCCGATGATCGGCCACGGCTCGCTGCTGAAGCTGCGGCGCAAGCCCGGCGCGATATTCCAGCCGATCATCGCTGCCTCGACCGGGATCGTGCCAGACCCGCAGAACGGGTCGTAGAGCGGGCGTTCGGGCCGCCAGCGACTGAGCAGCACCATCGCGGCCGCCATCGTCTCCTTGAGCGGCGCTTCGGTGACCAGCTTGCGGTAGCCTCGCTTATGCAAGCTTGGGCCAGTCGTATCGAGGACGATCTGGGCGCGGTCCTTGAGCAGCTGCACCTCAATGGCGTACAGATCGCCGTCCTCGGGGAACCATTCGGTGCGGTAGGCCAGCTTCAGCTTTTCGACGATCGCTTTTTTGACGATGCCCTGACAGGCGGGCACGCTCGACAGCTGCGATTTATGGGAGCGGCCTTGGACCGGGAATTCGCCGTTAGCGGGGATGTAGTCGGCCCAGTCGATCGCCTTGGTCCCCTCGAACAGCTCGTCGAAGGTGCGCGCCTCGAATTCGCCCATCTTGATCAGCACCCGGTCCGCCGTGCGCAGCCACAGATTGGTGCGGCAAATATCGGCCGGACCGCCGCTGAAATTGACCCGGCCATTCTCGGTGCGGGTGTCTGCGTAGCCCAGATCCTGGAGCTCGCGAGCGACGATGGCCTCGAGTCCCATCGGGCACGTCGCGATGAGTTGCAAGTTAGTCATATCCTTTATACCTCTTCCGATTCGAGATTCAGCGCGTGACGGAGCCGCTCGGCATTGTGCTCCGCCGCGCAAAAACATACAATCAAGTATAGGACAAAGCGAGGCAGGTTACAAATGGCAAAGGGGGCAATACGATGAAAGAAATAGCGGAGCAATATGCGAACGGGGTGTACCCGCCCGATCCGGATCTGATCCGGGCGCAGGACGGCATCCAGCAAGCGGGCATGCCCGAAATATCGATCGCGCCGGGCTATGGCAGGATGTTGACGATGCTCGTGCAGATGTCGGGGGCCCGAGACGTCATCGAGATCGGCGCGCTCGGCGGGATCAGCGGCATCTGTCTGGCCAGAGGACTGTCGACCGAGGGCAAGCTGACGTCGCTGGAGCTCAAGGCGGAGTATGCCGATGTGGCGCGTCGCCACATGGAAGCGGCGGGGCTGGGGGAGAAGGTCGAGTATCGGCTGGGCGACGCCTCGGCAAGTCTGGCGGAGCTCGAGGCGGAGGGACGTCGCTTCGACTTCTTCTTCATCGACGCCGACAAGGAAGGGTATCCCGTCTATCTGGACTATGCGATCCGACTCGCCCGGCCGGGGGCGGTGATCGCCGGCGACAATACGCTGCTGCGCGGCCGTGTCGCCGACTCCGCCAAGAACGGCCCTTCCGTCCAGGCGATGCGCGCCTTCAACGAACGGATGGCGACCGACGAGCGACTCGTCAGCACGATCCTGCCTGCCTATGACGGCTTGACATTGGCGATAGTGAAGTAAGGAGTGCAAAAGCAGGCGACCTGGCATCCCCCGATGAGAGGGAGCCAGGTCGTCTGTGAACGTTTATTATATGCGTCGTCTGCGGAAGCGGGCCGCGAACCAGAGTCCTGCTGCCAATACGGCGATACTGACCCCGGATGAGAGCATGAATTCGTTGCTGTAGCCTGTCTTATTGTTCGCGGCAGAGCCTTGCGGGCCGCCTCCCCAAGCGCCGGGACCGCCACCCATGCCGGGCTCGAACCCGCCGGGGAACTGCATGCCCTCCGGGGGCTGCATCCCGTCGGGGAACTGCATGCCCTCCGGCGGCTGCATCCCGTCGGGGAACTGCATGCCCTCCGGCGGCTGCATCCCTTCAGGGGGTTGCATGCCCTCCATACCCATGCCTGGCGCTCCGCCGCCGAAGCCCTGACTCGTATCGACCTCCACGACGAGATCGCCAGACAATTGGGCAAGGATCGATTCGGAGCGCTTGACGGCAAAGGCGGTCAGACTGTTGTCTCCCGATACGCCTTGAAGGAATTGTTCGGTAGTGAAAAACTTAGTCGGGTCGGCTTCCACATACGGAAGAATCAGCGCCGAGATGTTCGCCGTCTTCGTCGTGAACCAATCCTCCGTGAAGTACGTGGTCGCAATTTCTTCCAGATACTTGTAATACTTCTCCTTGTATTCATCGACCGCCAACAGCGAGGCTAACAACGGGCGGCTCTCGAGCGTCGCGCCAGATACCGGCGTTTCGATGCTGAAGTTAATATTGCTCTCATTCATGAAGTTGGCGCCAGAGTCCAGCATACCGCCCATGTCCATGCCGCCTCGGAAGCCGCGCTCTTGCCTGGTCGCGTCATCGCCGCCTGCGTCCTGAGCTGCAGCTGGCGTGTTCCGTTGCGATCGGCCTGGAGCTGTCCTGGCTTGTTGGCGTGGAGCGGCGATGCCGTCGCCCGCAGCGCCTCCCACGTCCATGGCAGCTCTCTCTCCCGGGCCGCCTTCTACGCCCGAGGCGGCTCCATCGTCCGGGGCGCCTCCCTGGCCTGGCTGGCCCATGCCTCCGCGCATCCCGCCGCCAAAGCTGAAGCCGCCGAACGACATGTTATAATCCCACGGGAGGATGGAGAAGACGCCGTCTTCCTCATACAGATAATAATTGTGCTTCATAGTGCCTTGATAGCTGTCCAGATTGACCAGCGCCGTATTAACCGCAAAATAGCGGAGCGCCTTGTCGACATCAAGCACGGATTCCAGATCGCCGTCATTATTGATGGCATCGAGAAACCGAATCGTCGACTGACCACTGGAAGTGTTCTTGTTCGTCTTCAGAATCAGCCCTGGATAATCATCGATGTCGTCGCTGATCCATACCAGGTCGCTGCCGGTGCCTTCCGGCTTGTAGAGGTCGCCGGTTCCGGCATCGAAGTGTCTGGCCAGATACGTCTCCTCGATCGCTTCTACACCGACGTACAGTCCCCATTCCTGACCGTTGATTGATACATACATATAGGAGTAGCCCGGCGTTGGCACCCCCATGGCTTCCATGATTTCGTATGACAGTACCTCCCTCATTAAGGAGGCATCGCTAAAATTGTTGTTCAGATTAAGCTTCTTCAGACCGTTCAGACTTTGATCCGTGTAATAGTCGAAGTCCACTTTGAAACTATAGCGATTCGTTTCTTCGTTCTGCGCTATCGAGCGAAGCGAGGAATTGCCTTTGGTGCGGACGCCGACTCCTCTGACGGTGACGCCGTTCACGGTTACATCGGCCAGTTTATTCTCCTCGGCAAGCGGGTTGTCCAGCATCGACTGCAGGTCGTCATCCGACATCGTAATATCGACCCGGGTGACGCGATTCTTGTCAAAAACGGTATCGACATACCCCTCGCCCGCGCTTCGCGCCGGTACGGCCACTCGAGGCAGCAGCAGCATCGATACGAGCAAAAGGGCAAGCATTAAGAGGATGGTTCCTATGATCGTACGCGAGCTTACCATCGAGTTATCCCTCCTTTCAAGCATCCGGTCATCAAGCTGTGAAGTTGCCGTCGTAGCTGAGCATGACCGCAGATTTGACGCCATCCATCTTCATGATCGTATCGACAAAGCTGGCCTCCTTCTCCTTGACCCGGACTTCGTACGTAATCTCATAATCCTCGCCAGGCATGACCGACTTGGACTTCATGGCGTGCTTGCGGGTATGCTGCGTCAGGATATGCTCCAGCGAGCTCTCGAGCTTGCCTTCCGTGTAACGGACGATCAGCAGGTACGGATTCTCGACGGTAATCCGATTGACGAAGACGAGCATGACGATGCCGATCAGGATCGAGCCGATGATGACGAGGGGGATGAAGCCGGCGCCGCAGAGGATGCCGCTGACGATGGACCAGAAGACATAGACCAGATCCATCGGATCTTTGATCGGCGTCCGGAAGCGGACGATCGAGAGCGCGCCTACCATGCCGAGCGAGAGCAGCACGTTGGAGGAGATGCCCATGATGATTAGAGCGGTCGCCATTGAGATGATGATGAGCGAGATGTTGAAGGTATGGGAATAGATCACGCCGGTGAAGCTTTTCTTATAGATAAAGTAGATGAACAAGCCTACGGCGAACGCGACCAGCAAACCGACAATGGAATCGATAAGCGAGAAGCTGCTTGTTTTCTCCAAAAAGTTGGACTTAAAAATATCATTGAATGTAATCGTTTCCATGAATGTACGCCTCCAGATTCACATTAGAATGCTTCGTTAACTGTACATGCGGCTTAGCTGGTATTTGGAGTATGCCTCCGTGCGGCGGTTGCCGATCTGCAGCAGTTTTTTGATAATATCGGGCATGTATTCATCATATTTGATCTCCAGCACGACGAGATCCGGCTCAAGCGCAGGCGCCATCGGCACATTCGGGTTCAGCAGATCGTGGTTGCGATTGCTTGTCCGAATGTTGCTGTCGAAGGTGACCCGCACATTGCCGTGCGGATAGGTGAATACCTCGCGCTCGTAGTCGACGATGGTGAGCGGCTTGAGCTGATAGCACTGCATCTGCAGATGCAGCTCCCGGATGAGCGGACGTTCATCTTCCGACATCCAGGCGATGTCGCCCAGCCGCATACGCTCATACTCCTCCGCCACGATGCGGCATTTCTCTTTGAACGTTTGATTGTTGCGCTTGCTCTTTTTCTCCAGATGCAGAAGATTGCTGTTGTGGTCGTACAGCCGAACCCGGTATTTATCCCTCGCGTATAGCCCTTCTTTTTTCTGGATCAGCGCTTTATTTTCCAAGTTGTCAAAGTACACGCTGCGTACCAGATACGTGCCGCCCGGACCCGCATGGGGGTCGCTTCGCATGACATGCCGTAATCCGCTGCGGAGCAGGTGGCAGTCGAGCCGCGTAATGGCGTGCTTCAGCTCGCGCCGGCCCTTCGGATACGGGTTGCGATCCTTGATCATTCCTGGTCCTCCATTTCATGTGTAAGTTAGGTGGGCATGGAATAAATTATAGTCGTGCACCTTAAAGAAACCTTAACAATGGCTTTGGTCCGGAGGAAGACAAATGAAAAAGGCTGTCCCGGCGTCATTGCAGATGACGGGGCAGCCTTTCTGAGTGATCACCGCCAGGGCAGGCGGATGCGGAACACGATACCCTTGGTCTCCTGGGGGGCGGCTTCGATCGTGCCATGGTGCGCGTCGACGATCCAGCGCGCAATGGAGAGGCCAAGCCCGGAGCCGCCCTGCTCGGCAGCACGGCTCCTCGCCTTGTCCTCGCGATAGAATCGATCGAACACCGATTGCAGATTTTCTGGACGGATGCCAATGCCGGTATCGCTCACCTCGATCAGTAGGCGATGCTCGTCGCGACGGGCGAGCACGCCGATGCTGTCGCCCTCGGCAGTATATTTGAGCGCGTTGTCCAGCAGGATGACCATAAGCTGATGCAGGCGGCCCGGGTCGGCCTCGATGACCAGTCCCGGCTCAAGCGACGTCCATAGCCGCTTGTCCTGGCTTTCGGCGATCTCGGCGTAAGGCTCGCAGATTTCCTTAAGGAAGGGTTCCAGCTGCAATTTCTTTATCTCCAGTATCGTCTCGGCGGAGTCAGCCCGCGCCAGCGTCAACAGATCGGCTGTGAGCTTGGAGAGACGCCGCGTCTCGGAGAGGCTGACGGCGATCGGCTCGAACTTGTCGACGATCCGCTCCTGCGGCGAGGTGAGGAGCAGCTCCAGCTTGTTCTGGATAATCGTCAGCGGCGTCCGCAGCTCATGCGAGGCGTTCTCGACGAATTCGCTCTGCTTGCTCCAGGAGCGCTGGATCGGTCGCATGGTGCGGCTCGACAGCAGCAGACTGGTGACGATGGAGAGCAGAATGAACAGAGCCGTGCAGAGGATGAGGATACGCTGGAAGCTGGCGACCGCCGCTTCCTCGGCGTCCACATTGATCAGCAGTTGCGTCGCATAGACGCCATTTGTCGCTTCGGGATCGACGTAGATCAGCGTCCGATAGCGGTAGCTGTCCTGGATCGTGATCGTACGGATCTCGTCTACGGCTTGAGGATTGTAGGCCAGATCGCTGAAATACATCTGATAAAGGAAGGAGCCGAGCTGATCCTGGTTGATGATCTGACCGTCCTTGTCCCACTGCAGCATCGTCACTCTCGGACTGGGCGGCATCGAGCCGTCTCCCGGGCGGAACGGCCAGCCGCCCGGGCCCTCGCCCTGCGGGCCGCCGCCCCCACTCCCGCCCTGGGGACCGCCGCCGCGCATACTGCCCGTGCCGGGGACGAAGCTTCCAAACTCTGCCGCCCGATCCGTGAAGCCCCGCAGCTCCTGATCGGTCTGCGAATACATGCTGCGTTGCACCTGACTGAGGATGATCACCGCGAACAGGGTGAAGATGAGCGTGAACGTAATAAAGTTAAAGATCGTGAATTGCCGCCTTTGCTTGCTGAATACAGAGTTTTGGTCCATCCTAGCCCTCCTGGTCGCTGAGCATGTAGCCTAAGCCCCGGAACGTGCGGATGTAGCGGTCGTAGCCGGAGGGCTTCAGATGCTTGCGGAGATGGCTGGCATACACCTCGACCACGGTCGTCGAGGTTTCGGATTCGAACCCCCAGATGCGATCGAAGATCTGGTCCTTGGTCAAGATCGCATTTTTGTTATGGACGAGATATTCGAGCAGCTCGAATTGCTTGCCGTTCAGATGCAGCACCTCGTCGTTGATCGTTGCTGTCTTGTGCTGCAGATTCAGCTTCATCTCCTTGAAGCCGAGCGTCTGATCCCTGAATTCGCCCGTTGCGCGGCGCAGAATGGCCTCAAGCCGCAGCAGCAGCTCCTCGCGGTGGAACGGCTTCACCAGATAGTCGTCTGCGCCCTCGCGGAAGCCCTTGAGTTTGTCGTCGATGCCGTCCTTGGCGGTCAGCATCAGCACCGGCGTACGGATGCCGCGGCTGCGCAATTCCCGCAGCACCTCGTAGCCGTTGCGATGGGGGAGCATGATGTCGAGGATGATGGCGTCATAGATATTTTGCTCGGCCTGGTACAGTCCTTCATCGCCATCGTAAGCTTGAGCGGTCTCGTAAGAGGGACACAGCGTGTCGCAGATCGTCTCGGAGAGCTGCGGGTCGTCTTCGATAATGAGTAGCTTCATGCCCGGTCATCCTTTCGCTGTGGTATAGAGTAAGCTTGGTTCGGCCTTGGGCGGAGCAGCGTGCCCCGCACCCAGAACACGGCTGCCAGCAGCAAGGCGGCAGCGACGAGGAAGACGCCCTCGATGCCGATGAAGCCGGAGACGGCGCCGCCGAACACCGGCCCTATCATATTGCCGAGACTGAGCGTGCTCGTGTTGAAGCTGAAGGCGCGGCTCTCCATGCCCTCCGGCGTATGCTGACGGATAAGCGCATTGACGGCGGGGATCAGTCCGCCGAGGAATACCCCAAGCGCGAAGCGAACCGCAACCAGCTGCCACACCGAGCTGACGAACGCTTGCGGCACGAACATGATCGCCGATCCGAGCAGCGCCACGGCGAGGATGCGCTCGCCGCCGATCCGGTCGCTCAGCCGGCCGAGGATCGGCGAGGAGATCAGATTGGACAGGCCGGTGACGGAGCCGACGAAGCCTGCCCAAAAGGCGAGATTGACCGTCGTGCCATGCAGCTCTTGTACATAGAGCGGCATGAGCGGCATCGGCGAGAGCATGGCGAACTGGATCAGGAAGGTGACGCCGTAGAGCGCCATCAGCGGCCGCACATGACTAAGCTCGCGGAAGCCCTGCAGCACCGAGGCTTGCGGATGCGAGGCCGCTTCCTTGCGGTCGAACGACTCGCGCACCAGGAACAGCGCTAGCAGCGTCGCGATGAAGATCATCGCTCCTGTTATGTAGAAGATCGGTCGGAAGCCGAAGGCGTCGGCCATGACACCTCCGATGAACGGTCCGAGGATCGTCCCGGCTACGGCGCCAGATTGTAGCGTCCCCATGGCGAACCCCATATGCTGCTTGGGCGTAGTCGTCGAGACGAGCGCGACGGCTGCGGGATTGAAGCCGGAGATCGTGCCGTTCAGCATCCGCAGCAGCAGCAACTGCCACGGACTGGCGGCGAAGCCCATCAAGGTCATGACGATCGCCATCCCGAAGCCGGAGCGCAGCAGCATCACCTTGCGGCCATACCGGTCGGCGAGCTTGCCCCATAGCGGCTGGAACAGGAACGACGTGACGAAGTTGCCGGCGAAAATAATCCCGGACCAGACAGCGATCTCGTGCGGATCGCTCAGTCCCAGGTCTTGCTGGAGATACAGTGCGAGAAACGGGATGATCATGGTCATGCCGGCCAGTACGAAAAATTGGCCGAACCATAATACCCCCAGGTTGATTTTCCAACGTTCCATAGGAAACGTACGCCTCCCTGCTAACATAAGTCGACGATGCGATGCGGCGGTCAGAGCGAAGAGGGCTGCATCCGTTCATGTACATGCTATCATTATACTACGTGTTGCGCCGGCGTACGAATACCGGCAGACACGAAAAGACCCCGCCAGCAGCGAGGCCTGTCGACATGGCTAACGCTGACGCCCCTTTACTGCCTTGCGGAGCTAATTCAGCGCGCGATGATCGGTGACGCCGTCCTCGGGACGACGGTTGTCATGCAAGAGCGGCAGGAGCTGCTGCTCGTTGGCGTACAGGTGGCCGTCCTCGATCTTCAGATCGAACTCACCGCCGCCAAAGGTCGGGACGATCTCGATCCGGTCAGGCCTCATCTCGGGTCGCAAAAATGAAATGTTGCCGATAATGACGTTGTCGCCGATCTCGTACAGAATATTGTTCCTGCGGGCGATGTCCTCCAGCGTGCTCCATTGCAGATGCGTGTGATTCATGTGCGATCGCTCCTCTCCTTACAAGTTATGTATACTATTACCCAATTCCTAGCGATTAAACAGCCGACTGTGACGGTTGGCGGCGGCAGAGCAGGGCATTGTCAAACTATTGTCATACTAGATCGATTAATGACGGTTGTTAGCCCAGAACAAAAAGGGCATAATGGAATCTGAAGGGAATACGTGAGAAATGGGGAAAGTCGATGAGCTACAACGACCGTTTCATCCGGGCTTGCCGGGGGGAGAGCGTCGATCGCGTGCCGGTATGGTATATGCGTCAGGCGGGTCGCTATGACCCGGATTATCGCAAGATCAAGGAAAAGTTCTCGCTGCTGGAGATTTGCAAGCAGCCCGAGCTCGCAGCCGAAGTAACGATGATGCCGATCCGCAAGCTTGGCGTGGATGCGGCGATTCTTTATTCCGATATTATGAATCCGGTCGCATCGATCGGCATTGATTTTGATATTGTACAAAACGTCGGCCCGGTCATTCATAACCCGATCCGCGAAGCGGCGGATGTCGAGCGGCTGCGGCCCATCGATGTCGAGGGCGATCTGTCGCATGTGCTGGAGACGATCCGGATCCTCGACCGCGAGCTGCAGGTGCCGCTGATTACGTTTGCCGGCGCGCCGTTTACGATCGCCAGCTACCTGATCGAGGGGCGGCCCTCGCGCAATTATCTGCTCACCAAGCAGATGATGTACAATGAGCCGGACATCTGGTTCAAGCTGATGGACAAGCTCGGCGACATGGTGATCGCTTATCTGCGCGCGCATATCGCCTCCGGCGGCAAGGCGTTCCAGCTGTTCGACAGTTGGGTGGGCTCGCTCGCTCCGCATGATTTCGAGCGTTATGTGCTGCCGACGATCGAGCGCATCTTCCGCGAGCTGTCCGACCTGGACGTGCCGAAGATCTACTTCCCGGGCGTCAGCTCGGCGGAGCTGCTGCCGTCCTTGCGGCGGCTGCAGGCGGACATGATCGGCGTCGACTGGCGCATCTCGATCCGCGAGGGACGTCGTCGGCTGGGTGGGCGATTCGCCATCCAAGGCAATCTCGACCCCGTCCTGCTGACCGCGCCCGAGTCGGTGCTGGAGGAGCAGGCGCGTCGGATCATCGATCAGGGACTGGAAGCGCCGGGCTATGTATTCAACCTCGGACACGGACTGTTCCCCGAGGCGTCGCTGGACAAGCTGAAGTACCTGACTGAGGTTGTGCACGCTTACTCTGCCGAGCAGATCGGACAGAGACATAGAGAGGAGAGCCGCCATGTCTGAACCGCGTATCGGCGTGTTGGTGATGTCCTACGGCACCCCGGCCAGTCTCGATGAGATCGAGAGCTATTATACCCATATCCGTCGCGGCAATCCGCCTACGCCAGAGATGCTGGCCGATCTGACGGGCCGCTACGAGGCGATCGTCGGCGGCGTCTTCCCGCTGCGGGAGAATACCGATGCCCAGGTCGCCGGTCTGCAGGCTGCGCTCGAGCAGATCGAGCCGGGCCGCTACACCTGCTATCAGGGATTGAAGCATGCGCAGCCTTATATCGAGGACGGCGTCGCCCGGATGGCGGCGGACGGCATCCGCGAGGCGGTCGGCATCGTGCTGGCGCCTCATTACTCGACGATGAGCGTCGGCAGCTACATCAAGCGCGCCCGCGAGGCGGCCGAGCAGCAGGGCATCGCCATGCGCTTCGTCGAGGAGTATCATCTGCATCCGAAGCTGATCGCGGCGCTCACGGATCGCATCCGGGCCGGACTGGCCAAGTTCGGCGACGAGACGCCGGTCGGCGAGATTAAGGTGCTGTTCAGTGCGCACAGTCTGCCGGAGCGCATCCTGGAGATGGGCGACCCATATCCGCAGCAGCTGCTCGCGACCTCGGCGGCGATCGCCGAAGCTGCCGGCGTGACGAATTGGCAGTTCACCTGGCAGAGCGCGGGCCGTACCCGCGAGCCGTGGCTTGGTCCGGATATTCTCGATACGCTGCAGGAGGTGCGGACAGCGGGCGCGGAGCGGGTGCTGATCGCGCCGATCGGCTTTGTGTCCGATCATCTGGAGGTGCTGTACGACATCGACATCGAGGCCAAGGATATCGCGGCCAAGCTTGGGATGCAGTTGGAACGGAGCGCGATGCTTAATACAGATCCCCTATATATGGAGACGCTGGCGGAGTCGGTGCTGGCGGCCGAAGAGAGAGGTTAACAACTATGCGGAGCAATGAACGTATCGATCGAATTGTCATTATTGGCGGAGGGATCAGCGGTCTGAGCTCCGCTTTTTATGTCCTGCGCCAAGCCGAAGAGCAGGGACGCCGGGTCGAGGTGACGCTGGTGGAGGCCGGAGAGCGGCTGGGCGGCCTGATCCATACGCTGCGCAAGGGCGACTTCGTCATCGAGCAAGGGCCAGACTCGTTCCTAGCGCGCAAGCAGCCGATTATCGACCTGACCCGCGAGCTGGGTCTGGAGGATGAGCTGGCGACGCAGGGCGCTCGCCAGAGCTTTATCGTCCACGAGGGACGGCTGCACCCGATGCCGCAAGGGCTCGTGCTCGGCATCCCGACCGATATCGACGCTTTCCTGGCGACGGAGCTAGTGAGCGAGGCGGGCAAGCAGCGGGCGCTCGAGGATCTTGAGCTGCCAGCTCGCCCGCTGGTCGAGTCAGGCGACGACGAATCGATCGGCGACTTCCTCGACCGCCGCTTCGGCGCGGAGGTGACGGAGCGGCTGGCGGAGCCGCTGCTAGCCGGGATCTATGCCGGCGAGCTGCGCCAGCTCAGTCTGCAGGCGACGTTCCCGCAGTTCCGCCAGGTCGAGCTGCAGCACGGCAGCCTCATCCGGGGGATGCAGGCGAGCCGCCAGACGCCGCCTGCGAGCGGGGAGGCCAAGCCGTCGCCGGCGATCCAGACGAGCGTCTTCCTGTCGTACAAGCGCGGACTGAGCACACTGGTCGAGGGACTGGATGCGGCGTTGCAGGGGATCGACCGTCGGCTCGGCTCGGCGGCTCGTGCGATCGAGCCGCAGTCCGGCGCAGCTGCGGGCGCGGCGCGGTATGTCGTGCGTCTGGCTAACGGAGATGCGGTGGATGCGGATGCGATCGTGCTGACGGTCCCAACGTATGCGAGCGCGGATCTGCTGGAGCCGCTGGTCGATGCGAGAGAGCTCCGGGAGATGCAGTACGCCTCGGTCGCCAATATCGTGCTTGGCTTCGACAAAGCTGCGTTCGGGCGCGAGCTTGAGGGCTCCGGCTTCGTCGTGCCGCGCGATGCCGGCTATACGATTACGGCTTGTACCTGGACCTCGGCCAAGTGGACCCACACGGCACCGCAGGACAAGGTACTGATCCGCTGTTATGTCGGTCATGCCGGCGAGGACGCGATTGTCGGCGCCTCAGATGAGGCGATCACGGCTCGGGTGCGCGAGGACCTGCAGGCGTTGATGGGCATCGAGACGGAGCCGGAGTTCGTGGAGCTTACCCGTCTCAGCCGTTCGATGCCGCAATATTCGGTCGGTCATGTACAGCGGATGGCCGAGCTGCGCAGTCGGTTGGCTGAGCGTCTGCCCGGGGTGTGGGCGACGGGTATGGCATTCGACGGCGTCGGCATCCCCGACTGCGTCCGCCAGGGCAAGGAAGCGGCTGCGGCTGTGCTGGCCGAGCTGGCTGCGGTTCGCGTCTGAGCTTGACCGATGTCATGGGACGAGGAGACCTTCGGGTCTCCTTTTTGTTTTTGCCGGGACGAGACGGCGTCCGTCTTGGCCCTTAGAGCCATAGGAACCGCCTGTTGATCCTGCTATAATAGGGCTATATGCGCAAGCTTGCATCAATCAAGCCTAGCGATCAAAGGAGCCCGCACTCATGTCACTATCCCGTTCCGAACAATATCAAAAACAAATGAAACGCAAGCGGCGGCGAATACGCCGTCTCTTGACGCTGAACGGCTTGCTGCTTGGGCTCGTGCTGTTGCTAGCCGCCTTCATCTGGTTCAACCGCGAGACGCTGCTGCCTGGTACGACGAAGTCGTCAGTAGCCAGCGAATCTGCGGACTCGGGAGCGACGGCGGGCCAGCTGGACTCGGCTGCCACAGACGGTGCCGAGTCCAGCTTGCCGTCCACAGATCCGAATGACGGCGAAGCGAGCGGGTCTTCGCCGCAGCCGGAGGAGCAGGAGCCGACCGACTCTGAGGAGCCGCCAGTCACTGACGAGCCCGAGCCTTCCGCACCGGACTCGTCGTCATCACCGACCTCGCCGGAACCAGAGTCGGAGTCGGAGGCCGTAGCGCAGGAGGATGCGGCGGATGACGAGGTGACGCTCTCCTTCGTCGGCGATATCCTGCTGGCGGCATCGGTAGAGAAGCTGATGCGAGAGCATGGGTGGGATTATCCGTATGCGGAGGCGCTGAGCTATCTGTCCGACGCTGATCTGACGGCAGGCAATTTGGAAAATCCGATCACGCGAAGGGGGACCCCGGCTGAGGATAAGCAATACGTGTTCAAGGGAGCGCCTGAGTCGCTGCCTGCGCTCCGCGATGCTGGCTTCGATATCGTCGGTCTAGCCAACAACCATACACTCGATATGGGAGTGGTCGGTCTGATGGATACGATGGAGCATCTCGATACGGCGGGCATCCCGCATGTCGGAGCGGGCAACGATGACGTGGAGGCGTTCGCGCCGGTCGTCCTGGAGGCGCGCGGCGTCAAGGTCGCCTACCTGAGCGTGAGCCGGGTCCTGCCGGTGGTGGCTTGGAAGGCGGATAGCGACCGGGAGGGCGTCGCCGAGACCTACGATCCGTCCCGCGCGGTCCGGGCAATCAAGGCGGCCAACGAGCAAGCCGACCTGGTCATCGTCATGGTTCACTGGGGCAAGGAGCGGGTCGATCGTCCGCTCGACTATCAGCGACAGCTGGCGAGAGATTATGTCGATGCGGGCGCGGATCTGGTCATCGGCTCTCACCCGCATGTGCTGCAGGGATTCGAGCAATATAACGGCAAGTGGATCGCCTACAGCCTGGGCAACTTTATATTCAACATGACCGCAACGCCTGCCACGGCGGATACCGGGGTGCTGGATGCACGCTGCACGCGCAGCGGCGATTGCAAGCTGAAGCTGCATCCGATGCGTCAGGTGAAGTCCCAGCCCAAGCCGCTCGTCGGCGAGGAGGCAGCGGCGCTGCTGCAGCGGATCTCATCGATCAGCTATGGCGCAGTTATCGACGGAGAAGGCAACATTTACGCGAAGCAATAAGCAGACGCGGCTCCAGGCCGCTGGCCAATCCAGTTAGGAGTGAAGCATACATGAACAATTGGTGCGTAGCGCATCGCGGGGCGTCCGGTGAGGCCCCCGAGAATACGATGGGCGCGTTCAGACAAGCGATGGCTTATGATACAGTGCAGTGGATCGAGCTGGATGTCCAACTGTCCCGGGACGGGATAGCGGTCGTCATCCATGACGACAAGCTGCAGCGGACAGCGGGCGTCAAAGGCTTCGTCGGCGAGAAGACGGCGGAGGAGCTGCAGCGGCTGGACGCCGGCCGTTGGTTCGGCAAGTCCTTTGCGGGCGAGCGGATCCCGTTGCTGGAGGAGGTGCTGGAGGCGACGAGCGGCCGCTGTCGACTCAACGTCGAGCTGAAGACCTATGGGGGCCGCTATCCGGGCATCGAGCAGACGGTCGTCGAGCTGTTGCATGCCAGACAGCTGCAGCATGACGCCGTCGTCACATCGTTTGACGGCGAGGCGCTGCGGCGCGTGCGCGCGATCAGTCCAGACATCCGGACGGGGCTGATCATCGATGCTGCGCCATCCTCGCTGCTGGGCGAACTGCAGCGGCTCGATTGCGGCTTCCTGTCGATCGGCTATCGGCATCTCAACGCGCCGAGGATGGAGGCTATCAAGGGCGCAGGCATACAGACGATGGCATGGACAGTCAATGATCCGGCGACGATGCGGAAGCTCGCGGCGATCGATCCAGACATTATGATCTGCACCAACTACCCTGACCGCTGGGAGCAGGTATTCGCGTCCGGACTCTAGGGATCGGCGTATCCGATGCAGCGGTGCCGATCGCGCATCGCTGCCAGACGATCAGATATCGCTATATTGCTCGCGAACCGAGAGGAGCTCAGGCAGCTGGCGCATGAAGGCGTCGACAACGGCAGGATCGAAGTGACTGCCGCTCTCGCGCCGCAGCAGCTCAAGGATGCGATCCATCTCCCAGGCGGCTTTGTAGACGCGTGCGCTGCCCAGCGCATCGAACACATCCGCTACGGCAGTGATGCGGGCGAACAGGTCGATAGCATCCCCCTTCAGACCTCTCGGATAGCCAGCGCCGTCCCAGCGCTCGTGATGCTCGTGGGCGATGTTGGCGGCGTGACGCAGCAATCGCCGACCGGATTTGTTGAGGAGCTGGTAGCCGATCACGGTGTGGTCCTTCATGCGCTCGAACTCTTCATCGGTCAGCTTGCCGGGCTTTTGCAGGATGCTGTCAGGGATCGCGACCTTGCCGATATCGTGCATCGGCGATGCCATCTTGAGCAGCTCGGCCTGCTCCTGCGACAAGCCGAGGCCAAGCGCCAGCAGATACGAGTATTCCGCGACCCGCTTCACATGATTGCCGGTCTCTTTGGAGCGGCTTTCACCGATCTCGCCCATCGTAAAGAGGATTTCGCGTTGAGTGGCGACGATTTCTTCGTGGAGGATGACGGACTCCAGCGACTTGCCGGCATAGGACGCGGCCAGAGTCAGGAATTCCAGATCGCGGCGGGCGAAGACAGCGCCGGGCGTCTGCTTGTTAATCGCCTGATAGGCGCCGAGGATGCTGCCGTCGTTGCCGACGAAGGGGACGGTGATGACGGTGCGCGTGACGTAGCTGGTCTTGTGATCGTTCGCCGCATTATGGCGATAATCGGCGGCGGCGTCCTCGATGAGCAGCGCCTCGCCATGCGCGATTGAGTAGCCGACGAAGCCGGAGCCAAGCGGCACCCGGATCTCCTCGGCGCCGTGGGCGACCGTCGTGAACAGCTCCTGGCGCTTGTGATCGATCAGCCAGACTGTGCATCGGTCGGCCTGGATCATCCGACGACCCATATCCGCCATCAGACCGAGGACGCGTTGAAGATTGCGTTCGTCGGCGATCTGAGCTGTATAGTCGAAGATGATGCGGAGCATTTGCTCGGGAGACAGCTCGCCTGGCAGGTCGGAATTGGAAGGGTGAGAAGGGGCGGATTTGCGCAAATGCGGACTCTCCTTTAAACACGATTGGGTCGAATATCGCTCTATTCGACATGGAAAAAGTCGAATCCTGCCGAAATTCTTGATCCACAGTAAAAAATGACATTCGCAAAAAAATGAACTTGTGCGACGGGGGCATTGGAAAATGGAATGGTGGCTCATGCTGACGGATGATTGGCCGGTTCGTCTGGCGCTTGGGGCGCTGGGCAGTTTATGTATCGTCTGGGCTGCCTATCGTCGGCGCTCGTTGTCCGGATCGGGCGCCTGGTCGGCGGCTGTGATGGGCACGGCTTATGTGACGCTGGGAGGGCCGGTCTGGTTCGGTTGCCTGATCGCTTTTTTTGTCACTTCGACGTTCTGGTCGAGCTGGAAACGGCGGCATCGCGCCAAACGGCAGGCAGAGACGCGGTATGCCAAGGGAGGCCGCCGCGACGCGGGACAGGTGTGGGCCAACGGCGGCCTCGGGCTGGCGCTCTGCCTCGGTCATGCGCTATGGCCCGACCCGCTCTGGTTATTTGCGTTTGCCGGTACGATGGCTGCCGCCAACGCCGACACCTGGGCGACAGAGGTCGGCGCGCTCAGCCGTTCGGCGCCCCGCGCTTTGATCGGCTGGCG
>NZ_BFBX01000012.1:19046-19467 GCF_003851045.1 Paenibacillus sp. 598K | reverse complement strand
CGCTTTGATCGGCTGGCGGCCGGTGACGCCGGGCACGAGCGGCGGCGTCACGGCGCTCGGCAGCTTCGCTGCCCTGAGCGGTGCAGCGGTGATTGGCGCGGCTGCTGCGGTGCTGGCTGTCCTGGCGCCGCTCGCGCAGCAGCCCGGAGCGCCGGCGCTCGACTGGACGACTGCGGCGGCGCTGTTCGCGATCGCGACAGCAGCCGGCTTCATCGGCTCGTTTGCCGATTCCTGGCTGGGAGCCGTCTTCCAGGCGATGTATCGCTGCCCTAGCTGCGGCATGGAGATCGAGCGCGAGGTTCACTGCGGCATCCGGGCTGAGCGGATTCGCGGTTGGCGATGGATGACCAACGATGTGGTCAATCTGCTAGCGACAGCTTTCGCGGGGGCCGTCGCAGCGGGCATCGCCTTGCTATGGTTG
>NZ_BFBX01000012.1:4837-18842 GCF_003851045.1 Paenibacillus sp. 598K | reverse complement strand
GCATCGCCTTGCTATGGTTGTAACTTGCGTTGGCGCTGTGCGCATCGCCTTGCTATGGTTGTAGCGTACGTTGGCGCTGTGCAGATCGTCTTACTATGGCTGTAGCGCACAATCGACGCTTGCGCCGTGCCGGTCCATACCGACACGGCGGCTCGCCTGATGCGATCCTGAGGGAGACGTCGCGCCCCTCATCCTTGACAAACATTGTACAACAGCACTATACTAGCGATGACTAACCAGTCAGTCATGTCTTTGGCGACAGGTTGCCGCTAGTATTTTTTTATGCGTACAGTTAACTTGGGGAGGAACCAACATGTCGTTTTTGACCAGATTCAGTTTGAAAAATGCCGTCGCGGTGCTGATTATCGCGGCGCTGCTGATCGGCGGCGGCGTCTACAGCTTCCTGACGCTGAAGTCCGACCTTCTGCCGGACATCGAGTTCCCTCAGCTGACGGTTACGGCTGTCTATCCCGGCGCTTCGGCCGAGGATGTCAATCGCAACGTCACGACGGTGCTGGAGGAGCAGCTTAAGGGCATCGAAGGGCTCGACACGCTGACCAGCCAGTCGTTGGAGAGCGTGGCCAGGCTGCAGCTGTCCTTCCCGATCGGGACCGACATGGATGCGGCGACGCAGGCTGTCAATGACGGGATATCGGCCGCCTCGCTGCCAGCCGAGGTCCAGACGCCTAGCGTAAGCCGATTTTCGTTCAGCTCGGTGCCCGTCGTCAATCTGGCGTTGTTCGCCAAGGAGGGCGAGGATGCCGAGCAATGGGTGCGAGAGGTGCTCAAGCCTGAGCTGGAACAGCTGAGCGGCGTCAATTCTGCTGCTTTGTCGGCGGTAGGCAAGCAGTATCTCCAGATTACGGTCGACAAGACGCGTGCTGTGCAAGCCGGGATTACGCTTCAGGCGATCCAGGAAAATATCGACGGCGCGTTTTTCTCCTTCCCGGCCGGAGCGCTGACCGATGAAGCCGTTGTCGTGCCGATCCATATCGAACAGAAGCTCGAGACGCAGCGCGAGCTAGAGACGCTGGCGATCACCTCCCCGGTGACGGGCGAGCCTGTGGCGCTCGGCGATATCGCCGAGATCGCTCCGTTCGAGACGCGCAGCGAGCTCGCGCGCTACAATCTGACGGAGAGCATGGCGCTGCTCATCAACAAAAAACAAAATGCAAACACGGTCGAGGTTGCGGATAGCGTCGTCGCGGTGCTGGACAAGTACAAGGATCGGGTCTCCTATGTGATGATCTTCGACCAGGCCGACGCGATCAAAAGCTCGATCAAGGAGCTGGTGTCTAAGGGCTTGTTCGGCGCTTTGTTCGCCGCGCTTGTCGTGCTGATCTTCCTGCGCAATATTCGCGCGACCTTCATCGCCGTCCTGTCGATCCCGCTGTCGCTGCTGATCGCGGCCATCTTCATCAAATGGTGGGATCTGACGCTTAACGTCATGAGTCTCGCGGGCATGACTGTCGCGGTCGGTCGGGTCGTCGACGACAGCATCATCGTCATCGAGAACATCTATCGCAAGATGAAGCTTAATCCGCAGGCGGATCGGACCGAGCTGACCAAGCAGGGGACGAAGGAAATGATGAGCGCGATATTGTCCTCGACAATCACCACCGTCGTCGTATTCCTGCCGCTTGGACTGGTTGGCGGCATTACGGGCGCTTTTTTCCTGCCGTTCGCGCTGACGGTGGTCGTCGCGCTGCTCGCCTCGCTGCTCGTGTCGATCACGATCGTGCCGGTGTTGGCGCGCGTCTCGTTCGTCAAGCTGCATGAGCAGGAGCGCGAGCCGTTCTACGTCCGGTGGTACGTGTCGATCATCCGCTATAGTCTGCGCCGCAAGGCCGTCGTGATGCTCTCAGCAGTGCTGCTGCTGATCGGCTCCGGTGTCCTCTATCAGCTCAGCAATGTCGGCTTCGTCTTCCTGCCCAATGAGAAGCAGAAGATCGTCTCCGCGACGCTGGAGCTGCCGCCATCGACGACGCTCGAGAAGACAAGCGAGGTGTCGCTGAAGATCGAGGAGCGGCTGGAGCAGGATGCGGAGCGTTATGCGAAGCGGTTCGTCTCGATCGGCAGCTTTGACTTCGCGACCGGCTCCTCGCTGCCTAACCGCGCGGTCTACTATATCGAGCTGGCTGAGGGCCTCAGCACCGACACCGAGATCAAGCGGCTGGAGGACGAATTCCAGACGGTGCTGGACGAGGTGTCGCCTGAGGCTCGCTACTCGATCAAGGAACAGTCGACAGGCGGACCGCCGAGCAACAACAATGTCGATATCGACCTGTTCTCCGACGATCTGACCAAGCTGGAGACGGCGGCAGGTCAGGTAGAGGAGCTGATGCTGGCGAGGGGCGATCTCAAAAATGTATCGAACAATATGCAGGAAAAACAACAGCAGTGGTCTGTGAAGCTCGATAATGCTAAAATGAAGCAATATGGACTATCCTCGTTTATGGTGCTCGGTCTCGTATCCGATCGCACCAAGCCGGTCGAAGCGGGCGCATTGACCCTCGACGGTCAGACACGCGAGTTAAGACTGGCTTATGACGAACCGCTGCAGGGCAAGGAGGAGCTGTCCTCGATCATGCTCTTCGGCTCAGCTGGCCCGGTGCCGCTGTCTGAGGTGGCAACGATCGAACAGACGGAGGTATACACCTCGATTCAGAAGCTTAACGAACGTGTATATGCTAGAATAACAGCCGAAGTCGCGGGCAACGATGTGCGTGCCGTCTCCAATGATGTGGCGGAGCGCGTGCAGGCGCTCGATCTGCCGGACGGCGTATCGCTGGAGTCGGGAGGCGGCAGCGACGAGACGGTGCAGACATTTATCGACATCGGCATCGCGATGGTGATCGCAGTCGGGCTGGTCTATCTGACGATGCTGATCTTCTTTGGTCAGGCGCGAGTGCCGTTTATCATCATGACCTCGCTGCTGTTCGTGCCGATCGGGGCGCTGCTAGGTCTGGTCATCGCCAGAGAGCCGTTGTCGATGAGCGCGATGATCGGGCTATTGATGCTCATCGGCATCGTCGTCACCAATGCGATCGTGCTCGTCGATCGGATCAATCAAAACCGCAGCGCCGGCATGCCGATTCGGGACGCCTTGATCGAGGCGGGCAAAACCCGGCTGCGGCCGATTTTGATGACGGCGATCGCAACGATCGCAGCGTTGCTGCCGCTCGTCTTCTCCACGCCGGAGGGCGGTCTTATCTCGCGCGGTCTGGCAGTCGTTGTAGTCGGCGGTCTGACAACGTCTACGCTGCTCACGGTCATCTTCCTGCCCGTCGTCTATGAGCTGGCCTTCCTGAGGCAGCATCGGCGCGAGCAGCAAGCGGGAACAGTCCGGTAACGTACACAAGCTAGGAGGGGTTCGCGATATGAGTGCCGCACCGGGCGACAAATGGACGCTCATCCTCGATGCGGCTTATCGGCTCTTCGGCACCAAGGGGTTCTACGAAACCAAGATGTCGGAGATTGCCGATGAAGCCGGCATCGCCAAGGGAACGTTGTATCTTTATTTTTCCAGCAAGGAAGAGCTGTTCATGGCCATGACCAAGCGGGATCATGACCGCTTCCTCGGCAAGCTGGATCAGATGCTCGAGCAGAGCGAAAGCTTGCAGGAGCAGCTAAGGGCGGTGGCTGACCATCATTTGACGTATTATTTCGGGGTGAAGCGTTACCCGAGACTGTTTTTCCAGGCGCCCAACAATGACCAGGCGCTGATGGAGATGATGCATGCCTTCCGGCGCACCTATATGGCCAGGGTGGCATCGATGCTCGAGCGCGCAGGGATCGAGGAGGCGCAGATGCATGGGGCTTCGTTTATCGGGATGCTCGATGTGTTCAAGATGGACATTCTGACGAACAACAACTTTACGGAGGCCGACCTGCAGCATCGCATCCAGTTTGCGGTGAGGCTGTTCCATGATGGCTGTAGAGGAGCGAGGGACTAGGCGCGGTTGACAAGAAAACATGAAAGGCGTTGCCGACGATACGCGGGCAACGCCTTTTCTCATGGTGTGACTCTCCGTCAAGGAGGCGGCAGGCTGTGTGGACTTAAGCTTTGCCGCTCTCCACGAGCTGCTCCATCTGGGCGATCAGCTCCTCGAAGACGCTCATCGCTTGGCTGATCGGCTCAGGCGTAGACATGTCGACGCCAGCCTTCTTGAGGATCTCGATGGAGTAGTCGCTGCTGCCGCTCTTCAGGAAGCCCAGATAACGCTCCACAGCTGGCGCGCCCTCCTCGAGGATCTGCTTGGAGAAGCTCGTCGCTGCCGAGAAGCCGGTCGCGTACTTATATACATAGAAGCTGGTGTAGAAATGGGGGATGCGCGCCCATTCCATCTCGATGTCGCGGTCGACGATCATGTCTTTGCCGTAGTACTTGACGTTCAGGTCGTAGTAGATCGCGCTCAGCTCTTGCGGCGTTAGCGACTCGCCCGCTTCCGCTTTCTCGTGGATCAGCTTCTCGAACTCGGCGAACATCGTCTGGCGGAAGACGGTCGTGCGGAACTGGTCGGCATAGTACGTCAGCAGGTACATTTTTTCTTTCGGGTCGGTGGACTTCTCCAGCATATAGTGCATCAACAGCGCTTCGTTAAGCGTCGATGCGACCTCTGCCAAGAAGATCGTATATTGCGCATCGCGGTACGGCTGCTCCTGGTCCGAATAGTACGAATGCAGGGCATGGCCCATCTCGTGGGTGAGCGTGAACATGCTGTTCAGATTGTCCTTGTGGTTGAGCAGGATATACGGATGCGTGCCGTATGCGCCCCAGCTGTAAGCGCCGCTGCGCTTGCCTTCATTCTCGTAGACGTCGATCCACGCTTTGTCGAAGCCTTCCTGCAGCACGTTGAGATAGTCTTCGCCAAGCGGCTGCAAGCTCTCCTTGACGATGGACTTGGCTTGCTCGTACGGGATGTCCATATCGAACTCCTCGACCAGCGGCGCGAACAGATCGTACATATGCAACTCGTCGACGCCGAGCAGCGTCTTGCGGAGCTTCATGTATCGATGCATGAGCGGCAGGTGGTCGTGGATTGTGCCGATCAGATTGGTGTACACTTCCTTCTGGATGTTGTCGCCGAACAGCGACATCTCGAGTACGGAAGGATATTTGCGCGCCTTCGCGTAGAAGACGTTTTTGGTGACGTTGGCATTGAGGGTAGCGGCCAGCGTGTTTTTCATTTTGCCATACGTCTCATAGACCTTGGTGAACGCTTCGCGACGTACGTCGCGATTGCGGCTCTCGAGGAACTGGATGTAGGTGCCGTGCGTCAATTCCGCCTCGTTGCCGTTCTCGTCCTTTACCTTGGGGAACTTCAGGTCGGCATTGTTGAGCATGCCGAAGATGGTGCCTGGCGCCTGGGATACGTTGCCGACTTGAGCGAGCAGCATTTCCTCCGATTTGGAGAGCGTATGCGCCTTTTGGCGGCGCATCTCCTTGAGCGTGGAGTGGAAGGTCGCCAGCTCGGGATCGGCGATCATCGCATCGAGCTTGTCATCTGGCAGCGACAGAATTTCCGGCGTAATGAACGAGCTTGCTTCGCCCGACTGCACGCTCAGCTTTTTGCTCTTGTCCGAGAGTGCCTGGTATTGCGGATCGGCCATGTCCTCGTGATGACGCATATTGGCATAGACGTACAGACGCTCCACATGCTTGCTGATCTCATCCTCCAGGGTAAAGCAGGACTTCAGCTGCCCATGATCGGCCAGCTTGCCCTCGTATTGCGCGATGGCGCGGATCGCTTCCATCGCTTCGGCGTATTCCCGATCCCATTCGGCTTGACTGGCGAACAGGTCCTCCAGCTTCCAGCGGTGCTCCAGCTTCGTATCGGCTCGTTTGATAACAGCGTTCATGGGTTTCCTCCTTAGAGTATGTATCGTATCGCCTGCGCTCACTGTAGGTTGGAATTCCGCAGGCTGTTGCCATCCGGCAGACTGGAACAGACTCATCGACAGGCTGAGCGATAGCAGCAAGGGCCATTTCCTCACGAGGCTTCACATCTCCTCTGCTTGGTGTTGCCCTAGTATGCGCTGCCGCTCGAGGATTCATAACCTAGGGCTCGAGGGATCAGGAGCCCAGCGAGAACAGACTGTAGACGATCAAGAAAAAGGCAAAGGCGATCAAGCCGATCGCCGAGAGCGCGAGCGGGCGCCGCAGCTTGTCGGGAATCGACTCCCGGTACAGCATGATGACGCCGCCGAGCACAAAGGCGGAGACGATAAAAATAACAGATGTGGTCGTGTTCATCGTGCGTCCTCCAGCGGATAGTTTAGACTTCCTTCAGAGCGGCCATGATCGCTTCCCGCTCCTGCTCCCGGCCCGTGAAATCCTCGGGACGATAGCGGTTCTCTGCCCAGTGCATCAGCTGCGGGCGGCTGAGGAACTCATGACAGTCCTCGCCCCACTGATCGGAGATCTCGCGCACGACAAGCGTCTTGCCGCGCACCTCTACCGTGAGCATGTTGTAGTTGTCGGTTTTGTAGATGACGTGTTTTTTGAACATCGGTCGTCCACCTCGGTTTCTATTATACTATGACGTGCTTGTACTCATGATAGCGAAAGAATGGATGCCCGCGCAACTGCCGACCCTTAGTCGACGAAGCGCAAAATCTCGTCCACTTCCTTGCGTGGCAGCTTGCCGGGCTGTGTGGACGGATAACCGAGGGCGATTACCATGTTGACCTGGCGGCTCTCCTCGATGTCGAGGTAGGCTTTGAGCTGATGCTCGGCGAGCAGGACAGGCCCGGTCATCGGACAAGTGGCAAGGCCTAGCGCATGTGCGGCCAGCATCAGATTCTGGGTCGCCAGACAGCTGCTCTTGATACCTTCCTCGCGCCATACATCGTCCGGGGCGAGCGCGATCGGGTCGAAGATCTTCTCGCGGAACTTCGACGTATACGGCGTCGCCAGGCAGACGAGCAGGACAGGCGCATCGGCGAAGGCGGTCGCATACGGGCCAAACGACTTGACCAGCAGCCGCGCCTCGCGGCTCAGCCCCTCCGCCTCGGCAGCAGCTGCCCGCCCGTGCAGCTGCTCCCAGGTCAACGCTTCGATTGCCTGGATCTTGTCGCGACCGACGATGGCGATAAACTCCCACGTCTGCGAGTTCGTGTCGCTTGGCGCATAACGCGCGCAATCGATCAGCTCGCGGATCAGCTCCTTGTCAACGGGCTGGTCTGTGAAGCTGCGGACGCTGCGCCGTTCGTGGATGATTTGCTTCAGTTGAAGATATGAATCGTTACTCAATGCTTCCACCTGTCCTTTCTCCACCATTATAATAGAGGTTGTCAAGCAAAAACGATTTCGTCGTACTTTTTTAGACGCGAAGAGCTTTGTCGGAGAATTCTAAGATTATATAAGTGTGAAACTTAGTATAGCTTAGAATTTCAAAAAGTCCGCTTTTGATCACAAGTAACCCACAGCAAGCGAATTCGGCCTTCCCGCCGCGTGGTCATCGGCTCCGCAGATGCTTGATCAGGAAGCCTGCGGCGGCGAGCAGCGAGAAGGTCATGCCGGCCTGGAAGAACAGCTCCTTGCCGTGCTGCTCGATGACGAAGCCGCCGACGGTGCCGGCCAGGATGCCGGCAAAGCCGGTCCAGACGACCGCATAGATCGCCTGGCCGGAGGAGCGGTACTCGTCGGGGATGATGATCGACAGGTAGCGCAGCGCCGTCGAGAAGAATACGCCGAACGTAATGCTGTGCATCGCCTGGATGAGCACGATCCACTCCGGCGCGGTAGCGATGCTCAGCAGCCAGAAGCGCAGGGCGTAAGTGCCCCCGGCGAAAGCCAGCAACGGCAGCTCCTTAAACCGATGGCCGTACTTGCCCAGCAAGTAGAGGATCGGGATCTCGCTGGCAGAGGAGATCATCCAGGCGGTGCCGATCATCGACTCGTTAGCGCCCATCTGCCGCATGATGATGGCAAGGAAGCCTTCGTTCATCCGGTGGGCGATAGAGAGCACTAGCACCAGCAGGAAGAAGACGACGATCTGCGGCTTGCGGATCAGCTTGAAAAATCCGCCAAACTCGATCTTGCGCAGCGAGCCCTGATAATCCTTGAGCAGCAGCGAGAGCAAGAGCGTCACCGCAATCGCTCCGAGCGCGATGTACATCGTCGAGCCGGAGCCGCTGTCTTGCAGGAACTGGCCGATTAGCAATGCCGCGACCGAAAAACCGATCGAGCCAAAGATGCGGATCGACGGGTAGCTCCGACCCGTATGCGGCTCAGACAGCAGGATCAGGCTGTCATTAAGCGAGTTGAGCGGCGTCTGAAAAAAATAGAACCCCCCGATGATCAGACAGACGAGCGCAAAGTGATGGACCGGCAGCAACAGGACGATCATCAGCAGCTGACCGATGAGCAGCAAGGTCAAAATTTTGCGGATCGTCCGGTACTTGTCGCTCGCCAGACCCATGATCAGGTTGGCGAAGATGGATACGCTGGGTCCGATCGAATACAGGATGCCGACCTGCTGCTCAGAGAAGCCGCGGTCATAGAAGTATAACGGAAAGTAAGAGACGACGATGGCCATAATCGTGTAAAAGGAAAAGCTGAACGCGCGCAGGCGCCAGGCCTCCTTGGCGGCCGTCGGCGATAGTTGCGGACTTGCATTAGGCGTAGACATGATGTTGAATTCTCCTCCGGACAGGTACTGCTTGCATAAGTTCCAGTATAGCACGCCAACTGTGATCTTTCTTGAATAACTTGTATTTTTGGTTAAGAGGGACTTAAGGACTGGATAAATGACCGTGATTTTGGTACATTTAAATGTGGAGGTTTACAGGAGTCTCAGGGATATCCGGGAGGACGGGCAGTGAGAGCTGAACACAACTGGCAAGCGGTCCCCGCTACGTCGGCGGGGCTGATGTACCGGATGTACAGACATGTGCTGCCGGCGGTCGACAACCAACTAAAACGATGGCAAGCCGAGGCCGAGAAGATCCCCGATCAAGAGCTTCGGCTGCAGGCGCTCGCGAGTATCGCGTCCAAGCGATTCCATTGCCAAGGGGGAGCGGTCTATGCGGCTGCCGAGCCCGGCATGTACGGGGTGCTGATCCCGCTCATCGTCGCGCTGCAGACGATCAGCGACTATCTCGACAACCTGTGCGACCGCAGCGTCTCGATGGACCCGGCTGATTTTCGACAGCTGCATCAGGCGATGCTTGACGCGGTCACGCCGGGCGCGGCGCCGGGGGCGTATTACGCGCTACGGCCATGCGAAGGCGATGCCGGGTATTTGACAGCGTTGGTGGCGACTTGTCAGCAATGCATGGCGCAGTTGCCCTCGCATGCTGTCGTACAACCGCATCTGGTACGTTTGGTTAGTCTGTATGTCGACCTGCAGGTGTACAAGCATATCGCGCCCGAGCTTCGGGAGGAACGGCTGCTTACCTGGTGGGAGGAGCATCGGCACGGTTTTGCGCATCTGCGGTGGTATGAGTTTGCCGCAGCGACCGGCTCTACGCTTGGCATGTTCGCCTTGTTTCTGGCTGCCGCGCAGCCTCGGCTGCTGGCATCGGAGGCGGAGGCGATGAGCAACGGCTATTTTCCTCACGTCAGCGGACTGCATATCCTGCTCGATTATCTAATCGACCAGGAGGAGGACCGGCGGGAGGGAGACCTTAACTTCTGCGCCTATTACGAGGACGGGGATACGCTGACCGCGCGGCTGGAGTCGATCGCTTCGCTGGCGCTGGCCGATGTCGCCTCGCTGCCGGGGGCGCGATTTCACCGTATGGTCATCGAGGGACTGCAGGCGCTCTATCTTTCGGACGCCAAGGCTAGCGAGCAGGAGGATGTCCGGCACATCTCGCGATCGATCATGCGCCGCAGTCCGCTGATGAGACTGTTCTTCTGGATCAACAGCCATTATATTCGCAGCAAGAGCGCAACCAATCTGGATGGCTGAAGGTTCGATTCGAGTATTTTTGAGGAGGAAAAGCAAGATGGCTAACGTTAAAAAAATCGCCGTGCTGACCAGCGGAGGCGACTCGCAAGGGATGAATGCCGCAGTAAGAGCAGTGGTGCGGAGCGCTTTGTACCACGGAATTGAAGTCTACGGCGTTCAGCGCGGTTTTCAGGGTCTGCTGAACAACGATCTGCGCCAGATGGATCTGCGCAGCGTGGGCGATATCATCCAGCGCGGCGGGACGATCCTGCAGACCGCGCGCTGCAAGGAATTCCTGACGCCAGAGGGTCAGCAGCGCGGCGCCGACGTCCTGAATGAACGCGGCATCGACGGTCTCGTCGTCATCGGCGGCGACGGCTCCTATCAAGGCGCGCAAAAGCTGAGCAAGCTTGGCATCAAGACGATGGGTCTGCCGGGCACGATTGACAACGATATTCCGTTCACGGACTTCACGATCGGTTTTGACACTGCGGTCAGCATCGTTGTCGATGCGATCAACAAGCTGCGCGACACGATGACCTCGCATGAGCGCTCGTCGATCGTCGAGGTCATGGGCCGTCACTGCGGCGATATCGCGCTATATGCGGGACTTGCGAGCGGGGCAGAGACGATCCTGGTGCCGGAGGTGTCATACGATCTGGACGTGGTGGCCAATCGGATGCACGAGAACTTCCAGCATGGCAAGCGCCACAGTATCATTCTGGTCGCCGAAGGCGCAGGCAAGGGCGAGGATGTCGCGCGGGAGATCACCGAGCGCAATGGCATCGAGCCGCGTGTAACGGTGCTTGGCCACATCCAACGCGGCGGCACGCCGACGCACAATGACCGGATTCTGGCGAGCCAACTCGGCGATTTTGCCGTGCGCATGCTGTTGGAAGGCGAGTCGGGCAAAGGCTGCGGCATCATCCGGGGCGAATACGTGATTACCGACATCGATAAGGTCGTCGGTACCAAGAAGGCGTTCAACACCGAGCTGTACGAGCTGGCTTCGCGGCTTTCCCTGTAAGGATGGACGCAGCGCAGAGAACACAAACCAAAAAACCTATCTCGCCTTTGGAGTCAACACTCCAAAGGCAGGGATAGGTTTTTATGGTTTTGGTTGCCGAAGACTACTCGTACTTGACGTCTGGCGTATAGCGGTTGCCTGCGTTCCAGAGCAGGTATTCGTCGACGCCGGTGTCCCGGAGCGCCTGGATTTGGGCTTCGACTTCTTGTTTGCCGTACGGGATGTAGTTGCCCTTGCCGAGCCAACTGGCAGTGAAATCCTGAATCCACGGCCGGATGACCGGCTTGTAATGGCCGAGCGGCTCCAGCTTGTCATGGGTGTCGAGCATCGAGCCCTTGATCGTCTCATAAGGCGCCTTGTCCGGCGTCTGCTGCTTGAACCAGCCGGTGCTGTAGTGGCTCGGATAGATCATGGGGGAGATGACGTCGACATGCTTGGACAGCTTGACGAAGTCCTGGCCGATCCCCTCGGCTGCAGGCACCGACGCCGCATAGCCGAAAATATCGACCGAGATGCGGATGCCGAGCGGCTGGAGCTGCTCGCGGGCATACTTGACGAAGTCGGCGACGATCTGCACCCGGCTCTCTCCCGTGCGATCGAAGACAAGTGAGTCGGCTTTATTCTCGAAGCCCTCGGGAAAGCGGACATAGTCGAACTGGATCTCCTTGAAGCCGAGACGGGCCGCTTCCTTGGCGATCGCGATATTATAATCCCACACTTCCTTGCGGTAAGGGTTGACGAAGCTCTCCTTGCGGCCATTCTGCCAGACGGTCCCATCGCCTTGCACAAATGACAGCTCCGGGTGCTTGGCGGCCAGTACGCTATCCTTGAACACAACGATCCGCGCGATCGGATACACGTCATGCTGCGCAAGCCGGTTCATGAGCGCATTGATATCGGCGATGTTGCGGCGCGTTTCGCCAAGCTTAAGCATCTCCTCGTTGTCGGAAGGATAGGTTATGTATCCGTGATCGTCCTTGATGTCGATCACCATGCTGTTGAGCGGGGTGTCGTCGAGCAGCTGCAGCAGACCGGCCATCCGTTCGCCGCCTGCGCTGTGGGAGGTGACGTAGATGCCCTTGACGATCGGAGCGTCCGGCTGCGGATCGGTCTTGACGAAGATCGACGGGTCCGCAGCTGATGGGGCGTCGGGCTGCGAGGCTGCTGCGATGCCGGGAATGGCCTTCCAGGATGGCAGCAGCGGTTTGTTGTTGTCGCCTTGCGGGGAGCCGGTGAGCAGATTGTTGATCACCAGCAGCATTGCAAAAATAAGTTCCATTGATTATCTCCCTGTTGTGGTAGTCCTACCAGTATAGAACAGATACGGATATAGAGACAGAGGTACATGGTAGGAATATTGTATCTCTGTCTAAAAGTGCCCTGACATGAAAAAGGCTATTCCCGGCCGCCGCGTAAGCGGAGGTCTGGAATAGCCATATCCTCATTGCAATAACACATGCTTCTGAACTTCACAAATACTGTGCTGCACGATCTCGATCGCGTCTTCCGGTTCAAGCACCGACAGTCCGTCTCGCAGCACGATATTCAATTGCAGCTCGTTTGCTGTAAGGAACGAAAACATCTCCGGCGCAAGCTTTTCGACAATCCGCGATAGTGTTACCGTTTCATGATCCATCCTGCATCACCCTTTCTGCGAAAATTCTGAGAATTATCGAAAGACAGGGAAAACCAGTGGCGTGAAACTGTGCATCGAGGATTGGTTATAGTATAACAGGAACGTTGCAAAAAACATAGTCGCCTTACCTGAAATCCATATTCGTCCTTACTTGCGGAATTCGCCCATCACGCCTACCGTCTCGACGATGTTGACGAAGGCGCCGGGATCAAGCTCGGTGATCAGCCGACGCAGCTCTACCAGCTCATATCGGGTCGTCACTGTCATCAGCATATCCTTCTCGGCGTCGGAGTAAGCGCCCCGTGTCCGAATCACAGTGACGCCGCGCGGTCGCTGGAGCAGACGGGTCTTCAGCTCTTGGGTACGAGAGGTGACGATGAAGACGGTCACCTTGAGATGACGGATATGCAGCCAATCGACCATCCTGCCGGCAGCGTAGATCGAGAGCATCGAGTACAGGGCCAGCCGCCAATCTCCGGACTGCAAACCTAGCAACAGGACGACTAGGCCGTTCAGCAGGAAGATGAGCGTGCCGACCGGCACATCGCGCTTGCGGGTGATGATCGAGGCGATGATGTCAAAACCGCCGGAGGAACCGCCGAGACGGAGCGCGATGCCGCTGCCGATGCCGACCAGGAGGCCGCCGAACAGCGAGCCGAGCAGCAGATCGGTGACGAGCGGACGAACCGGGACGACCTGCAGCAATACCGTGGCCGCGAGGACAGAAAAGATGCTCCAGGCGATAAACGGTCTGCCCAGCCTTAGCCAGCCCCAGATTAGCACAGGCAGGTTGAGGACAAAATAGAGCCAGCCGATATTGGCTCCTGTCGCATAGCCGATAATCATCGATACGCCGGAGATGCCGCCGCTAAGCAAGGCGAGCGGGATCAGGAACTGGTTAAAGCCGACGGCGACCAGCAGAGAGCCGGCCAGCATGGATGCAGCGAGCCCGATCAGATGAAGCTGTTTCATGGCTTACCCCCTCCCGTTTGCCAGGCAGCATTTGGGGCGGCCGCCTCTCGGTATAGGATGTGTATGGAGGTGCCGCTGGTATTCATGAACAGAAGTGTGCTATAATGAACAGGAAAATTTTTAAGTAAAGCCTTAGATAAAAAGGAGTTTGAGTACGTTTGAAAACATTTGCTGAATTCGGCTTGGAGCCGAAGGTTCTACAAGCCATCACAGAGTTGGGCTTTGAGGAATCGACCCCAATACAAGACAAAGCAATCCCTGTCGCAATGGCCGGCAAGGACTTGATCGGCCAGGCGCAGACCGGTACAGGCAAAACGGCCGCCTTTGGGATCCCGCTCATCAATAAGATTCCGGTTTCGGAAGACCGCATCGTGGCACTGATTATGACGCCAACGCGCGAGCTCGCGATTCAGGTTGCCGAGGAGATCGGCAAGCTGTCCCGCTTTAAGGGCATCCGTTCGTTGCCGATCT
>NZ_BFBX01000012.1:4046-4748 GCF_003851045.1 Paenibacillus sp. 598K | reverse complement strand
CATCCGTTCGTTGCCGATCTACGGTGGCCAAGATATCGGACGCCAGATTCGCGCACTCAAGAAGCGTCCCCAGATTATTATCGGGACGCCAGGCAGATTGCTCGATCACATCAACCGCAAGACGATCAAGCTAGATGATGTCCAGACCGTTATCCTCGATGAGGCCGATGAGATGCTGGATATGGGCTTCATGGAAGACATCCAGACGATCCTGAAGCTGGTCCCCGAAGTACGCCACACGATGCTCTTCTCGGCGACGATGCCTCCGAATATCCAGCGCCTGGCGCAACAGTTCCTGAAGGAACCTGAGCATGTGTCTGTCATTCCGAAGAATATTACGGCACCATTAATCGATCAGGCGTATATCGAAGTGCATGAGCGCCAGAAGTTCGAAGGTCTGAGCCGTTTGCTCGATATGGAGTCGCCGGAGCTTGCGATTATTTTCGGTCGCACGAAGCGCCGGGTCGACGAGCTGAGCGAAGCGCTGCAGAAGCGTGGATACTCAGCGGACGGTCTTCATGGCGACCTCTCGCAGAACCAGCGCGACAACGTCATGCGCAAGTTCCGCGACGGCAGCATCGATGTGCTCGTCGCGACCGACGTGGCCGCTCGCGGTCTCGATGTGTCGGGCGTTTCTCATGTCATCAACTTCGACTTGCCGCAAGATCCGGAGAGCTATGTTCACCGGATCGGCCGTACCGG
>NZ_BFBX01000012.1:3596-3972 GCF_003851045.1 Paenibacillus sp. 598K | reverse complement strand
CACCGGATCGGCCGTACCGGCCGCGCAGGCAAGGAAGGCACGGCCTGGTCGTTCGTCACTCCGCGCGAGATCGATCACCTGCACTTCATCGAGCGCGTCACCCGTCAGAAGATCTCCCGCAAGGCGTTGCCGTCGCTCGCAGAAGCGATCGAAGGCAAGCAACGCGTAACAGCGGAGCGTCTGCTCGAGATTATCCAGTCGGAAGACTTCAATGAATACAAAGGCACGGCGATCCAGCTCCTCGAGCGTTACGATTCCGTGCATCTGCTCGCAGCGGCTCTGAAGCTGCTGACCGGCGAGAAGAAGGACGTCAACATCGAATTGACGCCTGAGGATCCGATCCGCGCCAAGAAGCGTCGTCCGGACGTCCGGACGA
>NZ_BFBX01000012.1:0-3541 GCF_003851045.1 Paenibacillus sp. 598K | reverse complement strand
CAGCAGCAATCGCGGCAGCAGCTACGGCAGCGGACGCGGCGGCTATGGCAGCCGTGACGAAGGTCGCAGTGGCGAAGGACGTAGCGGCGATGGCGGCAGACGTCCGCGCAGCTCCTCCGACGATTATGTAAACAACTAAACGACAAATAACCGGGAATCGATCCATGGCCCCCTTAAGCTTTTGCTTGGAAGGCCGTGGATCCCCCGGTTTTCGTCATGCGGTGAAGGGGCTTTTTAGTACAGGAATGTCTTGGCGATAATTACGAGCAGGATGAACAACACGAGAATGATTCCTGTCGAAGTTGCGAAGCCACCGTGTCCGTATCCGTATCTTTCTTCGCTCATGCGGCAACCTCCTTTAGCGATGTTGGTTTGGATTACACCATATAGTATGGCTGATGGGTGGCAGCCGTTTAGACGAGTGCCTACTGCAGACCAAAATAGGCGTATGCCGGACAGCAATCCTTTGGGACAGGCGTGGTTGAGAACGTTTACTAAAACCTCAGGCCTCGCGCGAGTCAGTACAGTTTTAGGGGGAGTCAAGATGGAAATGAGAGGCCTCATGGGGGGCTTTTACAAAATCTCCGAATGGATTATGCGGCTGTCCGTGACCAATGTGCTCTGGATGCTCTGCTCCATTCCATTTGTGTTTCTGATCGCAACGGCGCTGCTTTTTTCGACGACGGAGGACGAGCTTCTTTCCTCGCTCATTTTGGGGGCGATTGTCGCCCCGTTCACCTTCTTCCCGGCAACGGCGGCGATGTTTGCCGTCGCGCGCAAATGGGTTATGGGCGAGGTGGACGTCCCCCTCTTCAAGACGTATTTCCGAAGCTACAAGGAGAACTATGTCCAGAGTATGCTGGGCGGAATTTTGTACACGGCGCTATATGTCATCATGTACGTGGACTATCGTGTATATTTGAATGAGCTGTCGTCGTTCCAGCTGCTGTCGTTTGTGTTCATCGGTCTGATGATTCTCCTGTTCATCTCGATGTTCAACTACTTCTCCATGATGGTTCACTACCATATGAAGACATTCCAGCTGCTCAAAAACGCCATCCTAATTACGATCGGCCGGCCCTTCCGGTCGCTGTCGACCGTCATTATGAGCGGCGCCGTTGTCTTTATCAGCTTTCAGTTCACGTTTCTGATTCCTTTCTTTATGGGCAGCATCATCGCCACCGTCTCGTTCTACAACTTCTACCTGATCTATCAGAAGCTGCAGATGCAAGCGGAGAAAGCGGCTGCCGAGGAGGAGGCGAGACGGAGCGAGGAGGAGCAAGAGGACCTCGAGCTTGCGCGCATGGACGGGGCTTCCGTTAAGGATGAGATCGAGGAACGCAAGTAGCTGCGGGTCGCGAAAGTTTACAATCCCGGACAAAAGGACTATAATATCAATACATCCTGCGGTGTGCGTTACGGCATTTCCTTGTTTTGAACCAATGGCTGAATGAAGGGAGACCTACATCGAGATGCAGCTGTCATGCCCCCGAAAAGGGACTTCAAAAGCGTCTCTGCGGTCACCCACCTGCGAGAGCGGGTTCAGAAACAAGCTTGCCGGACGGCAAACGCGGGGATGTCTATAACTATCCGCCCGGCTGCCAGTCGGGTATATCCAAGCTCGTATAAGTTCAGCTCTTATACGAGCTTGTCTTTCGGCGTATTCGGGACGTTGCGGCTCTGGCAACCGAAGCCGGTCGCAAGTCCAACCTATAGAGGTTGTCTTGACTCGCATATACATAGACGTTGGAGGGGGAGATGTCGTTGTTGAAACGGACACTGATCGGACTGCTCCGCAGTTTTGAACAGACGGGTGACAAGGCAAAGGATCCGTTGTTGAAATCCCATTACTACAAGCTGTCAAAGGATAAGGTATGGGAGGATGTCGTGTCGACGCTCAAGAAGATGCAGGGCTACAAGGTACTTCACGAAGTGCAGTCTGTAGGCGAGATCGTCGTCGAGAAGCGAACGGCAACCGGCAGAACGATGGATATTACGGTGTCGGTCATTAGCATTAATCCGGTAACGACGGCAGTGGATATTTATTCGGCTTCCCGAGGCTCATTCGGGGACCTTGGTTCCAATTATCGGGTCATCCTTGATATTTACCGGACCTTGGATAAGAAGATGGCCGCATATAAGACGAACAGTCCATAGCACAAATAAAGCGAGGAAGGGGTTGCCTTCACTCGCTTTATTTTCGATTCGGGCGCGGCTTAGATGAGTCCGCGTACCGCTTCGAGCGCCTGCTCGTAGTTCGGATGCTCGGTCATCTCCGGCAGCACCTCGACGTAGCGGATCGTGTCGTCGGCATCGAGGACGAAGATCGCGCGCATGTCGAGCTTGAGCTCTTCGATGAGGACGCCATAGGCGGCTCCGAAGTTGTTGTCCTTGTAGTCGGAGAGCAATGTGACACGGTCGACACCGGCTGCGCCGCACCAGCGGGACTGCGCGAAGGGCAGATCGACGCTTACGGTCAGGATGACTACGCTGTCGCCGAGCGATGCGGCTTCTTCATTGAAGCGGCGCGTCTGTGCGTCACATACGCCCGTATCGATCGAAGGGACGACGCTGATCAGCTTCACTTTGCCGGCAAAGTCCTTCAGCGAGACGCTGTCGACCAGCGATTTGTTCAGTACGAAGTCAGGAGCCGGATCGCCGACTTTCAATTCTGGGCCGAGCAGGGTGATCGGATTGCCTTTAAGGGTGGCTACACCTTTACGTTGTTGAGTCATGAGTAACAATTCCTCCTCTATCAGATGCTAAGTATTGGATTACCCCATTCATTATAATCGTTCGTCGAGACCCTTGTCCAATGAGACAGGCGCATAAGGAGGCGTTCCGTTGATCTTTTTACGTTATGAGAGCTTCCGCTCCTACCTGAAGCTGTATCCCATCACATCGGCGCTGCTGGCGATCAATGTGGTCATGTTCGCTATCCTGGAGCTAACCGGGGGCTCGCTCAATAATTTGAATCTGTATCGCTGGGGCGCATTTGTCCGGTATCCGCTCGGCGATCCATTCGGGCTGGAGGAGCCTTGGCGTTACGTCACCTCGATGTTCCTCCATATCGGATGGGAGCATATGCTGTTCAACTGTTTTTCGCTGCTCGTCTTCGCGCCGCCGCTGGAGCGGCTGCTCGGACATGTCCGGTACATCATCTTCTACCTGCTGTGCGGCGTCGCAGGCAACTTCCTGAGCTTGATGATGACGAAGACGTCTGAGCTGGCCGAGTTATCTGTGGGCGCGTCAGGCGGCATCTACGGCGTGTTTGGGGCGTTCCTGCACATCGTGCTGCTGCAGCGGCACAAGCTGGATGTCGCTTCGCGCAAGACGGTCGTGACGATCCTCGTCATCGGTCTGCTCATGTCTGTCTTCATTCAGCAGATCGATCTGATGGCGCATGTCGGCGGCGGCTTCGCGGGGTTCGCGTTGTACGGATTAATGCAGCGTCGCAAATAGTAGAAAAGCTCGTTCGACGGTCTCTGGGACCTGACGAACGAGCTTTTTTGATGTAGCGCCTAGTACTCCGTACCGTCTA
>NZ_BFBX01000011.1:239672-249358 GCF_003851045.1 Paenibacillus sp. 598K | reverse complement strand
ACTTGTGCCATTTATCGCACATCTCCGGCCGTTCCGACTCGGTTTCCCTAGACTTGTGCCATTATCGCACATCTCCGGCCTAGCTATCCCGCTCCCACCTCCGAACCCAGGCAGCTGTCTTCGAGGCCACAAAAGAGTCCCGCCCAAACGCAACAAATCGCGTTCTGACGGGACTCTTCGAGCTACTCTACTCCTCGTATACGATGCTAAGCGACTGCGCAGCGCGGCGCGCGTGCTCGCGCGCCTGGGCGACGTCGTCGGCGCGGCTGAGCGCCACCGCCATCCGGCGGCCGACACGGGTCTGCGGCTTGCCGAACAGACGCACCTGCGTATCCGGCAAGGCCAGCGCCTCGCCGACGCCCTCGATGCGGAAGCGTTCGCTCTCGCGGTCCGACTTCAGCGTGTAGGATGCGCCCGGTCCGAGCAGCCGGATCGCCGGGATCGGCAGGCCGAGGATCGCGCGGGCATGCAGGGCGAACTCCGACAGGTCCTGCGTCACCATCGTCACCATGCCGGTATCGTGCGGTCTCGGCGACACCTCGCTGAACAGCACGCCGTCCTTGGTCAGGAACAGCTCGACGCCGTAGATGCCCCAACCGCCCAGCGCCTCGGTAATCTTGCTGGCGATCGCCTCGGCCTGGCGGCGGTCCTCTGCCGATACGTCATGCGGCTGCCACGACTCGATATAATCGCCGTCCTGCTGGACATGGCCGATCGGCGCGCAGAACGCGGTGCCCGACACAGAGCGCACGGTCAGCAACGTAATCTCCGAGTCGAAATGGATAAAGCCCTCGACGATGACGCGCTGACGCTTGGCGCGCCCGCCATCCATCGCCAGCTGCCAGCAGCCCTCGATCTCCGCCTCGCTGCGGCAGACGCTCTGCCCTTTGCCCGAGGAACTCATAATCGGCTTGATGACGCACGGCGTCCCGAGCTCGGCCACAGCGGCGCGCAGCTCGTCCAGACTGTCGGCGAATCGGTACGGCGCAGTCGGCAGTCCGAGCGTCTCGGCGGCGAGACGGCGGATACCCTCGCGGTCCATCGTCAGCTGAGCCGCGCGGGCGGTCGGCACGACCCGCTGGCCCGCCTGCTCCAGCTCGACCAGCACCGAGGTGGCGATCGCTTCGATCTCCGGCACGATCAGATCCGGCTGCTCCTGCGCGATCACCTCGCGCAGCGCCTGCTCGTCGAGCATGTCGATGACATGGGCGCGATGCGCGACCTGCATCGCTGGCGCGTTCGCATAGCGGTCGACGGCGATCGTCTCGATCCCGAGGCGCTGCGCCTCGAGCACGACCTCCTTGCCGAGCTCGCCCGAGCCGAGCAGCATGATTTTGGTAGCTTGCGGGGTAAGTGGCGATCCGTAACTCAAAACAAAAAACCTCCTGGAAGCAGCGGCGTGCCGTCAGGATATCAGCATCATCACCGCACGTACGCGAATGGGCGATCCTGATATCCCTTGCTTGCCGCTGGCAGGCCAGCAACTGAGTGCTGGCACGACCAACGGCGCGCCGCTGGTTTTTCTTCCATTGTGGAGGTTTGTCTGTGAATAAGTCAAGAAAAAACGAATTCGTCGTCCGTTTGACGATGCGGAAGAGCAGATCGGACCATCAAAACCGCAAAATCGTGGGTCTAATCTCCCTTCCTTTCATCCCACACGCGTCCAGTTATACGACGCTCTTTCCTATCATCCCGGGATACGCCCTGCGGTCCGACGCTCTCCGCAACCAATCAGGCCGACAGGAAGCGGTACTGCGCGTCGATCAATCCGCGGTAGATGCCGCCGCGCGCCATCAGCTCGTCGTGGTTGCCCTGCTCCATGATGACGCCGTGGTCGAGGACGACGATGTTGTCGGCATGCCGGATCGTCGAGAGCCGATGCGCGATAATAAACGACGTGCGTCCGAACAGCAGCGTCTTCAGCGCCTCTTGAATCTTAAGCTCCGTCTCCGTATCGATGCTCGCCGTCGCCTCGTCGAGGATCAGCACGCGCGGATCGGCGAGCAGCGCCCGGGCAAAGGAGAGCAGCTGACGTTGCCCCATCGAGAGAATGTTGCCCCGCTCCTGCACCTCGGTATCGTAGCCGTCCGGCAGGTCCATGATGAAGTCATGCGCGCCGACCGCCTGCGCGGCCAGTACGACCTCATGATCAGTCGCATCCAGTCGTCCGTAGCGGATGTTGTCGCGAATCGAGCCGGAGAAGATGAACGTATCCTGCAACACGATGCCGACCTGCGAGCGCAGCGAGGCGATCGTCACGTCTCGGATATCCTGTCCGTCGATCAGCACCCGGCCCTCGACCGGATCATAGAAGCGGCAGAGCAGGTTGATAATTGTACTTTTGCCTGAGCCGGTATGGCCGACGAGCGCGATCGACTGGCCCGCCTTGACATCCAGGCTGATGTTTTTCAAGGCTGGGCGTCCTTTTTCGTATTCAAAGACGATATTCTCGAAGCTCACATCGCCGCGAATCTCGGTCAGCTCCTTGGCCGACTCCAGCTCGCCGACATTGGGCTTCTCGTCCATAAACTCGAAGATCCGCTCCGACGATGCCATCGCGATCAACAGCTGCGAGTACATCTGGCCGAGCCGGTTGATCGGGTCCCAGAAGTTGCCGATGTACTGGGCGAAGGCGACCAGCAGACCAATCGTCAGCACCTCCGTCTGGATCAGATGAGAGCCATACCAGAACAGGATAAGCATACCGACCGCAGAAGTGATCTCGATGACCGGTCCGAACATCTGGTTCATCGCCGATGCCTTGTTCCAGGCCTTCAGATTCGTATGGTTCATGTTCTCGAAGAAGCCGATATTGTCCTTCTCCTGCACATAAGCCTGCGTCACCTTGATGCCCTGGATGCTCTCATTCAGATGCGCATTGATGCGGGACTGCTTGGTCCGTACATCCTGCCAGGCCAGCCGGATGCGGCGGCGCAGCGCGCTCGACACCAGGAACATGAGCGGCACCGTGATCATGACCGCGAGGCCGAGCTGGAAGTTCAGCAGCAGCAGGATGACGACGATACCGACCAGTTGGACACAGTCCATCATCAGGTTGACGACGCCGTTGGTGAACAGATCCTGCATCGCATTGATGTCGTTAGTGATCCGCACCAGCACCGAGCCGGCCGGCCGCTTGTCGAAGAAGCGGAACGACAGCTTCTGGATATGGCTGAACAGATCCTTGCGCAGATCGTAGATGATCTGCTGGCCGATGATGTTCGTGAAGCGGATGCGGAACGTGTTAGCCGCCCATTGAATAAGATATAATCCCAGCATCCAGCTCGCGTACGTATACAGCTTGGTATAACTGCCGGCGCCGTCATCCGGGAAAATCGCCTGGTCGATCGCCAGCGCGATGATCGCCGGGATGGCGAGCCGCGTCGCCGTGCCGATGACCATCATCAGCACGACGATCGGGATCAACTGCTTGCGGTAGGGCTTCATATAGTGGACCAACCGGCCCATCTGAGTCCAGTTAAACGGCTTCTCGATCAGCTCGTCGTCCTGATAGACGAAACGCGATCGTTTGTCGCTTGTTTTGGTCGCTTGCTCGCTCAACTTGACACCCTTCTTTCTGCGGCTGCCATATCGGACGGCCGGTCGGCGTATTGAATATTGTAAGTATCCCGGTAGTGGCCTTCGGCAGCGATCAGCTCCTCATGCGTGCCGCGTTGCACCACATGGCCCTCGTCGAGGACGATGATCTCGTCGGCATGGCGCAGCGAGGAGATCCGATGCGCGATGATAAATGTCGTGCGGCCTTGCATAACCTCGCGGAAGCCGGCCTGTATCTCGTGCTCCGTCTCCATATCGACAGCGCTCGTCGAGTCGTCCAGCACGAGCACGCGCGGGTTTTTGATGAGCGCGCGGGCGATCGCGATCCGTTGCTTCTGGCCGCCCGAGAGGCCGAGGCCGCGCTCGCCGACGATCGTGTCGTAGCCGAGCGGCAGCTCCATGATGAACTCGTGAGCTTTCGCCAGCTCGCAGGCCCGGATGATCGCCTCGTCGGTCACGCCGCCGACGCCGTAGGCGATATTGTCGCGGATCGAGGCCGAGAACAGGAACGTCTCCTGGAATACTGGCGCGATCTGGCGACGTAGACTTTGCACGTCCAGCTTGTTAATATCGATGCCGTCGAACGTGATCCGCCCTTGCTTGATGTTGTAGGCGCGCATCAACAGCTGGATGACCGTCGATTTGCCGGAGCCGGTGCCGCCGAGGAAGCCGATCACCTTGCCCGGAGGCGCATCGAGCGACAGATCGGTGAGCGCCGGTTTTTTGTCGGCGTAGTTGAACGTCACCTGCTCGAAGCGGACATGCCCTTGCGTCTTGCTGTCGTCGAGGGCGATGGCCCCGACAGGGTTTTTGACATGCACATACTGATTGAGCAGCTCCAGCACCCGCTCGCCCGATGCCTTCGACTGCGTGTAGTTATTGATATGGAACCCGAGCTGCCACATCGGCTGGATGATGAACCAGATGAGGCTGAAAAATGCGACCAGCTCGCCGATCGACAGCTCGCCGCCGATGACCAGTCGTCCGCCGACCACGAGCAGCATGACGACGCAAAGGCTGGCGAACAGTTCCATGACCGGGAAGTAATTGCCCCAGATCTTCGCGGCGCGCACCTGATTGTTGCGGTATTCGTCGCTGCGCACCGAGAACTTGTCAACCTCATGCGGCTCGCGGGCGAACGATTTAACCGTGCGCACGCCGGTAATATTCTCCTGCACCGCCGTCGTCAGATGGCTCATCGCCAGCCGCATCTCCTGGAATGCCGGGTGAATCTTGCGCTCGAACTTTATCGCCACCCAGGCGAGGAACGGGATCGTCACGAACGTCATGAGCGTCAGCTGCCAGTTGATCGACATCATCATCGCTCCGCCGAAGATCACCATCAGGAACATGTTCAGAATTTGGGCGAAGCCGAAGCCGACGAAGTTCCGGATCGCTTCAAGATCCGCTGTGAGCCGGGACATCAGGTCGCCTGTTTTGGCCGTGTCATAGTAAGGGAAAGATAATTCCTGCAGCTTGCGATAGCTGCCGTTGCGGAGCCGATAGGCGACTTTGTTGCCGAGGCGTCCGCCAAAAAATCCATGTACAAACTGCAAGCACGCCTTGAGCGTGATAACGCCTACAACCGCCAGCGACAAAGCCGGCACAAGCTCGTAGCGCTCCAATCCGATGACATCGTCAAGCAAAACCCTCAGCAGGTTAGGATACACCAGACCCAGGGCCGTCGCGAGCATCAGGGCGATGATCGAGACGATTAACAGCTTTCGTTCGGGCCAGTAGAAATCCTTCAGTTGCCTGAACACATTCACGTTTTTCTCTCCCTTTTGACCTTTTTTATAAGCATGAATGAATATTACCAGCATCCCCCTCAGACGGCAAACGCGACTGCGCATCATATTTCAGACTATGTCATCGTTTGTTCACATATGGAAACAGAACAGGGGGGTATTCTCCCGAATGGTCCTTATTCATCGCGTAACCCGCAGATTGCTCCGCTTTTGCAAAATCGAGCACATGTTCGGGTGCACAAAAAAACTCCAATGCGTGGAGCAGCATTGGAGGTCTTTCATTTCAGTTCTTTTAGTTCGCTATCATATCCGTCAGCATCTCGATCTGGTGTTCGACAGCGATGGGGTCGTCAAAAAAAAGATCATAGTACGGCACCACATGGACGCGGCCGTTTTTGACGGCATCCAGACTGTTCCAAATCTGACTTTGCTCGAGCTCCGCCAACGTTTCCTTGGCCGTCCCTTCCGGATCATACGCCGTCAGAATAATATGGGTGCCTGCAACTTCAGGGAGCGCTTCGAAGGAGATCGTATGGTTCCAGGCGTTATCCTTCTCAAACATCTCCTTTACCTTTTGCGGCGGCTCCAATTCCAGCAAGTTGTAAATCACGTCTCCGCCCATGTTTCGGTAGCCGCTTACCTTCAATTCCTTATTGAAAACGTTCAGTATCGAAACGGTTGTCCCGGGGGCAACCTCTTTTGCCAGACGTTGCTTCGATTGCGCCAGTTTTTTTTCAAACGAAACGATCCATTCCTCCGCAGCCTCCTGTTTGTTCACAAGCTCGCCCAACACCCGCATTCTGTCGATCACGCCGTTATTGAGCTTTAACAGTACCGAAGGCGCAATTTGGGCAAATTGCTCGTAGCTCTCGTCCCATGTGGAAATGATCAGATCCGGCTGCAGTTCCACGACCTGCTCTACTGCTTCGCCCAGCCCTTCCGTACCTTCCGATTCGACGTAGCGGTATTCGCTCAGCAGATATTCCGGATAACCGATAGGCCGCAGGCCAAGCGTCAGCAGCTCCCCGTAGTACCAATCTGCGACAATACGCTTTGGATATGCGGGAACGAGCGTATTCCCTCCCGAATGCTCAAACTCTCGCATCCCTTCCGTCGAGACCGTTGAAGTCGGCTGCTCGATCGCGTTCGCTTGCGAGTTGTTGCCTGCCGGAGTCGACGCAGCGCATGCCGACAGCATGAGCGTCAGACACAATGCGCCTGTAAAAAGCAACGTTCCTTTTTTCGTCCTGCCCACTGCATAGTCCCCTTTTCCCGAGATGAGATTTAATTCAGCTCTTCCTCTTTCAGCATAAGGGAAGCCCGCTTCCGAGCCTATGGCAGAATCGATCAATCGAGTTGAACTTGTTTTCCTAAAGTCGCCCGGCGTAACGCCAAAGCAGCTTTTAAACATCTTGATTAGATTGAATTCGTCTGAAAAGCCACAGCTGATGGCGATCTCCCTTAGCGTCGCTTCGGAGTCCAGCAGTCTGGCTCGCGCGGCCTCTACTCTCGTGCGAATCAGATATTTTTGCGGACTGATTCCTTCCTGTTTTTTGAACAGCCGGGTCAAATGTCCGGAGCTGACGTAGAACGCCTCCGCTAACTGTTGAAGAGACAGCGTCTGCTGGTAGTGCTCATCGATATGCCGCTTCACGAGCGATACGAGATCCGGCTGGAGCACTTGCACGCCGCCCTCGGCCAGCTCCTCGTAAATCTCGTATACGAGACTCCAAAACGCAGCTTTGCCATAAAAGCGGTCCAGTGGCGTACAGCCGCTCCAGCGTTTGTGCATTTTGCCGAGCTGTTCCAGGAAGTATAGCGGAGAGCGCGGCGCAAAGCCGTATTGCTCCTGGAAGGGATTCACGACATGGAGCAGCCGTTTTAATTCCGTTTTATAGAAGGGCGGGTCCTCCGCCTTGTAAAAGACGCTGTAGATCTTTGTTTTATCGCCAACGGGCGTTATCGATAGCCTGCTGCCCTTGCCCCCGTGGAAGACGCCAAATCGCTCGACGCTGTACAGCCGGTCGTCCAAGCTCACTTCGGCCGCGCCGCCGTAGGCATATAGAAGCATGCTGCTTGGCATTCGATAATCGACCATCGACGCTTTGTCTATCGTCTGGTGCCGCAGATCGAGCAGCGTGATCGACGACTGCGCCCACACCTCGATCGCTCTGGAGAGCAAGGCTTTCTCCGGCTCCGATACCAGACGCTTTTCATTTTTCATTCCACTCGCCCCCATCTTGCATAGACCAATCCTAATCCTTACTGGCGATTATAATGATATTGATTCTCATTGTCAAAGAATAAACCTCCAACGGATAGCAAAAAACCGGGCCCGGGAAACAATCTCCCGATACCCGGCGCTTGGCCGATCCATCCTGAATGGAACCCATGAGCATCCATCTGGCAATCAAGATCCGGCATTGTCGGCTGCCAGACCCTCTCTGGCAACCGACAACGCATGCTGCCTGACTAAGCGCTCTGCTGCCGGCTCTCGGCGACGATCGCCTCGAGCTGCGCCAGCAGACGCTCCAGCTCGGCCGGATCGGCGACATGAGTCAACGACGAGAGCGTGCTGTCGCCATAGCTCTGCACCTCGACGCGCAGACGCTCCTCAGTCCTCTCTGCGAGCTGTCGCCATGCCGCCTCGTAATGCTGCAGCCAGGATGCCGCTGTCGCGGCAGCGTACTGCTGGAGCGGCGCAGCCAGCAGTTGAGCCAGCTCGTCGCGGAGCTGCGTCTTGCCGTCGCCCTCGAAGAAGTGACGCGCCGACTTGAAGCGGGACCAGAGCAGCTTGCGCTCGACCGCATCGCTCTCCCATGGCGCAGGGAGCTCGGGCTGGGCCAGCTCCGGAGCTTCAAAGGCAGCGGCTGCGAAGCCGTCCAGCCGCTCCGAGAGCTGCGCTGCAGCGGACAGATAACGCTCCCCGACCTGCCGCTTCAGGAGGCCCTCCATCCGCAGCGTCGTCGCCAGCAGCTCCTCGGACAGCTCGCTCTGCAAGAGCCGCTGCAGCTCCAGCCACGACGTCCACAGCATCTTGCGCAGATCGCGGCCGTCCTCCTGCAGCGAGGACGGGTTGAAGGCGAGATTGTAATGCTCGCCGAACCGGAACTGGATGCGCTGCAGCACATAGTGCAACAGCTCCTGCAGCTCCTGGCGGATCGGCTCGAAGGAGAGCTTGTCGCGGAAGGCGGCGACCTCGGTCAATGCCTCCTGCACCTGCACGGCGAGCTGCTCGCGCTGCGCCTGGCGGCTCTGCTCGTCGCTGCGCGCCGACTGCAGCCAGCTGCGGATCGTCTTGGCGCTGCGTGCGACCTCCTCCGTCGCCGAATCAACGGCTAACTGGCCGAGCTCGGAGGCGGTGAATCGCAGGAATGCCTCCTCGAACGCCTGGATGCCCGAAGCGGCCATCGCCGCTTCATCGCCGCGCTGCTTGGCGTCCAGCGCCGCCAGCGAAGCGAGCGGATGCAGACGCGGGAACCGGATGCCATGCTGCAGCAGATTGCGCTCGACGTGGCTGACGACCCCCGCGAGCTCTGCCTCGTCCGCCGCCAGGTCGGCAGCGTTAACAATGAAGAACATTTTGTCGAGCTCGAACTGGTCCTTGACGCGGCCAAGCTGCAGCAGGAACTGCCGGTCGGCCTGCGAGAACGCATGATTGTAATACGTGACGAACAGGATCGCATCGGCGTTTTTGATATAGTTGAAGGCGACGCCCGTATGACGAGCATTGACCGAGTCCGCGCCCGGCGTATCGACGAGCACGATCCCCTGCGCGGTCAGCGGACAATCGTAGAACAGCTCGATCTCGCGCACGAAGCACGAGCGCGACTCCTCGGCGACATAACGGCGATAACCGTCCGTATCGACGATCAGCTCGTTGCCCAGTTGTCCCTCCAGCTCGCCCCAGCCGTTCGCCGCAGCCTTGAGGAAGCTGTAGTGCGGACGACCGCCCGGATGGAGCGACTCCGGCGTCAGCCGCTCGACCCGCTCCATGAGCTGGGCTGCCGACAGACCGTCGATCTCTTCCCCGAGCAGTCGCAGCGAGTATTGCAGATCCTCCAGCATCGCCTCCGACGACTTCATGACGATGCGAGCCGTACCATGCGGATGCTCCGCCGACGGCGGGACGATCCGATTGATCGCCGCAGTCGTCGGATTGGGCGAGACCGGCAGCACCGATTCGCCGATCAGCGCATTGGCAAACGACGACTTGCCGGCGCTGAACGCCCCGAACAACGCGATCGTGAACCGGTTTCGCTGCAGTCGCTCCGCCTTGCCGCGCATCGCTGCGGCAGCCGCAGCGAGCGCTGCCGTCGGATCGAGCAGCTCGGCAGCGGGCCGCAGCCGCTCGGCGGCCAGGCGCTGCGGCCCCAGCAC
>NZ_BFBX01000011.1:197157-239661 GCF_003851045.1 Paenibacillus sp. 598K | reverse complement strand
CAGGGCCTGCCGCTCCCACGGTCGCAGCCTGCTCTCCGCTAGCTCCGCTCGGCAGCACAGCAGCTCCATCGCGGCTGGAGCTGCCAGTCGCGTCCGCTCCCCCGCCGCTAACCGCACGCTGTCCCGCTGACAGCGCAGCGCCGGGTATCCCCGCCGGCGCCGTCTCCTCGGCTTGCTGCGCCCTGCTAGCCGCCACAGGCGCTTGCGGCTGCGGCAGCATCGGCGCCGGAGGCGCAGCAGGCAGCAGTGCCGCCAGCTTGCTCCGATGCTCGGCCGCCTCGCGATCCAGCTCCTCCAGCTCGGACAGCGGCTCGGCTTGCTGCGCCAGCTCGCCCAGCCGCGTCGCACGCTCGGCGGCCTCAGAGCCGCCCGCCGTTGCCGCGCGCTGTGCCAGCGCCTCCGTCCACTCCGCCGCCTGCTTGCGATAGCGGCCTTTGATCGCAGCCGCCAGCGACTGGCAATAGTTCATCGTCGCTTCATTGCTGAACGCCGCGCCCGGCGCGATCTGCTCCTCCAGCAGCGCAGTGTCCAGCAATCCGGTCAGCTCTGCCGTCAGACGGCGCTCCAGCTCCTCATCCTGCCAGCCAAGCCTCGCGGCCGCCTTGCGGAACAGGTCGAGCAGATGCCACTCGATGCCTGAGCGGACACTCCCCATCAGCTCTTCATAGAATACCTCGCGACGCCGCTCCTGCTCCGCCGCCGTCTTCGCCCCGGCGAACAAGAGTCCCATCCGGAAGCCCGGCTTGCGGCTCTCCAGATAGGCATGCGCCAGGTCGCGGGTCGCCGCCGGCATCAGGTTGGCGTTGTCGAGCAGCGACTGCACCTCCTGCCGCAGGCTGATCCGCAGCTTATCCGGCGCCTCCTGGCGCGCCCGCTCGGCAGCGGCCAGACGCGCGAGCTCGCCGCGCACCTCGGCCAGCGCTGACTCCCCGCCGCCCCGCGCGATCAGCGCCTCGCGAGCGGGCTCCTGGCGCTCCGCCTGCCAGCGCGCATGCGCCTCCAGCAGATGGCGCGCCGAGGCAGCCACGCTGACGGCGCTCAGCTCGCGGCGCAGCTCCGCCAGCTCGGAGAGCAGCGTCTCCAGCGCCTCATATTGCTGATACGGATGCTCCGGCTGACGCATCGACAGGTAGAGGATGCCGGCCGGCTCCAGATGCCAGCCGGCGAATGCCTCCTCGACGCTGCGTTGATACGCCGCAAAGGACAGCTCCCGCTCCCGATGCTTGTCGATCTGGTTGACGATCAGGTAGAGCGGCTTGCCCCAGTCCTTCAGCTGCTTGGCAAAGGCGAAGTTAATCTCGGATTGCACATGGTTATAGTCCATCACATAAAAAACGACGTCCGCCAGATGCAGCGCCGATTCGGTCGCCATCCGATGAGCGTCATCCGTGGAATCGATGCCCGGCGTATCGAGCAGGACGGTATGTCCGCCAAGCCGGGGAATCGGGTACGTAATCGCCACCGACGCGAAGTCTTCCCCGTTGACGCAATACGCCTCCAGCTCCTCGGGCTTTGTCTCGATGAAGCTACGCTCGCCGCCTTGCATTCGTTCGATCCGTGCGCACGGCTCGCCATCGGCGATCGAGACGACGTTGGCGCTCGTCGGGATCGGACTCGAAGGCAACAGCTGCGCGCCGCACAGCCGATTGATCAAGGTCGATTTACCGGCCGAGAAGTGACCGCAAAAAGCAAGCGTCAGCTGCTGTGCTGCCAGCTTGCCGCCGACCTCGCGCAGACGCTCGGCATGCTGCCCGTCGCCTGCGGCTTCCATTTCCTGCGCAATTCGCAGAAGCGCAGCGGAGACCGGCTCCGCTGCGCTCTGAGTTGTGCTGCTCATATGTCTGATCTCCCCATATCCCTGCCTTGTATTGGTCGTGCTCTACTCGACAGCGGCTGGCTCGTTGCTGTCAGGAATGCAGATCTCAAATACGTTGCCGTGCTGCAAAATCGTAATGCCCCGTTTTCTCTCGCGCATGACGACAACCTCTGGCTTGACGCGCATACGCTCGAGGTATTGATCCGGCAGATCGCCTGCGCCACTGACCGTTACCCCTTCAAGGATGACCTCTTCGTTGTCTGCTGGAGGCGCTGCGATAATATCCGGATAAATATCCGAGAACAGTTCGAAGTTGTTGGTGTAAACAGAAATGCATTTCATCTTTTTCTCATCCTTTGCTGGGTATAGTTTTTTTCATTTCCTTAGGTTTCCTGACTGCGACCGGCTTCATACGTCTCTTGCCTTCCTTGCACCGATCGAGCAGCGTGCAGACCGTACATGCCGGCTGCTGGGCCTTGCAATGGTATCTCCCAAAAAAGATGAGTCGATGATGGGTCTCGGTCCATTCCTCTTCAGGGACTAGCTTCATCAGCTTCTTCTCGACCTCGAGCACGGAATCGTCCGCCTTCGCGACGCCGAGCCGCTTGGATACGCGCTCCACATGGGTGTCTACGGCGATCGCCGGGACGCCAAACGCGTTGGAGACGACGACATTGGCCGTCTTGCGACCGACGCCCGGCAGCTCGGTGAGCTGCTCGTGTGTACGCGGCACCTCGCCGTCATACTTGTCGATCAGCATGTGGCAAAGCTTCTGAATATGCGTCGCCTTGTTGCGGTACAAACCGATGCGGCGAATGTCCTGCTGCAGCTCCTCAAGCGGCACTGCGATATAATCCTCCGGCCGCTTATACTTGCGGAACAAGTCTGCGGTGACCCGGTTGACCGTCTCGTCTGTGCACTGGGCGGACAACAGGACCGCGATTGTCAGTTCAAAGGCGTTGCTATGATTCAATTCGCAATGAGCATCCGGAAACATCTCGCCGATGACATCCAGAATGTCTCTCATTTGTTTTTTGTTCATTTTTTACGCTCCCCAGTAATGGGCTTCGTTTCAAAGTGTAGCGAAAAATGTCGCGCTGCGCAAGCCTATTCCGCATGAAGTTCCAACAATATTTTCTCATAAACGCTGCAACCAACAACAGGGGGCGCCCATCAGGCGCCCCCTTGCTCTCATTCAACGTTCAGCCTGTCCTGCACGGTCCCGTTATTTCACGACTTCGACGAGCTTGCCGTTCGCAAAAAACAGTTTCACTTGATCGCCGTTTTTGAGCGCTTCGATGCTGCTCGCTGCGCCGTCCACAATAAATTTGGTGTCGGCCGTAATAGCAAACCGGTAGTTGTTGTCCATGATGCCGTTGCGCATCACCTGCAGCTCGCCTGCTGCCGCATCATGACGCCAGAAGGTACGCGTCATGCCGCTCTGCACAGCGATGACATACTGATCCTGCGCGTCCTTGCGGATCTGCACATGCTCGCCGATCGTCAGCGACGAGAGCGAAGTACTGGTCGTACCGTTGCGTTCGACCCGCACAGCGCTGCCCAAGGCATAATCATTGACTACGCCGCTGTAATCGGTCAGCGTCAGGCTGCCGTTCTGGATGCCAGTCAGCTTGCCTGCCTTGACGTCTACCACTTTAAGGCCTGCCGGCTGCTTGCCGACGAACGTCACATTGACCAGTTGTCCGGCAGACAGATTGGCGAGCGCGATCGGCTGATCATTGGCAGACTTCAACTGCCAGTTCGTCGTCACGAACCAATCCGCGACAGAGCCGTCAGCGGCCTTCAGCTTGATCTTCTTGGCTGTCTGATCGACCGAGACGATCTCCTGCTGCACGATGGAGTGAACCTGCAGCGCGACGACCTGGTCCTGATTGGCCCCGAGCAACGCCGACACCGTATCGCCGATCTTCACGTCGCTGATCGAAGCCGTCGTACGGCCGTACAACTCGACGCCCATCGTCTGATAATCGAGCGTGATCGTCGATCCGTTCTGCAGCGACAGCGTCAGCTTGTTGGACGTCTGGTTGAGCGCCGTCAGACGGCCTGTGTAGTTCAACACCAGCTCGATAGATACGGCTGTGCCGTCGGTGTAGCCGATCGTGATCTTCTTATTGCGCGTCAGCAAGTCCTCCGCAGCCTGCTGCGGGTAGACCGTACCGTTGTAAGTAATACGAGTGCCAGCCGCAAGCGTGATGGCCTCGGCGCGACCGCGATCATTGAGCACGGTCAGCACTTTCTTCTCCTTGTCATACGAGACGATTTGCGCCCCGTTCAAATACTCGACTTGTCGATTCATTACCTGAATCGCCGTTACGCTGCCCTGGTCATTGATCGTCAGCTGCACCCGATCGCCCTGTACCAGATCCGCCAGGGTCGGGCTGCTCAAGCCGTCGATAGCGACCTGTACATTCGGGGACAACAGATTTGCTTCAAGCTTGCTGCCAACCATATAGTTGATCGTCCGCGCATTGTCGCGGATGCTCTCGACGAGCTCGCCAGTCACCGTATAGCCGCCCGTCTGCGTCATCCGGATCGAGGTCACCTGGCTATTGACGACCTCGTACGTAATCGTGTTGCCAACCGTCACATCGCTCAGCTGCTTGACTTGATCGTTGAGGGCGATCAGCGCATTGCTCGCGACCTCCCATGTCTCCGGCTCGGTTGCGCCAGCGCTCAGCACGGTAATGGAGCTTGCGCCTACCGCCTGCACGGTGCCGCTGGCCGTTTTGTTGACCGGCGCGCCCTGTACCGTGATCGCGACGATCATCGGCTCGCTGCGGAACGTATCGCGCTGCACCTCGACCTGACTGCCGACGACGAGATCGGCGACGTTCATCGACTCGCCGTTGCTCGAGCGGACGCGTACGGAGCTGTCATACGGGACATCGACGAAGTCATTGCCGATCGACAGCCACAGCTTGTTTTCCGCCGGCACGACACGCGCGATCTCCCCCTTGATCGTCTCGACATGGGCGTCGTCGCTCATCCCCTCGACATAACGCGCCTGGCTGCCCTCGGCGAGCACAAGCGCTTCGGCGTACAAGGTCAGCTTTGCAGCGGAGGCTTGGGACTCCGAGTCGTAGCGATAAAACACAGAGCGGTTATCAAGCGCGTAGGTACGCGATTGCTGCGTCTCAGCATCGAACAGCGTCACCGCCGTATCGGTCAGATTGCTGACGATCCCGCGGAACTGCGACGGATACTCGACCTCGAATTGACCTTGCGCGCGGCTGAACAGCGTCGCCAGCATCGCCCGCGTCACGACGGTCTTCGGCTCGAATTTGTCGGCGGTCACCCCGTTCATCAGCTTAAGGTTGACGGCCGCATTGACGAAGCCGCGATAGTCGGCGTCGATCTGATTGCGATCGGCAAAGGTCGATGGCGCCGATGCCAGCTGTTCCGCGAGCGCGCTCTCGGCGATCGTCCGGATCAGCAGCCTGGTTACCCATTCGCGGCTGGCCTTGCTGGCGCCCCAGCCCTCCGCCGTCTTCTCGGACAGCTCAAATTCCTGATCGCGATTGAGCAGCCCGTGCTGCATCGCGTAGAGAATATATGGTCTGGCGTACTCCGACACGCCAAAATCCTCTGGGAAAACGGTCGTCGAAGACCGATCGATCTCATCCTCCAAGCCAAGGAATCGCACCGCCATCACTACCGCGTCCTGATGCGACACGCCGTCATTGACGCCGAAACGTCCGTCTGCCCCATAGCCTTGCACGATGCCCTGCAGCGACAGCTTGGCGATATGCTTCTCGGCCCAATGGCCAGCGGCAACGTCAACATAAGATGTTGCCTTCAATACGGCTGCGATGCTCTCCGCATAGGCGGCTGGGATGATTGTGCCGGTCGAGCCGGCGGATAAGGTAACGACGAGTGCTAGTGCAACTTTTTTCTGCCAAGACGACTTCCGAGTCATTGACAACAACGCCTCCATTCGGACTTTATGCGCTGTGAACGAGTCACAGCGCATAAGTCGACAAAGTATGATTAGAATTAATGAAGTTCTTCAACCGGTAATTATCGCCTCAAGCTATGGCGATTTGACGAACGGATGCTCCAAAATAACATGTCCCATCAACGATTCCGCCTGTCCGCCATCGACGAGCAGGTCAAGCGTCTCGAACGCTTCGAATTGAAACACCGTCTTGGTAATCGCATCGATCGTATACATCTCGCCACCTGAACCGTACCTGGCTTCGTCGGGAATCGTAAGATCCAATACGACATTGCCGTCCTCTACCGTTGCCATATTGATCTGGATCGGCTTCCAGAGCGACATCTGACCGTCGTCTCCATCCTCTTGCAGCTTCGCCAGCGCAGCCTCCAGCAGCTCCTGATCATTGGTGTAGCTGATCGTCTCTTCGGACTCATGCAGCTCCATCAGCTGGTCGTCCGTCCGGTACACCTTGATCGTGCGCTCCTGCGGGACAGCCTCGGTATCGTTGTCGGTCGGCTGCTCGCCGTCCTGCCCCTGCTGCTCGCCAGACTCGGCATCCTCCGGCTGTCCTTCTGTTGCGGGCTCGTCCACACCCGGCTGATTATCGGTTGTCGTATTCTCCACCCCCGGCGCAGCCGGGGTATCCGACAGCTGCTCCTCGCGGGCCCCGCAGCCAGCCAGCACCAGCACAGCCGCGCTTACGATGAGCAATGTTTTGACTCCACGCATCGCTTGTCCCTCCAGTCTGCTATGGGCGCGTCTGCACACCCTAAGACAATTTCAAGTAAGATTTGATGCCCGATACCATCTCTTTCGCGATGCGGTCGCGAATCTCCTCCTTGGCGAGCACGCTGTCGTCATGCTTATTCGACAGATAACCGGCTTCGATGAGGATCGCCGGCATCGTCGTCCGACGAATGACGGCAAAATTCGCCTGTCTTACCTTGCGATCCGGCAGACCGGTCGCCTTCACCAGATGCTTGTGCATCACATCGGCGAATGCGCGGCTGCTCTCACGATTATAGTAGGTTTCTGTACCTGTAATCTCTGGTCGGAAGCTATTGGCGTGAATCGAGAGGAACAGATCCGCGCCAAGGTTGTTCGCGAAGGTGGCCCGGTCGGCTAGCTCGACGAACGTATCGTCGCTGCGCGTCATATAGGGCTGAATCCGCGGCTCCTTGTCGAGCAGCGCCTTGATCTTCAGGGCAATCGCCAGATTAAATTCCTTCTCTTGCCGTTTGGTGACGCTGACTGCGCCTGGATCTTTGCCGCCATGGCCGGCGTCGATGACAACCTTATAGATCTTGTTGCCACTTCCGTCTGTGCCTGGCGACGGCACCGCTCCCGGCTCCGGGTATTTGACATCGATGATCAATTGGCCGTCGGTCTGCTCGATCTCATACGAGGTGGGCACGGCCAGGTCGAAGACGATGCGGACCGGCTTGCCGGCGTGCGCCGAGTATCGGATGCTGTTTAGTGCCGGGTGCCCGTCCACCGTATAAGTAGCCTCGCCCGATGGCGTGCCAGGTGCAAACGATACGCCAAACGAGGTGTTCGGCAAATCGAGCACAAGTCGATCCGGTCCCTTCAGCACCAGCATCTCGCTAGGCGTAACGACGCCGTCATAAGCGATCGTGAAACGGCTTACGCCGTCATATCCGATATCCTGGATATATCCGGCCGCAGGCGATGGCTCGGGACCAGTGACAGGCGGCGACGGCTCCGGCTGCTTTAAGCTTACGGACTTGGTGGCGCTATCCCAATGGACATCCAGTCCGAACTGCGAGCCGACGAATCGCAGCGGCAGCATCGTGCGTCCCTTTTCGATTAGCGGCGGAGCTTCCAGCTGTACAGACTGGCCGCCGACGACAGCGGTTATTTTGCCTACGGTCAGGATCATCTCGGTTTGTCCGTTATGTATACGTGCCGACTTGGTCGCCGCGTCCCAGCTTACCCCGAATCCCAGACCATCTGCGATGACGCCCACCGGCACCATCGTATACCCTTTGACAATACGCGGCTCGACATCGGCGGACAGGGCGTTCCCGTTCAGGAACAGCTTGGGCACGGCAGCGGCTTGTCCTGTCTGGGTCGTCAGGATAAGCATGACCGACAACATGAACAGCATCGATACTAACTTTTTCATCATTCACCTCGAAGACTGATTAGTTGGCTGATGACATCCGAACCGTCGCATCCGAATAACGCCAGACGAACATTTAGACGCAACCCGACATAAAAAGTTGCGTTTCGAGGAAATTTTTAACGGTCGGGAAGACGAGAAAGACCCGAACGCCTCGCGGTAAAGCGAATGATCCGGGTCTTGTCCGTTATATGCAGTCGCCCGTCTAAAGTCCGCTTAGAATGCTACGCGGCTCGCTTCGTACGCTGTAATTTTGTCTTCGTGCTGCAGCGTCAGACCGATATCGTCCAGCCCTTGCAGCAGGAACTGGCGGCGATGCTCGTCAAGCTCGAAGTCAATCGAGAGGCCCAACGAGTCGGTGATCCGGTTGTTCTCCAGGTCGACAGTCAGCTGATAGCCGTCGTTGGCCGCTGTCCGCTGGAACAGGTCCTCGACCTGAGCCTCGGAGAGCTTGATCGGCAGGATGCCGTTCTTGAAGCAGTTGTTGTAGAAAATATCGGCGTACGAAGGCGCAATGATGACCTTGAAGCCGTAGTCCAGAATCGCCCATGGCGCGTGCTCGCGGGAGGAGCCGCAGCCGAAGTTGGCGCGGGAGATCAGGACCGAAGCGCCCTCGTAACGCGCCTGATTCGGCGCGAAGTCCGGGTTGATATCGCCGTTCTCGTGGAATCTCCACTCATAGAACAGGAATTGGCCAAATCCGCTGCGCTCGATGCGCTTCAGGAACTGCTTGGGAATGATTGCGTCCGTATCCACATTGACCCGATCGACCGGGGCTACGATACCAGTAAGTTTAGTGAATGCTTCCATAATAGATGATTGCTCCTCTCAGTCGTTAGATCAATGGGCTACTGCCGTCTTGAATTCCCAGTCGCGTACATCGGTGAAATGGCCCTTGATCGCAGCAGCTGCAGCCATCTGCGGCGATACGAGATGCGTGCGTCCGCCGCGGCCTTGACGGCCTTCGAAGTTACGGTTGGATGTCGAAGCACAGCGTTGGCCAGGCTCCAGTACGTCCGGATTCATCGCCAGACACATCGAGCAGCCTGCGTCGCGCCATTCGAAGCCCGCTTCCACGAAGATTTTGTCCAGTCCCTCTTGCTCGGCCTGGATCTTGACGCGTCCGGAGCCCGGTACGACGATCGCAGTTACGCGGTCGCTTACCTTGTGGCCTTGCGCAACCTCGGCCGCTGCGCGCAGGTCCTCGATGCGGCCGTTGGTGCAGGAGCCGATGAATACGTAGTCGATGGCGATCTCGGACATTGGCGTGCCCGGCGTCAGGCCCATATATTCAAGCGCCTTCTCAGCGGCTTTGCGTTCGTTTTCGGTAGGCAGCTCGGATGGGACAGGTACGGTCGACGTGATGTCTGTGCCCATGCCCGGGCTAGTACCCCAGGTTACTTGCGGGATGAGGCTGTCGACGTCAAATTCGACAACGGTATCGTAAACGGCGCCTTCATCGGTTGTCAGCTGGCTCCATACCGCTACAGCTTCTTCGAACTTGTCGCCCTGCGGCGCGTATTCGCGACCACGCAGATAGTTGAAGGTTGTCTCGTCCGGCGCGATCAGACCAGCGCGCGCGCCTGCTTCGATCGACATGTTGCAGACGGTCATACGCTCTTCCATCGACAGGCTGCGGATCGCCTCACCTGTGTACTCCAGTACATAGCCAGTAGCAAAGTCGGTGCCGTACTGGGCGATAACGCCGAGGATCAAGTCCTTCGCCGTGACGCCAGGCTTGCGTTTGCCGACGAAGCGGACTTCCATCGTCTTGGCCTTGGATTGCTGCAGACATTGGGTCGCCATCACGTGCTCGACCTCGCTCGTGCCGATGCCAAACGCCAGCGCGCCGAACGCGCCATGTGTCGAGGTATGGCTATCGCCGCAGACGATCGTCTTGCCAGGATGCGTCAGCCCCAGCTCAGGACCCATAACGTGCACGACGCCTTGGTCAAGGCTGTTCAGGTCGTACAGCGTGACGCCAAAGTCTTGGCAGTTCTGCGTCAGCGTGTCGATCTGCTGCTTGGAGATCGGGTCCTTGATGTTGAAGCGGTCCTTGGTCGGTACGTTGTGATCCATCGTCGCGAAGGTCAGGTCGGGACGACGCACCTTGCGGCCAGACAAGCGCAGTCCTTCGAACGCCTGCGGCGATGTCACCTCATGGACCAGGTGCAGGTCGATATAGATGATGCTCGGCTTGCCTTCTTCCTGGTGAATGACGTGGTTGTCCCAGATTTTTTCAAACATCGTTCTCTTTTTGGTCATTTCGTTCACCTCATAAGTTGATGGGTTTCTGTTAGGCCTATCATAACATGGCATTACTCATTGTTCCAAGATATAATATCTATAGCATCAATAGGCACAGACTATAAGGGGACTAAATCAATGGAACTGAGACAATTGCAATACGTCGTGCAGATCGCTGCCGACAAAAACTTCTCCCGCGCTGCGGAGAAGCTCCACATCGCCCAGCCGTCCCTCAGCCAGCAGCTCGCCAAGCTGGAAAAGGAGCTCGGCCAGCAGCTGTTCCGACGCACGACCAACTCGGTCGAACCGACCCACGCCGGCGAGGTGTTCGTCGCCAAGGCGCGCGTCATCCTCGATGCCGTCGAGCAGCTCAAGCAGGAGATGGACGATCTCGGCCAGATGCGGCGCGGCCGTCTCGTCGTCGGCAGCCTGCCGATCACGGGCTCGCATATCCTGCCTGTCGTGCTGCCGCTCTTCCAGGAACGCTATCCCGAGATCGAGATCGTGCTGCTGGAGGACTCGACGAGCCGGCTGGAGCAGCTGACCGCCAGCGGCCAGACCGATCTCAGCCTGCTGTCGCTGCCGCTCCAGGAGCCCTCGCTCACCTGGGAGCCGCTGATCGAGGAGGAGATCAAGCTGGCCGTCCCTCCCCAGCATCGACTGGCGCGGGAGGCGGCGGCGAGCGGCCGCTCGGATGTGCGGATCGCCGAGCTCGCCGATGAGCCGTTCATCCTGCTCAAGCGCGGCCAGGGCTTCCGCCAGATCGCCTTTGAGCTATGCGCCGAAGGCGGCTTCGTGCCCCGCACCGTGTTCGAGAGCGGCAACATCGAGACAGTCCAGTCGCTCGTCGCGGCGGGGATGGGCATCGCCTTCGTACCGATGATGGTGACGCGGGCGGCGCGCAGTACTCTCGCTCCTGTCTATCTGTCGCTCTCCGATCCTCGGCCCTCGCGGACGCTCGTCGTCGCGAGCCGCCGCGGTCGTTATCTGTCCAAGGCCGCTGTCGCCTTTATCGCGACGATGAAGGAAGCGATCACCTCGCACTATCAGTCTTGATAGAGCGAAGGGCGACGGTCCTCAAACACCGGGATGCGGGTGCGCACCTCGTCGACGAGCGCCAGATCGATCGTCGCCTGCAGGATCGTCTCTTGGTCATCCGCCTCGGCGACGATCTCGCCCCACGGATCGATGACCATCGAGTGGCCAAAAAACGAGGTGCTGCCGCTGACGCCGGTACGGTTGCAGGCGACGACATACATCTGATTCTCGATCGCCCGCGCCATCAGCAGCGTCCGCCAGTGATGGAGACGCGGATTGGGCCATTCCGCAGGCACCAGCAGCAGCTTGGCGCCGCCGAGCGCCAGTCGCCGGGCCAGCTCCGGGAAGCGGATGTCGTAGCAGATCATCGCCGCTGCCGGCAGACCGTCGAGCTCAAGTGTCCCAGGCGCGTCTCCCGCCAGCAAATGCTTCTCCTCGTCCATCAGCCGGAACAGATGCATCTTCGAATACTCGGCCTGCAGCCGACCTTCCCGATCAAACGCATAAGCCGTATTGTAGACGCCGTCCTGCCGCTTCTCCGCGATCGATCCCGCGAGCACATGGATGCCGTGACGTCGGCTGTAGTCAGCGATGAGCGCTTTGGTCCGCTCGCCGTTCTCGTCGGCCAGCGCCTCGATCTCCTCCAGCGCATAGCCGGTGTTCCACATCTCGGGGAACATTACCAGGTCCGGCTTTGGCGTCAGCGCCGCGGCCTGCTCGAGCAACTGCTCGAGACGCGCAAAGTTGGCGTCCGGCGAGCCGGCCTGGATGTCCATTTGCAAGATGGCAAGATTCAGCTTTGTTTCTTTCATTACATACGCCTCCTGTTGTCCAATGCTCTAATCATACCGTGTCATGGAAACCTGTCAAGTTGGGAACATTAGTACAGCTTGCATCGTTTAGGTGCTTCATCCTCAACTCAAAGGAGGTCGATTCCATGTTTACACGCACGACGGTTGTGGCGCTGCTGACCTCAATCTTCCTGTCGCTGGTCGCGCCAGCCGCCTTCGCCGCAACGGCCAAGCCGGTCCAGGTATTCGACGTCGTCGCCGGCAAGGTCGTCAAGACGGTCGACAACAACGAGGAGTTCCAGCGCTACGCCAAAGGCTGGCTCGGCGCGGTCACCGGGCTCTCGCCGCAGCTGAAGCCGGACGAGAAATGCGGTTATGTCTACCGGGTGCCGCTCGATCAGCCCGTCACCGTCAAGACCGGCAAGCTTGAGGTCCAGACGGACGATGTCTTCCTGTTTTATTGTCCTGACAAGCCGGCGGTCCTGCTTATCTTCGACGCTCAGAAAAAACCTTATCTGCTGTCCTTCCAGGCCGATCTGCAGCCTTTCCTGAAAAAAATCGGTTCTCCTGCCGCGTAAGGGCTCGACACACTGCTATGGACACCGGACCCTTTAAACGAACGTTCGGTGTCCCTCTGTCAGACCATCCATATCGTCTAGGCTTCTTCCTTCCTACATAAAATGTCCTATCTAATTACTCGACACCTTTCTTGGAATCTGCTACATTAGGGGTACGATTTCGGCATAAGTCCGACAAAATGGAGTGGATTACTTATATGGATCTTGCAAATACAAAACGTCTTTTTCAACCGGCCAAGCGCATGCAAGGGCTGCCAGAGCAGTTTTTTGCCCGACTCGTCGCCAAGGCTAACGCCCAGGCTGCCAAAGGCCACGACATCATCAATCTCGGCCAGGGCAATCCCGATCAGCCGACGCCGCCCCATATCGTCGCCTCGCTGCGCGAAGCGGCGGCCAATCCGCTCTATCATCGCTACCCGCCCTTCGGCGGCTATCCCTTCCTGAAGCAGGCCGTCGCCAAGCGGTACAAGGAAGACTACAACGTCGATCTCGATCCCGAGACGGAGGTTGCGGTGCTCTTCGGCGGCAAGACCGGTCTCATCGAAATCAGCCAATGTCTGCTCGACCCAGGCGACGTCGCGCTCGTGCCCGATCCGGGCTATCCCGACTACTGGTCCGGCATCGCACTGGCCGGAGGCCGGATGTCGTTGATGCCGCTCAAGGCCGATCACGCCTTCTTGCCAGACTATAGCGCGCTCTCTCCCTCGGATGCCGAGCAAGCGAAGCTGATGTTCATCAACTATCCGAACAATCCGACAGGCGCTGTCGCAGACGCCGCCTTTTACAGCGACACAGTCGCTTTTGCCGAGCGCCACGGCATCGCTGTCGTCAGCGACTTCGCCTATGGCGCGATCGGCTTCGGCGCCGAGCGTCCGATCAGCTTCCTGCAGACGCCTGGGGCCAAAGAGGTCGGCTTTGAGATCTATACGCTCTCCAAGAGCTACAATATGGCCGGCTGGCGCGTCGGCTTCGCCGTCGGCAACGCCGAGCTGATCGGACTGATCAACCTGATCCAGGATCATTATTACTGCAGCTTGTTCGGGGGCATCCAGGAAGCCGCGGCGACCGCATTGACCGGACCGCAGCAGTGCGTCCTCGATCTCAATGCCACCTACGAGCTGCGGATGCACGCCCTGTTCGCCGCGCTCGAAGGCATCGGCTGGCACGCTGAGCGCCCGGGCGGCTCGTTTTTCTGCTGGCTGCCGATCCCGGCTTGCACCACCTCGGTCGCCTTCGCCGATCGGCTGCTCGAGGAGGCCAATGTCGTCGTCGCCCCCGGCGCAGGCTTCGGCACCCACGGCGAGGGCTACGTCCGCCTCGGCCTGCTCGCCGACGAGTCGCGCCTGGAGGAAGCCGTTCGCCGCATCGGATCATTGAATTTGTTCACCTAACATGATATGCTAGATCATATGAGATATGAGATCCAAACGTGATGACGGGAACCGCACGCCTTAGCCCATCGTGTCCAGAGAGTAGATTCCTAGGCTGTAAGAATCTATCCCGATGATGGCGTGTCCCCACCCCCGAACGGGCGGCGATGAGCCGCACAGCGCCTGCTGTTACCAGGCACCCGAGCAGGATGAGGCATGCGATGCATGACACTCGTCAATTAAAGGTGGTACCGCGGAAGCCCAGACTTTCGTCCTTGTTGGACGGGAGTCTTTTATATTTTTTGGTGAAAGAAAGGGATCGTTATGACAGAACGCATCGTCATCAAAATCGGCAGCAGCTCCTTGACCTCGGAAGCGACCGGCGGCCTCCACCGCGAGCGGATCGGCTTCTTCGCAGACGAGCTCGCCGCTCTCCATAAGCAAGGCATGCAGGTGCTGCTCGTCACCTCCGGCGCCGTCGCCGCCGGCTTCCGGCAGATCGGCTACAGCAGTCGGCCTCGGCTCGTGCATGAGAAGCAAGCGGCTGCAGCCGTCGGCCAGGCACTACTCATGCAAGCCTATCACGAGGCGTTTGGCCGCAGCGGCATCAGCGTCGCACAGGTGCTGCTCACCCGATCGGACTTCTCCAACCGAGAGCGCATCAACAACGCCCAGCGGACGATCGACGAGCTGCTCAGGCAGCGGGTCGTGCCGATCATCAATGAGAACGACACCGTCGCCACCGCCGAGCTGAAGTTCGGCGACAACGACACGCTCTCGGCGCTCGTCGCCAATCTGGTCAAGGCCTCGCAGCTGCTCATGCTGACCGATACCGACGGCCTCTATACCGAGGACCCGCGCAAAAATCCGCTCGCGAGGCGGCTCGCCCGCGTCGAGCAGATCTCGGCGGAGATCGAGCAGATCGCTGGCGGCTCCGGCNNNNCACCGGCGGCATGCGCTCGAAGATCGAGGCGGCCCGCATCGCGATGCGCGGCGGCATCCCCGCCTTCATCGGCCGTCTCAGCGATCCCGGCGATCTGTCCGCAGCCGTCGCCGGCGATGGCAAGGGCACGTACTTCGATACGAAGCTGCACACGCTGCCAATGAAAAAGCAATGGGTCAGCTTCCACTCGCAGCCGCAGGGCAGCATCACCGTCGACGAGGGCGCCGAGACCGCGCTCCTCACCGGCGGCAAAAGCTTGCTGCCCGCGGGCATCCGGGGCAGCGAGGGCGACTACCATCCCGGCGATGTCGTCGAGGTCCGCAATTTGCACCAGGAGACGATCGGGCGCGGCGTCGTCAACTATGCCGCGTGGCAGGTACAGGCGGCGGCCGGACTGAGCTCCGACGAGGTGCGTCAGCGTCTCGACGTCAGCCGCATCGAGGTGATCCATCGCGACGAATGGGTGCCGATGTAGAGTGGTTGCGATCTGTCCTCATTCCCATCTCGCGTGGTTCGGCAGCATGAGGGCGTTGGGACGCCCAGTTCTACGCTAACCTGCCCGTCTCGCATCGGCAACGCCACCTGTCATCACAGCGTACGAAATCATCCTATAGCTCTTAAGGAGGTCTATCAATATGAGTGAAGTAAGAGACAAAGCCCGCAAAGCCGGGACGACGACAGCCGTCATGAACCGGCTCACGACCGAACAAAAGAACGAAGCGCTGCGCGTCATGGCGGACGCGCTCGTCCGCGAGCAAGCGTCGATCATCGCCGCCAACGCCGAGGATCTGCAGCGCGGCAGAGACAACGGCACGAGCAGTTCGCTGCTCGACCGACTGGCGCTCGATGAGCAACGGATCGCCGGCATCGCCGAGGGACTGCGCCAGATCGCCGAACTGCCTGACCCTGTAGGCGAGCAGCTATCCGAGCTGGAGCGTCCCAATGGCTTGCAGATCCGCCAGATCCGCGTGCCGCTCGGCGTCATCGGCATGATCTACGAGGCCCGTCCCAACGTGACCGTCGACGCCGCCGGACTCTGTCTGAAGACTGGCAACGCCGTCGTGCTGCGCGGCGGCTCCGCGGCCCTCTCCTCGAACCGTCGCATCGTCGAGGTGCTGCATGAGGCGCTCGCGACAACCGACATGCCGCCCGATGCGCTGCAGCTGATCGAGGATGCCGACCGCGCCTCGGTCGACGAAATGCTGAAGCTCAAGGAAGCGCTCGACGTCGTCATCCCGCGCGGCGGCGCTTCGCTCATCCGCAACGTCGTTGAAAATGCGACCGTCCCAGTCATCGAAACCGGCGCTGGCATCTGTCACGTCTTCATCGATTCCGATGCGGACGCCGAGATGGCGTCGAACATCGTCTTCAACGCCAAGGTGCAGCGGCCTTCTGTCTGCAATTCGATCGAGACGTTGCTCATCCATGCGGACTACGCCGCCGAAGGGCTCCAGCCAATCGCCGCGCGCCTGATCGAAGCGAACGTCGAGCTGCGGGGCTGTGAGCGTACGCGGGCCTTGCTCGGCGCAGATGTGCGCCTGGCTACCGACGAGGACTATGCGACCGAGTACAACGACTATATCCTGAACATCCGCATCGTCGACAGCCTCGATGACGCGATCGCCCATATCGCCGCCTTCGGCACGCGCCATAGCGAATGCATCGTGACACGCAATGACGCGCATGCCGAGCGCTTCCTGCAGGATGTCGATTGCGCTGCCGTCTACCACAATGCCTCGACCCGCTTCACGGACGGCTTCGAATTCGGCTTCGGCGCCGAGATCGGCATCAGCACGCAAAAGCTGCATGCCCGCGGACCGATGGGACTGCCTGCGCTGACCTCGACCAAATACCAGATTGTCGGCAACGGACAGATCCGCGGCTGATCCTTCGTCTATCACGGACCTATACAGAAGTACAGGAGGAATACAGATGACACACTATGAGTCCCCCGCTATCGAGATCACCGGCCGCAAGCTTGCATTTTACGGCGCGGGTTCGATGGCCGAGGCCATCGTCAAAGGGATGCTCGACCGCCGGCTGGCGTTGCCCGAGCAGCTCGTCATGATCAATCGCAGCAACGCGGAGCGGCTGCAGGAGCTGCGCCAGCAGTATGGCGTCGCCACGCCTGACACAGAGGACGACAAGCTGCACCAGCTGCACGAGGCAGATGTGATCTTCCTCGCCGTCAAGCCCAAGGATGCGCAGGAGGCGCTCCTGAAGCTGCGCGACGTCGTCAAGAGCGGCCAGCTCATCATCTCGGTCATCGCCGGACTGTCGATCTCGACGATGGAGCAGCTGCTGGGCAAGCCGATCTCGATCGTTCGGACGATGCCCAACACCTCGAGCACGATCGGCCTCGGCGCGACCGGCCTGAGCTTCTCGGACAAGGTGACCAAGGCGCAGCAGGATATCACCATCGAGATCTTCCACAGCCTTGGCGTGACGATCGTCGTCGAGGAGCCGCTGCTCGATACCGTGACCGGTCTCTCGGGCACCGGCCCCGCCTATATCTACTATATGATGGAAGCGATGATCCAGGCCGGCCACGCCCTCGGTCTCGACGAGGCCGACGCTCGCAAGCTGACCGTACAGACCGTACTCGGCGCTGCCCGCATGGTACAGATCACCGGCGAAGAGCCGGCCGAGCTGCGACGCAAGGTTACCTCTCCCGGCGGCACGACGCAGGCGGCGATCGAGACGCTGGAGCAGCACCGATTCACCGATTCCGTCATGAAGGCCGTCTCCCGCGCCAAGCAGCGCGCAGGCGAGCTGGGAGCCATGATCGAAAGGAGCACGATTCAATGAAACCCTCACCAGGCATGTGTATCGCAACCTACCGCTGTTACGACGACAAAGCGGATTTCCATAAAAAAGCCCAATCCATCGCTGTCGGCCTGACCGTCGGCAGCTGGACCGATCTGCCCGAGGCCAAAAAAGCCGCGATGGAAAAGCATCTCGGCCAGGTCGTCGCCGTCGACGTGCACGAATCGCCGGACGGCGCGCCAGGCAGCCGCTATGCCGATCTCCATATCGCTTATCCCGAGGTGAACTTCAGTCGCGATATTCCGGCCCTGCTCGTCACCGTATTCGGCAAGCTGTCGATGGACGGCCGCATCAAGCTGATCGACCTCCATCTGTCGGAGTCGTTCCTTTCCGCCTTCCCCGGACCGAAGTACGGCATTCGCGGTCTGCGCGAGCAGCTTGGCGTCCATGATCGCCCGCTCTTGATGAGCATCTTCAAGTCGGTCATCGGCCATGATCTGGCAGGACTTGAGGAGCAATTTTACCAGCAGGCGCTCGGCGGCGTCGATCTGATCAAGGACGACGAGATCCTGTTCGAGAATCCGCTCACCCCGCTGGAGCGCCGCGTCGAGGTATGTATGGCGGCGGCCCGCCGGGCCGAGCAGGAGACCGGCCAAAAGCTGCTCTACGCCGTCAACCTGACCGGCCCGACCTCCCGTCTCGCCGAGCAAGCCAAAAAAGCCGTCGATGCCGGGGCCAACGCCCTGCTCTTCAACGTGCTGGCCTACGGCTATGACGTGCTGCATGAGCTGAGCAAGGACCCGGCCATCACCGTCCCGATCGCCGCGCATCCGGCGATGGCCGGCGCGCTCTATCCGTCGCCGCATTACGGCATCGCGGCGCCGCTCTTGCTCGGTAAGCTCATGCGGATCGCTGGCGCCGACCTGTCGCTCTTCCCTTCGCCGTACGGCTCGGTCGTCATGCCCAAGGAAGAGAACCTCGCGGTCCGGGACGCGCTGCTCTCCGAGGAGCTGCCGGTCGCAGCCAGCATGCCTGTGCCTTCGGCAGGCATCCATCCCGGCCTCGTGCCGCTTATCCTGCGCGACTTCGGCCAGCAGGTTGTCGTCAATGCCGGCGGCGGCATCCATGGCCATCCGATGGGCACTGCAGCGGGCGGACGCGCCTTCCGGCAAGCGATCGACGCGGCGACGAGCGGCCGCAAGCTGAGCGAGGCTGCCGCCGAGCATGAGGAGCTCCGCACAGCGCTTGAGCTATGGGGGAACAAGGAATGAGCAAGCGCCAGCAGGTGATCTTTTGCGATTTTGACGGGACCATCACGAAGAACGACAACATCGTCGCCATCATCCGTCACTTCAATCCTCCGGGATGGGAAGCGATCGTAGACGATATTATCCGGCAGCGCATGTCAATCCGCGAAGGTGTCGGCAAGCTGTTCTCGCTGCTGCCGACCTCGCGTCAGGAGGAGGTCGTCGCCTATGCCATTTCCAATGCGGAGATCCGCGACGGCTTCGCCGAGTTGCTCGCCTACTGCAAGGCGGAGCAGATTCCGTTTTATGTGACGAGCGGCGGCATCGACTTTTTCGTCTATCCGATCCTCTCCCGCTTCGACATCCCGGTCGATCATATCTACTGCAACGGCAGCAGCTTCGCGGGCGAGACGATCGAGATTACGTGGCCGCATCCGTGCGACGATGGGTGCGACCGAGACTGCGGCATGTGCAAGACGACGATCATGCGGCGCTTCCCGCCCGAGCGCTACGAGCGCATCCTGATCGGCGACAGCGTCACCGACTTCGAGGGGGCCAAGCTGGCCGACGTCGTCTTCTCCCGTTCGCATCTGTCCGAGAAATGCCGCGAGCTGGGATTGCCGTTTGTGCCGTACGAGACGTTCCATGAAGTGACGGAAAAATTAACGCAGTTGCGAGGTCAATCACATTAAACAAAACGATTTCGTCGTCTGTTTGACGGCGCGAAAGGACGAATCATAGATGACTTTTTCTGCTATCGCCCTTGAGGACAAGCAACGGGCGCTCTCGGAGCTGGCCGACGCCAAGCAGCTGTTCGCGGATCGCGGCTGGTTCGCGGGCACGAGCGGCAACCTGTCGATGCGGGTCGGCGAGTTCAACCCGGAGCAATTTCATTTTGCAATCACCGCCAGCGGCAAGGACAAATCCCAACGCACGCCTGAGGACTTCCTGTTCGTCGATCAGCAGGGCAAGCCGGTCGAGAATACCCGTCTGAAGCCGTCGGCCGAGACGCTCATCCATTGCGAAATCTACCGTCTGACTGGCTGCGGCGCGATCTATCATGTGCATACCGTGTTTAATAATCTGGTCTCCGAGTGGTTCTACGAGCGCGGCGCAGTGCCGATCGAAGGCGTCGAGCTGATCAAGGCATTTAACATCTGGGATGAGGAAGCCGTCATCGATGTCCCGATCGTGCCGAACTATGCGGATATCCCGCGCATCGTGCCCGAGGTGACGCGGGTGATGAACAAGCAGGTGCCCGGCATCCTGCTGCGCAAGCACGGCATCTATGCGTGGGGCGCTAACGGCTTCGAAGCGAAACGACATCTCGAGGCGTTCGAGTACCTGTTCGAGTACGCGTACCGCTACGAGCTGCTCAAAGCGACGCGCCGATAACGCCGATGCGTATCCAGGAGGTCGCCGATCGGCTCGGCACAACGGCGCGCGCGATTCGTCTCTATGAGCAGAAGGGGCTGCTGCAGCCCCATAAGGATGCAGATAACGGGTACAGACGTTATACCGAGTCGGATGTCGATACGTTACGGAGAATATTGGCTATGCGGGAGCTCGGCATGTCGCTTGCGACGATTGCCGGGCTCTTGTCCGCTAGCGGGCGAACAGCGGAATGGGCGGATCATCTGGAGGCTGCTCGCGCTTCCCTGTATAGACAGCATCTCGCCGCCGCACAGGGACTGCAGGCGCTCGATGGCGTCATCGCTGCGTTGGAGCAACGTTCGAGCGTGCCGGAGCAAGCGATGCTCGACGCGGCCGAGCATCTGCGAGAGAGCCGGCTACTCAGGGAGTCGTGGCAAGACCGCTGGGACTACGATGATGTTGCCAGACGTATGGAGCAAGAGAAGGGATTGCCGCTCGCATTTCCGGTCGACGACCTCTCGGAGAGCGCATACGAGCAGACGCTCGATGTTGTAGCGACCCGCCTCGCAGCGCGCCCCGGCGAGCTGGGTGTGGACCTGGGCACCGGCCTTGGCAACCTGACCGGGCGGCTGGCCGCCGCAGGAGCCGACATCGTCGGCATCGAGCAATCGACCGAGATGCTGCGGGCGTGTCGTCAGCGTTACCCGCAGCTCTCTTTCCGACTCGGCAATCTGCTGGCCTTGCCGCTCCCGGACCATACCGCCGACTTCGTCGCCTGCAGCTTCGCCTTCCACCACCTGACCTCCCGTCAGCAGCGGCTGGCGCTGCAAGAGATTGACCGCATCCTGAGGCCGAACGGCCGACTCTGTCTGGCCGGACTAACCACAGCCGTTCCGTGCGATGCAGCGACCACAGACGATGCCCCGTGGTATCCGATTGACACGGCGGGCTTCATGACGTGGTGCGCCGGACGGGGCTTGCACGGGGAGTTCCTGCCCGCGACGGCCAGCACCGTCGTCATGATCGGCAGGCCGCTCTCCGTTTGAGCGATCTACCTGCTTCAGGAGGCACTCGCTCCTCCTCCCGCTAATACGATTCCTAAGGGTGAGTACAATCAAAATTTCCATCGAAGTCATAGACGCTGCTCAAGAAGAGGAGATCCTCATCAGGTGCCATCAAGTCGATGAGGAGCTGCACAGGCTTGTACATACCATCGCAACCGAAACGTCCATTATACTCGGCTACCATGATGACAGGATCAGTCGCCTCCAGCTCGGGGATATCTATTATTTTGAAGCCGTTGACGGAAAAGTGTTTGCTTACAGCAAGAACAATGTTTATGAAGTGAAACAAAAGCTCTATGAGCTCGAGGAACGATACAAAGAAAAGCATTGCTTCCGCGCTTCCAAGTCGACCATTCTCAATATAGCCCGGATTTCCAGCATTCATCCATCGATTAGCGGCCGGTTCCATGCTGTCATGGATAATGGAGAAAAGGTCGTTATATCACGGCAGTATGTGCCGACGCTTAAACGCATGCTGGGACTTTAAAGGAGGCCATTCGATGAAGCGTTCCGAGCTTATTAAGGAAACGATGAGAGATTTTTTGCTTATCTTTGCCTCGATCACCATCATCATCGCTATTTTACGGCAAATCTTTGCGCCTGACGCCGATTTCGAGTTAAAGACGATCTTTATCTTGATGGCATTCTCTTTTCTTGGTTCTTTGACATCGATCCTTTTATATTCGCCACATGCGATTAGCGAAAGCCGGATGCGCCTGCGCGTCATTTTTCATTTCCTCTTTCTGGAGGTTCTTTTAGTTTCTCTGGCTGTCGTACTGCAGCTTGTGTACGGTGCTTTCGAAATCCTGGTATTGGCTTTGCAGATTGCCGCCGTCTATGTGATCGTCCGCTTACTGACGTATAAGAATGACAAAAAGGAAGCCGAAAAAATCAATGAAAGGTTAAAAGCCTTTAAAAACAAGGGCTAATTTACCGCTTCACTCCTTGTTTTTTTACAGCTTATTGCCCCTCAGCTACAGCTTATCGTTTACCCATATACACCTCCCCCGCCATTGCGTATGATGAAAATCAATACACACTGGAGGGGACATCAAATGGAGATCTTCATTCTTATCGTTGCGTTGGTCTGTGAACTGGTCATTGCCGCGTATTCCATTGCAACCAAGCAAAGCCGCAATAAAATCAAGCGTTGGACGAGAATCGCCCTGTTTGTAGCATTCGTCGTGCTGAGCTTGGGGAAGGTTGTTGAATGGGGGTTTACTTGGGGGCTTTTTACAATCCTGCTGTTTATTTTAGCGCTTAAGGAAGGTATTGGGCTCCTGCGCAAACAAACACCCCCTCCGCAATACAAAGCGTTCTCAACAATATGGAAATCCCTCTTGTTAGCGCTGACCCTAGTTATTGCTCTTGTTCCTGCTTTGTTATTCCCACAGCACCGGTTGCCGCAAGTGACAGGTCCGTATGCCGTAGCGACCGCCACTTACACCTACTGGGACAACAATCGCATCGAACCATTTACAGATCAGGGAGATCATCGGTTTGTGAACGTGGAATTTTGGTATCCTGAGCGGACCGAAGGCATCTATCCTTTACTTGTGTTCTCCCATGGGGCATTTGGGATTAAGACAAGCAACACCTCTACCTTCATAGAGCTGGCTAGCCACGGCTATGTCGTCGTATCGATCGATCATCCCTATCATTCGTTTTATACGGTGTCCGAGGATGGCACGATCGTGACGATTAATCGCAGGTACATGCAAGAAGTGAATGACGCAAATAAAGAGGGCGTTTATTCGCTTGGTCAGTTTTTCGAGCTTACTCAGAAATGGATGGCCTTGCGAACCGCTGATATGAATTTCGTCCTGAATACGATTCTGGAACAAGCGGGGCAACAAAAAGCGGCTGTATATGAACGTATCGATACAGAAAAAATAGGCGTGTTTGGCCATTCTATGGGCGGCGCCGCAAGCGTAGCGCTGAGCCGAGAACGCCATGATATCGACGCTGTTGTCAATATAGATGCGCCGTTCTTTAGCGAGCTGCTGTATGACCAGGCTGCGAACCGATTCACTGCAAAGTCAGAGCCCTACATACTCCCGCTGCTGAACATATATTCGGATGATGTGTGGATACAGCTCGACAGCAGCTCAACCTATATCGCGAATCGAACGACGAATCCTAATTTCAAGGGTGCCTATACCGTCCATATTAAAGGTGCAAAACATCTCAGCTTAACCGACCTGCCTCTATACTCGCCATTTTTGGCCAGCCTGTTGCAAGGAGGCAGAAAAGCGGATGTGGATAAGTATTATGCGATAGAAACTGAAAATGAGCTTATCCTTCGTTTTTTTGACAATGCTCTGAAGCATCAAGGACCGTTTACTCCGAAAACGACTTATTGAGCAAACAATCTTACTCCCCCGGGTAACCGCATCTACGCCTCGGACAATTCCTGTACTGTATCGAGCATGGCTTGCAGCGCAGCGGACCGCTCCGGACGCGCCACGGTGATGAAGCCTAGCTCCAACGTGCGGTACGACTCGGGCAGCTCGACGATCGCCAGATTCCCCTGTTGCTCGGCCTCTTCTAGCGATGAGCGGGGCAGCAGGGTGACTCCCAGCTCTGCCGTCACCCCTCGCAAGATCGTATCCAGCGCGCCGAACTCCGTGATTGCCGGGTAACGAATACCGTACTGCTCCAGCAGCGAATCGACAGTCGCTTGATGCGAGCAGCCCACCTCAAAAAATAACAGCGGCTTTTTCAACTGCTCCGCCAGCCCGACCGATGCATCTGCGCTCGCTAACACCAACTCGTCATCTGCCAGCTTCCTATACTCCAGCTCGGGCTGCGCCAATGGACCATACACAATCGCGCCATGCAGCTCTTGCCGCACGACTTTGTCGATCAACTCATGATTGACGCCAGTAACGACTGATGGCCGAGCCTCCGGGTAGCGGGCCCGAAGCGTGGCGAGCAGCGGGGTCAAGGCGGAAGACGCCGCCGCTTCGACGGTGCCGAGCCGTAGCTTCTCTACCGGCTGCTTGCCGCTGCCTGTCGCTTCCTCTGCCTCCTGCATCAGATTCAGGATCGGATCGGCATACGCCAGCAGATGATGGCCCGCTTCGGTCAAGCGCATGCCGCGCGGCAGCCGCTCGAACAGTTCGACCTGCAGCTCCTTCTCCAGCTGTTTGATTCGTACCGACAGATTGGACGGCACATAGTTCAGTTTTTCGGCCGCTCTGCCGATACTTCCCTCCCGCGCCACCGCCCGGAACATTTTTAGCGCTGTCGCATCCATGAGTTCTCCTCCTTCTCCCTATCTTTGTCCCAATCGCTGAAAAAAAACGATGGCTGCGTTCATTTTCATTCATTTTACGCGACTTCCCGCCCGGGCTACAATAACCTCGTAGCAATTAATCCTATCTTATAATCATAACCCTGTCTGGCCGAGCGTGCCCCCTCGGCGAGCAGGAAGGAGGAAACCAATGAAAGCAATGCTGCATACCGCGCCAGTCGGCTTGTCGGGACTCTCCCTCGGATCGAAGGCGCCGCGTCCGCCGCGCAAGGGCGAGGTACAGGTTCGTCTCAAAGCCGCCGGACTCAACCATCGGGACCTGTTCGTCATGGCCGCCCATCGCGTCGACGATCCGCCGCTCATCCCCGGTTCGGACGGTGCAGGGATCGTCTCGCAGATCGGCGAGGAGGTGAGCGGCATCTCCCTGGGCGACGAAGTCGTGATCCTGCCGACCCTTGGTTGGGAACGGACAGCGGACGTCCCGACGGTGCCGGATATTGTCGGCGGTCCGACCGATGGCACGCTTGCCGAGTATATTACGCTGCCCGCTGCTAATATTTTTCCCAAGCCGTCGCATCTCAATTGGCAGGAAGCCGCTGTCCTCGCCTTGTCCGGGCTGACGGCCTATCGGGCGCTGTTTACGCGCGGCCGTCTGCAACGGGGAGATCATGTGCTCTTGCCGGGCATTGGAGGAGGCGTCGCTACGTTTGCCCTGTTGTTCGCGCTAGCTGCGGGGGCGACCGTCACGGTAAGCTCTCGCAGCCCGCTCAAGCGGCGCGAGGCGTTGCGATTGGGCGCGACGACAGTGCTGGACAGCGCCGATAGCTGGAGCGGCAGCGACGTATCGCGGCCTGTCGATCTGGTGATCGACGGCATCGGACAAGCCATGTTCGACAATTACACGCAGGTGCTGCGGCCGGGCGGCGCCATCGTCATCTTTGGCGCCAGCTCCGGCGACCGGCTGGACGTGCCGATCCGCGACATTTTCTTCCCCCAGCACACGATATTAGGCACCTCGATGGGGAGCCGAGAGGAATTCACTCAGATGCTGGACTGGGTCAATCGCCATCAGCTCCGGCCAGTCGTGGACAGCTGTTATCCGCTGGAGCAGACCCCTCTCGCCTTCGAGCGAATGGCAAGCGCCGAGCAATTCGGCAATCTGGCCATCGCCGTCGATGTCGATGGTGCCTGAGGCTCCAGTGCACCTTTCTTCCCTTGCACTCACGGCCCAGCACTATCCTGACGCTCCGGTGTACCCTCTTCCTTGTACGCCGCCGTCCGTTAGCAGCGGCGCTGCGAGCTTCAAGGAAACTAAAAGAGAGCTGCACACGGGCAGCTCTTCTTCTTCTTCACTTCTTCTCTTCTCTGCTCTTCTCCCTATTGACCGGCTCCGGCTCCAGCTCCGGAGCCGCCGCCCCGGAATCGCCGGGCATGGGCGCGCGCCTCGTCCGGGTTGGTGACCCGGTTGCGGCTCCATTCGATCAGGATACGGTCGATGTAGCGCAGATGCAGCTTGCCCGCGAATACAGCTTCCTTAAGCGCGAAGCGGATCAGCTCGTCCGGGTAGTTGTACACATCTAGCCAGCCGCTGATCGTCTCGCACTCCATCGGCGACAGCGGTCGGCCGAATTCCCGTTCGAACAGCTTGAACAGATTGGGCATCGTCTCCACCTGAGGCTGCGTCGTTGTCCTCGCTCCCCCCGCGATGGGCTTGAACTGAGACTGCGCCGAGGCCGCCGCTTCGAGACGGCCGTCGCCGCGCCCGCCTTCCTCATCGAGCACCGCTACTGCGCGCTGCAGCCAGCCTTGCCAGTTATAGCGCTCATACTGGATGCCGCTCGCCTCGTCGATCCGTTCGTCGATCGTCAGCAGACCGTCCTTCATGAGACGCTGCAGCAACTGCCCGATCACCTGCGGCGTCACCCCCATCCGGCTAGCCAATTGCTCCGGCGTCGGGAAGTCATTGCCCTCGGCCAGTCGATAGGTCATCAGCTGCAGCAGCAGCATCGCCTCCGTATCCGACAGTCCACAGGCGCGATATGTACGCAGCAGGATGCCGGGCACGTACACTCCGCCCTCTGCCATCGCTTCAGCCATCCCGGCTCGCTTGCCTTCTTGCCATGCATTCAATACATCCGTTCCTCCTCGCTTATGGATACAACCGATAGAGCGTCCGCGGGAAAGGGATCGTCTCGCGCACATGATCCAATCCGCAAAGCCAGGCTACCGTGCGCTCCAGACCGAGACCGAAGCCCGAATGCGGCACGGTGCCGTACTTGCGCAGGTCGAGATACCATTGATAGGCTTCCGTGGACAGATTATGCTCGTCGAAGCGCTCTGCGAGCAGCTCCGGGTCGTCGATCCGCTGCGAGCCGCCGATGATCTCGCCGTACCCCTCTGGAGCGATCATGTCGGCGCACAGCACAACCTCAGGACGCTCCGGGTCCGGCTTCATATAGAACGCCTTGATCGCTGTCGGATAGCCGGTGATGAAGAGCGGCCGGTCATATGCGGCAGCCAGCGCCGTCTCGTGCGGTGCGCCGAAGTCCTCGCCCCACGCGATCTCGTGGCCCTCCCGCTGCAGCCAGGCGATCGCCTCGTCATAGGTGATGCGCGGGAACGGCGCCTGGATCGACTCCAGCTTGGCGATATCGCGTCCGAGCGTTTCCAGCTCGGTCCGGCAGCGCTGGGCGACCCGCTGCACGACATAAGCGACGAACTGCTCCTGCACGCGCAGACTTTGCTCGTGGTCGACGAAGGCCATCTCCGGCTCGATCATCCAGAACTCGATCAGATGCCGCCGCGTCTTCGATTTCTCCGCCCGGAACGTCGGTCCGAACGAATACACCTTGCCGAGCGCCATCGCCGCCGCTTCCATGTAGAGCTGGCCGCTCTGCGTCAGATACGCATCCTCGTCAAAGTACTTGGTATGGAACAGGTTGGTCGTCCCCTCGCACGACGAAGGCGTCAGCAGCGGCGGATCGACGAGCGTGAAGCCACGATCGTCAAAAAACTGCTGGATGCTGCGAATAATCTCCGCACGAACGATCATTACCGCTCGCTGTTTGGGCGTACGGAGCCACAGATGACGGCGATCCATCAGGAAATCGACGCCATGCTCCTTGGGCGTGATCGGATAATCTTGCGTCAACTGAATGACCTCGATGTCCGTCACGGTCAGCTCATAGCCCGACGGGCTGCGCGGCTCCTCCCGCACGAGTCCGGTGACGTACAGCGAGCTCTCCTGCGTCAGACTTTGCGCTGCGGCCCATATTTCTGGCGTCGTCTCGCTCTTCACCAGTACCCCCTGGATATATCCAGTGCCATCCCGCAGCTGCAGGAACTGGATCTTGCCGCTTGAGCGCTTGCCGTTCAGCCAGCAGCCGATGCGTACCTGACGCCCTGCTGCCTCCGCTACCGATCCGATTACCGTCAAGTCTTCCATCTACTCGCGCCCCCTTTATGCTCTACTACCCTTTCATGGCCTCTACGATGCTGAAGGTGTCGCGGGCGATCAACAGCTCTTCGTTGGTCGGCACGACCAGCACCGTAATCCTCGATGCATCGGTGGAGATGCGTCGCGTCTGACGCGAGCGCACCTTGTTGCGCTCCTCGTCCAGCTCCAGCCCGAGGAAGGTCAGCCCCTGGCAGGCAGCTGCGCGGACATGGGTCGAGTTTTCGCCGACGCCCGCCGTGAAGACGAGCACATCCAGTCCGTTCATCGCTGCGGCGTAGGCGCCGATATATTTGCGCAAGCGATAGGTATACATGTCAAAGGCGAGCTTGGCGTTTTTGTCGCCCTCCTCCATCGCTTCGACAATCTCGCGCATATCGCTGCTGATGCCGGAGATTGCCATCAAGCCGGAGTGCTTGTTGAGCATCGAGTTCACTTCGCTGAGCAACAGCTCCTCCTTGTTCATCGTAAACGGCACGATCGCCGGGTCGAGGTCGCCGCTGCGCGTCCCCATCATCAGCCCCTCGAGCGGTGTCAGGCCCATGCTCGTGTCGAATGACTTGCCGTCCTTAATCGCCGTGCAGCTCGCTCCGTTGCCGATGTGGCAGGTGATCATCTTGAGCGACTCCAGCGGCTGCTCCAGGTAAGCGGCGGCCTGATCGCTCACATAATGATGCGACGTGCCGTGGAAGCCGTAACGACGGATCTTGTGCCGCCGATAGAGCACCGTCGGGATCGGGTACAGATACGATTCCTTGGGCATCGACTGATGGAAGGCCGTGTCGAAGACGACAACCTGCGGGACGCCCGGGAGATTGGTCTCGACTGCCGTGATGCCCATCATATGGGCCGGATTGTGTAGCGGCGCCAGGTCGAACAGTCTGCGGATCTCCAGCTTCACCTCGTCGGTGACGAGTACCGACTGCTTGAACACCTCGCCGCCGTGGACGACGCGATGACCGACCGCCTGGATCTCATCGATCCGCTCGAGTACACCGTACTTCGGATGGACGAGCATATCGACGACGCGCTTGATCGCCGTCACATGATCGAGGATCTCGCTGACGTCGCGCGTCTCCTCCTTGCCGGGCACCTCCTGCGTGACGATCGACGAGTCCATGCCGATCCGCTCGACGCTGCCGCTTGCGAGGACAGACTCATCCTGCATATTGTAGAGCTGATATTTAAGCGAGGAGCTCCCCGCGTTGATGACCAGTACTTTCATTATATACGTTCTCCATCCTCGTTGTAATTGAAAAATCCGATGCCCGTCTTCACTCCCAGTTGACCGGCGCGCACCATCTTCTTGAGCACGATCGACGGACGATACTTCAACTCGCCATAGTCGCGGAACATGATCTCCAGCGCAGCCAGCACCGAATCGAGACCAAACCGGTCGGCCATCTCGAACGGTCCATGCTGGAACGAATAACCGATCCGCATCGCGCTGTCGATATCCTCCGCTGTCGCCACGCCCTCCTCGAGCACATGCAGCGCTTCATTGATATGAAGACAGATGAGTCGCGTCGTTACGAAGCCCGGCGATTCGTAGACCATGATGCCTTTTTTGTCGATCGTCTCCTCGATGAAATGCTTCGTCCGCTGGAATGTCTCGTCCGACGTCTTCAGCCCGCGCACGATTTCGACGAGGTCGATTTTGAACACGGGATGTATAAAGTGCATGCCGATGACGCGCTCCGGATGGCTGGACGCGCTGGCAAGCTCCGTCAAGCTAAGCGTCGAGGTGTTGCTGGCGAGGATGACTGACGGCGACAGATGCTTGTCGATCTCGGCGATCACCTGGATTTTCGTCTCCAGATCCTCGGAGATCGTCTCGATGACCAGCTCGCACTCCGCCAGCTGTGCATATCCGCTTATCGGATGTATCCGGTTCAGCACCAGTTTTTTTTCGGTTTGCGTCAGCGCCCATTTCTCGATTTGCTTATCGAGGCTATGCTCGATCATGCGCACCGCATGCTGCAGCTTCTCCTCCGTCTTCTCGATGGCCAGCACCTCGAGCCCTTTGAACGCGAGCATCTCCGCGATACCCTGGCCCATCGTGCCCATCCCGACTACGCCTACCGTTCTTACTTTCATCATCTCCACCCATTTCTCTATGTTTGCAGTATGGTTATCTTTGGCTGGCGGCCGATGGCCGCTATCTCCTATTCTACACATCCGCCAACGCCGGGCGCAAGCGCAAGCGGCGGCAAAATGCGGAAAAGAGCCGCCATTTGTGACGCAATGGCAACAGCCCGCCGCGATACTTCAGCATTCTATGTAAAAAAGATCACCTGTACGGTGATCTCGGTAAGCTTTGTGACGAAGCTCAGCTAAGACATCAGGAGACTCTCGCTTAGTTACGCGCTCACCGGCTCCTCGCGCATCAGCTCGCGGAATCGATCGCCGCTCAGATTCTCCTCTGTGAGCAGAATATCGAGCGCGCGCAGGAACAGCTGACGATGGCCGAGCAGCAGCTGCTTGGTCTGCTGCATCAGCTTGTCGAGCATCGTCGAGCTGATCTTGGCCCAACTGTCCGGCGTCATCATCGAGCGGTCGACGATGCCAAGCTCGGTCAGCCCCGACTCGACCATCGTACGCACGATGTTCATCGCCTGGTCGAAGTCGCCGCGCGAGCCGGTGCTGCGGCTGCCATAGAAGATCTCCTCGGCGGCCGCGCCGCTGAGCGCGATCATGATCTGCCCTTCCAGAAACTCTGCGGTGTACAGATACTGATCCTGCTGCGGCTGATGGCGGACATAGCCGAGCGCTTGGCCACGGGGCGACAGCGCGACCGTCGAGACGCTGCCCGGGCGGACCAACTCCGCCGTGATCGCGTGACCGAGCTCATGGATCGCTACCCGCTCGCGCTCCTCACGCGTCGCTTCGCGGTCCGTCTTCTCGCCCATCATCACCTTGTCGATCGCCGAGGACAGATGCCGATGGCTGATCTCCTGCTCCTCCTCGCGCATCGCATAGATCGCCGCCTCGTTCATGACGCTCTCGAGCTGCGCCCCGGAGAAGCCAAACGACTCCTCGGCGACGCGGCTTAGCTCCACATCCGCATGCAGCGGCTTATTGCGCGCATGGATGCCGAGGATATGCTCGCGGCCTTTTTTGTCAGGAAGCTCGACGCCGATATGGCGGTCGAAGCGACCGGGACGGAGCAACGCCGGATCGAGCATTTCCTTGCGGTTGGTGGCCGCCATGATCAGAATACGCGGCGACTCGGACGTGTGAATGCCGTCCATCTCCGTCAACAGCTGGTTAAGCGTCTGATCGTACTCGCGATGCTGTCCGCCGTCGCGCTTGCCGCCGATCACATCGATCTCGTCGATGAAGACGACGGCGCTGTTTTTGCCTGCCTTCGCCGCCTTCTGTCGGGCGCTCTTGAACAGATCCCGGATCCGCCCGGCGCCGACGCCGACATACATCTCGACGAACTCGCTGCCCGAGGCGGCAACGTAGATCGAGTCGGTATAACGCGCAGCTGCCTTGGCCAGCAGCGTCTTACCCGTGCCCGGCGGCCCAGTAAGCAGGATGCCCTTAAGCGGCCGGATGCCGAAACGTGCGATCTCCTCGGGCTTGACGATAAAGTCCAGCGCCTCGATCAGCTCCGACTTGGCCCGCTCCTGTCCGCCGATCTCGTCGAAGCTCAGCTGCTGCGCCACTCTTCCTTGACCATGACGATCGCCGCCGGCCGTTGCCAGATGACCCCGACTCTTGACCGCGAACAGCAGCAGCGAGCCGATCGCGATGACGATCAGGACGGGCATCACATTGTAGCCGATGTAGGCGAGGAAGCCGAGCAGCGCGATGCCGCCGCCGATTAGCAACTCCTTCCAGTGCTTAAGCATGGCTCCACACCCCCAGCTGCGCCGGGATGCGAGGCAGGATGACGTACTTGGCCGCCGTTTCATTCTCCAACGTAATGTATACATTGCTGTCGTCCATCTCAGTCACTGCTGTCAGTCCGGGATGGCTCTCCGTCAGCTGCTCCAGCGCGGCCGGGATGCCGGCATAGTGCCGCGTCTCCATCGCCTGGGCGACATCGAACAGCACGCTGGACCACAGCTCGTCCAACTGCTCATTATCCGTCTGGACGAGATCGAGCCGCAGCTCACGCCCGCCTATATAGTCGGAGCCGCTGCTCCGTATCGCTTGATACACTTCTCTAAGGTTCGCGCCCTTCTCCAGCTCCAGTCGGATCTGTACGGTGGTCCGGTCCACAGTCGGCTCAGCAGACTGGACACCCGGCACATCCTTGAGGACGCTAGCGAGCGGCTGCTGCACCGCCATGCTGTTGTACAGAGACCATCCGCCGAGCAGCAAGGCTGCGCCGAGCACGGCTGTCAATACTAGTGGGAACCATCGCAGTCTCATCAGTGAACAGCCTCCTTCGTCGGGTAAGTTACTTCAGGTGATAGATTAACATCTATACCGAAAGTATAGCATACACCGCTAGACGAAAGAGGCTGTAAATAGTACCATTCCGGGCGCGCCATCAGCAATCAGGGGAGACTATCCTCATCGGAAATGCTGCCTTCGGCAAACCGGTTGGGCAAATTATAGGTTGTAATAAATTGTCCGTTGTCAAACCGATAGAAGCTGTAAAAAAAGCGGCGCGGCGAGCCTTCAACGCTATAATAGACCTCCCACGCCTTGACGCCGTTGAGCAGGCCCGGCATGATCCGGACGACCTGCTGCTCGGGATGGTCTGCCGCAAGCTGCCGCTTCAGCTCCTCTTCAGAGATGCCGTCTGCCGCACCGATAATCTCGACCTTGTCATCGTGCAGCCACACCATCAACTGCTGTTCAGCCGTATCGCGGCCTTGTACGATCCAGGTCGTCGTGTTCCAGACATGCTTGTCGATCCGATCGATCTCCGTCAATTGTGCGGCCTCAGACGCTCGTTGCGCAGCCTCCCGCTCCTCGGCCCACACCTCCGCATGGATGGACCGATACCACAGGTTGAAGATCAGGAAGGCGAGCAGCAGCAGCGTTGCGACCAGGACAACCCAGCGCATCGGCGTCATGAGTCCGGGTCTGCGGCTGCGGAGTCGCATCTGCTACCTCGTCAGCAGCGCGTCGAATCGCTGCTGCGCCTCCGCCAGGATACGCTCCTCATCGAGCAGCAGACAAGCGCCGTCGCGGACCACCTGCTTGCCGTCGACCCATACATGCCGGACATCGCGGCCCGAGCCGGCGTAGACGAGATGGGAGATCAGGCTCGTGCGCGGATAAAAATGCGGCTGATCGATGTCAATCGCGATGAAGTCGGCCTTCATGCCAACCTGTAAACGGCCAAGCTCAGTCGCCTGACCAAGCGTCGCGGATCCGCCCAGCGTCGCCAGCTCCAGCGCCTGATAGGCAGGTACAGCCGTCGGGTCGCCGGAGACGCCCTTATGGATGAGCGCTGCCAGACGGATCTCGTCGAACAGATCGAGATTGTTGTTGCTGGCCGCGCTGTCAGTACCGAGTGACACCTTGACGCCGCGAGCGAGCAGCTCCGGCACCCGGGCGACACCGCTCGCCAGCTTCAGGTTGCTGGCCGGATTGTGCGAGACGCCGACGCCGCGCTCGGCGAGCAAGGCGATCTCCTCGTCCGTCAGATGGACGGCGTGCGCGACGAAGGACGGGCGGGAGAAGAAGCCGAGCTTGTCGAGATGCTCTGGCGGCCGGCAGCCGTAATCGCGGACATTTTGCTCAACCTCGGCAGCCGTCTCGGACATATGCGTGTGGAGCATCAGGTCGAGATCGTGAGCCGCCTGTACGAATTGCTCGATATACGCTGGCGGGCAGGTGTACGGCGCATGGGGCGACAGCAGCGTATGGATGCGGCCATTGCCTCGCCCGTTCCATTGCTCGGCGAACCGCTTCGCCTCCGCCAGCTTCTCCCGCTGCTCCTCCTCCGAGCACAGACCGATGACGCCACGCGCCAGCCAGGCCCGGATTCCTGCGCGGTCGGCCGCCTCGGCGACGACCTCCATGCGGTCGTACATATCGACGAAGGCCGTCGTGCCGCTCTTGAGCAGCTCCAGCAGCGCCAGCTCCGCCCCGACCTTCGTATCCTCGGCCTGGTAGCGGCCCTCCATCGGCCACATCTTCTGCTCCAGCCACACCTGCAGCACCTGGTCGTCCGAGTAGCCGCGCAGCAGCGACATCGGCGCATGACCATGCGTATTGATCAGGCCTGGCATGAATGCCAGCCCTTTGCCGGAGACCCGCTCAGCGTCGGCAGCGACCTCCTGCGGCGGCTGCTCGCCGATATAGACAATCCGATCGTCCTCGATCAGCATATGGCCCTCGAACACCTGCTGCTCGCCGCCCATCGTGATGAACTGTCCGCCTTCAATCCAAAGCTGACTCATCTTCCTTATCCCCCTCTTCCCGATTGTCCAAATAATAAGCCAGACTGAGCAACTCCGTCGTAAAATCCGCATGGTGAATCCGCACATGCTCCGGCACCCTCAGGATGACCGGGGCAAAGTTAAGGAGGCCCTCGATGCCTGCCTCAGTGAATTTGGTCGCGACATTTTGCGCCTCCATCGCCGGCACGGTGATGATGCCGATCCGGATGTCCATCTCTCGCACCGTCTGCTCGAGCTCGTGCATCGGCTGAACGAGCAAGCTGTTGATGGCGGTGCCGACCTTCGATTCCTGGGCGTCGAAGACAGCAACGATCCGCATATTGTCCTTTATATACGTATTGTAGTTGCAGAGTGCATGTCCGAGATTACCGGCTCCGACAAGCGCCACATTCAGCGTCTGATCCAGCTTCAAGATGCCCCGGATTTTCTCGATCAGATAGGCGACATCATAACCGACGCCCTTACGGCCAAACTCGCCGAAGTAGGCGAGATCCTTACGGATCTGCGCCGGATTGAGATCCAGCTTCTGACCGAGATCCTGCGACGATACCGTCTGTACCTCCCGCCGGGACAACTCATTGAGATATTGAAGGTAGATCGGCAGTCTGCGTACGACAGCTTCAGATATTTTGATGGGCTTCATCCTTCGCCTCCTTTTGATCGGCTTGCAGCCATTCCCGCATTCGCGGCACGATCTGGTCGAGATGCATATGTTCGATCTTCGGTCCCGGCAGCGAATAGAGGAAATGCTTGCCGTAATACGTCTCGATGACGCGCGTATCGTAGATGAGGACGATGCCCCGATCCTGCGCGCTTCTCACCAGTCGTCCGAAGCCTTGCTTGAAGCGAATGACCGCTTGCGGGATCGACAGCTTCATAAACGGATTTTGCTTTTGCTGCTGGATGAGCTCCGACTTGGCCTCGACGAGTGGATGGTTCGGCGGCTGGAACGGCAGCCTGACGATCGCCAGACAGATGAGCGCCTCGCCCGGCAGATCGACGCCCTCCCAGAAGCTGCTCGTCCCGAGCAGCACGGATGCGGACTGCTGCTGGAAGCGACGGGTCAGCTTCGTCCGGTTGCCGCTGTCGATGCCCTGGCCGAGCACCTGGATATCCGATGCGGCGAGCGCTTCCTTGAGCGGCTCGTACACTTGCCTCAGCATCCGATAAGAGGTGAACAGCACGAGCATCCGGCCCTTCGTCTCCGTAGCCGCATCGGCCAGCGACTGCACGAGCATGCCGATGAAGGCAGGGTCGCCTACCGTCCCTTTGACACTAGGGAAGTTGCGCGGGATGCAGACGAGCGCTTGCTCGCGGTAGTTGAACGGCGAGGGCAGCTGCACCGTCTTGAGCCGGCCCTGCTCCTCCAGCCCTGTCAGACCAAGCTGCTCGCAGGCATACTGGAACGACTTTTGCACCGACAGCGTAGCCGAGGTCAGGACGATGCTGTTTTTCATCTCGAAAAAATAGCTCTGCAGCTGCGCGCTTACATCGGCCGGCACCGCATACAGATGGACTGACTTGGCCCGGAAGTTGGGATGCGACTCGATCCAGTATACCTCGGTCGGATGCTCCAGCTTCATAAAGTGGCGCAGGTCGTCGCGCACCCGAGCCAGATCCTTGACATTGCCATTCATATCAGTCACAAGCGCCTGCAAGCCGCTATCGTCGCTGCGATCCTTAATATCCGAGAGCAGCTTGTCGAGCGTTTTGGCTACCCGGTTGAGATGACCGTATAGTACCTCCTCAGCCTCCTGTACGGACGGCCAGCTCTCCGGCGGCTGCTGCGGCCTCAGTCGGGTGACGGCCGCGACAGACTCGGCAGCGGCGCTGTCCGCGACTCCGCCCGAGATGCCATAGAGCAGCTCGGCGAGCCGGTCCCACGCCTCTCGCACGTCGGTGAAGGCTGGCATCATCTCGTCCACCGTCTCCCGCCACGCCTCGCTATGCTCTTCGCCCGCATACTCCAGCTTGCCGCGCAGCTGCGGGAGCAGACCGTTGCGCGAGTCCTTATAGAGGCGCTGTATCGGATGATGCAGACCGAAGTAAGACACTTGCAAGCCGAGATGCTTGCCCGCGACCTCCTCCAGATGATGCGCCTCGTCGACGATCAGATAGTCGTAAGTCGGCAGCAGCCGGTGCTCGGCCCGGATGTCGGTGAACAACATGGAGTGATTGGTAATGACGACGTCGGCCAGGTTGGCCTCCTGCTTGGCGCGGTGATAGTAACAGCGCTTGAACCAGGGACAAGCCCGGTTCAGACAGGAGTCCGTGTCGCTTGCCACCGTATCCCAAAATTCGCTGCCCTTGTTGCCAAGATGCAGCTCTTCCTGATCGCCGCGGTCGGTCTCGCCGAGCCAGACGACCATCTGGGCGGCAGTCAACGCATCGTCCATCAGACTGACGAAGTCGGCGACATTCACTTTTCCTTCGAACTTGCGCAGGCAGAGATAGTTGCTTCGCCCCTTGAACACCGCTGCCTTGAAGGGGAAGGGCAGCGCCTCCTGCAAGAGCGGGATATCCCGCTCACGAAGCTGCTCCTGCAAGTTGATCGTATGGGTGCTGACGACTATCTTTTGCTCTTGCTGGACACCATAAAACAAGGAAGGTATAAGATAACCCAGCGACTTGCCCGTGCCGGTGCCGGCTTCGATCAGCAGATGCCGACCCTCTGCGAATGATTCATAAACCTCGCGGAACATCTGGTTTTGCGGCTCCCGCTCTTCGTAGCCAGGCACCCGGGAGCGAAACGTATCCTGCACCTGAGACAGATAGTCTTCGAAATTCATCCCAGTGAGCTCCGCCTGATCGAGCGTCGATCGTGGCGGCTCCTCCTCCGTCCAGTCCCCGACCTTGAGCGTGAACTGGCGGAAGTAGGAGAAGGCGTCCTCGTCAATCGTCGTTGCGCTCTCTTTGCGCTCCAGCGCGTCATGAATCAGCCATGCGAGGTCCTGATGATCGACGAGCAGCGCCGAGAGCCGCTGCAGCGTCAAGAGCGGCAACTCCCGCAGCTTGCTCACAGCGGCTGCGAACAGGTCGGCTGTCGCTTGGGCGTCGCTGTCTGCCTGGTGCTGACGGTCATGGGCGATGCCGAACAGCTCGGTGACCGCGCCGAGCTGATACGTCGTCAGCGACGGGTAGAGGATGCGCAGCAGGAGGATCGTATCGAGCCGTCTGCCGACGAATGGCATATAGCCGCTGCGCTCGAGCCATTCGTTCAGGAAGCCCGCGTCGAAGCCGACATTGTGCGCCACGAGCACGGCATCCTCCAATCGGGGGATCATCTCCAGCAGCACATCCTCGATCGCAGGAGCGGCCGCCACCTGCTCGTCATCGATGCCGGTCAAGGACGTAATAAACGCAGGAATGGGAATGGTAGGCTTGACGAAAGAACTGTAGCTGTCGATCTGCTCCAGTTCCTCGTTCAAGACCACCAATCCCACCTGGATGATCTGATCATCGGTCCCATGACCGGTTGTTTCAAAGTCAAGTACGGCAAAATTCATCCGGTTCGATCCTCTCACAAACAGCTGAGCTCCGCACTTCCAAAGTACAAGGACAATTGGCCTGCTCTTTTCCTGCAGCTGTTCAAATTGTTCAGCGGGTCGGTGAATGTCGGATCGGCTTCGCAGGCTCGGGTAAAATAAGCCTCGGCCTCGTCCAAATTCATCCGGACCGCCTGAATGCAGCCCAATGCATTAAGGCTGAGCGCCTTCCATTTGGGATGATCGGTTAATGCGGACACCATCTGGAACAACCGTTGGGCATCCAGCCATTGTTGCAGATGCATGTAGGTCATCCCCAGGAACATCCGCGAAAGATTGCACTCCGGCATCGTATCAACCGCGCGCTCCAGCGCATCGGCCGCCTGCTGGAACATGAGGAGCTTGAAGTAGCCCTGACCGCGACTTAGCCAGCCCGGGCCGTCGCCCGAGTCCTCTTCAAGCCCGTCGTCCGCAGCCGCCTCTACCACCTCGGTCGCTTCCGCGCGCTGGCGATACAAGCTGAGCTTCTCCTCGAAATGCACCCAGTGATCCATGACCTGGTCGCTGAGCGCGATGAGCGTCCCGAGTTGGGCCTCGTCCTCTTCGGACAGGATCCCTTCCGGGCATCGCTTCATCAGGTCGTCCAGCTTCTCATGCATCGTGGCAAACAAATGCGTAATCATGTGCCGCTCCCGCCTTTACGATCAGAATGATTGCTTGCCCGCCCCGAAGCGGTCGTACCCTCATTCTTTGTCAAGGCGGGTCGTTTCATTCTCTGTGCCAGCCGTTACATAGGACTGACAACGATCCACTGCCTTCGATCCTGTTGGCACTGAATAACGGCCTCTGGGCTCGAATCGCAGTATCCGTATCAAACAATCGTCGCGTGAATCTCCTCGCTGAGCGTCTCCGCCGGCTTGTTGCCCTCATCCATCAAGACGACCTTGGGCTTGTGCGTGCGCGCCTCGGCGTCGGTCATCATCGCGTACGAGATGATGATGACCTGGTCGCCCGGCTGCACAAGTCTGGCGGCGGCGCCGTTTAGACAGATGACACCGGAGCCGCGCGGGCCCGGAATGACATACGTCTCAAAGCGGGCGCCGTTATGATTATTGACGATCTGCACCTTTTCGTTGGCCCAGATATCGCTTAGCTCCATCAGATCTTCATCGATCGTAATGCTGCCGACGTAGTTCAGATTGGCTTCCGTTACGGTTGCCCGGTGAAGCTTGGACTTCATCATCGTTCTATACATGTGCAGCCACCTCGTCTCCTGAGAATATCCGGTTGTCGATCAGTCGGGTGCGTCCGAAGCGGACCGCGACGGCCGCGATCCAGCGCTGGCCGGGAGCGAGCCGCTCGCCGGGCGCAGGCTCCGTCAGCTCGGGGAATCGCAGCACGTCGACGTAGTCGATGTCGGCGAGCGGCGCGCTGCCGATATGCTCGCGGACCCGCGCTGTCGTCTCCGACGCGTCCAGACCTTCGCGCAGCCACCCGTCCGCTCTGGAGAGCGCCTGCGATAGCACCACCGCCTCGCGGCGCTCCTGCTCGCTCAGATAGACGTTGCGCGAGCTCATCGCCAGGCCATCGGCTTCCCGAACCGTCTCGCATGGCACGATCTCGATCGGGAAGTTCAGATCCTCGGTCATCGTCACGATGACCGCCACTTGCTGCGCATCCTTCATCCCGAAGTATGCGCGATCCGGCAGTACGATATGGAACAGCTTGCTCACCACCGTGCCGACGCCGTCGAAGTGACCGGGCCGAGAAGCGCCGCACAGCCGCTCCGTCACACCCGAGACGAGGACCCGCGTAGCGCTTGCGCGCGGGTACATCTCCTCCACCGATGGCATGAACAGCACGTCCGCGCCGGCTGCCGCCGAGAGCGCCGCATCCCGCTCAGGATCGCGCGGATAGCGGTCGAAGTCCTCGCCGGGGCCAAATTGCAGCGGGTTCACGAACAAACTGACGACGGTAAGCCCGCATTCGGCGGCGGAACGGCGGATCAGACTGGCATGCCCTTCGTGCAGATAACCCATCGTCGGCACCAGCCCCACGAGAGCGTCGGGATGCTCCGTCCGATAGGCTCGGATATAGGCTCTCAGCTCGTCGATTGTCGTACAGAGGATCATGACGGCTCCTGCTCCTTCCCACTGCCATAGACGGCAGCAGGCGCTGCGGCCTCGCTTGTAAAGCTGTGCTCCTCGGTCGGGAATCGACCTTCTCTTACATCGGAGGCATAAGCGCCGATCGCTTCGCGAATCGTCGTGCCGATGTCGGCATACGTGCGGACGAATTTTTTCTTCTTGTAGGCCGCGTCATATTGCAATATATCGTGATAGACCAGCACCTGTCCATCGCAGTCCTGACCTGCGCCGATGCCGATCGTCGGGATCGACACCGCTGCCGTGATCTCGGCGGCGACAGAGGCGACGACCATCTCCAGGACGATCGCGCTCGCCCCCGCCTGCTCCAGCGCCCGGGCATCTGACAGGAGACGCTTGGCGTCGGCCTCCTGCTTGCCCTGGACCCGGTAGCCGCCAAGCTGATGCACCGATTGCGGGGTCAGGCCGAGATGCCCGACGACAGGGATGCCGCCGCGCACGCATGCGCGCACCTCGTCGGCGATCTCCTCGCCGCCCTCCAGCTTGACGGCGTGGGCAAGTCCCTCCTGCATGAGCCGCGCCGCGTTGCGCAGCGTCGTCTCCATGCCGGTATGGTAGGACATGAATGGCATATCCGCCAGGATGAAGGTCTGTGTCGCTCCGCGCGCCACCGCGCGCGTATGATAGACCATATCGTCGATCGTGACGGGGATCGTCGTATCATAACCTAACACGACATTGCCCAGCGAGTCGCCGACCAATATCGCATCGATCCCGGCTTCCTCCGCCAGTCGGGCGGACGGATAGTCATAGGCAGTAATGAACGAGATGGGCTGGCCTTGACGTTTCATTTGCTTCATTTTCGTTACGGTGAGTGGAGTCTTCATTGCAGTTAACCTCCTCGGTCAGGATGCGCACAACAAAAAAACCTTTTAGCCGCGACTAAAAAGGTCCCCAAACCAAAAAGGAACATTCTCCACTTGCTTCCTTCTGTCTCGGTCCCTACGGCTCAGAGCAGAGTGCGTGAATACATCGCTAGCCATGCGACAGTTCCCGCCGGGTACAACTCCGATCTACGGATGCCGTCCCGAACACCTGTTGCATGTATCTGTAGTATAGCACAACAAAAAGGCGTCCGTCTATGAACGGACGCCCCGCGTCTTCGATCAAGCCATCTCCGCCGAGTAGACAGGCTCGACCGCGCCATCCTCGTCCCGCAGCAACAACGCGCCTTGGGCATTGAGGCCGATCGGCGTGCCCCTCCGCTCGCCCTGAGGCGTCAGCAGCACCGCCGGCTTGTCCAGGGAGACGCTGAGCGCTTCCCACAGCAGGCGGATCGGCTCGAAGCCCTGAGCCTCGTAGATGCCCATCAGCGACTCCAGCTCCGCCAGGAAACTGCGGATCACCTCGACCCGCTCCCAAGCGCGCCCGCTCGCCAGCCGCAGCGACCATGCCCGCTCCCGCACTTCCTCGGGGAAGTCGGCCGCTTCGAGATTGACATTGATGCCGATCCCGGCGACGACATAGCGCAGCCGGTCATCCTCGGCTGCCGATTCCAGCAGGATGCCGCTCAGCTTGCGTCCTTCCAACAGGATGTCGTTGGGCCACTTGATGCCGATCTCGAGCGCTGTCGTCTGCCGGAGCGACCGACAGAGCGCGACCGCCGTTAGCAGCGTCAGCTGCGGGGTGAACGGGAGCGGGATCGCCGGACGCAGCACCAGGCTCATCCAGACGCCCTTGCCGGGCGGCGAGATGAAGCTGCGGCCAAGCCTGCCGCGGCCTTGCACCTGCTGATCGGCGAGCACGAGCGTGCCGTCCGGCGCGCCTGCCTCCGCCAGCTCGCGGGCCCGATTTTGCGTCGAATCAAGCGATTCGTACCAGTGCAGCGGCGCGCCGTAGCGCCCGCCAGCGAGCCGCTCCTGCAGCGTCTGAGCGGTCAGCGGGTCCGGCGCCGACAACAGACGGTAGCCAAGCTTGGTCGAAGCCTCGAACACATAGCCTTTAGCTTCCAGCTTTTTGATCTGCTTCCAGACGGCCGTACGGCTCACTGCGAGCTCGCGGCTGATCGCCTCGCCCGACACGTACGCACCGTTTTGTTCGCCGAGCAGTTGCAACAGTTTCTCGCTCATGATAGCTCCTCCGCCTCGCAGGATAAGACATAGGCCGCGAGCGCTTCCTTCGTATTCTGTACGCGGCCGAGTGCCGCTGCGAAGAGCAGCCGCTGCAGCAGCGGCTTCATCCAAGGTCCCGGCCGGCGCTCCAGCAGCTGCTGCACCTCTCCGCCGCCGAGCGCCAGCTCCTTCAGCGTCGCCGGATACAGCTCGTTCAGCCACTGTCTCAGCTGCACCGGGGCTGGCAATCGGTCAACGTCGGGCAACAGTCCCGCCTCCAACATATCCAGCCATAGCGCGGCAGCTGGACGGCCGATGTCGATGATCGCCCGTATCCATGCCTCCTTTATCGCCTCTCCTTCGGAGCCGGACGCTGCCGTCGCCCGC
>NZ_BFBX01000011.1:196525-196952 GCF_003851045.1 Paenibacillus sp. 598K | reverse complement strand
GCCTCGATCGTATGTAGCGATGAGACGTCTCCGTCAGACAGCTTGTCCGCGATCGCTAGCGGCTCCTTGGCCCAGACGAGCAGCCCGCTAGCCGCCAGGAGCCGGATCGCCGCTGCCGGATGCGGTCCGCCGATCATCTTGTCTAGCTCGACGCCGACGCGCTCCATCGCGATATGCCGCAACAGCTCCCGGTGACGAAGCATCGCCTGCCAGGTCTGCGCTTCGATCTCGGCGCCGAGCCGGGCTGCGAAGCGGATGCCGCGAAGCATCCGCAGCGCATCCTCCCGCAGTCTGGCATCCGGATGGCCGACGCAGCGGACGACCCGACGGGCCAGATCCGCTTGACCGCCGAACGGATCGACCAGCGAGCCATCGGCGCGCATCGCCAATGCGTTGATCGTAAAGTCGCGGCGCCGCAAATCCTCGG